>JAURPJ010000039.1 GCA_030835305.1 Verrucomicrobiota bacterium | reverse complement strand
TTGGTAGCGAAATACACCTTCGAGCTTGTCAGTAATTTTATAAGAGGGCATCACGTAAAATCCCCACGTATCATTTCCAGCTGGAATTTCCTCGGACCCACGATAGGCACCCGACCGTTCGCGGTTGGCTCCGTAGATGAAGTCGGAAATGATTTTGAGCCGGTCTTTCTCGTAGTCGATTCCCAAAGCAAGTGCATGCTCGTAAGCTGACCCAAAGGTACCGACTTCAGCATCTCCCCGTGCACGTTCACGACCACCGTCGTTGTCGACATAATTCCAGTCGAAGTGGAAGTCGAGGTTATCATCCACTGGAATGGTCAAGTTGTAGGATAGTCCTTTATTGGCACTAAAGTCAACCCACTGTGGGCCTTGAGCATGGGCACCATAAACCCAAGCACCAAGGCGTTGTTCAATTCCATTGGTTACCCATCCTACCTGAGCTCCCCATGGGCGCTGCTGCCCGATTTCGTTGACGATGGCGGAACGCTCGACGGTTTTGATAAATCTTGAGGACTGAATGTCCTCACGAGTAATGTCTTGCTTATCCTTACCGACAATCACGTAGAAATCATCGGAAGGCTTCCACTGGAGGTTGATGGTCTGGAAATTATTGATGAAAGTATCGCTGGTTTTCACTAGCTCTGTACTGGTGCCATCGGCATCTGAAAAGTTAGCGTCGAATCCAAATGATAGATTGTTAGCAAAATCGAAGCTCATTTGGATTCGAGCCCGGCGGTGTTGAACTTGATCAAAGGAATTACTCCCGGCGCCGTCAATATCCTCATCCTGGATGATGTACTGGAAATGATAACGGCCCTGTAGTTTGATCTTTCTTACAAATCCGCTATCACTTTCATATAAAGTATTTTTAGTGAAAATATCACATGGGTTGACTTCCGACGCTGTAGGATTTACATCATCGAACACCGATCCAGCGTTACCGGCAGTGACGAGTTGCGCGCTAAGCAACCCTGCGCCGACCAAGGTCGCATGGCTTTTTAAGCAGTTCTGTTTTTTCATTTCGTTTTTATCATTTTGGTTTCTTTTGTTCGTAGCGGTTTAACTGCTAGATAGGTATTTTGGTGGGAAAGGCTTGAAGGGTTTTGGACCGGAGCAGATAGGGGGAGAAAGGAGAGTGGGTTTCTTCCTGTTTGGGGTTGCGGTTGGCCTTACCAACCAATATTTGCTGTTCCTGTAAGAAGTTTTGACAATGCCTGGGAAGATTCTTCGGCTGGGATTTCAAATTCGGTTTTGTTTCCAGCGGCCACGCAGGCTTTCTTGAGTTGGGAAAACATTTTGGGGCCAGGAGTGTCTGAACCCATGATCACAAGCTTCCCGGCATAGGTCGCAGTGGTGGTCCTGGCGGACGACGACAAGGTTCTTAAATCGCAGAAGTCAGCGGTAGCGTTGCTGGAGGGAATACCGCCCAAGACGGTAGATCCGGGCTTATCGCTACCAAATACCGGTATCCAAAAAGTTTTAGCCAGTGCAGATTGGGCGAGGAGTTTGTTTCTTACCTTGTTCATGATGTGTCGTTACCATCATCTTTTGGGAGGAATTCAGCATGATTGCTGACTTGTTCAAAATGAGGGCGTCTGTGACGGCTTTGTCACGGAGAGTCCGTTTTTGTGACAGAAATGTTGGAATCTAAAAAACATTTTTGTCACAGAATTGTCACAAACGGAATCCCGGATCAATTGCTGGCCCCTAAAAGCACGATTTCTAATGCATTTATCGGGTATGGCATGGTTGTCGGTAGGGTGAGGAGATTCCTGAGACAAATCTATTCAAAATAATGTGACAGGAATGACACAAAAAAATCCTGACATCTCCCGCGAGATTGAGTTTGATCGTTATCGAGTCCCACAAAAGGGACGAAACTACACAATCGATGAGTACAATACTGCAGATTCTAGGAGCGCTGGGCATTTTCTTATTTGGCATGAAAGTCATGTCAGAAGGGGTGCAGAAATTCGCTGGCGCTAAGATGCGGGCGGCCCTTTCTTCCATCACCGGAAACCGATTTAAGGGTGTCCTGACCGGACTGGTGACGACCGGTCTGGTTCAATCCTCTTCGGCAACGACAGTGCTCGTTGTCTCCTTCGTGAATGTTGGGCTTCTGACTTTGGTTGAGTCGATTGGTGTGATTATGGGAGCCAATCTTGGCACAACTCTGACTGCCTGGATCATTGCGGTGGTCGGAAAGTTTAGTGTCGCCAAGATTGCAGTCCCGATTATCGGGGTTGGATTTCCGATGTTCTTCGTAGGAAAAGGAAAATGGAAATCACTTGGGGAGTTTATTCTTGGTTTCGGCCTTCTTTTCCTCGGTTTGGGAGAGCTTAAGGATGCGGTTCCCGATCTTAAATCCGGAGTGAAGAGTGATCAGGGCGTGATCGATATGATTAACTACTGGATCGGTCTCCTGAGCGACAAGGGTTACCTGACCTACGTCCTTTTCATGATTGCCGGAATTGTCCTGACTTTGGTTGTTCAATCGTCATCCGCGGCAATGGCCATCACCATTACTTGTGCTTCGGCAGGTTGGTTTGGATCGGATCCGTTCGAAGCTTTCAAGATTTCAGCCGCTGTAGTTCTGGGTGAAAACATTGGAACGACGGTGACAGCTTGGTTGGCGTCTCTGGGAGCCACCACCGATGCCAAGAGGGCAGCAAGAGCTCACTTCTTGTTCAATATGATCGGCACGATTTGGATGCTGGTCGTATTCTTGATTTTCACTCAGATCGTTTGGAGTGTGGCGGAAAGTCTTCCGGACAGCTTGAAGGAAGCCAAGAAAGAATGGAAGGGGGGCTCCGGTGAAGCTGAGTTTCCTTCTGCCAAAGTTGCATTCGCAACAGCGATTTTCCACACCTCATTCAACTTGATCAACATTGCCGTGCTCGTGTGGTTTGTTCCGCAAATCGCCCGCATGGTTGAGAAGTGGGTGAAGCCCAACAAGGATGCTCCGAAAGACGAGAAGCGTCTGCGCTACATCTCTCAAAACCTCGTTGATCTTGGCGAGCTGAACCTTGCCGAGGCTGAAGATTCGGTCCGCAAGATGGCGACCCACACCAAGGAGATGTTCGAAGGGTTTACCAAGATCTTTGAGCAACCCGCTGCCGATCTATCCTCAGAGGTTTCCCGGCTCAAGAAGATGGAGGACGAGGCTGATCTCATGATGGAGGATATCACGGAGTATCTTGTGAAGTGTGTTGCTCGAGACATGGATGAGGACAACGCCTACCGCGTCACCGCCATGATTCGCATCGTCACCGAACTCGAAGAGGCGACCGACTGTATCTACCGCCTTGTGAAACTGGCCGAGCGTAAATATAACAAGGGATATCAGTTCACTGATCATCACGTTGAGAAGATCGGGCAAATCACCACGGTGGTGGGACAGGCGCTCCGAACCGTGGAAAACTACCTGCTTCGGAAGACTCCAACCGATGTGATTTCGGCGGTTGAGTCACTTGAGCAGCAGTCGAAGAGCATGCGGAAAACCTTTAACAAGCAGGCCGTCAAACGAATGTCTGAAGGAGATATCCGGATCGAGATGCTTTACACCGACATCAACACCCAGTTGAAGACTCTTGCAAATCACGCCCGCGGCGTGATGGATGCAAGTGATTCGGTGGTTCCCGACTAGGTTGTCGGACTGATCACCCCGGAACCCGGTTGCGCGGTGTCGCAACCGGGTTCTTTTTTGGTCTGCCCTTGCCATGATTCGGTTGTTGAGCGATGTAGGAGAAATGAAGCCGATCGTGATTGTGGGAGCCGGGCTTTCCGGGCTGGCCTGTGCTGTGACCTTGCACCGAAGCGGCCGAGAGGTGGTGGTTCTTGAAGCTTCCGACGGGGTGGGTGGCCGTGTGCGAACAGATGAGATCGATGGCTTCCTTCTCGACCGGGGATTTCAGGTTTATCTCGATGCCTATCCGGAGGCCGGAGAGATGCTCGATTTGGACGCGCTGGACCTCAAATCTTTTGAGCCGGGATCGATGGTTTTTGATGGTTCGAAACTTTGCCGGGTCATGGATGTGTTTCGCCGGCCAAGGGATCTGGTGGCTTCTGCCTTGGCTCCGATCGGGACGATCTTCGACAAGCTTAGAGTGGCGGTTTTGCGCCAGAAGGTTTTGGATCTTGAAAAGAGTGAGATTTTCGAGCGCCCGGATCAAGCGACAGAGTCTTACCTTCGGGAATTTGGCTTCTCAGCCAAGATGATCGATATCTTCTTCCGTAGTTTTTACGGAGGGATTTTTCTGGAGCGAGAGCTTCAGACTTCCAGCCGGATGTTTGAGTTTACCTTTAGAATGTTTAGCGAGGGGAGCGCTACTGTTCCGGCCAAAGGGATGGGGGAGATCCCCAGGCAATTGGCAGACCGTTTACCGTCTGCCTCGATTCGCTTGAACTCTCCGGTCTCATCTGCGGGTGCGGGTGGTGTTGTTTTGGAAAATGGCGGGGAGATCGAAGCAAGTCAGGTGATTGTTGCCACAAATGCTTCGGCAGCAGCCCGTCTCGTGGATGGTTTTAGGGCGTTCAAGCCCCAATGGCGCGCAGTGACCAATCTTTATTTTCGAGCGGGGAAATCGCCGCTTGGTGAAGGCATTATCGCGCTCAATGGAACCCAAGATGGGGTGGTGAACAATGTCGCGGTGATGAGTGATGTTGCTCCGGGTTACGCCCCTCCGGACAAGGCTTTAATTTCAGTCTCCGTTCTCGGTGAAGATCGCAGAAACAACTTAATTGAGGTCGTGCAAAAGGAGCTGAGGGGGTGGTTCGGAGAGGAAGTCTTCGGTTGGAAACATCTCAGGACGGACCTGATCAAAGAGGCCCTTCCGACGCAGACGGAAACGAATCCGGTAGGAGTTCGCGAAATCGACGGAATTCTGATTTGTGGAGATCACGCGGTGAGTGCCTCGATCGAGGGTGCAATCAGTTCGGGGAAATCTGCTGCTGCAGCCGTTTTGGCTACTTCTTGATCGGAGGTAGCGGGGGAAGCTTCATGGCCTCGGGCGAAGGACCGCCGGGTTTCCGTTCGAAGGGAGTTCCAAACCTGGTGTAACCCTCCACGAAGCCGCCCTGTGAGAGAAAGAACTCATTCGCTTTGGTCAGGCCCATGTAGCGATCGAGGCGGTCGGCTTTGCCGGTGCCGTCGTGGCTGAATTTTGCGGTGGTGATTTCTTTCCACTTCCCGGTCGCGGTGCGAATCCATTGATTTCCATAGCTGGCTTTCCGGAGAAGGTTTCCGTTTTTTCCGGCGAAGTTTTCAGAGAACGAGTAAAGCCCGCGAAGCCGCTTCCCTTCCTTCGGAGCCTTCCAGCTTGAGATCAACATCCAATCTTTTTTGTCGGGATGAAAATAGTAGCCGGCAAAGATCGTGTGAGTGGCGTTGACCGGTTCTGCAGTCACCAGAAAGCGCTGTTTCCCGCCGGTTTTCCAAGGATACTTGAGGTGACTATGTCCGCCGGTGCCTTCGTTCCCGAAGCTTCCGCTGTTCACCTTTGCTCCTTTGGCGACCAAGGTGACGCGGTCTTCCTGTCCGACCTTGTCTCGATCGACAGCCTCGCCGCCGCTGTCCCAGACGCTGAAAATGATGCGTCGTTCGGTGGGACTGTTGACTTGCATTCCGAAATATCCCCGATGCCATCCGCATGCCATGTAGTAGGTCCACAGGGGATCCTCAATGCCTGTCATTTCGCAGTAAAAAGCCGAGACTTCTTCGCCACTTTCAATGGGGTAGGACAGATGAACCGAGGCCGCGTTGCGCCGGGGTTTCAAGTTAAAGTGAGCGTCTTTGGTGGGAGATCCATCGAGGATGAGTTCTTCGATTTTTCCGCGCGGGGCGGGTGAACTAAGCGCGAAAGTGTGATAGCCGGTTTTCGTCACCGGAAACTTGCCGAAATCAGCCAGCATGGAAGATCCGGTTCCGGTGAGGGTGAGTTTTTTGGAGTGATCTCCTAGGCTCAGGCCGAGATCCAACTTCTCGTCTTTTTTCAAAGTAAGGCGAACTTGCGCCGAGAGTTTGCCGGTGTTTTTAAGCTGACCATACCACTTGATCTGGTTGGCTCCCTTGTTCCAGCGGGTGATTCCCTCATCTTTTGAGACCCGGGCACCGTTTGGATCGGGATCAAGATAGGCGGTGAAAGCCGGAATCTTCAGTGGTTCACCTAAGGCGATTTGAAGGAGGCAGGGAATGACGAGGAGTGCTTTCATGATGGGATGAGATTCTTTTGTGTCAGGCAGCCACTTAAACTTCCCGGCGGTCGAGAAGGGCGGCGCGGCGAGTATCCGAGGCCTGCAAGTGCGCCAGCGCAATGGCCATAGCATCGGCAGCATCGGACGGCGGGGTTTCGGCGAGCCCGAGTAGGGCTCGGATCATGAAAGCGACCTGGTTTTTGTCGGCGGTTCCTTTGCCGACGATGGCTTTCTTCACCTTTTTAGGGGAATATTCGTAAACCTTGAGTCCATAGCTGGCGGCCGCGATGAGGGGGGCGGCGCGGGCAGCTCCCATGGAGATGGCGGTGCGGTGCGATTGCACGTAAATGATCCCTTCGATGGCAACTTCATCGGGCTTCCATTTTTCGATGAGATTGCGAACGCCTGTGCAGACCGCCTCCAGTGCGCAGGATTGTTTGATCCTTTGAGGGATGGAGATGACACCGTAGTCGAGCGCCTTCGCCGAGGCGTGATCGCCTTCAAGGATGGCATATCCGGTATTCCGGATGGCAGGGTCAATTCCAAGAGTGCGCACGGCTTAAATGGTGCAGGTCCCCGAGTGGAGGCCCGTCTTAGCGGCGTCGGCGCTTGCCGCCTCCACGGCGAGGTTTTTTGATTGGTTTCCGCTTCTCGGTGTCGAGAAGAGCGGTGTATTGGTAGTCGAAACCTTCTAGCTGTTTGCGCTCGATTTTCTTGCTGATGAAACCTTCGACGGCGTCGGCGAACTCAAGTTCGTCGGCGGTCAGGATGGTGAAAGCATCACCTTCCTTCTCGGCGCGACCGGTCCGGCCAATCCGGTGAACGTAGTCTTCGGCGTTTTCAGGGACGCGGTAGTTGATGACGTGGGTGACGTCGGAGATATCGATGCCGCGGGCAGCGACATCGGTCGCGACGAGGATTTTGTAGGTCCCATCCTTGAATCCTTTGAGAGCCTTCATGCGGTCATTTTGGCGGATGTCGGAGTGCATCGTGACCACCTTGTCCCCGATCGCTTCCTGCTGTTGAAGGAGATTGGTAATGACGTCGGCCTCCTTGCGGGTCCGGGTGAAGATCATGAGCGAGTCGTAGTTCGTTTTCTCAAGAAGGCCGAGAAGAAGCTCGTCGCGCTGGGTCATGGCGACGGGGAAGAAGGCGTGCGAGACGGTCGCGGCGACTTCGCGACGAGCGATTTCAACCGTCTCCGGATCAGTGAGGCACCATTCGGCAAAACCGGCAATGACAGGAGGCATGGTGGCCGAGAAGAAAAGAGTCTGGCGTGTTTGTTCGTCGTTGTTCCACGGGCAGATGTTAATGATTTTGCGAACCTGGGGAAGGAAGCCCATGTCGAGCATGCGATCGACTTCATCGAGAATGAGGATTTTGATTTCCTTGAACTTCATCGTGCCGCGATAGAAGTGATCGACGAGGCGGCCCGGAGTCGCAACGACGATATCGGCACCGGCCTTGAGTTGTTCATCCTGTTTTCCGTGGCCGACGCCACCGTAAAGCAGGGCGACTTTGCAGCCTGTCTTGTTCCCGTAGTGGAGGAATTGGTCGGCAACCTGGTCGGCGAGTTCGCGTGTCGGTTCGAGGACTAAAATCTGTGGTTTCCCGATGGGCTCGATTTTGGAAAGCGATGGCAGGGCAAAGGCTGCGGTCTTTCCGGTTCCGGTTTGAGAAGCGCCAATGACGTCCTTTCCATCCAAAATGAGAGGGATGGCCTGGGCTTGAATCGGGGTGGGGGTCTCGTAGCCGGACTCGGTCACGGCCTCGAGGACGGTCTCTTTCAGACCAAGTTCGTCAAAACGCATGGATGGGGCTTAATGAAAGTCGCGCGGAAATCAAGGTTTACTATTGTTTGGAGGCTTTCAAGAGGGCCTTTTTAAAAGTCGTTTTAGGAAAGCTGGCGGAATAATTTGATTATGTTAGCTTCCAACCAGTAAGCAATACCCCCATGCGATTACTGATTTTCCTCATTTTTTCATTTCCCGCAGTTCTGCTGGCTGAAGTTGATGCCCCGAAAAGAGGGGATGATGGCCTGCGTATTCAGATTTACCTCGATCAAAAGTGCTTTGGTCCCGGTTTTCTCGACGGAAAACCCGGTAATTTCACCCTGCGCGCGATGTATTCCTACAATCGCTTCCGCGGACGTCATCCGGGTGCATGGGATATTTTGCTGAAGGAGGCCGAGGAGGAGGTCAAAGTTCTGTATGTTACGGCTGTCGTCCCTTCCCTAGCGAAAGACTTTATTAATCCCAGGCTTCCGCGGGAGTATGAGAACGTGGGTGGGATCGAGCTGATGGCTTACCGGAGTTACCTTGAATTTATGGCCGAGCGCTATCACACCTCTGAAAGCTTTCTGATTGAATTGAACGGAAAGGCCAAAGCCTATGGCTTACAACCGGGGTCCATGCTCAAGGTTCCAAACATCGAGCCATTCCGTATTGAAAATCTGGCAGTTGGCCGGATGCACAAGGAGAATGAGAGGCTCAGCAAGCACAACATCGTCATAGACACCAAGAACAAGCAGCTCTTTGTTTATGATCCATCCCAGCCAACGATCGTAATTCCAGGAACGGCGATGATCGTTTCCGAGGAGGAGCAGGAGCCTCTTGGTAAGATGATTGCGATGTTTCCAACGACCCCGGGTCGTGAGCAGTTCATTCACCGGGGCACCTGGAAAGTCGTTAACTGCGTCGAGTTTCCCTCGTGGAGATATGACGAGCAGCTTTTAAAGACGGGGAAGAGGAGTAAAAATGCAATTCAGGTGGCTCACGGTCCGAACAATCCGGTCGGGATTCTTTGGTGCGGGTTGTCCAAATCAGGGATTGGGATTCATGGAACTTCAAGCCCCCGAACGATCGGGCGCTCACAGAGTGCTGGTTGCTATCGACTCTCGAATTGGGATGCCGCGCGCTTTCCGCAGTATGTCCGTCCCGGTGCAAGGGTAATCGTGCGATGAAGAATGTTGCCAAGTTAATGGCGATCCGCTTTGGCGTGTATGGTGTCTTGGTGGCCTATTTGGCGTGCGATCTCTTCGTGTTTCAGGGACCGGTTTACAAGTCACTCAACGAGCCACGGAAAGACGAGAAGACGGAGCTTGCCGAGGCCTTGGCCTCGGGTGTCGTCGCCCGTGTTTACTATCGTCCCATTTTCCGGGCACAGGTTGAGGAGGCGATGAAAGAATATCTTTGGCGCCGTGGTCGCTCGATCGGAGATACCACAGCGGGCGAGCGCAGGCTCCTTCGGCGGGTCATAGTGAACGAACTCATCGATGACGAACTGGTGAAGCTTCAGATTAAGGTTTCGACAAGCAAGGAAGTGAATGTTCCCGGTGAGCAAATTGACTTGGCGCTCGCCGCCGAGATGAAACGTTACCCCGGCGAAGAAGTTTTTGAGGCTCTGGCGGACCGGGCTGGCTGGTCAGGCGAAAAAGAACGCCGGATGCGATTGGCGGCTCGTATTCAGAGGGCGGAACACTTGGAGCGAATGGTGAACGTTGCTGTGAGCGAGGAGGAGGCAAGAGCCTGGTTTGAAAGAAACCAAGACGATTTCCCTGGAGGCTTTAAAGAGCATCGGGAAGCCATTACCGATGCTCTTCTCATTAAGAAACGCGACCGCGGCTGGAAGAAATTCCGGGTGGAAAAACTCCACCGGTATGCGGCAGGGAAAGTTGATCTCTTTGAAGAAGTCCTCTTTCAAGAAGAAGGGGAGTGATCCTCGATTAACTTCGATTGGCGGCCCAAAGGTTCCTGAGCCTTTGGTGAAATTGTGATGGAATAGAACCTGAGAAGGACAGGGTGATCGTTCCTCTCTTTTTGACTCCAAAGATTGTGGCGCGTCGTAGTCCTGACTCTCTGAAAAATTCTCCGGCTTCCCGAACAGAGGCTCGGGACACCTGTTCTCTCACGCGTGATGGCTAGCTCTCATCAGGTCTAAAGAGCCACTCCGAAGGATGAAAAAAAAATCGATAAGCCATTCTAACACGAAAACTCCTTGCCTAGAGTTTGATTTTAAATCCCAGCGATTTGGTGAGGAAAGAATACTTGTCGACGATGGCCTCGATTCGTTTGGAAGTTGGGGTGCCGGCTCCGTGACCGGCTTTGCTCTCGATGCGGATCAAGGTGGGAGCCGGACCGTTTTGCGCGGATTGAAGGGCCGCGGCGAATTTATAGGAATGCGATGGCACCACCCGGTCATCGTGATCGGATGTGGTCACCATGGTCGCCGGATAATTGGCCGATTTTAGATTGTGATAGGGCGAATACTTGAGAAGATTTTTGAAATCTGTGGGATCGTCGGGCTTGCCATATTCCGCCTGCCAGGCCCAGCCGATGGTGAACTTGTGGAAGCGTAACATGTCCATCACGCCTACCGCCGGGAGGCAGGCTCCGTAAAGTTCGGGTCGCTGGACCATGCAGGCCCCGACCAGCAGTCCTCCATTTGAGCCGCCCGCGATTGCGAGCTTTTTCGACGAGGTGCATTTTTTCGAAACGAGGTGCTCGGCACAGGCAATAAAGTCATCAAAAACATTCTGCTTCTTGAGCTTCATTCCAGCTTCATGCCATTCTTCGCCGTATTCTCCGCCACCCCGGAGATTGGCCATGACGTAGATCCCATCTAGGTCCATCCAGGCGATGGTAGCGGGGGAGTAAGAAGGGCGAAGGGAGATGTTAAAGCCACCATAGGCATAGAGAAGTGTGGGATTGCTTCCGTCGAGCTTTAGTCCTTTTTTATGAACGATAAACATGGGAATCTTGGTGCCGTCCTTGGACGTTGAGAAAATCTGACGTGATTCGTAGTCGTTTGGATCAAACTGTGTTTTTGGTGCCTTGAAGAGAGTCGAGGTGTTCGAGGCGATATCGTATCGATAAACCGCCCCCGGGCTGGTGAAGGAAGTGAAGTAGTAAAAGGTTTCGTTTTGGTCGGGCTTTCCTCCAAAACCCGAGGCAGTTCCCAGGCCGGGAAGTTTGACCGGGGGAAGAGAGGTGCCATCTGTCTTGAAGCGCCGAATTTCCGTTCGGGCATCCTTGAGGTAGTTTGCGATGAAAAGACCGCCCACGTGGGAAACCGAACGAAGGGTCTCCCTGGTCTCCGGTATGATTGTTTTCCATTGCTTTTGCCCGGGGGCGTTCAGATCAATCGAAATGACCTTCTGTTTTGGGGCGTCGAGGTCGGTGCGGATGATGAATTTTGAACCCAGGTTCGTGATAAAATCATAGGATGCGTCGAAGTTTGGAAGAAGCTCGATGACCTTGGAGCCAGCCTGGGAGAGATCCTTGTAGAAAAGTCCGTTTTTGGTGTCGGTGCCCTGGCTGACTTGAATGAGCAGATATTTCCCGTCCTCGGTGACCCAGGCATAGAGCCCTTGTTTCGGATGTTCGGGCCTCTCGTAAACGAGCCGATCTTCGTTCTGTGGCTTTCCGATCTCGTGGAAAAAGATCTTTTTGTGAATATTCTGTGCCACCATTTCCTCCCCGTCCTTGGGAGCAGGGAAGCGACCGTAATAGAAGCCTTTACTGTTTTTGGCCCAAGAAGCTCCGGAAAACTTGGACCACTTCAGGTGATCGGGCAGATCTTTTCCGGAGGAGATTTCCCTGATGCGCCATTCGACCCAGTCCGAGCCGGATGCCGAGGTGGAGTATGCGAGATACCTGCCGTCCGGAGAAACTTCATAGGAACTCAGAGCGACTGTGCCATCCCTGGAGAGGGTGTTTGGATCCAGCAGTATCGCTGGGGTGGTATCGAGAGACTTGGTGGAATACAAGACCGACTGGTTCTGAAGTCCGTTGTTCTTGCTGAAAAAGTAGCGCCCTCCCTCGAAGAAGGGGACTCCAAACCGTTCAACATTCCAGAGCTTGGTGAGATGGGCCTCGAGAGCTTTTCGCCCCGGAATGGCTTCCAGATAGGCGTCGGTGAGGCCTCTTTGAGCCTTAATCCAGTCTGCAGTTTGATCTGAGTGCAGAGCTTCAAGCCAGCGATACGGATCGGGGACCTCAACGCCGTGCAGGGTTTCCACTGTACTGCCAGGTTTGGAATCAGGATAAGAGAGTGGAGGTTCTTGTGAAGAGAGTGCGCCGATGGTCATGGCTAGAAAAACGGTCTTTCGCATAAGGCTATGGTAGTTGTCTTGCAGATTGATGCAATGGAGACGGCGTAATCTTATTTCTGCGCGCTAGACATTTTGAAAGAGAACCATCACAAGCCTTGGCATGAAGAAGGTCTTTCCACTGGTGTCGGAGCGGCACAAACCCGCGAGGTTGGCTGAGCAAATCAAGGGCGAGGTTAAGAAATACCTCAAGCGTGAGCGCAACAAGTCATTACCGGATGATCACGATTACTGGGGCTTTAATTGTCGCTCAGGCGAGAATCCGGGCTCTGCAGAGGCTTGCCACGAAAAAGAGATTTGCAAATCGCTTGATCAGGCCCTCGCCGCTGGTTGGTCGACTTTCTACCTGGAGATCCTCGTGGAACCGAGAAAGCGGGCCTCCAAATAAAGTTCAAGGCTACCAGTCCGACGAGGAACCGTAGCGGGCGGTATCAAGTTCGGGACGCCAGATGTTGAACTCGATTCGCGAGAAGGCGTTGATATCGAATTCGGCGTCTCCCCATACCTGAGAATAGCCCTTCAAGGTTTTCTCGTCGAGTGACTTGAGTTTGACCGTGATGTAGCCGCCTTCATGGAACCAACAACGGACGTCATTGGTTTCCATTCTAACTTCATCGATCTTATTGGAAAGAGCGACGCTTCTCATGAGCTTGATGGGGACGCCAACGTCGCCAAAAGAGGTTGATAGGGAAACCTGACCTTCATCAATCGATTTGACGGTCCCAATCACAACATCACCATTTGCGAGCCGGATTTCCTGACCTTCGAGTTGGTCTTCAGTGTCGACCTCTTCTCCCTCCTCGGGTTTCGCGGGGAGAATGCCATCCCACTGGGCCACCGAGATGCCGCTGAATTTAATGGGGCTGGTATTTTGGGGGACGAAGTGGATCCACTTCCCTTTAAACTTGGTATCATCAACTCCGGTCCAGTTCCCGATTTCCTTGTCGTCAATGTAAATTGCATTCGTTCCATCTTTGCTACGATCCAAGTAGATGGTAATCTCGGCGGTTTCAGCTTCGAGGAGATTACGGATGGATTCGCTGATGATATCGTTATTGCGGTCATTCGGAGCGTTCCGGTAAACACTCATGTAAGTTCGCTGCACATTGAGTGAGTATCCGGTTCCCGGATAGTCGTCACTGCCATCATCGGAGAAGAAAAGGAGCCGAAAATAGGGGGATGATTTCCAGTTGGCGGTAAAGCTGATCTTGGCCTTGTCAGGAATCTCGACCTCACGGGCAATGCCGCTGCGGGCCTTGGAAATCATGGTCCGGTTTTTAAAGGTCCAGTATTTGTCAATATCACCTCCGGCCGAAACCCAGCCCTCGGGGCCGTCCGGTCCGTTGTAAAAGGATGGAGATTGATTGAAGATATCGAGCGAGTGGACGAGCGAGCGACGAAGGATCAACTTGCCGGCATACCAGGTTTCGAGAGTGATTGTTTTATCATCAAGGTCGGTCAGGCGGCCTCGGATGGTGTCCCGGTGGGAATCGCGAAAGTGGCCCTTGATTGTCGCAAGAGCGTAGTGCTCGGCCTCAATTTCTTCAGGTTTTCCGTGGAGGGACATTTCTAGCAGCTTCCCGGTATTCAGTGTGGTCTGGCCTTCGAGAGAAGGAGAATCCAAGATGATTTGTTTTTTTTCAGCTTCGACAGACTTGGGGATTCCGCTGATCCGGCTTTTGTCCGAGAAGGTCAGGATGGAAGGTCGTTCCTTTTTAGCACCGTCGTCTTCTGCCAGAGAGGGGAGACCGGCAATCACAAAAATAGCAGGAGTAAGAAGAAGTTTTTTCACGATATTAAAGGGGTTGAAATCTTCTGCGCTTATTTTCCTTTGCTAATCGACTGCATCACGAGACGATCGATTTGGAGCTTTCCGAGCCAAGGATGATTTGCCTTGAGTTTTTCGGCTCCAAGCTGGATCCCCGAGAGAGTGAGTTTCCCCCCGGTGCGAAGAGCGAGGGTATATTGGCCCGTTGACTTCCGGGTGTTCTCTCCTGTCGTGAAATACATCACGGCGCAGTTTTCGAGGGGGATGGTGATTGGGTCAGGGCTCAGAGGTGTTTTCACGGTGAAAGGTTTGGTTGGTAAGGTCGGATCATAAGAAATGATCTCTCCGCTGAAGCGATCACCGTCGTCCACGGAAAGGGTGTCGAGTTCATCTTCGGCTCGCGGCTCGCGGCGAAGAAACTGGGTGGTAGTGTCCCACTCATGAACCATGATTTTGCTGACATTGTTGTCCGAGCTCCCCGAGCTCAAGCTCTCGAGAAGCAGGGAGGAGCCTTCGGGAGATTCGGTGGGATCAACGCCTTGTCCTAACTTTTCGCCATCAAGATAGAGCTGGAGAATTTTCGTGGTGCGGTCCACGCGAAGCTCAATTTGGCAGGATTTTGAGCTCATGTTTTGGAGGTTCTGGCTCGAGGTAATCAGTGTCTGGAACTTTGGCCCTCGCGCTCCGGCAGGCATGACGCGCTTCACCTGAATCCCGCCGGAATTCATGTTTAGAAGATAGGAGTTGCTGGTGCCATCGTCCTGGGGCTCCGGGTCTTCAGTGCAAAGATGAATCCGGATGTTGGGAGATGATTCCCAGCCGATTTCAGTGCTGAAAATGAAGTTTTTGGGAAGTTGCAGATCTCTCCCGATGAATCCTTTGTCGCGGGAGGTCAAGGTGCCATCCTCGTAGCGCCAACGTCCGTTATTTCCCTGGGACCATCCCTCGATTCCAACGGGGCCCCGGAAGACGTTGCGCTGCGGAGTGACACCAAAAAAGACAGAATCAATTTGCTCCCGTGGAATCTCCAAAAGACCGGTGAACCAGGTTTGGAAGGAAAGGTGAGTGGAGGTCAAACCAACGACCTCTCCGGGGATGCTGTCTCCGTTTCTCAGGAAAAGCTCCTGGGAATTTTTCGGGAGCTCTTCGGTGGCCTTGCTTTTAGCGTTTGCACCCGAGAAGCTGAGTCGGATCAAATCTTCATTGACGATCTTGAGAGGAGACTCGCTGTGAGGTGTCTGGAGTTCGATGAGCCCGCCTGTAAGTGCGATGACTTTCCCGAAGAAAAGGTCTCCATTTTTTAGGCTGACTTGGTCGTTCGCCCGGGTTGCGGTCAGGGAGGCCATGGTGAGGCCGGCGATGAGGGAAGTGCGCATAAAATCAGAAAATGAATTTTAAAGATCGTCGAACCAATCGGTCAAGTCGGGTGATCCTTCGGCGAAGCGAAGCATGGCGGCGGAAGATAAATCCACGGAGATTTTCCCAAGGAAGGGCGAGTTGCCGGTCAGAAGCTTGTTCGTGGCGGAAACCGGCTTGAGTTTAATCTTTCCGAAAGGTTTGTAAACGACCGTGATGGGGTCCTCCTCCCACGTCAGTTCTTTCGACAGCAAGTCGGACTCCAAGTCGGTTGTGGCTGATTTTTTGAGGACGATTTTTGAGAGGTCTTTGACTGGGATTTTGGCATTTACGTACGCGGAACTTAGGTGGGCGATGCCATCCTTGATCGTGGTAATCTGTCCCGAAAAGCGGTCGGTCCCGTTTGCAAGGAGGACGAGGTCCCGGTCGGGATGTGCCATACTGTTGGCGCTATCGGTCATGCCGTTCCACGAGGTGATCATGACTTCGGATACCCGGATTCGGGCGTTGCTGGTGTTGTTGACAATTCCGAATCCGGAACCGTCGCCGGGAAACCCTCCGAGATCATTCCACTGGGCGGCATAATTCCCGTTGATGAAAAGAATCATAAGTGATTCCTTGCGGTTGTAACGGATTTCGATCTCAGCTTCACCTCCTTCGGAAAGCGAGATGTTGCTGCGCACACTGGCCATTCTTTGGGTCCGGGAAACGCCGGTCTCGCTGAAGTAGTTCCGCGAAAGATTTGGGTAGCTCGAATAAAGGGTCATGGTGTAGCCGGTGCCAAACATATCGGCGTGGGTGCGTTTCGAAGGGTCGATCCAAGGAATACTCTGAAATCCGTGTCCTTTGCGAAGATCGACCAGCTTTTCTTTCCTGAGCGGAGCGGGCTCGGCTTCTGCGTCTTCTTCAACCTCCTCGGGGTTCTCTTCGGCGTCTTCTTTTGGTAAGCCTTCCTCATTCTCCTCAGCGTTCTTTTCTGCGGGTTCCTCCTTCTTCTCAGGGGGCAGAACCCGGGTGAAGTCGGAGTGAAGGGCGAGGGTAAGATTCAATCGTCCTTTCCATTCTGCCTTGAACTTCAGGCGGCCAATGTCCGGCATGTTGGCATCAGGGTAAACCAGAGCACGATTATCAAGGCTGTAAAATGAGGCGCCGGAATGAATCCAGGCTGAGGATTTTTCCTCGTCTTTTGGAGCCTCTTTTTCATCATCGCCCTTGCCTTCTTCTTCTGTCTTTTCCTCGGCAACCTTTGTTTCTTTTTTCTTTTGTTCCTCGGTCTTGCGGTCATCGAGGATCATCCAGCCGTTGCTGTTATACGGCCCACTGTAAAATAGCTCGCCATCAAATGGATTTGGAGAGAGGGATTCGATATGCTCCCTCGGAATAGTGATTTTGCCCACCACCGAACTTTTGGCAACGAGAGACGTGTCATCCAGCGAGATAATCTCGCCCGGAATGCGATCACCACTCACCAAAGTGATAAACGAGGTCTCTTTTTCCATGACTACTCCGGTGTTTCCCTGAAAGACGATCTGGCGGACGCCGGGCATGGGGAATTTGATTGGCCGCGGGATATCTTTTCTCTCCCAGAGTAATCCGTCCTCAATTCCCCCAAAGATCCCGTGCATAATATCGCCGTTTTGAAACAGAATGATATCGTCGCCGGCGGGATCAGGCTTTGAAGCCTTGGGCTTGCCGATGGTGATCTGGCTTTGGGACAGACTATCGTCCAAAAGAATTCCGCCGCCACGGACAATTATCTCGGAGAAGGAAAGGGTCGGCAGAGATGTCAGAAGGATCGGGTAAAATGCGGGCTTCATTTTTCGTAGATGGGAAGGAAACGGTAGTTCAAAGCGAGTGACAGGAGGGCCCCGGAAGTGTTGAAGGACTTTCCTCGGCTTCCCGGGAATGATCCGTCGGGTCCCTGAAGCGCTCCAAGGTATCGGGTGTTCTTGGCGTTCCATTCCTGCCATGTTTCCTCGTTCGAGTGAAAAAGGGCCTGGGCCATGTAGTATTCGAAGTAATAGGCATAGTGGCTCTCGCGATGGTTCAGCTTCTTCGCGAGATACTTGGCACTGGCCTCGTAAAGCTTTGTTTTGTGCTGCTTTGCGAGTGACTCGCAGAGAACACCGATGGCGGTCAGGGTGGGGCGGTCGCCCATGGCATTTTGGTAACCGTAGCCACCGTCGCTGCCGCGACACTTGCGCATGAACTTCATCCCCTTTTCCAGGGCGATATCCGGAACAGGAATACCGGCATTCCGGGCCGCATAGAGAGCGACGATTTGGCATCCGGCGATGGAGCTATCGGAAGTGGTGGCATCGGGGCTGTAACGCCAGCCGCCCCTCGGATTGCGCTTTTGTGCGCTGAGAATCAGCTCGACGGCTTTTTTCAAGGCCCCGGCGATCTTGTCGTCGCGATACATTCCATAACACTCGGCGAGGGCGAGGGTGGCGAAGCCGTGCGTATACATCGAGCTTCCAATGTATCCGTTTCCGGAGTCTTGCGCGGCAAGAATGTAGGTGATTCCGCGTTTGATATTCTCCGTATATTCGCCGTGATTTGGGTCCTCGCCGTGGGCAAGGAAGGCCATGACCGCGAGTCCGACCACGCCGGGTTCGCTGCCGACACCATCGGCCCAGGATCCGTCTTCTTTTTGGGTTTTGGAAAGATACCGGAGTCCCCGGGTATAGATGTTTTCAACGGCGGCCGGGATGGGGTCTTCGTCTCGCTGAAGTGGATTCTGGCCGAGAGCCGGGAGGGCAAGGGCCAGTGCTAACATTGAAATCAAAATACGCATGGGATCGGTGTGAAAGCGGTGTTGAAGAGTAAAAAGAAGAACCGACCTCCGGAGCCCTAACACTCCGAAGGCCGGATTTCTAGTGGATTATTTTTTGGCCTTTGCGGCCTTGTTGTAGCCATCGAGTGCCTTTTGGAACTCAGGTGGCAGGGTGTTTCCGGATTTTCCGGCAGCGCGGGGAACACGTCGTTCCACGCCCTTGTCTCCTTTGGCGATGCCGTTGTTATCCGTGTTCGCGGAACTGGATTCGCCGGTGGATCCTTCACCACCTTGATTTGATTCTTTATCCTGATTCTCACTAGGCTTTTTGCCCATCATTTGGCCCATCATTTCGAGCATGGCACCCATGCTCGGACTTTGACTACAGGACGGTCATTGCGATTTTTCTTTAGCGGCTTCGTAGATCTTTTCGATGATCTCCGTTTGCATGGCGATTGTGTCGCCACTGGTATTACCGTCTTCCAATTCGTCCGTGGCCTTGGCCATGAGGGTTTCAACCTCGGTGAGGAGGGCAATGACCTTGGGGTTCGTCTGCTCAAGAAGGAGTTCCTGGGCATTGGCCGTCTGCTTGTCCTGATCAATTGAGACCTTTTCAGATCCTTCCTGGTGTTCGACAAGTGCCTTGGCCTTGTCGGCCTCGGTGGGTTGTTTCGCGCTGTTCTCCTTGACGGGGTCGGCAAAGCCGGTCGCCAGCAGGCCCGCCGAAGCGAGTGCGGTGATTAGTGTTGCTTTCATGGATGGTTTTTGGGGTTGATGATTTAGGGTTACTTCTCGGAAAGTTTGAGGGAACGGAGCATCTGCTCGAGTGAACGAGTGCGCCCCCGGATATCTTGCTCGGCTTGAACCATTCGCATGACTTTAAGCATGAATTCGAAATCCTTTTCTTCTCCGCCACCGCCACCGCCACCGCCGTCGCCACCACCCTCGTCCTTCGGGCCCTCAAGTTTCTCGGCCCATTCCATGAGCTGGTCTGACCAATCTTTGGCCAGCTTGCGGGAGGTGAAGGTGTGGTTCTTCTGGATCTTCTCACGGAGTCTCTCGAGTTTCTCGTCGATGAGAGATTTGGCCATATCTTCGTAAATCTCCTTGTGAATGGGCTTTTGGGTCCGGGCATAGAATCGCTCCAGATCTTCCTGAATCCAGCGGACATCATTGGTGATGGAACGTTGCTGTCCGGAGAGTTCACCAAGAAGTCGCTGGTTGACCGGGTCGATGTCGTCGCTGTTTGGGGAGGCTCCGACGATGGCCAGTTTGCCGGTGAGGGCAGAGTTGAGCGAGTTGCCAATCGAGCCTTCGTCCGCCGAAGATTTCTTGAGGCGATTCACAAAGGTCGAGGCTTCGAAGTTCTCGTTGGCCTGATTGGCCTTCTCGATCGTTTCCTGCATCTTTTTGAGAGCTTCCTTCTGCTTCTTGATAGCTTCCTTGAGATCTTTTTCGGTCTTCTCCGGAGTGGATTTTTGATCCTGGGCTTCTCCCAGCTTCTTCTCGACCTCGGGCATGTCCTGCTCTCCAAGTTCTTTCATATTCTGAAGGGCGTCGGCCATCTCCTTCATGGTCTTCTGGTCGAGTTCCCCGTTGCGGGCGGCGTCCTTGAAAATCTCTTCCATCTTTTTGGCGATCTCCTTCATCTTCTCGGCGTTTTCCGCCTCTTTTTGCTCGCTTTCTGCAAGCTTCTCTTTGGATCCCTCGCTTTGAAGTTCCTCGGCGGTGTTGTTCTTATCGAGTCGCTCGTTTTCGTCGAGGTTGTTCAGTTCCTTGCGGGCGGCGTCCTCCAGTTCACTGATCACCCGATCAAAGCGTTTCTTGATGACCTGGGCGTGCTCGTCGCGGGTGAGGATATAAATCGTGAGGGGTTCGGAATAAATCCGGCCGCGTCCCGGTTTGTAGTCTTCGGTGTAGGCTGAAAGGATGAGGGTCTGGGGTTCGATCCCGTAGGTTTGAGGCGAGAAGATTGCGCGCTCGCTCAGGCGATTTGAGGAAGGCGACCCTTTCTTCAAGGCGATCGATCCGCTGGCTGGCTCGCCATCCGTTGGCTTGTTGAAGGATCCAACCCATGACAAGCCGATCTCTTTCAGACCGAAGTCATCTTCGCTGATGATATCGAACTCAAGGGTTTCCTCGGCAAGAATTACGATGTTCCGTTCGATGCCCTGAATATAGGAGGTGGGGACCTGATCTTCCGTCGTCTTGATCTCGACTTTGAACGATCCGGCTCCGTCGAGTCCTTTGACATCGGTCCAAGTGAAGGGAACGCTGGCGTGGAAACGCCCTAAATCGATGGGCTCGCTGGAAATTGTTGAGCCATCCATGGTGAGTTTAAGGTCGCGGGGCTCGGGCATTTTGACGAGCTTTTTGGCTTCCGCTTCCTTCTCCTTTTTTTCAACCTCCGCTTGGGCCGACTCAAGATCCGAAGGGGATTCGACTTCAATTGCGCTGTCACCTTCGCTAATGGTATTTTCTTCGAGGGCTAGAGGGTTTAGTCGGGCGTTGGCATTCGAGATTTCGCGGGAGAATGATCCTTTGAGAACGACCTTGCTGCCTTCAAGAGC
>JAURPJ010000038.1 GCA_030835305.1 Verrucomicrobiota bacterium | reverse complement strand
CGGAACCGACAAGGTAATCTATTTCAACGGAGTTGAGACGATCCGCGGAGCCGGAGGCCCAATGGCGTCTGAGGCACTCAATGTCATTATTGGTGGACACGGCCGTGATGCTGCTGACCCAGCGGGCCAGAGCTTCAATGGAGCAATCGACGAAGTGAAGGTCTTTAGTGAAGCGCTGACCGAAGAGATGATCCAAGCGGCAATGATTCCAACAGGTGGCGCCGGTATGAAGGGGTTGAAGGTAACAGATATCAGCCTGGATCAAGAGACTAAGATGATTTCGCTGACTTTCACTTCGCAACCCGGACGAAGCTATTCACTCTTCTGGACTCCGAATTTTGAGGATCGTCCTGATTACGTTGAGCTTAATGATTCGATCAATGCCAATCCGAATAGCGATCTAACAACATATGATTTTCCGGTGCCCAAGACGGGGGGCGGGCCGGTTCCGAGGGCATTCTTTTTTATTCAACAGAATTGAGTGGTTTTGCTGTCGACGACTGATTGTGTCACCCTACTGTTTTAATTCGATAAGAAGCAGCATGGCTCGCCGTAATTATTAACCAATCTGATTATGATCACTCGTCGAAAAACCCTACAGAGCTTGGCCGCCGGCCTTGGCGCATCGCTCGGTTCTGCTGTATTGCCCTCGTTTTGTAAGGGGGGCGGGTTGTCTTCTTCTTCAACAGGAGGACCGAAGAGGGTGATCTTTTTCATGCAGAATCAAGGTTTCGAACCTGAAACCTGTATTCCGGACGGGATGCGTCACGGTGGGTCTCTGGCCAAGGCCACGTTGCCGGAGCCCATTAAGGCTTTGGAGCCGTTCAAAGAGAAACTGCACATTATCAGCGGGCTGCATGGAATTCATACCAGTCCGTCACACAGTGCCTTTTTTGGTGCTTTGGGAGGATATCGTGGTAGCGACGGGGTGCCGCCAAGTGCTTCGACAATCGATTATGAGCTGAGCAGGGCCTTGCCCGAGACCTTGTTGCCGCATTTGTGCATTGGTATGGATTCGTTGGAGAACATGAAAACCAAGCCGACGGTGGCGAATCTCTCGGCGAGTGGAGCGGGACAGCCGATTTTTATGCATTCAAACCCGAATCACCTTTATCAGACTCTTTATGGAGGGATTTCCAAGGGTGAGATTCGCAAACAGCACGAGGCGCGTTCCGGAATGCTGGATCGGATTGGACAATTGGCAGCTGCGAAGGGCGGCACTTTACCGATCTCTGAGAAGCAACGATACGGGGAGTTTGTGCAGGGATTTGAAGATATGAACGGGTTGCGCGAGCGACTTGGTAGCGTCTCTGATCACTTGCGGAATTTTGCCCCAAAGGTGGATGATCGTTACTCGTCCCCGGAGTTTGAGACGGATTGGCACGATGTCCTTTTGGACTTGGGGATTTCTTCGCTCAAGTCGGGGATCACGAATGTGCTCACGATTGGGTCGGGTCGCGGTGAGATCTTTGGATCCTGGAAAGGATTGGGAATTGAGCAACAGGGACACAACCTGGGGCACATGAAGCAGAAGGATAATCCGATCTGGATTAAGATCCGTCAGTATAACTCGCGGATGCTTGTTAAAATCATGGAGGAGCTGGAAAGCGTGCCCGAGGGGAATGGCACGATGATGGACAACACCTTGATCGTTTACACAAGTAACAATGCCGACAAGCAGCACACGAACGGTGCGAACTGGCCGGTGATGCTTTTGGGCAATTGCGATGGAGCCTTCAAGTCGGGTTGCTTCACCCACGTTGATGGTAAGCGTCCCATTAATGCGCTTTATTCCACCATTCTTCGTTCGGTCGGAGTTTCGAACGATCACTTCAACATGACTGAGAAGATGGCAAAAAAATTCGACTCGGGCAGCGGTCCGTTGAGGGAAATCCTGGCGTAAACAAGCATGAGAGTGATCTTGCGCGGGGTGGTGGCATGCGCGCTCGGCGCGGGAATTGGCTGGGCGGAACCGTACACTCCCGGAGAGCCGGTGAAGCTTGGTTTTAAGGATTTTGCGTCCGGGTTCCTCGACTACCACTGTCTGGAGTGTCATGACGAAGCGACGAAGAAAGGGGAATTGTCGCTGGAGGATTTGGGGCCGATTGATGAGACCAACGCAGATTTGTGGAAATCGATTTGGGCGCAGGTTTCCCTAAGGGAAATGCCACCGAAGAAAAAGGAACAGCCGGAAGTGATCGAGCGGCTTCAGTTTTCCGATTGGATTGTCGCTGAACTTCAGCGGGTGATGAAGGACAAGGGTGGGTTCCAGGCCCATCTTGATCCTCAAAAGGGGAATTTTTTAGAGCACGATCTGCTCTTTGGTAAACTACCGGAAGGGATCAAGTTGGCCCCGGCCGCTTCTCCAAAGCGGATTTGGCGGGTGACCCCGCAGGAGCACATCACACGACTCAACGAGTTGATCAATAGCGAGCCGAACTATGATCCCAAAAAGCCGGGCGTGAGGACGCGAGGCGACGTGGTGCCGACCAATCATGGAGGCGAATTGAAGCTCTACTTCGGTGTGGATCGGATTATCAAGTGGCAGGGCGGAACAGTGGCCTACGCCACTTCGGTGAAGAGTGTGCCGGTGGTGTTGTCGTCGGCACGCAAGCACGGCCTTGAGAACTATCCGAATTTTTACACCGTCAATAGCGCCGAGGCCACGCAGATTCTGGGTAAGGCCGAGGATATTCTGCGCTACATGGCATACGGGCCGTTGAGTATCGCGAATCCGGAACAGATTACCGATGATCCAAACACTTACGAAAAGGTGAGGCCCAAGGGCGATCTTCGTGGGCTCCCCACGGCGTTGGTTTACAGCACGAAGGTGAAGCGTCCATTGACGCCGGTTTATGAATTGATGAAGGCTTCGGAGTTGAGCGAGAACTTATTGCAAAGCGCGGTGGATTATGTCTTTGAAGCGGTGACGTTTCGCCCGCCGACATCGAAGGAGTCCGAGCAATACCTGCTGGTTGTGAGTGAAGCGATTGAAAGGGTGGGAAAGGAAGACGGTGTCTTCATCGGACTCTCCGCAATTTTTCTCGATCGTGATGCCTTGTTCCGTCCGGAACTGGGAGCGGGTGGAAAGCCGGCCAGGGATGGTCGGGTGATGTTGCAGGATTGGGAGTTGGGTCTGGCCGTGAATCATGCGCTGTCATATATCAAGCCGGACGAGGAACTTCGTCGGGCGATCGTTGAAGGGCGGATGCGGACGAAGGTAGATGTGAAACGTGAGGTCACCCGGATGTTGGAAGATGATAGCTTGCGTAAGCCCCGAATATTGCGCTTTTTCCGCGACTTCTTTGACCACGATCTGGGAGGCTACATTTGCAAGGACAATAACGCGCTGGCGGCGACAGGGGTATCGGCGCGGGGGACCGCGCACTATCGCGCCATGTTTGATGCGACGGCAAGTACGGACCGGCTGATCGAGTTGATTTTGGAAGAAGACAAGGACGTTCTGAAGGAACTGCTGACGACGCAGAAAGTGGTGGCGACACGGAATGATAATACCTATTTTGGGAGGTTAAGAACGCAGAAGGAGAGGGAGGCAGTCGCTGCGGAACAGAGGAGAGCCGGGAAGGTTGCGAAGGAAAAAGCTGCTGCTGAATTGAAGATCCTGAACAATAAGCTCACTTCCCTCGATGACAGAATCAAAGCCGTCAAGGATGGTCGTGCCAAAAGGGACTTGGCGAGGGAGAAGAAGCAGCTGGAAGGGGCGAGAAAGAGGGCGCAAGATGTGGTTAAGAAAGGCGTTAGGAAGAAAGGGAATCCCTCGGTGGAGGAAGCCAAATTATCAGGATCGCAGATTTTTGCGCGAGTGAGTCATCGTTCCTTTGGGAATGGCTCGATGAAGCCCGAGCGAACCTTGGCCACGGCTCCGGAGGGTGAACGCCTTGGAATTTTGACCCATCCCTCGTGGTTGGTTTCGCATTCCGATGCTATGGACAACCACGCGATTCTGCGTGGTCGCTGGATCCGGGAACGACTTCTGGGAGGTGGCATTCCTGATGTTCCAATCACGGTGGACGCGATGTTGCCGGACGAGCCCAATACGACACTGCGATCGCGGATGCGGGTGACACGTGAGACCTATTGCTGGACCTGCCATGAAAAGATGGATCCATTGGGCCTCCCGTTTGAGATGTATAATCACGCAGGAGTGTTACGCACGACCGAGTTGGGCAAGCCGGTGGATACCAGCGGGGCGATCATCGATTCCGGTGATCCGAAATTAGATGGTCCCGTCACGAACGCACTCGACCTCATTCAGAAGCTCTCCGAGAGTGAGCGTGTCGAACAGGTCTTCGTGAGGCATGCCTTCCGGTTTTGGATGGGCCGTAATGAAACGCTCAATGATGCTCACGTTTTGCAGGAGGCCCATCTTGCTTACCGCGAAAGTGGCGGAAGCATGAAGGCGCTGATTTTGTCGCTGGTTACCTCCGACGCTTTTCTTTATCGAAAATGACTTTGGAGACTTCAGTTTCTGCTCTCTTGTGCTTTAAGGGTGGATTGAAATGGCGCTACCGGGGAAGCCGTTTTGGCTGGACGCTCGATTTGACAGCCGGAAACTCGGTCAGCGCTGAAGCGGTAAAGGTGTTCTAGTTTTTAACCCATTTTCCAAACAGCTAAAAGAGTTTCGAGAGATCGTCATCAACACCACCGTACGAAAAGGACAAAATGATCGACTTCGCTCTAGCATCCTAATCTACAAATTGGTTTTACTTGTTTATGATGGAAAAATTTTCGCCGAACGATTCGTTGTTGTGTGGCGAATGGTAAACTTTCTGAAAGAGGGGTAAGATCTTTGATTTAGATCTAAAAAAATTGACTCCGTCTGGACTTCCTCAATATTGTCTGGGCATGATATCTAAAATAAGAGTTTCATTTCCTATTATCCTAGCTATGTCGGTAACCGCTCTGCCGACCGTAGCCAGTGGGGCCCTTCTGGTGCACTATCCCTTTGATGGAAGTAGCAACGACGCCACCGGGAATGCCGGGGAAGCCGTTTTGAAAAACGGAGCAGTGATAAATTCGGCTGGGCGCTTTGGGGGGGCACTTGATTTGACAGCCGGAAACGCGGGTGGCGCTGCTGAGGGTTCGTCTTCGAATGCAATCGTAGCTGGGGGAACCCATCTTGACAGCGCATTCGCCAATAATGCGATATCCGTAAGTTTCCACCAACTGAACAACAACGTTCAGAATAGCAGCGCTTTCTGGCTCCATTCAGTCGCAGCTGGGGCTGGCGATCGTGGTGTTCAGGCACATACACCCTGGAGCAACGGAACAATCTATTTTGACCAATCTGGATGCTGCGCCTCGCCAACTCAGCGACTCACTGGACAGGGAATCGTGCCTGGAGTCTGGCAACATTTCGTTTTCCAACGAGACGCCGGCGGTAATATGGAAATTTGGGTTGATGGAGCTCTATCAGCCAGCTCGCCCGGTGCTGAGCCACTGGATGCATTCGAAGGGATTATTACCCTCGGATCTGAGGGTGTGACGAATAATAATGGCTTTGATGGCCTCATCGATGACTTTGCTGTATTCGATCGCATGCTGACCCCCTCAGAAATTCAGCAGTTTTCGACTAATCCCATTGCCATCAATCCAGTTCCGGAGCCAAGCGGTGCCTTATTTGGTATTTTGGGATCTGGAATACTCTTTCTGAGACGTCGTCTCTAGAGAGTATCCTTCTTGGGATCTAAATTTTTAGGAGGGGCGAAAAGGGGGACTGCTAGGGAGTCTAGTGATGATCAGTCCAATCTCGGCTTCCAAATTGCCTTTGAAGTCAACCGAACTCCTAGGCTTATCAGTAAGTCTATTTCCACAGAGAACATTCTCGTGCATAGCTGTGCCATGCTGAGGTTTGCTGCGAATGCCAGCGGGGAAATTCCCTGGGGGTGTTCATTCTTCCCTCAAAATAGGTCCAATAGGCTGCTCTGAGAAATCGCATTGAAATGGTGCTGTTTGCAAAGAATCACGGGGGCAGATAGCCTTGAATAGGGCGTAGTATATTCAAGTTACCTTAAAATCTCAATTTCTCATAAAGCTACGTCATTTCCCATTTTCAAAGATTTGGCGGAGTCCAGTTGGGAATACCTTTTTCGGTCATTTGCTTTTGGAATTCGACGCGGAAGGGTTGGGTGGGGGACATGGGGGCGGTTTCGTTGACCATGAGTGGGCGGGCTTCTTTCCAAAATTTTTCGTAGGCGGCGCGCATTTCTTTGACGACGCCGGGGTGTTTGGCGGCGATGTCGGTTTTCTGGCCGGGGTCCTTGAGCATGTCGAAGAGCTGGTGATCAACGAGGCGGTATTGGTGGTTGCGGACGGCAAAGTTTTTCCACTGGTGCTTGTTGGGTTCGGAGCCGGTGGGCCAGCGGGCTTTCTGGGTAAAAAGGTAGCGGTCGGGCCACGATGATTTGAGATCCTTGAGAAGAAGAAGAAAGCTGCGTCCTTCGACTTGGTTTCCCGGGGTGGTTGCACCGGCGACGTCAACCAAGGTCGGGAAGAGGTCGATGTGAGCCGCGACGTTTGAGATGTCGCGTCCGGCTTCGAGAGTACCTTTCCAGCGGATGAAAAAGGGGACACGGACGCCGCCTTCGTCGGAGCTTCCCTTGAGGCCTTTTTGTCCGGCGTTGAACATCATCATCTGCTTGCCATCCTTGTCTTTTCCGAGTTGTCCACGTCCGGCGCCATTGCCGGTCATGCCGTTGTCGGACATGAAGATGAGGATGGTGTTTTCTTCGAGATCCCACTCGGCGAGCTTTGCCATGAGTCGGCCCATGTTTTCATCGATGTTCTCGATCATGCCGTAAAAGCCGGCGGTTTTTGGGGAGAAGCCAAGATCGGTGAAGCGTTTGGTATTGGAAGGTGGGGCAATGAAGGGTCCGTGGGGCGCATTAGTGGTGATGTAGGTGAAGAAGGGCTTGTCGGCCTTCTTTGCTTCCTTCATCCAACCCATGGCGGCGGTGAAAAAGAGGTCGGTGCAGTAGCCCTTGGTTTTCACGAAGGTTCCGTTGTGACGAATGGTGGGGTCAAAGTATTTGTTGCCGGGAACGTCGGCGCAGGAGCATTTGTAACCTTGGCCGATCCCGCCGGCGCCGTGGATGAAAACTTCATCGAATCCCCGCTTGTGGGGTTGGTAGGCTTCTTCATCGCCAAGGTGCCATTTGCCGAAGATACCGGAGGTGTAGCCGGCGGTTTTTAGCACCTGGGGAAGAATAGTGGCGTTGAGCGTCATTCGCTCGCGCTCGAGGATGGTGTGGGTGATGCCGTTCTTGAGGGGGTGCCGTCCGGTCATGAGTGCGGAGCGGGTGGGCGAGCAGGTGGGGCTGACCAGAAAGCGGGTGAGGCGGGTGCTTTGGTCGTAGAGTTTGTCGAGATTGGGAGTCTTGATCCAGGGATGACCGTGTCGTCCGACGGGCCCGTAGCCCTGATCGTCGGTCATGACGAGAATGATGTTTGGTTTGTCTGCGGCGGCGAGGTGGCCGGGCAGGAGGAGGGTCAGAATCAGCAAGAGGCTTCGGGTCATGGAGAGATCTTACCTGAATAATTCGGTGGATCTTTCCTTTCTCTCGTCTAGAGGGTGGGTATGAAGTTTATGACTTTGTTTACCCTCGGACTCTCGGTTGTGGCGTTTTCGGCAGAGGACGTGAAGGTTGTTGATTGGCGGGTGGAGCTTCTCAAGGAGGAGGGGGTCGGGACCTCGGTGGGGGAATTACGGAAGGCTTTGACGGCGGTGCCGAATGTAACGAAAGAGCTTGAGGGGGCTTTGGAGAAGCTCGCTTCGCAGGATTACGATGTGAGGGAGGCGGGGCGGAAGAAGTTGCTGGGTGGGGGTGAGAGTGCTCTGAAATGGTTGCGCGAGCTTGAGCCTTCCGAAGATCCCGAGCTGAGGCGTCGTGTTCTGAATGTCATTGAAGAACTCGGGTTGGTGTTTCGCAAGGATCGCGAACTTGCGGTGGCTCATGCGGTGAAGTCTCTGCTGGCGGAAGGGGTTGCCGGCGCAGAGAAGTCAGCTGAAACGGGAGGAATGTTTTTCGAATGGTTTGGTGAGGGCCAACAGGATTTCAAGAAGGGCTATCGTCTCTTTGGTTTTGAGAATTCCTCGGGACGATCGGGGAAGGTGGAAGGTGGGCGCTTGGTCTTTGACGGAGAGGCAGGGAAAGATGGCGATCAACGATTGGTGCTGAAATCCGACATTTGGCCGGGGAAGGATGGGTTTGGTCATCGTTTTCGGGTCTCGGCGACGCTTGGGGGGGAGGACGTTTCGTCCGGGGCCTGGCATATGGGGATTACGATTGGGAGGATCCGCGCGCTCTTTCATCCGGGCTTGGCGAATGGTTCGTTTCGATTTGAGCAAATTGATACACGCAAGTATTTCGGCGGGATTAAAGCGGTGGGGTTCGAGCCGCTGGGCGATGGCCGCCAATGGATGTCGGTCGATGTGACGAAAATGCCGGATGGAGATGTGCGTCTGGATGTCTTGCTGGAGCAATCCGGAGAGCGGGGGCAGCGATTCAAGAGCTCGGTGACAGTGGACGCGGCAGATATTGGTGATCTGAGTGAGGTGAGTCTGGATCGCAGCGGAAGATCAGGCGGGAAAGCTTACTTTCGTGATTTTATGATTCGTTTGAATCCATGATAACTGGTGGATAAATATTTTTTTTGAAGAGTCTGATTTTGGTTTCGCTTTTGCTGGCGGGCTCTTATCTGGCTTTGGCGTATTTAGGTGGTTTGCCTCCTTTTTATTACTTGGAGTTCAACCGGGTGAAGGCAAATTTGGAATCGATCGAGGGACTTGAGATTCTGGATGATTGGCAACACCACGATATTTTGCTCTAGGATTGTGGGTTCACAGTGAGGACTAATGAGTCGGAGGCGGTTTCGTTTGATTTTCGTGAGAGTGATGACTGGGGTGTTCCCTTAGAGCACTTGGATGGGGTCATATTTACTGATCCGGGTTTTCCGGGAACCTCTCGTTCCTTTGGGAGAGTCTTTCTCGATGAAGAGGCCTTGAGAGAGGCGGGAGTTGAGGAGGTGAACTTGAAAGGCGTCCTGAGGAATTTGGAGAAGGTGCTGGCCGCGGTGAAAGCCCGGGAGTCTTTGGATACCGAGCAGAAGCTCAAGGGGGAGTGGATGGTAATCAGGTATGATTTGGAGAGGTATAAGAATCCCGGGGTCGAAGAATTCAAAGATGAGCCGGAAGTTGTTGAAAGGATCGTGAACCTGTCACGAGCAGATCACGATTTTTTGAGGGATGTCGAGGTGAATTGAAAGATGCATTCATACTCTGAGCGGAGCCCCGAGATGAAGATTTTTGATGAGTTGAGAGTTGAGGCGACGATTCCAAATCTGGTCAGAGTATGGGTGACTCCGGGTTTGTGGGACGGGGTGTTGAGACTTTCCCCTCCCCTTTCCTGCGATGGTTTGGTGCGGGCGAGAATCGTGGATTGCGTTTGTGAAAGTGATTCGAAATCTGGTGATGGTTTATCGAGCGAATGCGATTGTGAGGATTCGAGGCCTGCGTTTTTCTGCCTTCTTCGAAGAGTTTGTATTGAGTGAGAGGTCGGAGGAATTTATGGAAGTAGAATGATCAGATCATTCGCGCTGCTTTCCCTTGTGTGTTTTTCGTGCCTGCTTCAGGCAGATGAGAAGAAACCAAACTTTGTGTTTCTGCTGGTGGATGATCTGGGCTGGGGTGACTTCGGGTGCTACGGAGCTGAGTTTTACGAGACTCCTCATATCGACAAGCTGGCCGAGGATGGCATTCTTTTTACCAATGCTTACTCGGCGTGTACCGTTTGTTCGCCGAGTCGGGCTGCGATTTTAACGGGAAGGTATCCGGCCAGGCTGCATCTCACCGATTGGATCGCGGGTCACAAGAAACCTTTTGCCAAGCTGGCGGTTCCAGATTGGAAGATGAAAATGGACCACGAGCGCGTGCTGCTGCCAGAGGCGTTGAAGGAAGCGGGCTATGCCACGGCCTTTCTGGGGAAGTGGCATCTCATGCCGATTGGTCAGCCGGATTTTAAGGAGCACTATCCGACGAGTCATGGATTTGATATTAATGTGGGTGGACGTGAGTGGGGGCAACCCAAGGGGCCGGGGAAATATTTTTCCCCCTTTGGCATGCCGGGGCTTGATGATGGTGCGAAGGGCGATTTTTTGACCGACAAGCTGACTGACGCGGCAATGGTTTTCCTAGAAGAGAAGAAGAATGAGAATTTTCTCTTATATTTTTCGTACTATACCGTGCACGGTCCCATCATGTCGCCCGGGGACTTGACAAAGAAGTATCAGGAAAAGCTGAAGACCTTCGACAACAAGAGGAATGAGAATGTGAATCCCAAGCGGGCGGGGATGGTGGAGGCACTCGACCAGAGTGTAGGCCGGATTGTGGCCAAGCTGGAGGAATTGGGTTTAGCTGAAAACACCGTGATCGTTCTGACTGGGGACAATGGTGGTGACTACGATGATACCACGTCGGGGCTGCGGGACCGCAAGGGCTTCTCCCATGAAGGTGGAGTTCGTGAGCCTTTGATTGCGAAGTGGCCCGGGAAGATTGAGGCGGGATCGCGGTGCGATGAGCCCGTTATCGGAATGGACTTTTATCCGACCTTTTTGGAGGTTGCCGGATTGCCTGCTCGGAAGGATGAGCACCTCGACGGGGTGAGCATCTGGCCGCTCTTGAAGGACGTTAGTTCTGAACTGAAGCGCGAGAAGCTTTACTGGCACTATCCGCATTATCATCGAACGAAGCCATATGGGGCGATTCGGGATGGTGATTGGAAGTTGATTGAGTTTTTTGAGGACGGTGAATTGGAGCTGTTCAATTTGAAGGCAGATCCATTTGAGAAGAATAATCTGGCGGGCGAAAATCCGGAGCGGGCGGCGATGCTTTTGAAGGACTTGAAGAAGTGGCGTAGGTCGGTGGGGGCGCAGATGATGACTCCGAATCCGGCTCACGATCCCGAGCGGGGCAAAGGTAGCCCGAAGAAGGCCCGAAAAAAGAAGTGAGCTTTTTCGCGGCGATTGAAAGTCGATCGGGCGAAGTTCCGTTTTACCTAAATGGCTCATTCATCGACCAATCGACGTCAATTTCTTAAGAAGTCCGGTTTGCTTGCGGGCGGGACATTTGGAGTGCCTGCCTTTGTGAGCGGGCAGAATTTAAATTCCAAGATCCAGGTTGCCTGCATCGGCGTGGGCGGCAAGGGAAGGAGTGATACCATGAATGCGGCCAAGTGCGGCGGCGAGATTGTGGGGCTTTGTGACATCGATGGCGGCAAGCTCGGTGAAATGGCAAAACGCTTTTCCAAGGCGGCCAAGTATTCCGATTTTCGCGAGATGCTCACGAAGATGGGGGACAAGGTGGATGCGGTGACCGTTTCGACGCCGGATCACTTGCACGGAGTGGCCAGCATTATGGCAATGCAGATGGGAAAGCATGTCTACTGCCAGAAGCCTCTTACGCAGACGGTGTGGGAGTCGCGGATGATCCGTAATTTAACCCAGGAGAAGAAGCTGGCGACTCAGATGGGAAACCAGGGGAGTGCGGCAAATGGGCTCCGTCGTTCAGTGGAGATTATTCAATCCGGAGTGATTGGCAAGCCGCTTGAGCTGCACGTGTGGACGAATCGTCCTGTGTGGCCGCAGGGGCTGGAGAGACCGGAGGGCTCGGACCCGATTCCAGATCACTTGAATTGGGATTGCTTCATCGGACCGGCCAAGATGCGTCCCTACAAGCAAGGTGTTTATCATGATTTCAAGTGGCGGGGATGGAACGATTTTGGAACCGGTGCTCTGGGTGATATGGCCTGCCATACCGTGAATATGCCGTTTCGTGCGCTAAAGCTGGGTTATCCAACGAAGATCGAGTGCGAGATGGCGTCGCGGATTTATGATGAGACCTATCCGCTGACCTCGCGGGTGCGCTTTGAGTTTCCGGAGCGCGACGGTCTGCCTCCTTTGAAGTTTTGGTGGTATGATGGAAATCCAAAGACCAGTTTTGATCCGATCCGCCCGAAGGCGTCGGTGGTTTCAGAGGTGATTGCATTGAGGGGTGGCAAGATGCCGCTCAGTGGTGCCGTGATTATCGGCGAGAAGGGCAAGCTGTTCTCGCAGGACGATTATGGACGTGAGTTCTACGTGAAGTTGAATGACGAAAAGGAATACCGTCACGCCGACAAGCATGAGGCCTGTCAGGGTGTGGAGCAGACCATCCCGCGCTCCCCGGGCCACGAACAGGAGTGGTTTGACATGATGAAAGGCGGCGCGCCGGCCTACTCGAATTTTGAAATTGCTGCCTACTTGAACGAGGTGATTCTTCTTGGCTGTATTGCCCAGCAAGTTGGCGAAGGTCATCCGATTGATTGGGATGGTCCGAATATGAAGTCGTCCAACAGTGCTCTGGCGACGAGTCTGGTCAAGAGAGATTACCGAGAAGGTTGGGCTCCGAAGATATAACAATTTGGGATCCAGCGTGAGAAATTTGAGAAAAAATTATGTGGAGACGTTTCTCGTTAAATTTCAAAATCAATCTCAAATTCTTTGTAAACCACTTTTGGTCAGTGTATTTTTTGTTTAAAGGTTGATTCGGAAAGCTTGAGGCCGCGATCTCGCGAGCGGAGCGTTCACTGTTGTTTTGACGAAAAATTATCAAAATCATTTATATTTTAGTTCAAAAAATGATTATGAAAAATTATGTCATTTAAGATTGAAACTTACTAATTTTTCGAACGCCGTCTTGCGGCTTACTCGGTTGTGATTCCAAAAATCTGATACCATACCCTTCGCTTGTTTGATCAGGCGATTGAGATCGCGACGGAGAGTAGGATTGTGCTGCCTCGCGCGAATGCCGGCTGACTTAAGGAAGGTGAAGTTGAATACTTATGATTTCGACGAGCTATTGAGAATTGCCGATAAAAAACACACCAAGATGGAGGCCGCTTTTGAGGAATCTTCTTTGCGGGAGAGACCGTTTCGGGGGACCGCCAATGAGATTCTTCTTGAGGTTCGGTCATTTTTCGGAGAGCTGGCACCTCTTCGTTACTGACAAAATGTCTATTGCGTTGAACGGATGGAGGTGCTCCTATTCGACAGTGCCTGTTGTGGATATTCCAGATTCCTCGACTTCCGGTTTGGTTCCCGTGGGTCGTTTTAAGTCGTCACAGGAAGCCCGGGAATACGCATTGGTCGTTTTGGCAATGGGGCTGGATTGCCTGATTAAGGTTGAAGAGAACGGATACCTCATTCACGGAGAGGAGGCATTTTCAGAGGCGATTCGGGAGGAGTTCAGACTCTATCAGGAAGAGCAGGTTTACCGTCCTACTCCGGCAACGGTGCCGATTTTTGGTTCGGGTGTTGAGTTGGCCCTGGTTTGGGTCGGTATTCTCCTCTTTTGCTTTACTCGCCAGATTCAGTACCCGGAGGTTGAGACAAAGTATTTCAGCTCCTCCCTTGGAATTGTCACTGATGGAGAATGGTATCGTGCTTTCACGTCCTTGTTTCTACACGGGGATATGCCGCATTTGTTGGGAAATGCCGCGTTTGGTTCGGTGTTTGGTATTCTGGTGTCGAATTCTTTTGGCCCGTTAAGAGGGTGGGGGCTCATTATGTTGAGTGGATTTATTGGCAATCTCCTCAACGTCTTCATTCGCTTCCCGGAGAGCTATCTTGGTTTGGGCGCTTCGACTGCGGTCTTTGGGGCGCTCGGATTGTTGGTTGGATCCGGATTGGACGTGGCTTGGCGTGAGCGTTCGTTCCGTAAAGGGGTCAGGGCCTTCACTCCCTTGCTGGCAGGATTGATCATCTTTGGGATGCACGGCATTGGAGGCCCGGGTATCGACACGCTGGCTCACCTTACCGGGATGGTATCCGGAATTAGTCTGGGGCTTCCGGCGGCACATCTCCTTGCTAGAAAAGCGGGATAGGCGCGTATTCAGAAGATGCGCTTCTTGATCGTTACCTGCTGTGCCATTGGATCTCTTCTAGCCTACGAACCCACTCCTCTGACCGAGGGAGAAAGGGCTCCGGATTTCAAATTGCCCGGTGTGGACGGCAGAGAATATGTCCTCAAGGATTTTAGCGGTGCTGAGGCTTTAGCTGTGATTTTCACCACGAATCATTGCCCGGATGCCATCGCTTCCCACGGTCGCATGGTAGCATTGGTCAATTATTTTAAAGGTAAGCCGGTTAGGTTTGTTGCGATCAACAGCAACTCTCCGGAAGGGCTTCATCTGCCTGAACTCGGGTGGACTGTTTATGATGATAGCTTTGACGACATGAAGCTTATCGCGAACGATAGCGGATTTAATTTACCCTATCTCTACGACGGCGAAACCCAGGAAGTGGCCAAGGCCTATGGGGCGGTGGCGACACCTCACGTTTTCATTTTCGATAAGGACCTCAAGCTCCGCTACAACGGTCGAATGGATAACGGCCGCCGCCGGGTGGGACCGGTCGAAAAGAACGAAGCGCGCAACGCCATTTCTGCGATTCTTGAAGGGAAAAAAATCGAAGTGGTGAAGACCCGCCCGGTGGGGTGCACGACGAAGTGGAAAGAGAAAGCGGAGATGGTCGCGGGGGAGGACCGTAAGTGGAAAGCCCAGCCTGTGACCGTTGCGAAGGCTGATGCTGCGACTCTGGGGAAGTTGGTGGCCAACAAGGGGCGAACCGGGATGCGTCTCATTAATCTCTGGTCGACAAGCTGTGGTCCCTGCATGGCGGAGTTTCCGGAGTTGGTGAAAATTTACCGCCAATATTCGTGGCAGGAATTTGAGTTTATCCCCATCAGTCTTGATCCCGTGGGCGACCAGGAAAAGGTGGAGCGTTTTCTGAAGAGAGTGCATTGCGGGCTTTCGCCTCGGACCAAGCCTCTTTTGGACGAAGAAGAGAGAACGACCAACAACTACCTGTTTGATGGAGATACCGAGGACTTGGCGAAAGCCATTGATTCCAAGTGGGATGGCGCGCTTCCATATACCCTGCTTGTCGGGAAGGACGGGGAGGTTCTCTTTACGCACTCAGGTGCGATTGACCCTCTTGCTTTGCGGAAGAAGATCGTTGAGCAGGTTTGGAAGAACTCGTCTGAGTAAAAAAGAATCATTCTTTTATTCCTATTTTCGGAAGCCTATGGCAAAGGTGCTGGCCGTCACTTGTGCCATGCCCCAATCGATCGAAGATCTCACCGCCATCCTGAGCGCAATCCCTGAATTGACTGTCACCGAACCGGAGTCCGGCTTCCCGGTGATTGATGTTCAAACACCAGTTTCAGCTGCCACTGTTGCTCTTCACGGAGCGCAAGTTCTCACTTGGGCTCCGACCGATCATCCTCCCGTTTTGTATGTCAGTCCGAAAGCCAAGATGGTGGAAGGGATGCCTCTTCGCGGCGGTATCCCCATCTGCTGGCCGTGGTTTGGAAAGCACCCCGAGGATCCTGAGAAACCCTCCCACGGCTTTGCCCGAACCCGCTTTTGGGAACTCGTTTCAGGCGAGATGGCAGGGAAGATGGCTACTTTGGTTTTTAAGCTGGTGCCTGATGCAGAAACCAAGGCGCTCCTTCCCTTCGACTTTGAACTGACCGCGACCATCCGGATCGCGGACAAGTTGCGTGTTAAGTTGAACATGAAGAACACTGGTGATGAGATTTACAAAGTCAGCTCGGCGCTCCATACCTATCTCTCGCTCGGCGATATCGAGCGTATTCAGCTTGAGGGGGTTAAGGGCTCCCATTACATCGATCAACTGAGCGATGACAAGGAGCCTGTTTATCAAGAGAAGAACCTTCAGATCAAAGGCGAGGTGGATCGGATATACCAATCCATGTCCTCGGTTTTGATTCGTGATCTCGACCGCTTTCGTTCGGTTTTCGTTGATAAAACCGGATCACGTTCGACGGTGATCTGGAATCCCTGGAAGGAAACATCCAAGGCAATTACTGACCTGCCGGATAAGGGATACAAGGAATTTGTCTGTGTGGAGTGTGCCAATGCCGGAACAGATAAGCCCACCTTGCGCCCGAACGCTTCCCATACACTGGAGACCGTTATCGGGCTGCGGCCGCTTTCCTAGATCTGGGTAAAAAAGAACCCCGTTGTGGTAGCACCTAAAAACCACAGCGAGGTTGGGTATTTCTGACCCGGACGAACCCGGGGTGGGGCGAGGATTATTGGAATTTTAGGGCCTTCAATGCGCTCTTGAGAGTCTTGAGGTAGGTCTCAACGCTTACACTTTTACCGTTGTCCGCTTTAGGAGGAGCGGAATATCCGGACATTGATTTGAAGACTTTTCCTTCCGAGTCCATCAGCATCACAGTTGGGTAACTTCTAAGACCATACTTCTCGGCAACCTCCTTGTTCGCTTTGGTTTGGGCTGCAGGGAGTTTCTTCTTCCTTGGGTAATCGAGGACGACTACAACGAAGTCTTTTTCCACAGCTGACTTGAAGGACTTTTGGGAGAAGACTTCTTTATCCAGCTTAATGCAGGGAGGGCACCAGTCGGAGCCGGTGAACTTGACGAGAAGAGGTTTATTTTCCTCAGCGGCTTTTTTCTTTCCTGCGGCAAAGTCAGTGAGGAAATCTCCGGCTTGCGCGTTGGCAGCAAGAGCAATTGACAGAATGGCGGGGATAAATGTTTTTAGTGGCGTCATCATGCTATTAGGCGTTCCGGAGGGCGGATTTATTCCAAATTTATCGAAATATTTTTCCAAGCTGCTATCCCACGGGCATGAAACAGCGATTGATCGTGGCTACAAGGAATGCTCATAAAGTGGAAGAGATCCGAGCCATTCTTTCGGCTTGTGAAGTGTTGGACTTGTCTTCGGTTTCAGACCCTCCGGAAGTGGCGGAAACCGGCACGACCTTTCTTGAGAACGCCACCCTCAAGGCTGTCGCGATCAGCTGCCTGACCGATGCCCTGGTCCTGTCTGATGATTCGGGATTGGAAGTTGATTCCCTGGGAGGAGAGCCAGGGGTTTATTCCTCCCGCTACGCCGGTGAGGATGGGAATGATTGCTTGAACAATGAGAAGCTATTGCGTGAGTTGAGGGGCCAGAATGAACGTACAGCACGTTTCCGCTGCGTGATGGTTCTGGCCCGAAGCGGTGAGGTTCTTTCTCATTTTTCAGGTGCGGTTGAGGGGCGCATTCTTCAAAATGCCCGGGGAGAGGGAGGCTTTGGTTACGATCCTCTCTTTGCTCCGGAGGGGTACGAGATGTCGTTTGCCGAGCTTGGTGAAGAAATTAAAAATGGTATGAGCCATCGTTCCCGCGCGCTGGAAGGAGTGGCAGAGTGGTTGGGACAGCCTCGTGAAACCAATTGACATCAATCGCGAACTTGCAAGATTTTGTGATGTATATGTCCATTCTGTCCCTGGGATTGTTGCCATGTGTCCTGGTGGGCTGCGGCGTCGATCCACGTTGGGGACCACGGAGTGAGACCAATCGCAGCGTTCCCGGCTCGCCCGGAGTCGACATTCGTTGGGGTGATCCGCGGACCGGGCTGCGTGAGCCACTGGAGTGGCAGTATCACTCTTTCCTGGAGAGTGCGGCACCGGGTGTCGACTAAGCAGAAATCCGCGTTGCCGCTACTTAATCAGGAAGGAGTATTTTCCGGACTGGGTAATGAGCGTGATTTTACCGTCCTTTTTCTCGATTATCTCGACACCAATAGCGTCGCTGATATTCTTCCCTCCCTCGGAAATTTTCTGATTCTCGCCAATCGGTAGAATGACCCGTGAGAGAGTTCCGGCAGGAATCACAACCTCTGCTTTAAGGGCTGCTTCAGGAAGCTTTTCCCAACGAACCGTGATCATCCCCGAAGGTGAATCGTGGTAAGCCTTTACCCAGGTCACCGAGTCATCGGAAGGGATACGTGGAGAAACAATCACTTGGTTGAAACCAGGTGCCATGGTGTCAATACCTGCCACAAAAGTCATGAGCCACTCAGCGATACCACTTTCGACATAGGTCCTTTGCTCTTCTTCGGTAAGATCGGTTAGGGCCTTCAGGGCGAGGTCATGATTCCCGGTCAGTGAGAGTACCCCCGGGAGGAAATGAGCCCCGATGGGACCGACCTCGGATCCGTTTTTATTTACCAGTGTGATCAGGTCGGCGAGAACCTTTGCTTTTTGCACGGGGTTGAGCACAGCGCTTCGAAGTGCCAGGACGTGGCCGGTTTGTGATTTTGTTTTCAGTGAACCATCTTCGTTGACAAATTGACGCTCAAAGCTTTTTCGAATTCGGGACGCATAAACCTGAAAGCGAATGGCTTTCTGAGGCTCTATGGCAGGTAGGGCTAGTTCTAGTATCAAACGACAGCTGAACCCAAGATAGCAAAGATCGATGAACTCAGCCGAAACTTCTTCGGAGCTTGTCAGGCCTCCCCATTTTGTTCCCTTCAGGAGAGGGTCCTGTTCCTCGCGGGCAATGATGTGGCCTTCATAAGTATCCCAACGGGATCTTGTGAGTTTTGCGTCCCCGCTCATCCACCAGAGCGGGTGGCCGACCAAAACTCCTGCGTCGGATGAGATTGGAGCCGCTTTTTCTGCCCCGGGTTGAATCGGGAAGAACTTGTCCTTGGTGATTCCGGCATCCATCAAGCGTAGCCACTCGGTGAGGTGGGGGACGGAGTCGAAGTGATAAAGAAATGCGCGGGCAGAACGATGGACCTTATTCCCATTGCCGAGGGCGACGATATCGCCTTCAGTGAAAGCGGCAAGACGTTGCTCGAGATTGGTGATGCTCCGGGTGTAAAATTGGTTGATTTTATCAGAACTGCTTTCGAAGCCTGAAATCCGTCCTGATTTTGCAAGCTTCGATTGACCGCCTACGACAAAGGTTGCGACCTCGCTCCAGTCGCCGGGTTGATCCTCCTTATCCCACACGCGGACTTTCCAATGAACTTTTTGGCCGTTTTTGAGGGGTTTGCCCTGCCATGAGACGAGGAGTCTGGTCGCCCCTTTTTTCTTCCGGGTCGCCCAGAGGTCGGCCTTTTTCTCATCGAGTTTTTCAGGGCTTGTGGCTGCAACAATTTCATAAGCACTTTGAAATGCCCCTCGCTCGCCGGAATCGAGTTTCCAGCTTAATCTGGGTGAATTGGAAACTCCAGTCGGATTGGTGGTCGACTCGGTGCGGAGATCTTTGACCTGAATGGGAGCCCCAAGAGCGCAGAGAGTGGAGCAGACAAGAGCTGTCAGGAGAGCTTGTTTCATCGGCTGTAAGAAAGCCTGCCAAGTCCCGCTGTGCAAGCAGACAAACAGGCCAAGGTCGTGCGATTTTCAAATCGAGCTTGTGCCAAATTTCCTCAAATTTCCCGGCAAAGCTTCTCACGAGTCGTGGATTATTGGTAACTACGATGTTTTCGTCGTTTTTGGTGGCGGCCGAGCGGGTCCAATTGTAGCTGCCGGTGAGGAGAAGATCCTGGTCGGCGATGGCAAATTTGTGGTGCATGTGGGGCGGTGGTCTGGTCTAGCCGGCAGTTGATTTCCGCTTTTGAGAGGCGGGCAAGATCCGATCCCAAATCCATTGATTCATCATCGTCGGAGATGATTCTGATCTGCACCCCGCGCGCCTGGGACTCTTCCAATCTCTGCACGATCCGGTTGTCGGTAATGGTGAAGACGCAGATGTCGAGGGCCTTGCGGCTTTTGCTGATGAGTCGTCGGATTCGATGAAGGCAATCGTCCCCGGGGCTAAAGAATGCGGAGGCTTTGATTTCATTCTCGCTCGCATAGAGGAGCTTGACGACCTCTTGAAGCCAGTCGAGGGCGGTGATTTGGCCGAATTCATTAATCGCTCCCTTCGCCAATTTGAGAGCGAGCTGCCGGGCCTTGGCTTACCCGGTGGTGTTTCCGGCGATCGCCGCGAGGTGGACCTTTAGCTCCTTTGTTTCGGACCGGCTAAGAGCGAAGTCCTCGAGTGACTCCTCCATGAAGTTTTGCAATTCTGACATCAGTGGGTCGAGGCTAGTGAATCACCGGCTCGTTGCAATCCCTGCCGGGCTATGGTTTTGCCGGATGCTCGTCGAGAAACTTCAGGACGCCTTTCCTGATCTTGGACCAGGTCTTGGTATGGAAGAGAGCGATAGGTTGTTCGGCGATGCCATAAGCGCCCTTGCGAACGTCGTAACGTTTTCCTTTGTAAGCGGCATCGAGCGCTTTGTAGGCCCGGGCCGGGTTGTAGTTGTCAAAGTCTTTCGAATCCTGGGTTTCGCCCAGCGAGATGAGGCCGAGTTCGATGAAGAGATCGTTCAGAGCGGTTCTGGCTCCCCTGTCGCGTGGTTCGGCCAGAAAAGGGGAAGCGAAAGTAGCGCATCCTTTGAGTGCCGGGCCTCTCGGCGGCATAGGCTTCGTCAAGGCAGCCTTCGATAAAGCGAATTCCGAGGAGACAAAGGTCCATCTGGGCACTACCTTCTTTAAAGCAATTCATGTTTTGGTGGAAAGCGGTGTGATTGAAAACCTCGCAAATATACGTCTCGCCTCTCTTGAGTCTTAAAAGTTCCCGGATGCCTTTCACGAAGGCCGGACGCTGGGAATTAAGGAGCTGCAAAACCTGTTCCTTCTGTTTTTCGCGAGCTGAAGTCCGCCGTATGACGGCTCGCAGCGACTTTTCGGACATCGCAGGAACGTTGGAAAAGAAAATAGTCCGCACCGCACGCGGCTGAAGGTCCCGCGCAATTTCCAATGCGCTGGATGAGCCGGCGGTATGGGCCGGTCGTGCTGTCTGCGACCCACCCCAATTTGAAGCCTTTTTGAAAGAGCTTTGCGGGATCTTCGGCGGGCGCGAGAGCGGGTTCCGTGACTTCTTCAACAGGCGCGATATCGCTGTCCGGTAATCTCTCGCCGATGGGAGCCGAGGCAGGCGGTTTTGCTTTTTGGGCCGAGAGGCTGCCGAGGCAAAAAAGAATCGTGAGGGCCTTTCTCATTGAGCTGTCTCCGCTCCTTCGGCCTCTTCATCGAGGGGGCCTCCTTCGACAAGAGTGGTAAACTGGGTGATCCATTTGGGGGCGGATTTGTGAGTGAGGTGCGTTTTCAAATGCTCGAGCATTCTAAGAGCGGAGCCGCGCTGGTCGCCGGCCCGGAAAAGGTCGACTTCCATAGCCCAATTGAGATTCTGACGCCCTTCGGCGAGCCATTTTTCGAAGGCTGGTTTACGATCGCGCTCACCGCTGGCCTCGGTGGTCCATTTTTCCAGAAGATTGCCTTCATGCTCAATTCGTTTCAGCCACGCCTTGCGAAGAGAGTCGAGTGCTTTGGGATTGCGAAGGGGCGGGAGGATGACGTTCTCGTAGAGATCAGCAATATCGAGTGGCGACTTAGGCCAGTTCCCGATTTCGATATTCCCGACTGAATAGGCATCGGCAAAGATGCTGCTCAGCGGATTGCTGCGGAGCAGCTGGTCCTGGTCTTTGAGATCTTCGGCATCCCGGATGACTGCCTCGAGGACAGAAATCCCCCGGCTTGAGAGGGTGGAAATATCTTCCACTTGCGCGGCTTCTAGGGTGAGCACCAACCAATTAAGTTGATGTTGGAGAGCGAGCCGGAATGCGGGTGTGTCGTTGCGATCCTTGTGTCGTTTTTTCCAATCGCGGAACTCGCTCGCTTTGCGCAGTTGATCTTCAAAGCGGACTTTTTCGATGCAGTTGAGGTAGAGTTCGTGGGCGGCTGCCGAGCTTTCACGGGCCTTCTTGAAGGCGGCGAGAGCGACCCCATAACGACCTTTGACTGTGTTGTCGGAGTTGTCCTGGATCTCCTTGAGTTTTTCGAGAAGAAGTTCGCGATCAAGTTCCGAGAGAGGTTTCTCTTGTCCGGTGGCCGGTAGGAGCAGCAAACAAGCGAGCAAGGCAATACGTTTCATTGATGGGGAGGTGCAGGTTGGTGGTCTTCAGCCATGGTGCGTCCAGCCAGAAGAAATAAACTTTCTGCCGGGATTTGTCGAAACGATATTTTTGCTTCGAGGGTGGGTTGAATAGAAGGAAGGGGGCGCATGAAGCAATCCTGTGGCTCCCTTGGAAGTTGGTAGACAAATTCTTTTTTACTCCTGCGCGATGAAGGCGGAGGAGGGCCTTGAAGTTTTCGATTCTTTCAGGAAGGGCGCGGATGATGAGTTTGTCATCAAGACGGGCCGCTGATTCAATCTCTCCGGTCGGCCGCTTCATCCCATCTTCGGTGACCAGTTGGCCTTTTTCGGTAAAGCGTAATCCAAGCGCGGTGTATTCCTCGGTGGTGATGTTTTTGACGGTGATTTGGCGCTCGTCTTGTCCTTCAGGCCCCCTGGGTACGACTCGCCAAAGGCCATTTTGATAAGAGAAATCGAGGTTGCATCCGTCGCAAATGTAAAGAAGGGCGACCGAAAGCGGCACGTTTTTTAGGCTGAGGATTTTGGGGCCGGGAGCCGCCAATTCGTATTTCTCAAGCTCCACCGTGAACGCGAATGATTTGTCCGCCTTCAGCCCGGCTTGCCGGGCGATGTAGAGGGATTCGCCTACGGTGTGGTTGTGGTTCAACTCGATCGAGGGAATGATCGGCCCGAATGCCCTGACGCTGTTGAAGAATATTTTGGCTCCGGGTTCGATTTCCTGAGCTCGGACCACTCCAACCATAAATAAAAGGACCATGAAAATTCTCATGGTCCTTTTATGATTGATAGTTTGAGATTTGGCTAGCCGCCGGTTTTCGGCCCGCGGGGCTTCTTGGGCTTGGTTTGTTTTTGGCTGAGCCGTTTCGCTCCGCCACCCTGTGCCTGCCGCTTTTGGGCTTCTTCGGCCTTATCGGCGAGCTTCTGAGCCCAGCTCTTTTTGCCGGCTTTTTTCGAGGTCTTCAATTCAGGTTCGGGCAGCTTTTGCATGAGCCAGGTTTGGCCAATCGAGAAGATGTTCTGGGTCGTCCAGTAAAGAGCGAGTGCCGAGGCAAAGTTGTAACAGAAGAAGAAGAAGATGAGGGGCATCAGCATGAAGATGCGTTGCTGCATTTTGTCTCCGGTCTTGGGTGTGAGCTGCATCTGAATGACCATCGTGACCGCCATTAGAATGGGGAGAATGTTGAGGGGCAGCCCCATGATGTAGGCGACGGTGTCGGGCTGCGAAAGATCCTCGACCCACCAAAGGAAAGGCTGGTTGCGAAGCTCAACGGCATATTGAAGCATGCTGTAAAACCCAAAGAAGATGGGGATTTGCACCAGCATGGGAAGGCAGCCGCCCATCGGGTTGACCCCGAACTGGCGATAGAGCTTCATCATCTCCTGGTTCATCTTGTTGGGATCGTCAGGATACTTTTCCTTAAGCGCGGCGATCTTGGGCTGGAGCTTGGACATCCGCTTCATGGTACGGGTCGATTTGGCGTGGAGCGGCCACATGAAGGTCCGGATAATGAGGGTCAGGACGACAATGGCCCATCCCCAGGACCAGTCGTTGTTTTCGCCGCCGAAGAGGTTGGAGAGTTTGTTGAGCGTCCAATTGAGAGGGCGGCTGATCCAAGCGAAAAAACCGTAGTCCATGACGTGGCCCTTGTCTCCCTCGAGGGTGCGAATGAGAGCGTTGTTCTTGGCCCCCATGAAGATGTCGAAAACATATTCGCGGCTTTGTCCGGCGGGAATGGATTCGTCGGGAAGGGTGAGGTAGGTGTTGAAGGCTTTGACCGTTTTGCTTCCGCGGGAGTCGGGAAGATCGACCTCGTCCAGAATGGCGCGGAAGGTAGCGGGATAGGGCTTCTCGGGAGTGATGATGGTCGCGAAAAATTGATTCTCCACTCCGGTGAAGAGGAGGCTTTCCTCGAAGGTTTCGCGGAACTCGGTGGCATCGGCTCCGAAGAATGAGCTGAAATAGCCAGTGGTTTCGGAGTCATAATCACCATTTTCGTTCCAGAAAAAATTCAGGTAGTTAGAGCGTTCCCCTTCGTAGGTTGGAGCGGCCGATCCGTTGAAGATGGCGACGTCATTGAGTGAGATCTCACCGGTGGTGGTGTTCTCAAGGCGCAGCTTGAACTGCAGTCGGTAGGGGCTACCCGGCGAGTCTCCATCTACGATGGTCCAGGTCTTGTGGGCGACAAGGTTGTTCGCGATCGGAGATTTGAAAGTGATCGATTCCCCGCTTTTCTCTACGATCTCATAATATCCTTTTTCGAGGCTTTCCCCGGAGATTTTGGTAATGGCGCCGATGCGATTGAGCCCAAGGTCGTTCATCGTGATCAGCCCGTTGCCAAAGACTGCCTTTTCTTCGAGGAGCTTGTTTTGAACGATTCCTCCTTCGAGGTTTGAGAGGGTGAAGACGCTGGCGTTGGTTGCGATTTCATGGCTCTCCTCGGTGCCGATTTCCTCGGTATCAGGGCGGGGTTCGACGGTGACGGAGGGAAGCTTTTCATCGGGAGTTTTTGCAGCTTCCAGTGCCTCCTGTTCCTTTTGCTCAGCGAGTTCAATCTCCCTTTGTTTTTTGGCGTTCTCGCCCGTATAGTAGAGATTGAGGGCCAATAAAATGGCGCAGATTGAGACGACGATCCAAGCTTTACGATCCATGATCAGTTGTGGGTGTGAGGAGAATTTTGAGAGGAGTGCTTTGAGCCTCCGGTTGATGGGACGGGGTCATAACCGCAGCCTCCCCAAGGATGACAGCGTAAAATCCGACGAATGCCTAGATAGCTGCCTTTTAGCGGGCCGTGAAATTCGACCGCTTGGAGGAAATAGTGGGAGCAGGATGGGGTGTATCGGCAACCGGCATTGGGTCCACCGATAGCGTGCAGCATGGGGCGGATGAGGAGCTGATAGCCACGAATTATCAGTCGGATGAGGAGCTTCATGACGGATCGATGGGCTGTTCCTGCCACAGTTTGAGCCGTTTGGCGGTCTTGATCCAATCGGCTTCGAGTTGCTGGAAGGTGGCCTGGGATGCTCGCCAGCGAGCGATCGTGACAAGCATGACGTTGGGGGGGAGCTGGTCGCCATGCTTGCGGATGATTTCGCGAAATCTTCGCCTGAGGAGATTTCGGGTGACGGCCTTACCGGCCTTTTTGGAGGTAATGAGGCCAAAATTTCGGTCTTTGGAACTTCGGTCCTCGAGCATTCCGAGAACAAGATACTTTCCCGCAGCCGATTGACCCTTGGTCCGAACGACTTGAAACTCGCCCCATTGGCGCATACGCCGCTGACGGGTCAGTTTCATGACCGAAATGGGAGCCCGAAGTGAAGAGGTGGGGTCCCGCCAGGATTACGGGACGAAAACAACTTACTTGGAGTTGTTCTGTACCGTGTGGCGCTTGAAGTGAATCTCGGCCCCTTTTGGAAGGAGACGCTTGCGTCCTTTGCGGCGACGGCTCTTGATGATGCCGCGTCCAGCTTTGGTTGCCATGCGGGCACGGAAACCGTGTTGCTTCTTGCGGGTGCGCTTGGAAGGCTGGTATGTCATTTTCATGGCCGTAGAGAAGAGGTAAGTTTTTGAAAAGAAACCCGGCTACAAATAGCGGGGAGGCGGAGACTAGCCGCCGGAAACCGCTTGTCAACCCATCGTGTAGGTTTTTCTAAAAAGATCACGGAATGTCTGCCACCCAAGCATTGAAAGGACTTCCCCGTGTTAAAGAGGAAAAGGTATTTCTCTTGTTTGGCCTGCTTTGCAAGGAAACGTGTGCAAATTGCCAGTTCCGTCCCTTAAATGCTGTGCTATCATCAGCACATGTCAGCGGAAGACACCCTTGCAGTTTGCATGTTGATCGTGCTCTTGGTCGCTGCGGGAACCGTGATGACGATTCTGTTTTCCATGATGCGGAATGCCGGCAAGAAGGACGAATTGGCGGAGTTGTTGAAGGAAGAGGAGACCGCTCCGGAGCCGAAAGGCGAACCAGCAGGACCTGATGAGGAGCCGAGCCAGCCTTGGGAAAAGCAGGCCGATTGGTGGCGGGAATGATTCAGTTTTTTTCCTCTATGCGCGCCATAAGAAAGAGCACGAGGAGGAGGCTAAAACTCAGAAGAGCAATTTCGCTGACTGCGTAGGCAATCATGTCTCCGACAAGAATGAATTGACGTTCCGCGACCCCTTCGACGGAGAATTTTTCAACACGTTTAGGTCAATCCAATAGGTTAAGAGGTTCAGTGCGATGAGTGATAGCATTCCAATCATTCCGCTGACGCCGGTCAGGTTAAAGAAAATGGGAGCATTCATTCCTTGCCGAGGAGATACTTCGAGGCTTGCTCGACGTCTTTGTCACCGCGGCCGGAGAGGTTGGCAATGATGATGTCTTCGTTGGGCATGGAACCGGCGATCTTTGACACGTAGGCCATGGCGTGGGCGCTTTCGAGGGCGGGGATGATTCCTTCGGTGTAGGAAAGTTCGCGGAAGGCGGTGAGAGCTTCGTCATCGGTAGCGTAGGTGTATTCGGCGCGACCGATGTCTTGCAAATAGGCGTGTTCGGGGCCGACGGCTGCGTAGTCGAGGCCGGCTGAGACGGAGTGGGTGAGCTCGATTTGGCCGTCGTCGTTGGCGAGGAGCCAGGTCTTGGAGCCTTGAAGAACACCGAGTTTCCCGCCCTGGAACCGGGCGGCGTGGCGTTCGGGGACGATGCCATCGCCTCCTGCTTCAACGCCGACCATGCGGGTGTTCTCATCGTCGACAAACGGATGGAAGAGTCCCATGGCGTTTGAGCCGCCGCCAACACAGGCGACGAGGAGGTCGGGAAGGCGGCCTTCTTTCTGGAGAATTTGCTCCCGTGCTTCAACGCCGATAACGCGGTGGAAGTCGCGCACCATCATTGGGAAAGGATGGGGGCCCAAAGCAGAACCGAGGATGTAGTGGGTGTCGTCAACAGCGGCGACCCAGTCTCGCATCGATTCGTTGACCGCTTCCTTGAGCGTGGCTTGTCCGGCAGTAACGGGGACGACTTTCGCTCCCATGAGGCGCATGCGGGTGACGTTGAGAGCCTGGCGTTCCATGTCGACCGCACCCATGTAAACGGTGCAGTCCATGCCAAAACGAGCGCAAACGGTGGCGGTGGCTACTCCATGTTGGCCGGCTCCGGTTTCAGCGATGATACGCTTTTTGCCAAGGCGTTTGGCGAGGAGGATCTGGCCGATCGCGTTGTTGATTTTGTGGGCCCCGGTGTGGAGAAGGTCTTCTCGCTTGAGGTAGATTTTGGCACCCCCGAGTCGCTCGGTCCAGCGCTCGGCAAAGTAAAGGGGCGTTGGACGTCCGCAATAGTTGTGGAGGAGATCATCCAACTCGGCCTGGAAAGCGGGATCGGCCTTGGCGTCGTCATACGCGGCGACTAAGTCATCGAGTGGTGTCATGAGAGTTTCCGGAGCGAAACATCCTCCAAATTGACCATAATGACCGGTTGCGTCCGGCACAGCGGTAGCCTCGTTGCTCATGTGCTCAAGCTAGCCGATGAATGAAGATTGGCACGCGCAAATTTCCGCGATAATGAGAAGTCGGGTCGGAGAGGCTATGACCGGGGAGGACTATCCAAGTCCTGCCTGTAGAACGTAAAATCAAAATCAAGTCGTGATCTTGTGGGCTGTTTCTGCTGAATTTTCCACATGGCAAAAATCGCAGTGCTGGGTTCCGGGGCAGGATCAAATTTTCAGGCTCTCGTTGGGGTGCTTGGTGATGAGATTGCGTTGGTCATTTCGGATCAACCGGATGCAGGGATTTTGGAAAAAGCGGAGGCCTTTGGAATCCCAACCGTTTTGGAGCAGGGAGGGGCTGACCTTAGTGCGCGGATTTTGAGTCACCTCGATGGGTTCGATTTGATTTGCTTGGCGGGTTTCATGAGATTGGTCAAAGAGCCTCTCTTGGGTGCTTTCCCTGACCGGATTTTGAATGTTCACCCTTCGCTGCTTCCAAAGTATCCTGGTAAGGCCGCTTGGGAGCAAGCTCTGGTCGATGGGGCCGAAAAGACGGGTTGCACGGTCCACTTCGTCGATGCTGGGGTCGATACCGGTGAAGTGATCTTGCAAGCAGAGGTGCCGGTCTTATCCGGCGACAATGCCGGGATCTTGCATGAACGTATTCAGCAGGCGGAGCATCGGATTTATCCCGAGGCGGTTAGGCTGGTTCTCGAGAGGCTCAAGCACGTGGAGTGATCAGGAGGCGCATAAATTGAGTGGAGTCATTGCCTTCGAGAGAGATTTGATATCCCGCACTTCCGTCGGGATGGACGGACTTGGGCTGCGAGGGGAGTATCAGAGGCTCCCAGGTTTCAAGATCGGGCGATGATTGAGGAACCACCGTAAAGTCATCGACCCCGATTCTTATTCTGAAATCAAATATCCCCGCATTGATCCGAGGGGGGGATTCGCCCAAGATAAACTCAGCCAGATCTGATACCTCGCCGGTGAAAATGAGTTCGTCGCTGGTCCCGGGCGATCCACCTGATGCGGCGCTGCATCGCCAGTTGGAAGAAAGTGAAAGGTCAGAGCTCGGTTCGGGGTGAATGAGTGTGAGTGAGCATCCTTCACCATCTGCGAATTCGGGCCACGGGTCCTTGTCATTGAATTCGAAATCAAAAATGATGGAACCGTCGGCAGCTGAAAGCGTAAGCCGCTCTCCCGAGTTAGCGAGTTTGGTCAGGTCCTCAAACTCTCCCGCGATGTTAAGTTCCCCGTGAATTACCTCGAAGCTGGTTTGATTCTCAACCACCAAAATGCGTTCGCCGGGGGCGAGTGAAGTACCTGGTGGAAAGGTGAAAGCAATGCCGGCGGTGAATGCGACATCGGTGAGTTCGATGGTCTCGGCTGGGGAGATGTTCACTAATTCGATGAATTCGCTGTCCGGTTGATCACTGCCCGGATGGTAGTGTATTTCGGCCACGGTCAAATTAGCTGCGCTGGCCGGTATTCCTACGATGAAATTTGCCTTTCGGATTGCAGACCAATTGCCGCCGTTGGTAAGGACGCGGGCTGAGATCGTAGTAGTGCGGATGAGACTGAGCGGGCCGGCGTAAGTGGTTTGCGAATCGATGGGCTCGCTGCCATCGAGCGAATAATAAATTGTGCCGCCTTGACCTGTTGTGTTTGCGATTTCAAGTTGGAAGTCGTTGGAAACAGGACCGCCTGCAAAGCTGAAGTCAGGGGGGGCAATGAAGTTTGAGTCGATCCAGTTGGCGCGTGACTGAAGCCACGATTTCATCGAGTTGACCCGACTGTTCCATGACGAGGCGGTGAGGCCGTTTTGATTGTCAGCGAGGCCGGTCGTAATTTCGGAAACCTGAGCATCGATAATCGCTACCATGTTGGCATTGGAAAGTGGTCCCTCACGGAGGTCAAACCAGCGGTCTTCATACTCGCGTTGGAAGTCGGGATCGTCGTAGAGTCTCCTATACCAAAGTCGTTCCGGCCGGAAGTAAAGAGTCCCGGTCGTCGGTCCACCGTAGGCGCCGTTGTTGAAGTCCCACATGGGGCCCATCCGGAGTTTACGATCATCGGAGGACACCCAGGGGAACATGCTGAGCAAAAGTCCGTCGCCTTGCTTGGCCAGAGTCAGCATCTGCATGTAGTCAATGAAGTCGGTGGTATCGAGGTGCTTTCGGTAGCCAATCTCAGGATCCCTCCAAATGTCATCGTCATAGAGAACGTCTTCAAAATCGCGGAACCACTTTTCGATGGCCGATCTTTGTGCGGCGTTAATTCGATAGCCGTTGGGATCTTCGAAGTTAATGAAGGCATTGTATTGTCTCGGGATGTCGTCTCCGGAGCCCGAAACATTAGGCGCGGTTGACTGCACCCGGTTGGGCCCTGCGGTATGAAAAAATTGTGGAGAGGTGGCTCCGTTTTCTGCCGGAAATCCCCCAACCGGAATGGGATCCATCCGGTTGATGCTGTTGATCCAGCCTCCGGTCGATCCGTCTTCGGAGAGTTTGTCAAATTCGAGTCGCTTGTCATCGCGTTTCGTCTTCTCAAGGAAAACATAAACTCCTTTGCGATCGGCCATGGTGAGATCTCCTCCGTTTTCATTCACGAAGAGATCGACGAATCGAAACTCCGGAGCCCAGCGGCCGGTTTGGCGGCTCAATTCCCAAATGAAAGTATTGTAGAGCATCGTCCGGTCATAGGAGGGGTGCGGGTAGTAAAGAATCCAGTCGGACTCCGAAGCCATGCCGAGAATCTTGATGGCTCTGTCGTCATTCGTATCCGTCTTCCAGGTTTCGATCGAATATGGCTTTGGGGTCCAGGTGGATGAAAAGGCCCCCCGAACCCGGATTCCAATGCGGGAGGTTTGGGCAGGTTCTTGCTCGAGGTTGGCGGAGTTGCTGCTGGGGTCTCGTTCAAAAACACCAAGAAACGCGGGCTGCCGGGCGACTTGTTGCAAGCCGCTTCCGGTTTGGGTGCTGGTGCTCCAGCCCTTGTTCGGGATGCTTCCGCTATTAAAGTTGTCGATCACCAGGATGGGCAGTTTGGAAGAGTAGGAGGCGACCTCGGGAGTTAGTTTGAGGTATGAACGGGTTCGAACTGCGGGTTCCGCACCGGGAAAGTACGAGGAAGCTCGGACTTGAGTGGTTGAATTGATGGAAAGTGGACCGTCGTAAACAAGACCGTTTTCGTAATCGGGAAGAGATCCATCAAGGGTGTAGAGAATGGTCGCGTCGGGCTCGCCTGTGTTGAGAGTGAGGAGGAACGGTTCGGTGAAGGTTCCTTCTTCACGGGAGAATTCGGGTTGCTCTGGAACGGGGAAAGTGCAGTTCAGGGCGGCGAGGAGGGTGATTTTCAAGCTGGGGTTGTCCGAGTCGTTGCTGGTGAGAGTGAGAGATTCCCGGAAGCATCCATCGATCGGGGAGTCGAAGGAAAGGGTGAGGCTTTGAGATTGGCCGGCAGGGATGATGAGGTTTTGTGCAGTGACGGAGAAGGGGCCTGCAGAAACGGGGGTGACTGAAACGATGAGGTCTTCAAGTCCGCCGGAGTTTGAAATGGCGAGAGGATGGATGAGCGGGCCGGGGTTGGTGGGGTGGGAACCGAAGTCGACGAGGCGAGGGGCTTCGATGACGGGGGTGGGGTCGACGGGGGTCGTGCCGATGAAGCGGATTTCGCCAAGACCTGCGCGGTCGCCGCCGCCAAAGTTTTCGAACCAGTTGTCGGTGAGGGTGAGGCGGATGGTGTTGGCGGTAAAGGGACCACCGAGGGCGAGGGTGGTTGGATTGGCCCGTGAAATTGCGGGTGAGCTGAGGTTGGTCGATGAGTGGAAGGAGCTTCCGTTGTCGGAAGAGAATTCGAGGGTGAAGGATTTCACTTCATTACCATTGGGAGCGCCAAAGTGGTATCCCCAGTAAATGAAATCGGTGAATTCATGTTCTTTGGCGAAGGTGAGAAGGAAGACGGGAAGGGGTGCGGAGGCGGGGTTCAGGGCGAAGTAGTCGGCCGATCCACCGCCGGGGGCGTCGGTGGTCCAGGCGGAGGACCCGCTTGCATTGGTATGGGTGGTGGCCGCGTAATTCGAGAGGGTGGGGATTTGGGAGAGCCCGGACCCGTTGGTAAGATTGGCAGCGGGGAAAAATTCGGTGCCAGCCAGAAGCTGGGTTGAAGAGGGGGTGAGGAGTTCCGAACCAAGAAGAGGGGCGGAAACGAGGAGGCTGGCGAGGAGAGTTTTCATAAAGAGGATAGCAAAGAAAAATCCGTCCTGAAGAGGCTCCGGACGGATCTTGAAAACCGGGTCTGGTCCGGAGAACCTAGCGACGAGGGTGGAGGAGGCCAAGCATCTCGAGGCTACCGAGAAGGGCGGATAGAACGGGAAGAATTTTGCTATTCATGATCGAATTTCCCTAGCGCAATATAATTTTTGTGTGGATGTTCAAGCACGTAAATGGAGGTTTTGGCTTATCGGTGTAGTGGCATGCGAAAGCCGGATTTGTAGTCCAAGTATCCTTGCCTTTCACAATGACGGAAAATATTTCCCGTGAAGCAAGAAAGGTCGTTGTTGAGCCGGTTCTCCGTTTTCGACTCGTGTCGACAATGAGCTGAGTCCAATAAAACGAAAATTTGGGATTTGGAAATTATTGGTGGAGTCCTTCACTTTACGTACGCGGCAACCGCCCCTTGTCTTGCCTGAAAAGCAGCTCCTTCAGAGCACTCTCATTTGGTCTTTTTCCGATGGCTCTCGGGACAGTCGGCAAAGTTGAGTCGGCTGATTTGGGGTTAATTGCGAGAGGCTCCGGTTATTTGGAACTCGTGAAGATAAAGACGCCCTTTTTATTGCCCACACCAATGTCGGTGATGCCGTCTCCATTAACATCGGCCGCTGCAAGTTGGGTGCCAGCCCCGGAGTCAGAGTCCAGCAGGTGGGGTATGAAGCGAACCCCGTTTTCGTCGCGGACGAGCTCAAACCAATAGAGGACGGCGGCTTGGTCGGCACCAGGGTCGCGACCGTTGTGGGCGAAATAGCGTTTGCCGGTGGCGAAGTCAGTGAGGCCGTTTTTGTCAAAGTCGCCTGCCACCAGGGAGTGGGCCTGGCTAAAGGTTACGCCGCCGACGCCGGGTGATTTGTTCTCGGGAACGAGAGTGTGCTTCTTAAAGGTGATCCGGCCTTCTCTCTTGTGGTTTTCGAACCAAGCTAACCCCCAAGAGTGAGCTGCGGTGCTTGAGACGACGTCGTTGTCGCCATCGCCGTCGATGTCAAAGACGAGCATCTGGGCCCCACCAGCCCGCGAAAAGGGATAGTGAGAGAAGTTCCAGTTGCCGGGCTTCAAAGGATCTTCGGGAGCTTCATACCAACCTTCCTTTTCGAGAACGTCGGTGCGTCCATCTCCATTGAGATCGCCGAAGCCAAGGCCGTGATAGTAGGGTGACTTGGTACGCTCGGGGGAAATAGAGTGAAAGGTCCAGGGCTTTTCCGGGGCATTGGGGTCAGGAGTAAAGAAGCCAAAGCGACCGTCTTTCATCGCCACAAGTTCGAGTTTCCCGTTTCCGGTGAGATCGGTCATCTCGGGAGACTCGTTCCCGATTTTGGCGGCGACGCGATGCATCGTCCAGTTCTCGGAAGGCATTTCCGGTTGCAGGTAGAGGTCGAGGTGGAATTTTCCATCGTGTGCGACCTGGAAGATGTCGTTGCGTCCGTCGCCGTTGACGTCGAGAACCCAACTCTGGAAGGAGTTGTGAGCGTATCCTTTGGCGGGCACGGCCTCGCCGGGGCGGTAGCGGTTTGATTTCTTAAAGTCAGGGCCTGACCACCAGAAGGGACCTGCGAGGAGGTCGATCTTGCCATCGCCATCGACATCGCCAAAGGAGGCTCCTTCGGTGTAAACGCCTGGATCGACGACCTGGCGGGTGTGGCTGGGTTTGTCTTTTACGGAATCGCGGGCGGCGATTCCGATGGCAACGAGTCCGATGGGGAGGGTGAGTTTGAGGAGCTTCATTCGGTGACGAGTTCGAGTAAGACCGGAGTCTGCCGGTAAGCGGAATTCACGGCGAGAGTGAAATGTTCCGGATCTTCATTTCCGGTGAGTTCGATGATTGCCGGTCCTTTTTCGGGGAGGTCGATTTCTTTTTTTCCTGCGAAGAGATCGAGCAAGGTGGTGTCGTTGATTTTCAATTTCACTTTTCCTTTTTGCGTGATGCCGAAGCGGGCCACTCCCCAGGTATTGTGGCCACGGCCTTTTACCTTGGGAAGTTCGGATGGGACGAGTTCTCCGCCGACCTTGCTGCCATAGGGTTGCCATTGGTAGCCCTCAAATCTTTCGGCGAAGACGGCGGTGCCATAGTGGCCCATGCCATCGACGGTGCGCGGATGGGGTTGCAGGACCTTCCAATCGCGGATGATGGGCTTGGCGCTGACCTTGAAATCACCGTCCTTGCCCAACTCAGAGAGGAATCGTGCCAGGTCAACGAATTGGTCTTCGCGAAGTCCCGCAGTCAGGCCGGGAGGCATCATGGAGACGGGGCTGATGGTGATGTTTTTAATGTCGGCGCGGGCGATGCGATTCATCTTTCCGGCGTAATCACGGAGGACCACTTCGGTGTCGCTCTCGCTCACGAGGCCGCCGGTATGGGCGTTGCCATTTTTCTCGCTGACGAGGGTGGTGTGATAACCTTCCTTGATCTTGTCATTGGGATTAAGGAGCGAGGTGATGAGGTAGTCGACCGGGGCGCTGGCTCCGATGCTGACGAGATCCGGGCCGATGGGACTGCCGACTCCGCCGATGGCGTGGCAGGCGGTGCATTGGAGGTCGGTGCGGCGATAGATGGTTTCGCCGCGATGAGGGTCGCCTTCCTTCTGCACACGATCGACGAGTTTGGCCATCTCGGCGGCAGAGAGTTGTTGCGACATTGGTTTAAGATTTCCGGCGGTTTGCAGGGCGGCCATCAGGTCTTTTGGAGGACGCCCGGAAGTGCCCGCGCGCTGAAGGCCGAGGGTGGCGATCTTGGTGGGAAGGGTTTTGTCCTTGAGTGCTTTGGCGAGCGAGGTGGAGGCCCGGGTGCTTTGCAGGAAGCTGGAGAACAGTCCGTGTTCGTCCTTTCCATCGGTGTCTTTTTGCAAGAGAGTGACGGCGCTGGCGGCGGCCCGATCGGGAGCAATTCTGGCCAGTTCCTTGACCGCGATAGCGCGGGTGGCTTCATCGGGAGAGTCCCTGGAAAGTTTGACGAATAGCTTGATCGTTTCCTGATCACCAAAGAGGCGGAGGCCCTCGGCGGCGGCTTGTCGTTTGGCGGTTGACTGGGTGAAAGCAGCCACCAGCTTCTCGCGGGCGGGAGCAAATTTCCAGAGGCCGGTCAGTTTGGCGGCGCTGGCGAAAATCGCGGGTTGGTCCGAATCCAGGAAGGGAAGGAGTTGTTCTTTTCCTGACTTGGGTTGTAATTTGCGGATTTGCGCGGCGGTGACGAGTTGCTCAAGGATGGCCGGTTCTTTGGGAGCCAACTTGAGAAGGCGGCTGAGGTCGCTTGCGGAGCCGACTTGCGAGATCACCGAAATGGCATCCTTGCGCTCGGTCGGGGTGAGGCTTCCGTTATCGACACTGGTGAAGATGGACTCGAGTGAGAGTGATTTCCCGAGGGCCTTCATTGCAAAGATGAGGTGTGGGAGCTTGTCGCCAAAGACGGGCTTTCCGGCTTCGAATCTGGGAGCCCAGTATTCCTGGTGTTCCCGGACGATGGACCAGAGTGCGAAGTCCATCGTTTTGTCGACGGGGTGATCGAGGGCTTGCAAAGCGGTTGGGACAGAGTCAGGTCCGGGCATTTGGGCGAGGCAGCTGACGGCCCAGAGACGGACGCGTCCGTTGTCATCATTGATGGCATTTTTTACGATTTCGGCGGCACCGGGGACTTCTTCGTGACGGTGGTAGATCACTCGAAGGGCAGCAGCGCGGTAGCGGGGGTCATCGGATGCGATGAGCGACTTGATCAGGTCGACCGGAGTGTGGTTGAGAGCCTGATAAGTCCACATGAACTGCATACGCGCAAAGTCTCCGGTGAGCCGGTTGTTCCAGAGGGCGAGCTTTGCGAGAACTTCCCCGCGGTTGCGGGTGCGAAGCTCGCTTCTGGCCTGTTCGCGGTGGACGCGTTCTTTTGAAAGGAGGTGGACCACGAGATCTTCGATGGAAGATTCGGAGAAGTTCTTCTTCTCAATCAGAGGGCGGTCTTTGAAAGTGACGCGCCAGATGCGTCCGCGCGAGTGATCACGGCGTTCGTCGCGGAAGTCGACCTCGCCATGCTGGATGATGGGGTTATACCAATCGGCAATGTAAAGCGCGCCGTCGGGCCCCATTTTAACATCGATGGGTCGGAAGGCGCGGTGGGAGGAACTCAGGAAGTCATCGATGCGGGTGGACTTGTAAGATGAGCCCTCGGGAGTGAGGCGGTAGGCATTGATGCGGTGACCCCGGAAATCGGGCGCGATGAGGACGCCGCGAAGCTTATCGGGGATATGGGATCCGGAGAGGATTTCAAGGCCGCAGAGCTTGGGCTGGCCGGGGTTGAGTCCGTCGACGATGCGTTGGGCTCCGGGTGAGGTCCGGAAAACGGAGCGCGGGAAAATATCGTTGATTCCCTGGCCGCCGGCACCGTCGGTGGCGAAGGTTTGTCCGTGTTCATCAAAGATAAATCCCCAGGGGTTAATGAGACCTTTGGAGAGGATTTCAGCGCGTTGGGTTTCGGGTCGGAAGTGCCAAACGCCTCCTCCCATGAGGCGACGGACGCCATAGGGGGTTTCGAGATGGCTGTGGATGTAGATGGACTGCAAGAAGTAAAGCATGCCGTCCGGGCCCTGCTCGAAGGTGTGGACGAGGTGGTGGGTGTCTTCGGTGCCGAAACCTGAAAGCACGACACGGCGGTGGTCGGCCTTGTCATCTCCATCCGTGTCCTTGAGGAAAATGATCTCGGTCGAGTTGGCGACGTAAGCTCCGCCATCGGCCGGAAGGACGGCGGTGGGAATGTGGAGGTCGTCGGCGAAAACGGTGCGCTTGTCGGCGACGCCGTCGCCATTGGTGTCTTCAAGAATGAGGACCTTGTCGTTTTCCTCGGCGCCGGGAACGATGTGAGGATACATTCCGCTGGAAACGAGCCAGATGCGCCCCTGGGAATCGAAGTTCATCTGCACCGGTTTTGCGATCATGGGATCGGAAGCGACGAGCTGGATCTCCATGCCTTCCGGCAGGTTGAAGGCAGCGGCTTGTTTAACCGGATCAGGATCGGGAATGTCCTTGAGGCCACGTTGCGCGATGGCGGAAAGGGTCGTGAGGGAGACCGTGAAGAGAAGTCGGGTGATCATTTCTACTTGAGGGAAAGAGTGGTTTTCTTGAGGGCTTCGATTTCCTTTTCGGCCTCGGCGATGAGCGGGTCAAACATCGGGAGCTCTCTGACGTTGTTGCCTTGCTCGTGTTTGCGGAAGAGACGGAGGTAGGTTTCGTTGGCAGGGCGCCAGCGGAAGAAGAAGAGCTTGTTTTTGGCGACGGTGGCTTCGCGGAGTTTGCGGGCGTGCTCGCTTTGGAGTTGGTTGCCGGTGGCAAGGTTGATGCCGAGGGCTTCGACGAATTTTGGAGAGGCGGTTTGATAGCCTTCACTGGTGAAGTGGAGGCCGTTGTCAGTAAGGCCTTTGCTACTGCCTAGCGTGGTGAAGAAGTCGGCGAACCGGAGTTTGTGTTTGGCTGCCAAGTCGCCGAGGGCTTCGGAGTAAAGGGCGAGGCGCTTGTTGTGTTCCGCCATGTCGGGCATGGGTGCGCCGAGAGATTCGGCGGGCGGGGGCGAGACGATGACAATCTCCCGGGGGGCTGCCGATGATTTGATCATGGAGAGAAGAGTTTCGTATCCGGAAATGAATTCGGGGAGGCCTTTTTCTCCGTCGAAGGCGGCGACGGCTCCGTAGCAGACGATGACGACGTTGGGCTTGAGTTCGGTGAGGTCGGATTTGAGGCGATCGAATCCTTCCTTGGGAGGGCCGAAGTAGCTTCTTGCGGTGCCGAACACAGTGTCACCGCTCCAGCCGAGATTACGGAACTTAAGGTTGTTTTTCCCGGCGGAGAGGCTGATCGCAGTTTCGAAGTATCCGTATTTTTGGGCACGTTCGATGACGGTGTTTCCGAGAAGAACGACGGTGTCGTTGTCCTCAAAAGTGACCGCGGAGGCCGGTAGAGTGATTGACAGGAGAGAGAGCCAGAATTTCTTCATAGGTTTGTGGAGGCTACCTACGCTGCTTCGGAGCCTGGCTTGTCAGCGAATGATCTAACGGCGGAACGCGGCTGTGGTGATCGATCAGCCTCTTTGGCTGGGTTTTTCGTTCAACCCAATCCTCAGGTCGGAGAGTAATGGAGTCTCCGTTTTCAAGATTTTTTTTTCGACATCCCTTAAAGCGGATATCGTTCTCGCGTTCAAGAAGGCTGGGGTGCGTGGGAGTTTATCTTCAATTGTTCAATAGCCCTTGGTGTCAGATAAGGTATCAATTCAGATAGCCCCGAAAAAAGTGATACGCACCGTATCTCAATCAATGACCGATCGACTTGAAAGGGCTGCCGGGCTCAACCGGCAGCCATAGAGGCTCGGCGCAGAAAAATTGACCGATGTACAAGAAAAAGAAATATAAAATATACTTGAATCGGGCGGAAGTCTTACCCCAACATTGACCCGGTTCTTGTCGAGATTAAATTCTTCAGTGAAAAAAATAACACTTAAGTTGTCCTTTACCCTCTTGATTCTTCTTCTGGTTGGCGGATGCATTGGAGATTTTTTTCAGTCGGTCGAGTTGGTCAAGTCATCCGATGAAAGTCCTCGTTTCATCAGAACAATATGGTGGGGTTTAAAAACAGAAGAGCTGAAGGTTGGGAGTGGTGAGTGGAAAGCAGCGGGAGAATAACAATGTAACAATGGTCGTTTGGCTGGCTGAAAAAGTGCGGGCGGCGGGGGCTGGAGAAGACGTTTGAAAATCCGGGCCCGGACAATTCCTGTCCGGCCGATTCCGGGCTTCTATGCCAAGCAGGCTGCAGATTAAAATCGTAGAATACCCGAATTGTTTGTTTTTTCCCGCCTCGAAAAATAGATGATGGGGGAACCCCTTAGGATTCCATCTTCCAAACACCACAGCCCGTCGGTGCGGGGGCATTGGGCTGGGTGGTTTTGGTGGGAACGGCTTTCAGCGATCACGCAAAGGCTTGCTTGATAACCTTGCCACGGTCACCCACGAAGAAGGGACGTCCGCCGCCCGGGTGGACCCGCTTGTCGATTGGTAGGCCGAGAGCATAGGCGATTGTCGTGTGAAGATCCTTGGGCCCAAAGCGGTCGCTCTTGATGCTGCTGGCATTCTCATCTGTTTCACCAATATACTGGCCCCCATTGACCCCGCCGCCGGCAAGCATAACCGAGAACGCTTTCGGGAAGTGATCGCGTCCGCCACGTTGATTGATCTTTGGAGTCCTGCCGAACTCGGTGGTGAGAACGACCATTGTCTCCTTGAGGAGTCCGCGGGCTTCAAGGTCCTGTAACAAAGCCGCCACCGGCCCGTCCATCTCACTGGCACGGTTTGCCCCGGCGTTGTAGTTCCCGTGCTGGCCGTCCCAACCACCAAGCTGGACCTCGACGTAGCGAACGTTGTTTTCGACGAGGCGACGGGCGAGGAGCAAGCCCCGCCCAAAGCGGGAATTGCCATAAAGGCTCTTTATCTCGGCAGGCTCCTTGTTGATGTCGAAAAGTTCGGTGGTCTTGTCGTCAAAGAGCTTGACTGTTTCCTCGTAGAAATCCGCATAGGCGCGTACGTCGTCGTGTGGAAACCCTTCCTCAAAGGTCTCGCTAAAAGCCTTGGCGTACTTCATGCGGCGCTCGAAGCGCTTCTTATCGATCTTGGGAACGAGATCCTTGAGGCCGCGGCTGGGGTCGCCGATGGGAAGCGGACTGTGATCGGGACGGAAGAATCCTGGTCCGGGGTTTCCGCCTCCGATGACAATGCTGTCTGGAATGAGCTTGTTGCGGCGACCGAGAAAGTGCTGCGCCCATGATCCCATTTGCGGATGGCTTTGGCCGGGCTGCCGGCTGAAGCCGGTGTGCATGAGGTAGTTCCCGCCGGCATGATCACCGGTCTTGGTGGTCATGGAACGCACCACCGCAAACTTGTCGGCCTGCTTGGCCATATTGGGGAGGTGACTGGCAATCTGAAGTCCACTCGCGTTTGTAGCGATCGGAGAGGAGCCCCCGGCGATATGGCTGGGAATCTTGGGATCAAAGGTGTCCACATGCGGCATTCCGCCCGCCATGTAGAGGAAGATGACGTTCTTGGCTGTGGCGTGCGCGCCGGGCTTGATGACTTCCTGTTCTTCGCCAACCGCAAGGTTGGGAAGAATGCTTACCCCGAGAGCGGCGGCGGCCGTTCCGGTGAGGAAGTCGCGACGGTCGATGTCGTCGAAATTCTTAAAAGTGTCTATCATTGAGAGGCGGAGTTGGAGGTTTACTTGACGAAGAGGAACTCAGGAGTGTTGAGGAGGGCCCAGATGAGGTCGGCAAAGACCTCGTCGCTTCCAGAGCGAAGCTCCTTGTCGATGAGGTTGTGTTCGTTGCCGACCGCGCGGCGACTGAGAATGCTCATGAAGACGACATCTGCTTTCTCGAAGTTCGAGCGGAGATTCTTCATGTCCATAAAGATCTTGGAACCCGGCTGGGTGAGAATCTCGGTGGTGTAACCGTTCATAAGCTCCATGACCTGGGGCACCGACCCGTCGAGCGAGCTCGCCCGGATGACAAAGGTGCGTTGCGACTGGCCAAATTGGCTTAGGAAGTGAGCCGGGTCGGAGGGCTGTGGAAGCTCGGAGGCGCGGGCGAGGAGGATCTTCTTTTTCTTGGCCTGGTTCATCAGTTCGGCCATCGCTCCCTCAGCGGACTTGCCTTCCATCTTTTTGAAGGGAGGCCTCGTCAGGTTTGTGCCAAATGCCCCCGCCGTTTCCTGAGGGGCCAACTTGGCTTCGAGAATGGAAACACCCTCGGCGTTCACGATGAGGTTTTCGGGACGGAACTTGTTGTATTCATCCAGCGAAGCGAGGAAGGCTTCGACCGAGGAAGGGCTCTGGCCGGCCAGGTTCATCACTTCGTTAACTTCCTCACCGGACTCGAGGCGGAATTGATTCGGGTCCCCAAGCATGAGGGTCATCATGGAATCCCAGACCTGTTCTGCGGTCATGCGGCGTAGGATGGGTCCCTGGAAATAATAAGGATCCGCTTCGGACGATTTGGTGCGGGTGGCGAGCTGGTTATAGGCCTTGGTGTTGACGATGACCCAAGCAAAGGCCTTGAGGTCGAAATCGAGAACTAGCATTTCCTCGGCGAGAACCTTGAGGAGTTCAGGATTGTAAGCCTTGCGCGGGTTGATGTTGTGGAGCGGTTCGGAGACCCCGCGGCCCATGAATTTGGCCCACATCCGGTTGGCGATATTCATTGCAAACTTCTTGTTGTCGCGGGAGGTCAACCAAGCGGCAAGGCGCTCGCGGGGAGTGAGGGCGGCCACCGCGGCACCCTGTTCTTTTCCAAAGAGAATACGGGGTGGAACGACCTCCTGTGGCATGGCGTCATCGTATTGGTAGGTCGCGGGAAGACGCATCGGGCGGTCCTTTACGCTGTGGACCACGAACTCGCCAGCTCGGTCGATGTCACGCAGCGGACGGTCATAGCGGCGAACTAAGTTGCGGAGCTTTTCCTTATCCTCCTCCTTACTGGGATCGAGATTGTTCTTCTGGGCCAGATACTGCTCGATCTGCTTTCGGTTCGGGATGGCAGTGTTTTTGGGCTTGGGTCCCTTGTGCTCCAAACCGGAGAGGTAGGCCGCAAGCTCGTAATACTCGTACTGCGTCCAGTTGCTGAAGGGATCGTCATGACACTGCGCGCAAGTGATGTCGGTACCGAGGAACACTTTTCCCATGAAGGCGACATGATCGAGTTTCATGTCCTTGTCCCGGAGGTGATAGCTCACCGCGGGATTATCCCAAATGCGGCCTTCAGCGGTAATCAGTTCACGCACCAGCTCGTCGTAGGGACGGTTCGTCTGAATCTGCTCCTTGAGCCAGTAGATGAAAGTGTCGTTGCGCAAGACGGTTCCGGGGAAGCGCGACTGGATGCGCAATTGTTCCGCGAAGTAGTTGTAGTTGTGGCTGGTGTAGTCAACCGAGCTGAGGAGCTTCGTGATCAGCTCCTGACGCTTCTGCGGACTGCGCGAGTTGAGGAAATCCCTGGCCTCCTTGTAGTTGGGAATGCGCCCCGCCAGATCGAGGTAGATACGACGGAGGAACATGTGGTCGTTAAGCCCGCCGTTGTATTTCAGATCCTGCTCCTTGAGCCCATTCTCGACTGCTGCATTGATCCGCCTGACCGCAAGGGCGACTAGCTCGGCCTTATAGGTAAAGCTGCGCTTCTTTGCGAACTCCTGATCGACCTTTGAAAGAGCCTGCAATGGAATCTGGTTCGTCTTTCCATCCTCCAGACGAATGGCCACCTTGCCGTCCTTTAAGCCAAGGAAATCCCCGTTCAGCGGATTCCCGGTCGAATCCACCCAGGTTTTGGCGGAGGCAAAGGGGGTTAGCAAAACTACAGTAACACCTGCGATGGCCAACGCGGATGAGCGCGACGGTTGCGTGCCTGACTGCGGGTTGAGTTTGAAAAGAGAACAGGACATACGGTGGCTTCGTGAGAAAGAAAGATTGTTACTATACTACCAATTTCGCCCACCTTGCAAAATTTTTTTTGGAGGAGGGGAAAAGAGCAATTTTTAGTGTAAATGAGCCTCATTGGGTAGCCCTCATGCATTTTTAGAGTCGAGATGGACTAACGCCATCTTTCCGGTAAAGGCCATGGCAAAAGCGATACGGTTTTCGGGTCTGGGTAAAAGCGCTATGAATTCAAGAAAGGATACCTGTATATGGACATGGAACAATGGGCGTGAGTGCGCCGAAAACTACTGATAGAGAAGCGTAGTAAGCGTCCTGTGATGAAGGAAGAGGATCTGCACTAGGAAACTATTCAAAAGATGTTGGCTCATTCGGTTCCGCCCGGATACCGGCGACCCAAGAAGCCCGAACCCAAGATTGATGCTAACCATGACTGGATTGTGGAGGTCTTAAAATCCGACATGAATATGCCTTGCAAGCAGCGCCACAGCGCAAAGATGATTTGGGATCGTTTGCGTGAAAAACATAATTTTGATGGCGGCTACACCGTGGTGAAGGAGGCCGTTGCGGAACTGAAATTTTTAAAACAGGAGGTCTTTGTGCCCTTGTCTCATTCTCCGGACGAAGCCCAAATGGGTTTTGGTCATGCTTTGGTGAACTTCGATGAAGAACTCAAGAAGAGACCGTTCTTCGTGATCAGTTTAGCCTAGAGCGATGCCTTTTTTGTGCAGGTGATTGATCGTCCTGCCCCCTCTTTTTTGGATTCACCAGCCCCGGGGGGCAGACCGGTGAGACTCAAATGGAATACTCGATTTCGCTCAGAACTTTGTGGTCGCGATTCAGTTTCCCACAAACCAGCTCGCACAAGTCAAAGACGAGGCGGTCTTCAACCCGGTAAAAAACACGCACGCCCTCCTTCTTTCTCTCCAGCAAGCCAGCTTCGCTCATCATTTTGAGGCTTTTTGAAACGGTCGCTTGTCCCTAATCCGTTAGTTTAAAAAGTTCGCCAACGGGTTTCCCCCCCTGCTTGAGTTCCTGTACAAGAGCCAACCTCCCTATGTCTCCGAGGACCTTGAACACTGCTCCAAGTTTTGCGAGAGCCTTGGGCGATATCTGTCTCTTTTTTGCCATATGCGTTGACTTAGTCTCCATATTCAAAAAGTCGAATTTATGAAATAGAAGAAATCATGAGAACATGAGCAGTTTATCGTCTGGATCCGTTTTTCGGACTTTTTTAGCACTGCTGCATTTGGAGACCAACCCCTTCACGGGTTTAAGTTCCCACCAGGGCTTCGTTCTCAAGGTGAATGGCGAGGTGGTGGACCAAAGCACGCATGGCAATGATTTCTGGCAGACCGATTATGATGCGAAAACCAAGACCTAGAGTAGGACTTACAACTTGCTCCGGGATGGAGAACTTGAAGCCGTAGTTGAGTTTGGAGAGTGAAAGTAGCTGAGGAATTCTTTCCGGCTTTTCGAGGGAAAGGAGTCGGTAGGGGTGCTCTTGATGGAGGTGGCTGTCGTTTGAGTAGCCCCAAAAACGAATTTTTGACGACGGTTGTCCGGGTGGCGGGGGGTGTGTGCTTGCTTCGGGGGAAGAGATTTGGCACTTATTCCCGGTAGAAACAAACCATGGAAGATGCAGTTGTTACCGGAGGTGGGTCAGGAATTGGCAGGGCGATTTGTCAGCGACTGGCGGAAGATGGTTGTCATCTCGTCATTCTCGATCTTGATGAGGCCGCCGGATCTGAGACGGTTGCTTTGATCGAGGAGGCCGGAGGCAGTGCTGAATCCATCGCGTGTGATGTGTCGTCGACGGATTCGGTGAGGGAGGTTTTTGCGAAGATTGCAAAGGTGGATGCTTTGGTGAATTGTGCGGGGATTGCCTCGATCGGCAAAGTTGGCGATACCACGCCCGAGGAAATGGACCGGATTTATGGCGTGAATGTGAAGGGGATTTATCACTGCATTCACTTTGCGATTCCGAAGATGATCGAAGCCGGGGGCGGAGCGATTGTGAATATGGCATCGATGGCGGCCAAGGTTGGGATTCAAGAACGCTTCGCTTATTCGATGTCGAAAGGGGCGGCGTTATCGATGACCTTGTCGGTTGCCCGGGACTATTTGTCGGAAGGAATTCGAGCGAACTGCCTTTGCCCGGCCCGGATTCACACGCCATTTGTGGATGGTTACCTGGAGAAAAACTACCCCGAAGAGGAGCGGGCCGGAATGTTCCAAAAGCTTTCCGAATATCAACCGATCGGGCGAATGGGGAAACCGTCCGAGGTTGCGGAGCTAGCCGCGTTTTTGTGCTCGGATAAGGCCGCCTTCATTACGGGCTCGGCTTATGATATCGATGGCGGTGCGACTTTGTTGAGATAGAAAATTTAGACTGATGAAACTGACCCGATATTACGAGAACGGCACGGTCGTGCCTGGTATTTTTACGACTGAAACCGAGATCCTGAATTGCGCTGAATTTGGCGAGGACTGGGGGGAGGCATTTTTTGAGAACAATGGATTGGAGAGGCTGGAGAAGTTTTTACAAGAACGTGGGGATTCGTTGCCTCGGGTGAATGCTGGTGACGTCAAGCTGGCTCCGGCGGTGGCGCGCCCATCGAAGGTTGTCTGCATCGGCTTGAACTATGCTTCGCACGCCAAGGAGGCAGGGATGGAACCACCGAGTGAGCCGGTGGTGTTTTTTAAGGCGACGACCGCTTGGGCCGGTCCGAATGATGAGATCGTCATTCCACGGGATTCCGAAAAGACCGATTGGGAAGTGGAGTTGGCGGTGGTGATCGGAAAGCGGACCAAGTATGTCAGTGAAGAGGAGGCCTTGGATTACGTCGCCGGGTATGGAGTACATAATGATTACTCGGAGCGCGAGTGGCAGCTGGAGAAAGGAGGGCAGTGGGTGAAGGGGAAATCAGCTGATACCTACGCGCCATTTGGACCCTATTTGGCGACGAGTGACGAGGTCGCTGATCCCAATAATCTGGGGCTTTGGTTAAGTTTGAATGGCGAGAAGTTACAGGATGGAAACACCTCGGATTTTATTTTTAACATCCAACAAGTGATCAGCTATCTCAGCAATTTCATGACCCTGCTGCCGGGCGATGTGATCTCGACCGGAACGCCGGCTGGAGTTGGGCTTGGCTTTGATCCGCCCTTCTATTTGAAAGAAGGCGATGTGGTTGAGCTGGGAATCGATGGCTTGGGCTCCCAAAAACAAGTGGCAGTGAAAGAACGCTAGCGGCATGAAAATTACTTCTGCGAAAGTGATCGATGTTCGGGTTCCGACCTCGGACGAGATGTTGGGCTCGGATCCTTTTCATAAAGCTCCGGATTATTCGTCCGCAGTGCTGCATCTGGAAACCGACGGCGGGCTGACAGGCGTGTCCGTGGTCTTCACCGTTGGGGCGGGAACGGACTGGATTGGTTATGGAATCGAAGACCTCGCCTCTTTGGTGGTAGGCACGACTTTGGAGGAGTTTTGTGAGGCTCCGGTGAAACTGTATCGGAGGTTGAATGATCATCACCAGTTGCGTTGGTTGCACGACGGGGTCTTTCGCATGGCTTGTGGGGCGATCATTAATGCGATGTGGGATTTGTGGGCCAAGTCCGAGGGGAAGCCGCTTTGGAAACTGCTCGTGGATCTTGAGCCGGAGTTCGTAGTTCATTGTATCGACTGGAGGAATTTGAAGGATGCGTTGACTCCTGAAGAGGCGTTGGGAATTCTGAAAAAGGCGGCCCAAAAAAAGGCGTCCCGTGAGATGCAGATGAACGATGTCGGGCCGAAAGCCTACTGCACAGCCGGATGGTTGGGGCTGAGTGATGAGGCGATTTTGGCGACGGTTCGCAAACTGCAGGAGCAAGGATTTGACGCCTTCAAGGTGAAGGTGGGCTTGAATTCTTACGAGGACGTGGCGCGGATCAGGTTCATGCGGGAAGCGATTGGCGACGAGCAATCGTTGATGGTGGATGCCAATCAATTTTGGGGGGTGGAGGAAGCGAAGAAGCACGTTTCGAACTATGGACCGTTTGATCTGAAGTGGGTGGAGGAGCCGATCGCCCGGGATGATGTTCTGGGGTATCTTGAACTTTCTGAAAGCTTCAGGGAAGAATCGTTTCGGTTTGCCTGTGGCGAGCACGCGGCTTCGCCTGTGATTTTCAAGCAACTGCTGAAGAGCGGAGCAATCGGATATTGCCAGATCGATGCCGTGAGAGTGGCCGGAGTGAACGATGTCATGGCCATCATTTTGATGGCCGCGAAGTTTGGCGTGCCGGTTTGTCCGCACGGAGGTGGAATCGCCCTTTGTAATATGATTCAGCACTATGGAATGTGGGATCAAATTGCGGTGAGCGGGCATTCGGAAACGCAATTGGTCGAGTATATCGATTTTTTGCAGGATGCGGTTGAACAACCGGTCCGGATGAAAGGAGGGCATTACGTCACTCCTGAAGCTCTGGGGTGGGGTCTGGAATTCCGGGAGGAGTTTTTGAGAGATCATACTTTTCCGGTCGGAGATGTTTGGCGCGGGCGGCCCGAGGCAAAGTGTGGGGTTCACTTTGAGTTTGAAACGGACTAGACTTCGGGTCGATGGATCTGGGACTGAAAGACAAAGTGGTCGTTGTGACTGGCGGCTCAAGGGGGATTGGTGCGGCGTGTGTCGAGGGATTTGCCGCCGAAGGTGCCATTCCGGTCATCGTGGGACGAACGCAGGAAGAGGGGCGCACACTCATTGATAAGCTCGGGACTGGGAGAGCAATTGAAGCCGAACTCACTTCCGACGAGGCATGCCGGAATGCCATCTTGGAGACCCTTGAGAATTTCGGTCGGATCGACGGGCTGGTTCATAACGCCGGAGTCAATGACAGGGTGTCGTTGCGCAGCGGAGTGGATGATTTTGTGCAGTCTTTGCGGCGGAACATCGTGCACGTTTATGCGCTCACTCATTATGCCCTGGATGCCCTGATTGAAGCAAAAGGCTTCATCGTGAATGTGACCTCGAAGGTTCCTGAGACCGGGCAGGGGGAAACTTCAGGTTACGCGGCTTCGAAGGGAGCGATGAATGCGCTGACGCGGGAGTGGGCTCTCGATTTGGCGAAGTTTGGAATTCGTGTGAATGCCGTCGCCCCGGCTGAGGTGTTGACGCCCATGTATGAATCATGGGCACAAGGAAAAGAGGATCCCGTTGGATACCTTGCCGAAGTTTGTGAACGCATCCCGCTGGGGCAGCGCATGACAGGTGCGGAAGAAATTGCGAATGCGGTCGTCTTTTTAGCTTCCGACAAATCGAGCCATACCACCGGGCAGATTATCTATTCGGATGGAGGGTATGTGCACCTGGATCGATCTTATCGGAACGACAGAAAGTCATGATGAAGAAAGCCAAGGTTTTTTTAAAGGTGGTGAAGTGGCTCTTTTTGCTGGGAGTGGCGGGTATTCTGCTCTCCGGATCTTTGATTTTTTATGCGGATCACGCTGCCTCGAAAGCGGCAGAGGGGAAGCTCTATGAAGATGCGAGCGATGTTCCCGAGACCAATGTCGCTTTGGTCTTTGGCTGTAACAAGAGCTTTCAAGGGCGGAAGAATCTCTACTTCAAATATCGTATCGAGGCGGCGGTTGCCGTGTGGAATGCGGGAAAGGTGAAGTGCTTCATCGTCTCAGGTGACAATCATTTCCATGACTACAATGAGCCACAGGATATTAAAGATGCTTTGGTCGCGGAGGGAGTGCCTGAAGACAAGATCGTTTGTGATTACGCCGGACTGCGGACATTGGATTCAGTGGTGCGGGCCAAAGAGATCTTTGGAGTGGAGAAAATGGTTTTAATCTCGCAGAAATTTCACAACGAACGAGCAGTCTACTTGGCGGAATCGGTTGGCCTGGAAGTGGTCGGTCTCAATGCGAAAAGTGTGACCGGTCCGGCTGCGAGGAAAACCGATTCACGGGAAAAACTGGCCCGGGTGAAGATGTGGCTCGATGTCAATGTCTTGAAAACTACCCCAAAATTTTTGGGGCAGAAGGAAGAGCTCCCGCTTTGAGGCGAAACACGGACCGACGCACTCCAGGGCGTCGAGAGTGAAGGGGAGGTAGTCTGGTGATATTCTTTCCTCTTTCTTGGCGGTTACTCGACGGTGATGGAATGAATTTCGTTAGATAATTATTATTCATCTCTTTCACACCTTTGTTTTTTTTAACAAATCAACGATGACTCCTTTGATCTTCCGACCATTTTTAACTTTGTAACCCTTGGACTTCTTTTTCTGATCCTTGAATTCAATGGAATCACCAACGTAGGGAAGTCTGAACTCAATCTTAAGTTCATGTTTACGAACATCCTTATTTGAAACCACGATTTGATTTACCACCCCTTTGATAACACTCTTACGATCCTCTATTGAGAAGTCAGGATCCTTGATCTTTTCAATTCGAGATCCGAATTCCTTTACCCAATCAATCCAAGTTTTCTGTTTCTCTTCCTCCAAAATAGACTGGTTAATTTCCTCAACTTGTGACTCCAAAGTCTCCCTATGTATCTCGAGATTCTTCACGATTTTCTTACCTTCAATCTTATCCCGATTACCAATTAAGACCGAGGTTTCAAAGTTGATAATAGAGTGAGTAACCTCATCGATCTCCTTTTTAAGTTTCCTTAGTTTGTTTTGTGATCTTTTGATCTCACTTTGTGACTTCCTTACGGAAGTCTTTCCAAGGAGTTCATTTTTTACATCTTCCTTAAAAAGATGAGATTTGGAGATTACATCGACGACTGTTTCCCAAACGATTTCATCAGTTCTGTCGATCCTGATATTTCTATTTGAACCACAGACGACATGACGATCGGTAAATCTAGTACGAAACTTCTCTGTTTTCTGACGACACGAGTAATACGAAGTCTGAGTCTTCTTGTAATTACCACCATAGAATGATCCACAATGACCACAAACGAGGAGTTCAGTAAGAAGATAGGTGTATTTTTGATTACTAGTCTTTGTCCTCCTATTTCCACGTTTACCATATGATCTGGAGTTTCGGATATCCCTGACTGACTTGATCAATGAAGACGGTAACAACCTTGGACACGTAAGTCTGATCGTTTCATCGGATTTCTTATCGGTATAAGAAAAATGTCCTCCGTAGTGAGTGTTGGTCAAAAGTTTTTCAATCGAACTGTGACACCAAACGGGATTCCCTCGACGAGTTTGGACGGAGTTCTTCAACAGTTTCGATCGAATGTCATCAAGTGAATCACCCCCTTTATAACACTCAAAAATAAACCGAACCCATTTCTGTTCTTCTTTATTTGGAACCAGTTTACTTTTTTCAATCGAGTATCCAAATGGGGGAGGACCCCCAATCCATCCACCTTGTTTTATTCGTTTCAGTTTACCCTGACGAAATCGTTCTGTTCTGATCTGATTCTCGTATTGAGAAATCTCTGTTAAAACTCCAATGAGTAGATTCGTTGTAGGATCCGATAGGGGGAGTGGACCTGTGGGAGTATGGAGGATGACATTGTTCTTGATTAGTTTAAATCTAATCATACCCCACGTATTTAAGTTACGTGAGAGTCTATCCGTGTTGTAGACATAAAGATGTTGAACTTCACCTTCATCAATAAGACTGAGTAATTCCGTGAGGACTGGACGATTACTGAGATCGTCCTTAGAACTAGATTTCCCTCCCTCATTCCAAATCTTATATTTAAGACCAATTTTCTTCGATCTTTCGATACCCAATTCGAGTTGGGATTCTAGACTCGTTCCATCTTCTTCCTGATGAGAAGTGGATACCCGAGTGTAGATGTGTAAGTATTCTGTGATCTGATTTTCTATTAAATCTTCCCCTAGATGTACATCGTTATTTTTTCGGATTATCGATGAGTTAATTCGAGAGAGATCCTTCATATTGAAAGGATATCAGGATCAATGTGTTTTGAAATGGGACACCAACTTTGGGAGTCGATATCCCACCATAATTAAGAATTAAGGGTCATCAACTTTGGGAGTCGATGACCCATCCACATCGTGTGATTTTCAGATACAATAGACACGATCAAATAATAAAAGTGATCACAAAAACATATGAAAAACAGAAAAACAAATACCGATAAAAAGAAACACAAAACTAATAATGAAACCGAGAATTATTTTGTCCAGATGATAACGAAGGAGAAGATCGATCATCCCAATGATTTTGATCTAGAACCATTTAAAAAATGGAACCCTTCAGGGGTTGTTAAATACGACTTTGTAATTAATGGTGTATTTGATCTTATCCAACGATATAAGATTTTTCAAGATGATCCCAAAGTACGTGAAATCGTAAAGGGTGTCATTGATGTAGATTATTGGATAAACAAATATTTGAACCCAACTTCGAAAGTTGAATGGGATGTTGAGACAGATTGGGTCGTAAATCGATATTTCATCCTTTTACACCTGTGTTTGGGAGATCCGAATTCAAGAGAATACAAGGAGTTATATGAAAGAGTGACCGAAGGGGTTGAAGGTGGTGAGATTAAGGAAGAAGAGAGAGATTGGGGACCCTCATATAGTGACAATCCGGAATTCCTTCGGACCCCAAAGATAAGTTTTTACGATGATTTGGATATGTATCCAGAGACAGAATAAGACGGACTCGGTTAAACCGAAATCTACATCATCGATGATGTATCGTATTATACTTTGTTACTTCTGTACATCCTAATTACTAGAAAAACATAAAATAATTACAATTAATGATAAATATCAGATAAATATCAGATAAATACAAATATGGTGTGAGAAGAGAGGTTACATTGAAGAAATAGAACCAATGGAAAAAGAGATTATTGAAAAGACCCTTGAATGGTTGGTTTCCAAAAGAATCCCCAATCCTTTATCAGTTACGTTAACAGTAAAACAAAGAATTGAGGGACAGTTTAGGAAGTCATTCAGTTCGAAGGTGGATAAAGAATCCCTTTCGGTGAATATCCGTCACTTTATGAATCGATTGAATAAGTCTGTCTATGGAAGTTCTTTCAATCGATATGACAAACGTCTTTCAGTAATTCCTGTTTTCGAGGGTAATGATCTTATCCGTAACCACATACACTTAACCTTACAACGACCGGATCATATTGATTTGGTAACTTTTGAGAAACTGATTTCTGACTCCTGGTTGAAAACCAAATATGGATATCAAAATATCTGTGTTAAGGAGATCTACGATTACCGAGGTTGGTTAGATTATCAACTGAAGAGTAAATCAAAAGGTTCTAATGTTAGTTGTTTCATAGATTGGGGGAACCTTAAAATCACTGATGTTGTTGGATAAAATTCCCAACATCAGTCCCTCAATGTGGTTAAAGGAGAATTCCGAAGAATTCTCCTTTAGTACACCTCTATATCAACATCTAAACCATAATACCTTCCACAAGGACCGATTATGAAAACAACATTTCAACAGATTAAATCAAAACGAAGAAATGAATTAAACCAATACATTTCGATGTACTTGAGAAAAGACCACATATGGATGAAACCCATTTTGGAGGAGATTCAGAGAAAGATTAACCGAGGAAGACCTGTCACCTTTAATCAGTTTAAAGGACTGTCTAAACTCCTTGTGAAAGAAACAAGATTTAGACAACTACAGGATCCTCTTGATGATAATCCATTATTTTATTTCCGAATGTTCATTAAGGAATTGAAGGTTAACGAGGGAGATAAACATGAAGAACCTATCTCGTCCCTTGAACAATTCATGAATTAGTAGATCCAAATTAAAAAATAAGAACCCCCAGGAAAATCCCTATCAACCGAATAAATACAATAATGACGACCCTTATTAACTTCAATATTCCAAACCATCTCAAAAAGAACTTTGATAAACTAGTAAACTTCAAACGAGTTACACGGACCTCCATCTTAAACACAATGATCGAAGAGTACTGTCGGAGAGAGTATCAACTCATTCACGAGGACGGTCGGATTAACGATTTGATCCAGACTATTGAAAAGAATAACGAACCTGAGACTGATATTGTCGAGAGTCGACCATGGGATCCATCGAGACCACCTAACGGATATCGTTGGGAGGATTCCTATTAATCAGAACTTTGGGGTAATGTTGACATTTAAGGAATTCATCACAGAACGACGACGATACCCAATTTGGGTAAAACTTACTGTCGGGACCATAGTTTTAAGAATCAGAGGACTTTCTAAACGAATCGAACAGGAGAAGGATCCGATTGAACAAAACAAACTGATCTCCCAACAGAACAAGTTGTTATCCTACATTACAGGATTAGGGATTGGGGTAGGAACACAGGACAAAAATCTCCTCTCACTTATGAAACGGTTCAATTCCAAACCGTAACAAAAACCTTTCGGAAGGAGGTGTCTGAAACCATTGATAAATCAATGATTCTCCTCTCGAATTTTTCCGTAACAAAAACATTTGATTTTGTTACGGGATTAGTAGGGTCACTAGGTTCTTTGAAATCTAGTAATGTCGGGAAAAGGTGATCCTAAAATCAAACGAAATCCGAAGTGGTCTCGAGATGAAATAATCCTCACGTTAGACTTTTACTTCGAACATTATCCGAGAATCCCCGAAAAATCCTCCAATCAGATCAAAGAACTAAGTTACCTCTTGAGATCTTTGACCGAAAAGATCGGTCATGACCTAACCGATACATATCGGAATCCAAACGGTGTTTACATGAAGTTGATGAATTTTCACCACTTCAACGATCAACATAAGGGTGACGGTTTAAAGGGAGGATCAACACTAGATGAGGAACTATTCAGAAGATTTGAGAACGATAGGGACGAACTCCGAAATATTTCATCTTCAATCCAGATATTGATTAGTTCGGGAGAACATGTCGTCGAAGTTGATCTAGATGACGATGATAAGTTTGAAGTAGAAGAAGGTCGACTTCTCACCAAACTACACAGGACAAGGGAACGGGACCGTAAGATCATTCAACGGAAAAAAGACAAAGTTCGAAGGGAATCAGGATCCCTAGTGTGTGAATGTTGTGGGTTTGATTTTGTGAAAACATACGGTCCACTAGGAGATGGGTTTATTGAGTGTCACCACATTAAACCAATATCCGAGATTACTCCGGGTGAGAAAACTTCACTTGACGACTTATCATTGGTTTGTTCAAACTGTCACCGAATGATCCACCGAAAGAAACCTTGGTTGACCATTTCAGAACTGAAGACCCTTATTTCACCAGACCGTTGATGGAAGGATGGTTGTAGATTCGGTTCACCTAGGAATGAGATGAAACTATTCAATACAAAGGATCTAGTCCTTAAGGAGGTTTCAAACGAACCTTTTAAACTGGAGAGGGATATCCAGGAGTTAGTCGAGAAGAACATTGATACGATCTTTGGATATCTCTTCATTTCGTCGGAATTGACCGTCCAGAAATACCGTCTGGATACCCTTTGTTTCGACGAAGAGACTAATTCATTCGTCATTATTGAGTATAAGAGGGGATGTAGTTATTCTGTTATCGATCAGGGGTACACCTATCTTCAGTTACTTCTGAATAATAAGTCAGAATTCCTCCTGACTTTATCTCAGTATTTCAATCGTGTCCTAAAGATCGAGGATGTTGACTGGTCTCAATCTCGAGTGGTGTTTATCTCCCCCTCTTTTAATTCCTACCAAAAGGATAGTGTTAATTTTAAAAACCTCCCTTTTGAACTTTGGGAAATCAAGAGGTTCTCAAACGGAGTAGTCATCTTGGATCAACATCACTCCACTTCTAAGGAAAGTATCGAATCTATTTCGGATCCGAAGACCCAGGGAGTCATGAGTGACGTCTCAAACGAATTAAAGACGGTAAATATAGATGATCATTTTAAAGATTCGAATTCAGACATCAAAGAATTGTGGAATGAGATCTCTGAACGACTTTTGGAATTTGAGGATACTTACATAGAGTCCATCCCCAGATACATCTCACTTGGATACAACCACAAGAAAGTTTGTTTCATTCATGTTCGAAAAACGAAACTAATCATTGACCTCAATCGGGGTCAGATTCATCCGGACGGTTCGAAGTTTGATAATTTTTTCACCATTGATGATCCGAAGAAGATCTCGAAGGAATTGACATGGACATTCAAATCAGGTGTGAAAGGTGGAAAATATAAAATCTCGGTAACTAAAGGGTTCGACATTGATTATCTTGTCTACCTCATCAAACAAAAATACCTGAATATCCTGAATCGATGATGAAAATGGGGTAGAGGTGATTCGAATAGAACTTACCTTCGAAGGATCCTAAATGACTGTAATCCCCTGAAGTAGTAATGAGTAAGTCCAGATTCAATAAGAGGAAGAATTTCCAAGAATACAAAATGGATGACGGGAAACTCTTCTATTTGACTTGGATCAAATATCTCAAATTATCCCACGAGATCTCGAAGAAATATCCGACACTTAAAGACAACCTCATTAAATCGAAAGACTTTTACCGACCCTTAGGAAATTATCGGAAAAGAGACTTCCATGACATCTGGACGGAGAAACCACATCTCTTTGAATGGACTAGATTGAAAGTATCTCCTGAAACTCTCTCAACGGATCCATACTCATTAGATCTCTCGATCCCACTTAGAGACGGGAAATGTTTTCTTGAAGAGATTAAACAGGTCATCAAGGAGAAGAAAAAGGAACTCGACTTGAAGAATTACACCAGACCTCATTTCTCTCCATACTCAAAACGGAATCTCAATCCACAGTTGGAATACGAGAATTTTCTCTTTTTTGAATTTGTCTGGAACAACTTCAAGAAGGGAGATCCAGAGAAGAATGAAATCCCTTTTATCACCAACGAGATACTGATTAACTTTGGTAAGGAGATTAGATCGAATTCGAAGAGAAGGATCCTTCCATACTCATTCTTTGGTGAAGATTATGAAAGAGACTTCGATCTAGAGAGAGGACATATCAAAGACGATTTTCTTAAATCGAAGAGAATGATCTTTAAACGGTGTTGGACTCTTTTGGGAAACGTAACCTTAGGACTCTTTCCTAAAAGGACACCGTGATTGGACGATCCTAAACGGACTCCAATCTTTCCTTGTTGACTCGAGAAATAGACATTTTTGAGATCCCTGTTTTCTTTGAGATCTGAGAATAGGAATTCCCCTCATCAATAAGGATCCAGATTTTCTCTTTTAGATCTTCATCGATTGACTTTGGTCGACCCAATATAGTCCCTTTTGATTTTACTCGTTTTAAACCCAATTTGACTCTTTCAGAGATCATTGACCTTTCGAACTCGGAAAACACCCCAACCATTTGGAACATCATTCGACCTGAAGGAGTCGAAGTATCTAATCCAGATTGATGGATGTATAGATGACAGTTCACTGATTGAACGTCATTTAAGAATTCAACAAGATGTTGGAGAGATCGACCAAGTCGTGAGATATCCCATACTAGAATCCGATTAAATCGTCTTCGGATCATGTCCTTACACAATCGATCAAACTCAGGTCGTTTTTCTCTCCCCTTAGTTCCAGAGATTCCTTCGTCGACATAGGATTCAACCAACTCCCAACCATTTCTCTCAACGATCTCTTTAAGAAAACCGATCTGATTCTCAGTAGTCTGTTCACTAGTTGAGACTCGACCATAGATAACTACTCTTTCCATACTCTTACTTTTGTTTGACGTAAAAATAATCCTGATCAACAGATACACGGGTACCCTTGATCCGTTTTTTTCGATTTTGAAACTTGTAGTTAGTCATCCAAACAAGTTTCCCGGTATATTTGAGTCCAGTTGGACTCATGATCTGATTTTCATTAAGGAAGTCAGATATCTGAACTGAAGTGAGTCCCCGAGAATACAGAGACTCGATCATTAAGAGACGATCTAATTGATCTTGTGGGAGATCCTTCAATGTAAGGATCTCTGTTTCAACGATGATATCGAAACCGTAATCTACATCCTCACACTTTATCTCACGAAATCTATTCCACTGTTACTGAATGGGCCAGATTGCGGGGTTGGTCGATGGGGCAGACTTTGAGGCGGGCACAGGGCCGGTAAGAAGGAAGCGGGCTCCTTCGCTGACAAGGCCGGAGGTGAGGGTGGTTTCGAGCATGTAGCCACAGGCGCGGGTGTCTTTGCCAATGGCAACCTTGTGGCGGCCCCTGTCCTTGGCATGCAGGACGCGGGCAACAGCCCGGGCGATGCGGAGGGCCACTTCGGGGGTGATGGGGTATTCGTTGGCAACTCCGTGGATGCCATCCGTCCCAAATAATTGATTCATAAGAATAGGAACGGGCACACTAGCACGGTGGGGGACTTCGTTCAAAACAAATTGGAAGGTCCTCGGCTACCCTTCAAGGCGGCTCATTTTGACAATCTGTCACGGGTTGCAATTTCGCGAGCTGGAGGCAAAGTTGCTGCACATGATTGTTCTTCTGTCACCCGCCAAGTCGTTGGACTACGAGTCGCCGCTTTTGACAAAACGTGCGACCAAGCCTCGCTTCATTGAGGATTCTGCAGAATTGATCTCGCACTTGCGGAAGCTTTCAGTGGGAAAGCTGGGCAAGTTGATGTCGATCAGTGACACGCTTGCCCAGTTGAATCATGATCGTTTTGCGAGTTGGGAGGAGGAGTTTACCAAAGGAAACTCCCGTCCTGCGATTCTGGCTTTCACCGGCGATGTTTATCAGGGCATTGAGCTGGACCAGTGGGGCAAAGAGGAATTCGAGGTGGCGCAGAAGCGGGTGCGGATTTTATCAGGACTTTACGGGGCCCTGCGGCCCCTTGATTTGATGCAGCCTTACCGCCTGGAGATGGGGACGAAATTCCCAAATAAAAGAGGGAAGAACCTTTATGAGTTTTGGGGGGATTCGCTGACGAAGTCATTGAACGCGGATTTGAAAAAATCGGGCTCCGGCTTCGTGGTGAACCTTGCTTCGAACGAGTATTTCTCGGCGGTTAAGAAGAAAGATCTTGCCGGTGAACTTATCACGCCGGTTTTCAAGGATGAGAAAAACGGGATTTACAAAATCATCTCATTTTTTGCCAAGAAGGCGCGTGGGATGATGGCGGATTATATTGTGCGCAATGGGATTACCGATCCCAAGGATCTACAAAAGTTCAAGACGGTAGGGTATCGATTCTCGAAGAAGGATTCGGATGACTCGACTTTGGTGTTCCTTCGAAAAGAAGGTGCTTCTTAATCAGTTGACGTAAGGGCGCGCCTGTTTGATGGAGATTTCACCGGACTCGATGATTTTGAATTCGATCTCCATGGCAAAGTTCCGGTTCAGCCTCTCATTGTAGAGAGATTTAAAGCGCGCATTGATAATCTTTAAATCTTCGACAAGGTCCAGAACCTGAGTGCGTGTCAGCACGGTCTCGCCCTCAGGGACCTGGTTGGAGTAACGAATGTATTGAATCTCGAATTGGGAGTTTCCAAAAAGCTTGGCAGCGAGGAGCTCTTCCGGAGTGGAATTGGCTTCGGGATTGGTGACAAGGTTCTCTCCGGTTTGAGCATTGAAGTAGTAACCTTCCCAGTTGGGGTCGAAAATGTTTTTGGCGACGGCGACGCCGTTGGCTTGTTCGTTCTTTTGATTGGGGTGAACGAGGATCCCCATCGCGGAAGAAACGTGGCTGATGCGGTAAAACTCACGCTCCTCGTAAGCCCGGTAATTCCAGAGGCTTGCCCAGACCTGCTTTACACTCTTGCTGATATGACCTTCGTCTGGCTTGTGGGTGAATGAGTTATATAGACCAGCGCCGTTGAAACTGGTGGTGTCCTCGGCATTGGCACTGGAGCGAAGGCGGGGAGTGATATCGGATGGAAAGCTTTTCTGGAGATCGGTCAGTGCCAAATACATCCATTCGGGCATGGTGCTCTTATTTTTGATTTGGTCGCGAAAGTTGGCCAGAAGCGATTCCCGAAGTGCGGGATTACTTTGAAAATCAGGATTGGAGATCATTGCTGCCACCTGTGGGTAGAAGCGGTTGTGAATCATGAATTGGTGGTAAAAGTAGAAGGGAATGGCGAATCCATCGGGTGCATTATTCGGAAAGAGTCGTCGTAATTCGGCAACGTTGGCGGATTTCCCTCCGAATGAATCGCTCTCGGCGAAGGTGACCTCGGAAAGCGGAGTGATTTCGGTCTCACTCAGATCCCGGGGGGGTGACGAGGACTCGGTGGGGCGAATTGACTCGAAGTAGTCCTCGACCTCCTGCTGGGTGGCGGCGCGGATTTCGAACCCTTCCGCAGTGACACGATAGAAGATATTTTGGCCGATGAGAGGGGCGATGTCAGGGTGGTTTGCGGCGTCTGCAATGTAGGCGTTCGGGGTGTCGTTTTGCTGGGCCTTGAGATTGACGTGCGAGAGTGGGGTCTGGGGGACTTCGGTGATAATACCCGAGACATAGGTGAGGTCATTGGGGAGGTTGTTGAAGATGACAATATCGCGGGCGGAGAGGGTTTCCGCTCCGGTTGAGACCACAAGCCGCCCGAAGGCTTCTTGTTGGTTCATCGGTTGATAGGTGGTGCTGGAGAAAAGATCGTCGGTTTCGATGGTGTGAATCGAGGATGCGTCGTACTTGGCCTGATTTACTTTTTGGAGTTGGCGTTGGGTTTCGCTGGGAGCGTGATAGGCCAGGCGCGTGATGAAGGGTGCGTTCTTCGCAATGATCTCGTAGGCCAGTTCGATCCACTCGAAGGCGACCGGATCGGTGGGCCAGAATTCGAGGGTATAAATCCCTTTGGTCCCATCGGGAGCAATGTAATTATCGTGCGAAACCAGTGAGCCGGCGAGGTTCTGGCGATTTGCCGCACTGATGTAGGTGGCGCTGGTGAATGCGTTGTAGTTCCGGGGGAATTTGAGAACGTTGGTGGCGAAGTCGTAGTGGTGTTGGTTCCGATTGATATTAAAGAAGTAGAGCTCCGGGTTGGTGCGAATATTGGTGATGAGAAATTTCACCTCTTTGACGTTTTGCGCTCCCGGGAAGTTGTCCCGCTTTGAGAGAGCGTCGTAGCTGGCTTGGGAGGCAAGGAAGATATTGCCGTCAAGAGTAGGAATGGGATCAGCTGCATTGAGGCCATGGTTCGCGGCTAATTCCGTCAGATCGCTGCGACCGTCTCCGTCGGAATCCTCTGGAGAGTTGGTCGGGACGAGGTCGACGCGGTAGAAGCCGTTTGGTCGGGGGAGGGCCGAGTCGGCAAGCGTGTAAGGTTCTGTCGAGGATGGTCCGAGTGCGACGGCTTCCCAGTTGATGAGATCGCGTGAACGGAGAAGGCGCGAGTAGTGGTTGCTGCCAGGGGTTATCTCAACCTGAAATTTGCCATCTCCGGTCTTGGTCAGATCGGGGATGTTTTGCCCGAGGAGGGGAGCGCAAAAGTAGGCGCAGAGGAGAACAAATTTCATGGGAAGTAAACTAAATGGCGCCCGGATCTTCGTCAGGTCAAACGCCAATCATTTATTTTTTGCCGAAACAATCGATCCTCGCGCCGAGTCGGATATAGATTTTGTCATGAGCGATGGCCGGAGTGGCGTCGCTCCACTCGGATTCGGGGCCCAGAGAAAGGGAGCAGCGTGAGAGCTCCTGGTAGCCGTCGGAAACATCCGCAGTGACCATCTCGCCTTCGCGGGAAAGGGCGAGAAGTTTACCATCGGCGATGACAGGTGAGGCGTAGAAATTGGCCTGCATCTGCTGGGTCCATTTGACCTCGCCGGATTTGGCATCGAGTGCTGTAAGCATTCCGCCGTCGGAGAGGGCGAAAACGGTCTTACCATTGGAAACGGGAGTCGGGACGTAAGGTGTTTTGCCCTTCATGCGCCATGCGATTTCAGCGGCCTCTTCTTTTTCTACAGGAGGGCGGACGGTGAAATAGACTCCGCTTTTACAGCCGACGGCGATCAAGGAATCCTTGCTGCCCGATCCTGCAAGAACGTTGATAGGGGACACGATGGTTCGTTGTTTCATGGTGCCAGGGAGTGACCAGTTTTCCTTGCCGGTTGCGAAGTCGAGAGCAAAGACTCCGTGCGCGTGGCTTGCGACGACCACTTCGTGCCCGGTTGAGGTCTTGCGGACCAAGGGGGTGACGTAGCTGGTTTTTTCTCCCCCTCCCTTGTAGTTCGCTTTCCACGTGTCCTTGCCGGTCTTGAGGGAGACGCTACCGACAAACCCATCTTCCATGTGGATGTGGGCAAGAACAACCTGGTCTTGATGAATGACCGGTTGGAGGTTGAAGCCGTGCTGGGTTTTGGCTTCGCCAATCACGTAGTCCCAGAGTTTGGAACCCGAGTGATCAAATGCCGTGAGCATGGCCTTGTTCGACGGTCCGTCAAACCAGCTGACGACGACTGCTTTATCGTTCACAGCTGGGCTGGAAGCGGCGGTGTTGTTGAATCGGTGGAGATGATAATCACCCACGGCGAGCGGCTTGCTCCAGACGGTCTTGCCGGACTTGGCATCGAGACAGATCAAAGCGATGGTTTTCTTGTCGCGGTTCTCGCTGGTGACGAAGAGTTTGTCCTTCCAGATGACGGGGGAGCTGGATCCGGGGCCGGGGAGCTTGGTCGACCAGAGGAGGGTGTCATCGGCAAGCTCGGTTGGGATTTTGGCAGATGAGACTCCGGTGCCGTCCTCGCCACGGAATCGGGGCCAGGTGTTTTGCGCAAAGGTCGAGAGGGTGAGGATGAGAGGGAGGATACAGGTTTTCATGGGTTTGGTTTTGTGAGGCTGTGTTTCGGCGATTCGAGCGGAAATGTCAGCAATCCTTAGCTGTCACGCATGGCTTTCAATCGGTCTTCCTGGGCGTCGAGCAGAAAAATCGAGCGCTTGAAATCGATAAGTGATTTCAGCTTCCTGGCTTCCTCGTGGGAGCGGTCTTCGATTTCCATTTCAAGTTTTCCCATTTCGGCGACGGGTATGTCGCCAAGGAGTTTGGGGTCGGAGACCCGGAAGATGAGGCGGCGGATCTTCCACCACTTTTTCACGAGCTCGACGTGTTCGATTTCACCATAGGGGAGGGTTCTCGAAACCATCTCGCTTTTGCCACCGGTAAAAACGTTGCCTTTGAGGCGCCACGATAATTCGACTTGGTCAGGGAGAAAGCGGAGCTTCCCGATGACGTGGTCTTTTCCGAGCGGATCAACCGGCGGGCAATGGAAGTTGATGTTGACTGGGTCGGTGAGCATGACGCTGGAGAGACTTTAGACTGTTTGGTCGATTGTTGTCACGACTTCGTCTGGCTGCGATCTTGGCAGAGAGCGTTTAGTATGGTTTTGTTTAGAGGTGAAGTGTACTCTTTTCCTCTCAATCGTATTGGTAGCCGCCTTCTTTGCTGCTGGGGCGGGAAAGCAGAAGGAGGCGACGCTCCGGGTGGCGACTTTCGATATTGATGTGACGCCGCCGATGGGTTCGGCGATGGCTTACACCATGGTGGAAAAGAGCCCTGAGCTTTCTTTGCGATGCCGGGGCGTTATCATTTTGGGACCGGACAAACCCATTGTGATGTGCGCGATCGATTGGATTGGGTTGGCTAATGAGGGCTATGAATGGTTTCGAGACTCCCTGGCAAAGGCAGCAGGGACAACGCGCGACCGGGTGGCGCTTCACGCGCTCCATCAGCACGATGCGCCGGGTTGTGATTTTACGGCGGAGAAGTTGGTGAAGGAATTTGGTCTGAGGGGATATGACCGGACGAAGGGAGATTTTCATCGGAAGGTGATCGGTCGGGCCGCGGCGGCGATTCGGGACGCAATCCCAAGGGCTCGGGAAGTGACTCATTATGGTTGGGGTGAGGCGGCGGTCCAAAAAGTGGCCTCGAATCGACGGCTGCTGGGACCCGATGGCAAGGTGAGGGCGGTGCGCTACACCGCGACGCGTGATCCGGCGCTGCGGGCCGAGCCGGAAGGCACGATCGACCCGGATGTTTCGCTTCTTTCGTTTTGGAATCAAAACAAGCCGGTGGCGGTGTTGAGTTACTACGCCTGTCATCCCCAGAGTTATTATCGGACGGGAACGCCTAGTCCTGACTTTCCGGGGATTGCGAGGTTCATGCGGGGGCAGGGAGTGCCTGAGGCTTTGCATGTGCATTTCAATGGGGCGGGTGGAAATCTGGGCGCCGGAAAATACAATGACGGCAATAAGGAGAACCGCATGATCCTCGCGAACCGAATGGCCAAAGGGATGCTTGAGGCGTGGAAGGCGACCGAGAAGTGGCCGGTTGATCCGGATGGGATTCGTTTTGAAGTGGAGAAGGTGCGCCTTCCGTTGGCCGATCACTTGAAGGATGAAGACGCGGTGATGGAGGCGCTAAGAAAGGAACCGGGTCGAGGGTATTTTGCGAAGGTGGATCAGGCTGCTTTCATGCTGCGTCATCAGGCGGGGGAGCAGATTGATGTTTCCTGTTTGTCGGTCGGTGACTCCCGGGTTCTGCATATGCCGGGTGAGTTGTTTGTGGAGTATCAGTTGGCAGCAAAGTCGATGCGTTCGGATCTCAAGGTCGCGATGGCGGCTTACGGAGAATACGGGACGGGATATATCGGGACGGAGGTTGCATACGAGCAAGGTGGGTATGAAACCAGTCCGTCGGCCAGTGCGGTGGGGCCGGGGTCTGAGAAGGTTCTCATGGCCGCGATGAAGAAGTTGCTGGCAGTAGACAAGAAAAAGAAGCAGGGGCGGGTGGGGCCAAAGGCTCCCAAAGAGGCGATGGCAACCTTTGAAACCCTGCCGGGCTTTGAGATGCAATTGGTGGCCGGCGAGCCCCAGGTGCACGAGCCCATCGTGGTGAGTTACGATGAGAGCGGGCTGATGTATGCCGCCGAGTATCTCAAGTTTCCGTCACATCATGGCAAGAGCGACGGGCCTGATGGCTGCATTCGTCTACTCAAGGATGAGGATGGCAATGGCCACTACGAGACAAGTGGGGTTTTTGCGGAAGGGCTCGCATGGCCAACCGGGATCTGCTGTTGGGATGGTGGCATCTACGTGGTGGCCGCTCCGGATCTTTGGTATCTCAAAGATACGACGGGAGATGGCCGGGCGGATCACCGGGAGAAGGTTTTCACCGGGTTCGGATTTCGCAACGACGAGGGGACTGCCAATAATTTGATCTGGGGGCTGGACCACTGGATTTATGGAGCGGGATCAAACAGTGGCGGTGAGATCAAGAATCCTGAGGAGGCCGACGCGAAACCGGTTTCGATTCGAGGGCGTGATTTTCGATTTCATCCGGGGACCCGCAAGTTCGAAGCGATTCCGGGTTGCGAGCAGTTTGGAAATGCCATGGATGACTGGGGAAATCGTTTTTTGAGTCAGAATTCCAAGCCGGCGGTGCATGTGGTGCTGCCTTCGAAAGGTCTCGATCGGAATCCTTTTCTGCCGATCCCGATGGCCAAAATGAATTTGTGGAACGACTCTTCAATTTACCGAGCGAGCGGAATTGAAGAGTGGCGTCTGGCTCGGACGAAGTTGCGTCTTGCGGACGAAAGAAAATACCCCGCGCCTTCGGTAGCTCACGATGTTTTCAGCGGTTGCGCGGGATTGCAGATTTACCGGGGCGCGGTTTACCCGGAGGAATTTCGCGGGAATTTGTTTGTGGGAGACGTGCAGGGGAATTTGATTCATCGCCGAAGTTTGACTCCGAACGGGATGACCTTCGCCAGTAAGAGGACCGAGGTGAAGAGCGAGTTTTTGAGGTCCACTGATAATTGGTTTCGGCCTGCGAACCTGGTGAATGCCCCTGATGGGACTCTTCATGTCGTGGATATGTATCGCGAAACAATTGAGACTCCGGATTCGATGGTGCCGGAGATTTTGGAGATGGTTGATTTTCGGTCAGGGCGGGATCTGGGTCGGATTTATCGACTGGCGCCGAAGGGTTTTCAAGCGCCGCGGCCTCCCCGTTTGGGTGAGGTCGCTTTGTCTGAGTTGATCGCGACTTTGGAAAATCCGAACGGATGGTGGCGAGACACGGCGGGAAGGTTGATTGTTGAGAGAGCCGGGGAGGACGCCTTTCCGGGCTTGCGTGCGTTGCTTCGCGAGAGTGGATCGGAGGTGGCACGGCTCCATGCCCTTCATACCCTTGCCGCTTTGGGAGGGCTTGAAGAAAGTGATCTCAAGGCTGCTCTCATGGACCCTTCCGCTGGGATGCGGGAGCATGGCCTGGGTCTCTATCGAAAGGAATTCCTGGGATTGCATGAACGACTTTTTGAATTGGCAACGGATGAAGATCTCCGGGTGAGATTTCAGGCTGCTCTTACGCTCGGGGAGTTCGATGGCGAGGAGGTTGCCTCCGTGCTTGCGAAGATGGCAATTCGCGACGCCGGTGATTCCTGGATGCGTTTTGCGGTGCTGAGTGCCCCGCCTGAGATGGCTTGGCCGGTTTTTAAGAATCTTCAAAAGCAGACCGGGCAAAGCCCGCTTTTTGAGCCGCTGGCCTATGTGATCGGAGCTCGTCATGAGAAGAGGGAAGTCGTGGCTTGTTTGGAGAGTTTGAAAAGCTTTTTGCCCGGGTTTCCGGTTGAGACATTGATGTCGAAATTGGGTGAGGGATTAAAGAGTTCAGGGTCGGCTTTGAATGACTATCCGGAAGCGATTGAAGTGATGGCGGCCCTGGTGGAAAAGGCGCGTGTGCTGCTGGGAACAGAGGGTGTGCCACCGGTCCGGCAAGTCGAGGCGGTGAAGCTTCTGGGGCAGGGGGGCGATCGAGTTGTTAGTGATCTTTATGCGCTTCTTGATTCTTCCCGGGCTGTGGAAGTTCAGCAAGCGGCCTTGGCAAAAATCGCGGAATTTGGAAAGAAGGATTCGGCGGGGGAGTTGATTGGCCGCCTTCCGGGGCTTTCTCCCTTGGTCCGGGCCGAGGTCATTGAGCTTCTCTTGGGTCGGGATGGGTGGCTCGAAGATCTTCTGAAAGCAATGAAAGAGGAAGAGATTCCTGCTCACCAGATTCCCTTGGTCCGGCAAAGTCGGCTTTTGCAACACGCCAAGCCAACCGTGCGAACCCTGGCAAAGAAGTTGTTCACGGCAAATGGAACTTCTCGTAATCAGGTCGTCCAAAAATATCAGGCTGCCCTGAAGCTTGCCGGTGATTCAAAAAAGGGGGGCGAGGTTTTCCGAAAAAACTGTCTCTCCTGCCATCGGCACGGGAGGGAAGGTTATGAGATCGGACCTGACATTGCGACGATCAGGAATCGCGATCCCGGGTCGGTGCTGATTCAAATTCTCGATCCGAACCGGGAGGTTTTAGCGAACTTCGTGCAGTATTTTGTAACTCTCAAGAATGGGCAAACGGTGACGGGCAGCATCGTGGGCGAATCGGGTTCAGGACTGACGCTGAGGAGAGCGGGGGGAGTTGAAAACAACATCCTCCGCAAAAATATAAAATCGATCACGAGCTCCGGGAAGTCCCTCATGCCGGAGGGACTCGAAGCGGTGATCGATTTGCAGTCGATGAGCGACCTTTTGGCGTTTCTCAGGTCGTAGAAGTCCCCTACTTGGCGGGCAGGATCGCTTGAAGCTCGTAGGTGTGCTTTTTGCGCGGCGTGCCGGGACCGTTGTAACCCAGCATGCGGAAGGACTCGGCTTTGACCCCTCTTTTCTTCAGTTCGGCATCGAGGGCCTCCTTGGCCTTTTTGACCTGTGCCGTGGAATCGGCACCCATCCAAGTGTAGCTCAGCACTTTGGAGGTTTCGATGTCCTTGACCTCAACCTTTTTACCGTCAGCTCCGGTGGATCCGACTTCGGTGTTCTGGTAGAGGAAAGCCATGTTGACCTTTTGCATCTTGTCACCCTTGTTTTCCATCTTCATTTCGACCGGAGCCGTCATGGGGATGTCCTTCTTTTTGATGTGGCTGAAGAGAGTCCAGAAAGACATGCCGCTGCCACCCGCGGTGACGGCAGCGCGGTATTTGGGGTAGGTTTTTTCGGAAACCTGATCGTAGGGCCCGGGGGCGGGCCAACCTTCGGGCAGTGGAGCTTCCGATTGGTAGGTGGGTTTTTCGACGGTAGCGTCTTGAGCGACGCAGGACGGGGCCGCGGTCAGAAGGAGAAGAGCGAGTAATTTTTTCATTTCGCCAACGGGAACCCTGATTTTTCAAAGCGCAACTGAAAGTGTGCCTGAAAACGAATTTTTTGTTAGAGGAACAGGGGGGCTCGAAATGTCCGTCTCCAGACTCCGGGGAATGAGGCGCCGGCGGGCCAAAAAGTTGATGCGCTCTGAAAAGTCTTCTCCCTTTCAGATCCACGAGGGTGAGGAAGATCTCGTCGTAAAGATTTGCCTGTCGATGAAGTGATCCGCATGCTGTGCACATGAAAGTCCTCGAGCTTGTTGCGCCGTCTGAATTTGTCGTATCCGAGAAGCCAAAACCTGTGCCCCAGTCTGATGAGGTTCTCATCAAGGTGTCGTGCTGCGGGATTTGTGGAAGCGATGTCCACGGGATGGACAACAGCAGCGGGCGTCGCATTCCTCCCATGATCATGGGGCATGAAGCGAGCGGGGTGATTGAAGAGGTGGGAGCGGGAGTGTCGGGCTGGAGTGAAGGAGACCGGGTCTCTTTCGATTCGATGGTTTACTGTGGGAAGTGCGAGCACTGTGATCGCGGCGAGACCAATCTGTGTCACGAACGCCAGGTCATGGGCGTGTCGTGTCAGGAGTTTAAACGCGATGGTGCTTTCGCCGAGTGGGTGGTGGTGCCGGCCCGGATTTTAGAGAGAATGCCGGAAGGATTGGGGTTTGAAGAAGCGGCTTTTACCGAGCCACTGGCGGTGGCCCTGCACGCGGTGAATTTGGTGAAGGTAAGGCCGGGCGAGCGCGCCTTGGTCGTGGGTTCGGGATTGATTGGCCTTTTGGTCATCCAGGCATTGAAGAGAGCGGGGGCCGGTGAGGTCGTGGCGGTGGATATGGATCGCAAACGATTGGATTTGGCGTTGGATTTGGGGGCGACTGGTGCCTTCACCCCGGGGGAAGATTGCGGGGATGAATTTGATATCGCAATGGAGGTCGTAGGTGCGGCACCGACGCTCGAGAAGGCCGTGAAATCGGTTCGGAAAGGTGGCCGCGTGGGTTTGGTTGGCAATGTGGTGGCGGAAGTGCCGCTTGCCTTGCAGTGGGTGGTGACGCGCGAGATTTCTTTGCTGGGATCCTGCGCGGCAGCGGGGGAAACGAAGGAGGCTTTGGAGGCAATCGTGAGTGGTGAGATTCAAGTGAAGCCCTTGATTTCTGCAGTGGCATCGCTCGAAGAGGGAGCAGATTATTTTCAACGATCCAGGGATGGGAAAGAGGGGCTTTTAAAGGTTCTTTTAAAGCCTTGAGCCGAAATTTCAGCTGGGACTATCCCCCTGCTCAGCGACTCTGATGGAGATGGATTCGCCGACAACAGCTTCGATGTATATCTTCGTGATGATGCCGGAGCATACAATCACCAGTTCTCGACCGGACAGGCGCTCGACGGGACCTGGCTCCATATCGCCTGCACCCACAATCACGCCAACCAAAGAATCCAACTCCATGTGGATGGCGTTCTCGATCGGGCAGATTGAATTTTTAAAGATATTCTCTCCCCGGACCTCGACACTTCCTCGATTGGAGTAATCCTGCGTGCGACTTCATGTCGCCTTGTCGAGGGATTTGTCGATGACGTCTCCCTTTGGAAAGGAGCCATGTCTCCGGCCAAGATGGCTTTCGGTTCGACACTTGGGGAAATTGCTGGAACCGCCTCGTTCGAGATCACCTCAATCGATCGCGATACCGCTGGAAGCGTAGCCATTACCTGGAATTCCCGCCTTGGTGTGGTCTATGGGGTGTCGGCCTCGCGTGATCTGAAGGGATCTTGGGCCGAGCATACTGACAGCTACGAATCCCAAGGAGAACAAACCAGCTTCACGTTGTCGGCTGGAACGGCTTTCCGAGATCCTGCAACGGGGCCAAGAATCAAACCCACACCTGTTCGAAGGTGTGGTTTTTTTAACGTAGTGATACCCGTAGTCGCCAATACCTTCGGCTGATACCCTCGGAAATTGGGGCGGATTGATACGAGATCAGGAGGTATCCATCGCCTGAATCTAACGTTGAAACCCCATTCGTGGTCTCCGTTATCAAACTCCAGGCTTGAAGATCAGTAGAAGTCTCGACATGGTAGGTGAGATCATCCGCCGCAAGGTTCCGGGTAAAACGAAATACGGTGGAATCGCCGTAGGAACTGACTGTTGGAGCGATCGAAGGGTTGGATTCCAGATCAGAAGATCCGAGGGCGTACTCGAGTAGTGCGGGTATCAAATCCTGATCAAAATCAGCATGAGCATCCCCAGTAAAACGGGTGGCATCACTCCCTCCCGGATTTCCCCCGGGGGAGACACTCGATCTCCAGCTGATTGAGTTGCCGTGAACAGGGAGATTTTCAGGAGCAATCAAAACCAAAGAAGCCCCGGCTCCGTCAGGCCGGATGGGCCAGCCTCCTTCATCATCGTATACAAAATCCTGGATGACCACCTGCTCCAGGCCCAATAAAACAAGACGCTCTCCTCCGTTGTCCAGCTTACCCACGTATTGACCTGCCACCGGATGGTCATGTCCATATCGAGCGGCGAAAGCGACAAGATCCTCGACCAGTAGTATTCTTTCACCGGGAAGGAGACTCGAACCAAAGGGAAACTCAAATTTGATTCCCTCAGCAAATCTCACTCCACTGAGCTCAATGGTGGCAGTCCCTGAGACATTCATTAGTTCAAGGTAGTCATACTCCGCCCCTCCTTCGGCATGATACATAATTTCTGAAACAACGAGGTTTTTCGATGTCGCCGGCGCTCCGACTACATACGAGGCTTCACTCAGAGCAGACCATTCTCCACCATCGAAAGACCGGGCCCGAACGACCCCGGTCGTTTCCAGAGTCACCGCTTCCTTGTATCGCAAGGCAGTTGGAGAAATTCCAACTGAGGCGAAACTACCGGTAACCAACCGGGGACTGATCAAAAAGTCGCTGCTGGTGATACCTTGGTTCAGTCCGTGAATGGCTAGTACGTTTTCCCCGACCCGAAGTAGATCCAGATGTTCCGAAATATTGAATGGGATTGCATTCACAGCCTGAAAATCAGGGTGGCTCCGGGTGGCCCCGGACTGCCAGCTTGGGATTGCCGGTTCATTTGCGGCTGCAACCCGTATTCCATTTAAGTAAGCAACAAAGCCATCATCGTATCGCATCTGCAAGGTCAGGGAACCGATCTGCGCCAGAGTCTCCTCATTGGCGATTTCAAAGGGAATCCGGATGTAAACTGATTCGTTGTTACCAAACATTTCCTTTACAGAGAATCCGATCAAAGAATCATAATTACCGGAAACGGTTTCATAGCCAAGTCCGCCGGTGCCGGCGGCCCACGACTGATCATCGAAGCCGATATTCCTCCAATTAATCCCCGGATTGGAGGAAGTCGGAACAATCACCCTGAGCTCCGTATCGTCCCCAATCAGGATCGTCTCGGTTCCACTGCCAGCCGGAACCCGGGGGTCACTGCCATCGGTCGTGTAATAAATGGTCCCGTTCTCCAGCCCGCCCATTTCCAGAGAAAAGCCACGAGGCACTGCCCCCCCGAATTGATTCAAAGCTGGGGCTGGAACGTCGGGGTAAAGCCCTTGCTGTTGAAATTGGGAAAGGACAACCGATGATCTCTCCGGAAACCAATTTTGCAGCAAGTCGTTTCTCAAGGCCTGAAACTCATTAAACACAGTATAAGGAGTTGATTTACGATAGTCGCCCCATCGAGCCGACTCGGCAATCAGAGCCGTCTCAATCTCTCCGGTCAGTTCCATCCAAAGCGCAGCCGGGACGTTCCTTTCAGGATAAGCCGGGTCCCATCGGGGATGCTCCGGATCCACGTGTAAAACACCGCCGTTGAAGAAGGCTTTGTGCAGCCGGTCCGCAAAAAGCTGACGATACTCCGGGTTGGATCTTAAGGCATGATGGAATTTGGTCGGAGAATCGTCGTCGCGGCTGTGCGGAATTGTTCGATTCAGCGTCACAGGGTTTTTCATTCCGTGCTCGTTGTCCCAATCGTAGAACTTCCATCCTCCGTTGGCCCCGGTCCGGTCATACCCCATGTAAAAGTTGCCCGGCCAGTCATCGGCAGCCGCATACATGTTGTGGATCATGTAATCGATGAGCAATTCCACCTCAATGACCTCCAAGACGGCCATATAGTCATTAGTATCGGACAAATCACGATAACCGGCATTCCAGTTATTCGGGTCGTTCTGAATCAACCCAAGGAGTTGACGATAGGAATCCCCATTGCCATCAAGCACTTCTTCATGATTTTTGATAGCATCCCAATTTTGCTTATCTCCCCCGTAATAGGATTCCCCGTGGGCCGAATCCGGTCGCTCGGTCGGGTTATAGACTCCCCAGTAGAGCCCATTCAGATACAAGTGGACCCAATTACTGTCAGGCGAGGTATGCCCCATCCGGCGATGGGTCTCACGCGCCCAGGCATCTCTCACAAATTGCCCCATACGATTTCTCTCCGAGCTATAAACCCATCCATCCTGTGAATTGGAACGCAACACGATGGTGTCAAACTCCGACGGGCCATCCTTGCCAAAAAAGGGATAGCGGAGCTTTGATTCACCATATTCGCCCCGAAAGGCCAAACGCAGTGAGTGTTTTGGATTTGCCGATGCGTTCCGGGAGGTATTCCCCTGAATCCTCACTCCACAGTCAATTTGAAAGGACTTTCCCTCAAGAGTATCGGGGAAAATCAATTCGGCGGAACAAGCGCGTTCCCAGGTCAAGCCCTTCGCAGTGCTGTTCCGGTAAATCCCGGACGGGCCAAACCAATCATCCGTATTCATCACCAGTGACATCGTGGGAAGTTCCAGCAAGGCCTCCCGGATCACGGTCTTTGCTTCTTCAACGCCAAATCCGCTATCGCCAGCAATCAAGGCAAGATCTGTCGGTTCATCATCCATGCCATAGTCCGCTCCGGTCCAGGTCAGGGGAAACCCTTCCGGAGCGGAGGGCTGGTCGACCACATCTCTTGCGAAAAGATAGGTATGGGTAGCGATATTACTCGGCCGTAGCCCATCCTTGAAGGCTGCCGCCCGCAGGGTCGTGGTGGTGGTGACCGGGATCCCCAAACCTGCCGGATAATCGATGCCATTGGTGGGCGTTGGCTCGGATCCGTCGGTCGTATAGCGAATCACCGCATCCGGCTGACCGGCCTCAATCGTCACGACAATTGGATCCTCATAGAAGCCTCGATCCGGATGAAAGGAAGTATCGCCCAAAAACCCGGCATATCCAGCGTCAGCGTTGGTTGACGCGGGCGTTGGGCGATCCAGATAACCCACGTCGGGGGTAACTTCGGTCCCAAAGATTCCGTAGCTGACATCCATTTCTTGGGCGGGGTATTGGAAATACTGATCTGCCAGCTCCAATCCCCCCTCACCGTCTGGTTTCAGCAAAGCCAAATAACCTCCATCTTTACTCAGCTTGAAACCGGCATGCAAATTTCCTTCGGAATCGACATATCCGTGCTGGCCCGAGGCAAAAACAACGAGAAAATCGTTGGGAGGAAGTGAAAGAGACGGGAACACCAAGCCGCCGGCCTTCCCGTGTGAATTGGTCAATACCCAACCCGCAAGGTCCACAGTTTCGTTGGTGGAGTTCCAGATCTCAATCCAATCCGATGACTCCCCATCTCCGTCATCGAGTGATTGCCCATTGGAAGCCATGAATTCACTGATGACGACCTCGTTCAGAACGAGGGGTGGTATCAAAGCCCGCTGCCGTAATTGATAGGCATTCAAAAACTGGGAGCCGGTGCTGGCATCAAAGGTCAGAGACTGTGTCGTGGCATCGGCTGTAAAAACACCGGTCGCGTATAATGGCTCGCCTGTCTCGCTCAAGGTGACGTCGTTCCCTCCGTCATCAAGAATGGTGACACTTCGATTGACCGTATTGTGATAGTAGAAAAACTGAACCTCGTAATCCAAACCAATCGTCAAGCCAGTTAAGAGTGCCGTCTGAGGATTCGCTCCGCTTCGATAGGCAATGGTATCTGCCAGTTCATTTACTCCGGATCCCGGAAGTTTCCCGTTCTCCCCGGTATTGTAGGTGAGCCCCACGAGATACGACGGACTCTCCGACGCGGTAAAATCGACCGTCTTAAAAAGAACACCATTAACGACGGGGGATGAGGCAAAGGCATTTCCAAAATTACAGGCCTCGATCAAACTCCCATCATTACTCACGACGGTATCTCCGGTGACCACGCCACTGGTCCACGAAACAGATGCAGCCAACGCGGCTCCAATTGTAATCACAAACAAAAACAAGCTTGTTGTGAGGGGATGTAAGGCACTCATGACTGGGATGCTAAATCTAGAAAACAGTATAAATCTGTAATCTCTATCAATCACGGCCAAACACAAAAGCGCACGTTCGGAATTTCGAACTCCATCCGAAATTTAAATGACATGCGTACAACAAACAAAATTCAACTGAGGTAAATCCGCACCGGAATCTGGAAACCTTTGCCGATGGGGCATGAAGAAAAGTGAATCTTGACAGAGAAGGTGAGAAAAGATGCGAGTCTTGCATGATTCCGAACATCGCATGCGAAAAGAGGCAGACCTGTCGGCTTGGGTCGAATAACAATCAGCTGATGACTTCGTAGATCACGATACGTCCCCATTTTTTTTCTTCGCTGGGGCGGCCTTGATTGGCGCCGCCAGCGAGGTAGAGGGTTTTACCATCTGGGGTGAAGGTGGAGGCGGAGATGCGAAAGCCGACGTTTTGGTGGTGGAGCTTTGAACCGCTCTCGTGGTCGAAGAGGGCCGCGTTCCAGTCACCTTTGAAAATGCGACCGGCCATGATAAAAAATTTTCCGGCGGGGTGAAAAGCGAGGGTTTCCATGAGGCCTTCGCCGATTTCTGAGTTAGCTGCGGCGGCTTCTTTTTTTACTCCATCTTTCCAGGTGAACTTTTGCCAGAGCTGTTTGCCGTTTCCGGCGGCGGGGTCGGTGGTGGAGCCCATGCCGGCAAGGTAGAGGGATTGGTCATCGGGAGCGAAGTGAAGAGCGAAGACGCCACCGGTATAGTAATGGCCCTTGATGATGCCCCAGCCGGTGAAGTCGGGGGTTTTAATACGGGCGATTTCCTTGCCGTTCTGTGAAAGGTCCCAGAGGATAACTTCACCCATCAGGTTGCCTGCGGCGAGGAGTTTCCCGTTGTTGGAAAAGGCAACGGATTGAACCGGTGGGGTGTGGGGGAATGAATGACGGAGTTCGCCGGTCTCGATGTCAAAGACTTTGACCGAGGGTTCGGTTTCGGGAGCGGGTTCGTATTTGTAGCCGCCGCAAAGGTATTGCCCGGTGGTGGTGGCGAGGAGCAAGCCGTCGGGTGAGAGGCGGCTTTGCCAGGACCAAAAATTGTGGGCCTTGACGGTTTTTGTTTCTTTCTTCTCACCGGGATCGATCCATTTGAGATCGCCATCGTAACTGCCGGAGATGAGGGTGTTCCGGGCTGCGGACCAGTTGACGCCGGAGGCGTAGTTGTCATGCCGGGCGATTTTCTTGTAGGCCTCGCCGAGGAGTTTCAACTTGGTGGAGACTTCGTAAATGCCGCCGTCGAGGCAGGCGGCGTAAATCTGGTTATCCTTGCCGAGGGTGAGGTCGAGGACGTGGCTGGGGAGCTTGATCTCCTTTGCCTTTTTGAGGGATGGAGAGTTCATGAGAGGATTTGTTTGATGGGGTCGGCTTTGTTTTCGACGTGGTGGAAGGTGGGGAAGCCGGGGATATTGAACTCGGCGTGGGGGTCGATACTGAGAGCTGAGAAGATGGTGGCGAAGAGATTTTCCTCGTTGAAGGGATTGTCGGTCACCTCCGCTCCGTATTTGTCGGTGGCTCCGACGAGGGCGCCGCCCTGAACGCCGCCGCCGGCCATGGCGAGAGACCAAGCGTCGGGGAAGTGGTCGCGGCCACGGGCCTGGTTGATCCATGGGGAGCGTCCAAATTCTCCCATGGCGATGACAAGGGTATCCTCGAGCATGCCTCGGTCTTCGAGGTCTTTGGTAAGTTGGAAGATGATGTTGTCGAGGTCGGGAACGACCATTTGATAGATCTCGTGGTTGAAGACGTGGCTGTCCCACGGCATGCCATTGGCGACCATGACGAAGGGGGCGCCTTCTTCGACGAGGGTGCGGGCGAGGAGGGCGTGTTGGCCGAAGGCGCCGGAGCCGTAGCGGTCGCGGTCTGCCCGGGGGATACGCTCAAGATTGAAAAGATGGGCGCAGCTCATGAGCCCGTTGACGCGCTCAAAGGTGGCGTTCCAGGAGCCTGCTGCCGCTGATCTACGGTCATTTTCGTACTTCTTGCTGAAGAATTTGCGGAGGGCTTCGCGGGCTTCGTGGTCATCCTCGGTGATGGAGTCGAGCCTATGTGCGTCTGGGATTTTGAATTCGCCGCCAACGCGGACTGGAGAGTATTCCGCGCCAAGCCAGCCGGCCCAGTTACCGGCTTTGAAGCCTTTGAATTCGTTGCCCTCGGGGCAGGGATCGAGAAGGATGAAGTTGGGGATTTTGGACTCGAGTTGGCCGAGTTGTTGCGCAAGGACCGAGCCGAGGGTGGGTCGGGTGAACGGCGGGCGTGGGGCGTGGCCGCGTTGGAGGAGGTTGATGCCTTCGGTGTGCTCCTTGGCGGTTGTTTTCATCGAGCGGATGACGGCGAGCTTGTCGGCGATGGAGGCGCACTTCGGCATGAGTTCCGAGAAGTGGGTGCCGGGGACCTTGGTGGAGATGCTTTTAAAGGGGCCGCCGGTGGTGGTTCCGGGTTTTGGGTCCCAAGTTTCGAACTGGGATGGGCCGCCGCAGAGCCATAAGAGGATGCAGTGCTTTTGCTTTTTCTTTGCTATCTGGGCAAAGGCGGGGGCACCGAAAAGGCCGGCGAAACTCATGCTGGAGATCGTGCCGGCGGAGAGGCCCTGGAGGAACTTGCGGCGGTGGATGTTGTGGTCCGGAGAGCCGCAGTTTTGAGATGGATCTGGCTTAGGCATTAGTGGTTGATGCGGAATTCGGCACTGGTGAGGAGGGCCCAGCAGAATTGGGTGATAGAGGAGGGGGTCTTGGCTTCCACGAAGGAGAGGGAGCGTTCTTTTTCTTCTTCGTCGGGTTCACGGGTGAGGATATTTAGAAAGGTTTCCCGGACGAGGACTTGGGGATCCTCTATACCCTTTAGTTTGTCGAGAAGGGGTGAGTCCGCGATGAGTTTTTCGAAGAGCGGACCGTTGGTCAGGAACATGGTTTGTTGAACGGAGGGGGAGAAGTTCTCGGCGAAAAGGTCGGGGAAGATCTTGGCGAGCTGGTTTCGGAGGGTCTTGTCGTTTGGCTCTTCGTGGCCCAGGGCGATGCGGAGGGAGCGGGTGAGGGCTTCGGCGGAGAGTGGTTTGTCGAGGGCGCGGGCGAAAAAGGAATCGAGCGGTGGTTGTCCGGCAGAGGGGGCGGGGCGGGAATTGAGTTGGTAGGGAGTGGACTTGGCTATTTGGCGGATGAGGCGTCGGAGATTGTAGCCGTTCTTTTCAAAATCACGGGCGAGCCATGCGAGGAGTTCGGGATGGCTCGCCGGGTGTGCGGAGTCCATGAGGTCGACGGGGTGGACGAGGCCGTGTCCGAACATGAGGGCCCAGATCCGGTTGACGATGGCGCGTGAGAAGTCGGGATTGTCAGAGGTGAGGGCCTTGGCGAAGGCTTCGCGACGGGAGAACTTTGGGACGGGGAGATTGGGGAGGTCTTTTTTTAGTTTTTCGTCTTTCTTGAGTTGACGGAACCATTGCTCGGGCGGGGCGACGGAGTAGAGTTCTGGTGAATCGTTGCTTTGTTTGCCGCCAGCTTCGGGGATGATTTTATTAGAGTAGAGGATGAGTTGGGATTGGTCGGTCTTGCCTTCGAGGTTGGCGAATTGGTCGTAGCCGCCGCCGGCCCGTTCGGCGACGCGCGGGCCTTGGGGGGTTTTGACGTTGAGGCTGCGGTTGAAGAAAGCGACAAGTCCCCAGTAATGGCGTTGTTCGATTTCGGGGGCGACAGGGTGGTCGTGGCACTGGGCGCACTGGACTTGCTTGCCTAGGAGGGTGCGGGAGACGCGGGTGGCGATTTGGCTATGGTCGTCGAGTTGATCGTAGAGGAACCAGGAGGCACCACGTTCCGGGTCTGACTTTGGACGGGCAAGGACGAGGTCGCGGCCGATTTGATCCCAAGGGCGGTTGGTTTTGAAGGCCCAGCGGAGGTAGTTGAGCCAAGAGGTGCGATGGTCGGGGTTGCGTTTGCGAAGGTGGGCGCGGTCGAGGAATACGATATTGAAAACGTGGGCGAGGTGATCGGCGTATTCGTCGGAATTGGTTAGGCGATCGACGAGGAGGTTGCGCTTTTGAGGGTTTTGATCCGCGAGGAAGGCGTTGAGTTCGGACATGCGCGGGATACGGCCGAGGAGGTCGAGGTGGACGCGGCGGACGAAGGTCGCGTCGTCCGAGGGAGGCGCGGGGGCGATTTGTTCCTCCTGCCATTTTTGTGAAATGAGTTGGTTGATGATCTCGGCTGGTTGCCTGGCTGGATCGGGGAGAACGAGTTCCTTGGGCGGAGTGATTTTAAGATCGGTGATCCAGACTTTAAGGGCTTGAATTTCCTCGGGAGGCAGCTGCTTTTTTGGTGGCATGTGGGGGTCGGAATCGACTTGGACGACCTGATAAAGCGGACTTTTTTTGGCGTCTCCGGGAATGAGGGCGGTGTCGGTCTCGCCACCTTTGAGCGCGGCCTCAATGGTGCGGAGGTCGAGGCCGCCTTTTTGTTTCACACCGCCGTGGCACTTGGTGCAGTTGTCAATGATGACGGGGTGGACCTGTGAAGACACGGGACCGGACACGCTGAGTGCGAAGGCAAGGGTCCGACTGAGTGTTTTCATAAGGACTGATTAATACGTGGCCGCAGGCATTATTTTTCGGGAAGAAGAGGTAGAGGTCTACTCTTTCCTCTTTTTAGGCATTGCTTTGTAAAGAGCTTCGGCTTCTTCCAGCTTTTTGAGGGCTTTTTTCCATTTGGTGATGGCGGTTTTTGCTTTGGCTTTTTCGACAAGTCCAGAGGCGCCTTCGAGTTCGTAGTATCCGTTGTTGAGGTCGCCGACGATTTCGAGGTGCAGGACGAGAAGCCGGGCTTTGATGTCCGGGCTGGTTTTCATGTGTTCGAGGTAGTCGATCCATTTTTGACCGTAGTCGTTTTCGCTTTTAACGAGAAACTTCCTAGCTTAGGCATTCTCGAGATTTTTGGCCTCTTCCGTGAATTGTTCTTTGTATTTCCTGTTGACCTTGATGCGCAGGTCGAAGAGTTCGTCCAGCTTTGTGATGAGTTCCTTGTTGGCGAAGCCAGGGGAAGTTGAGAGGGCGAGGATGAGCCAGGTGATGGATCTCACGATTGGAGTGAATATTCCTGCAATTGAGTCAACTTCCAAGCGAAGAGTTTTAAACTTGCGGCATGGTCCGTAAAGAAGCCCGCCGGTTGAGTGACCGGGCGGGCATTGAAAAGAGTTTGAGGAAAACTACTTCGACCAGTCGGTAATGCGGTTTTCGTGGACTTTGAAGAGCTCGGTAGTGTCGCCGTGAATGACAATTTCCTTGATAAGATCACCGCCCGCAATGGAGTCGACCACGTCCTGCCCTTCGGTCACTTCGCCGAAGACGGTGTGTTTTCCATCGAGATGTGGGGTGGGGCAATGGGTTATGAAGAACTGCGAACCATTGGTGTTGGGACCGGCGTTGGCCATGGAGAGGATGCCGGGTTTGTCATGACGGCGATGGGCCTTGCATTCACACTCGAATTTGTAACCGGGATTACCACGGCCGCTTCCATCCGGGCAACCACCTTGGATCATGAAGTTGGGAATCACCCGGTGAAAGGTCAGTCCGTTGTAAAATTCGCGCGAGGCGAGGTGGAGGAAGGAGCAAACGGTGACGGGTGCGTCATCGGGGAAGAGGGTGAGGTTGATGTCGCCCTTGCTGGTCTGCATAGTAATTTTGATATCGTCCATGTGGGCGACAATCTAGCGCGAATCTAGCGTCTGAAAAGGCCTTATCGACAGCCGGCGAGGAGTTGGTCGACGAAGAGGGTGATGTTGTTCATGGCATCGGCGAACTCGGAGGCGTCGAGGAGCTTGAGAGTATCACGAGCTTCGGCCACGAGTTGGCCGGCGGTGTCGATGGCGTCGGACATGGAGCCTTCGTATTCGGCAATGCCGACAAGGACCGGAAGGTCGAGCGGTTGGTGCTCGATGATGCGCTTGGAGAGTTGTTCCTTTTGTTTGGGGTTGGCTCTCTCGAGGAGATTGAGAATCGGAAGGGTGAGCTTTCCTTTTTCGAGATCGGTACCGAGGGTTTTACCGATTTGATCCTCGGTACCGATGAGATCGACCACGTCGTCGTAAACCTGGTAGGCGGTACCGAGCTTCATGCCGTAGTCGAACATGGCATCGCTGACCGCCTTGGAAGTGCCGGAGATGATAGCGGCGAGTTGGCAGGCAGCGGCGAAGAGTGCCCCGGTCTTCATCTCGATCATCTTGAAGTAATCCTTTTTGGTGACGTTGAGGTCGAAACGGCGCTGGGATTGAAGGATTTCGCCTTGGCAGACTTCGCGGGAGGCCAGGCTGATGGCACGGCTCAGCGCGAGATCACTGAAGTCGGTCGAGAGCTTGAGGGCGTGCGAGAAGAGGGCGTCGCCTAGTAGGACTGCCATGCCGTTTCCCCACTTTGCGTTGGCGGTGGGGACTTTTCGGCGTGAAGAAGCGCCATCAATGATGTCATCATGGACCAAGGTCGCCATGTGGATGAGCTCCAAGATCACTCCGAGATTAATGTGATCGTCTTGCAAGCTTCCGGTCGCGCCGCCGGTGAGGACCGCGAGGGCAGGGCGAATACGTTTGCCGCTGGTTCCGCAGATATATTCTATGTAGGGCTCTACGCCGGGATCGAAATCACGCACTTGTTCGCTAATGCAGGCTTCGACTTTCTCAATGTGAGGACGGATCAGATCGAAGGGAAAAAGCCCCGGATTGTCGGTTCCACGAATCGTTATCATTGGCACAACTGAATTTTCACTAAATACTGAAAATTGCAATTTTTATGAATGAAAAAGAATGAAGGGTTGAATTTTAATCCGTGGCGAATGAGAATTTTCGGGTTTGATTGCAAAGATGACATCTTCAGGTAACCGGCTGATTTGGGGCGGGTTGGTGGTTCTGGCAGGGTGGCACAATTCGCTGGAAAGCAAATATCCCGGAATTGCAGGGAGGCTTCCGAGGATGCCCGAATTTTTTCAAAAGCTCCAACCCGGATAGCTGAAAGGGATCGGGACGGCTGATCAAGAATGGCATTATGATTGCTTGCAGCCTGCGTAAAGGCGGAATGGAGGACCGAGCGGGCATGGTCAAACTCCCCCACAAGCTCGGCTAAAAGCCCCCAATGTCTTCCCATGGCACTGAAACACCATCGAATTCAACGACTCATTTGTCCTTGCAGGTTGGAGATGTGATGAAATCGCTCACAAATGAACGATAGGTCCAAAAATCTTCGATTTTTGTAATTAACCAAACTACGCTTAATCGCGTATAAATAGAGCTGACTATGAAACTAAACACAACACTCCTCCCTGTGATTTCGGGAGCCCTACTCATCCTTCCTTCCTGGGGAGAGCCGGCGACTCATTTAATCCAAAATGAGGCCGATTCAACTTTAACGGCCAAAGTGCCTCCCGAGGCTGTTATCAAGAAACTGGGCTTTGCGGCCCATGTTCCTAAGAACAGTGAAGGGTATATCTCGATTCTGGGAGGATACGACATGTATCAGCGTCTTTTGAAGACCGATCTGGGCAAGGTCATCGCCCAGATGATGGTAGATCAGGGTGAAGATCTTGGAGAGCTTGAAGAGGATCAGAATTTTCAGATTTTAAAGGCGGTGGTTGGCGAGGAGATCTTTGCCGCCTTTGGCGATACGGCCGGTGATCAGGCCGTAAATCTCCAGGCCATCAATAATTCGTCTTCCTTCCATCAAATGAAAATGATGGTGAAGTTGGCAGCCCTGACCATGGATGATGATGCCAATCCCGATGAGATGCAGGGCATCGCAATGTCGATGTTTAGTTCTATTTTGGGCGATCCGGAAGCCGGAGTTCCAATTTTTGAGAAGTCCAAGATGCCACCCGTTACGATCGGTTTCAAGGTGAGCGACGAGGAGATGCGCACTCAGATTTCCGAGATGATGATCGGTGGAATCCTTTCGCTCTTTGACCTCGCTGAAGAAGCTCCTTTTGACGAAATCGAAATGGAGAAGGATGGCGTTGCTTTGAATGGGATGACGATTAGTGGCAAGAAGTTGGCCGCCTTGGCCGATGAGGACAGCAAGCAAGAGATGACCGAATTTTTCGGATCCCGTGCCATGGTTGACCGGGTCTTAGCCGCTGTAGCCAAGAAGAACCTTAGTATCGCGATCGGGGTGAAAGATAGCTACATCGTTGTCTATCTTGGCGACTCACTTGATGGGCTGAAATTCCCAGCCAAACCCGAGGATTCGCTCGTGGCGAATGAAGGGATGGATTTCCTCAAAGATTACCTTGACAAGGACATTCGCATGCTGGTGTTTGGCGAGGAGGAAGCGATGAAAGTCATCGGAGGAGCAAACGAAGTTCTTGCGTCGATGGCCAACGGGTTGAAGGCCGGACTCGCCGAGGCAGAGGTTTTTGGTGACACCCGCGACATTCAGGCTCTTCTCGGTCACGTTGCCAGAGTTGAGGACAAAATCTTTGATATGTTTGATTTTAGCCAAACCGGTTCGGTGGCCTTCATCGAAGATGGCTTCAAGTTTGAAAGCCACGGCGGAAGCAATCTTCCTTCGATAGATACCGAGACCGCCCACAGCTTTGCGGGACTTGGTGACATGGATGGCGTTGTTTTCTTCAGCAACAGCCGCTCGAATCCCGAGTTCACCGGGAAGGTGCATGATATGATGGATTCGCTCGGTCAGGCCGCTTATTTGATGGCATCACGGGTGGCCGAAATGGAGATCGATGATGGCGACTTCCGCGACTTTCGCGAAGGCTTTAAGATGTTCGACGAAATGGGCGCCGGAGACCTTAAGAATATCTGGACCGCCATGACGACCGACTGGGCCCAGGGAACCGGTGACGAAGGAGCTTTGATCATCGATACCAAGGGAACTCTTCCCCGCGTCCCGGAGGTTCCCGGAGCGATTATCGAGAAGGGTTTGATCCCTCGCATTGCTTATGTAACTCCCGTGACTGATCGTGAGAAAATGTCGATCGCCTGGAAGAAAATTGAGGGCTCTATCAGCAATATTCTCAAGACGGTTAAGGAAGTCCAGGGGACTGAAATCCCAATGCAGGAGTTCGATGACAACACGAAAGATGGTGTCACCTATTACAGCACGGCAATTCAGTTCTCGACCAAGGACGCACGTCCGGTGGTTGGAATCTCCGACAAGCACTTCTATTTCTCAACGTCCCAGAAGTTCATCGCCGAGCTCGACAAGAAGCTCGTGGCCGGCGGTGACGGACCTGTTCGCAAGGGAAGCTACACCCGCATTGATTTCTCGGCCGCTCACGCAATGGCCGAGTATTGGGTTAAGCTCCTGAAGGAGAACTCGGAGGAGATCTTTGAGAATGAATACATGCGCGACGACTTTAACGAGAACCTTCCACTGATTCAAAAGTTTCTCGCAGCCTTTGCCCAGTTCAAGGACATGACGGCTCACACCCGCATGGAGAATGGAGAAGCCAGGACTTCGATTCACTTCAACTTGAAGTAAATTGATTTAAGGAACAGTTTATTAGAAGGTCTGCTCTAAACGCTCTGCTGGTTTTTACCGGCGGGGCGTTTTTTCTGATTGCAAGATTTGCGCTATGGAATCTCCTCGCCAGTGCGTTTCACCTTTATTAGAAGGAGAGCAAGATCATGAGCGATATTTATGTGACCGAGACTGATACCGCGCAATTGGCGGCGAATAGCCATGCCGTCAAGATGGCTGTGGAGCGCCAGCGCCGGCAGGAGAGTATTCAGTCGGCTGTGACCGGTCTTCTCGGATTTGGAGTGGTGATCGCGATTCTGTGGCTCATCGCGATGATTCCCACCACCAAGAATATCCCCCAAATCGTGACCTATCAGGCCGCGACCCCGGAGGAGGAACCGCCGGTCAGGATGAAGGAATTGACGAACAACGCCCAGCCGAAGCCTCCGGGGGCGAGTTCATCGATGGCCAAGGTCATTGCGTCGCAGTCGCAATCTCCGGTGGCTGTCCCCATTCCGGTGACCGCAAATCCCGACAGCATGTTTGGCATGGAAGAAGACTTTGGTCCCGGATTTGGAACCGGCGAAGGTGATGGTGATGGCGGTGGTGGAGCGACCTTTTTTGGCAGCCGCCGAAAGGGAAGGAACGTCGTTTTTATCGTCGATTTTTCGGGCTCCATGGAGTCGGACGCCGAGGGCGGGGGTGGAACGCGAATCCAGGCTCTCAAGAAGGAGCTGGTGCGCTCCATCAATGCTCTTCCGGCCAGCATGAACGTTTCCGTGATTTTTTTCTCAACCACTGGTTGGACCATCGATACCGAAGGTCCGAACCACTACATGAAAGGGTTCCGTGGAAATGGAAAAGTCCCTGACGTGAACTGGTATCCGGCCTCGGAGCGCCTCAAGGGAGTCGTTGTAGACGCGATCCAAAAAATGCCGGCCAAAGGTGGAACCAATTGGTATCCTCCTCTTAAAATGGCTTTCTCCATGACCCCCAACCCAAATATCGTATACCTTCTTTCCGACGGAGAGCCGACCGATGCGGATTATGTTCTTGGAAAGATGGAGGAACTCAATCCCGAGGGGATCCCAATCGATACCATCGCTTTCGAGCTCCCGGGGACTCCGGCCGGGCAGCTCCTCATGATCGCCGAGGAAACCGGTGGCAAGTTCTCGATGATCTACAAAGGCAAGCGCCTTGTCGGCAGTTCTGCGGAAGACATGACGAGTTCCAATTATGACTGATGAAAGTCGTGATCTTTGATATCGACGGCACTCTTACGCAGACCAATGCGGTCGATTCCGAGTGTTTCATTCGGGCCGTGCGGGAAGTTCTGGGTGTGGAAGATTTTGAAGCCGACTGGTCCCAATACCAGTTCGCCACCGACAGTGGAGTAGCCCAGGAAATTTCCCAGCGCTACTGCGACCGGCCAATGAGTGGGGCACTCACCAAGGCCTTTCACGAGCACCTTGTGAAAGGCCTCCGGGAACAACCAAGGGCTTTATTTCAGGCCATTCCGGGCGCCATCGAGTTTGTGAACGCTCTGGTGGGATCTCCGGATCATGCTGTGGCTTTTGCCACCGGGGCGCACGAAGATTCCGCGCGCTACAAGCTGGAGACGGCGGGTTTTGAAATCGCAGGCCTGCCTCTTGCGAGTGCCTCGGATGCAGTGGTTCGTGAGCATATTATGCTTCAGGCTCTCGATCGTGCGGCCCGTGCCCATCAGGCACGGTTTACCGAAGTGATTTACTTTGGGGATGCCCCCTGGGATGTCGAAGCGACGAGTAATCTGGGGTGGAAGTTGGTCGGGATCGGGCCGGTGATTGAAACTGCTCTTCGGTTTGATGACTATGCTGAGCCGTCGGCGATTCTGGCTTGCCTCTAACATGGAGCATGGGAGAGTCTGGCGGACGTTTCCCTACCCATGAATAAAAAACCTGGCTCCCTCGTTTCAATCTGCGTGCGTGTTGCGCGTTTCCTCTTCTTTGCGACCCCGGCTTTGTTTCTTGCAAGTTGCTCCGGCTCGCGAACAGTTGGTGCCGATTTGAAAGCTCCTCCGGGACGAACGGTCAACAAAACCGTTGTGGATAGTGATGTCTTCATTCCAAACGGTAGTACCCTGGAGGTTTTATACAGTTCCAGAAATCGCTACTTCGTCGAGGCCGGTGGAGCACTCTTGGGCTTCAAAAAAGGAGTCAATCGGAGCAAGATTTACGCCGAGAAAGGAGCGCTGATTCCCAATGTGGCCAGTCAATTCGGTTTCACCATTTATACTGTGAAAGACGCTTCGAAGTCTTATCGTGATCGCTACAAAGAGCTGCTTCCTGCGGATGTTCAGCCACCGAATGTCAACGGCGGAATGGTTACTCCCGTGGTTGGGGGTGGGGTGAGCCGCGGGCGGTGGGGTGGTGGATGGGGACTCTGGGGGCGCAGTGGATATCGTGGTGGAGGATCGTCAAGACCGACTTCGGTGCGATCATCTTCGTATAAAATAAAAAATTAACTCAACTATTAAAAAATTATGAAAAAGACACTGATGACAGTTATGGGAATCTTGGGATTCACCTCCGCCTCTCAGGCCCAGTTCGCCGGAATCAATGGTGACATCATACTTGGCGGAGGGTATATGGAAAGTCCCGGTCAGGGTTATGGCTTTCTGCAACTGCGGGGAACGGTTTATGAGGACGATGCCTTCGCCCATAACTTGTTTTTCGAGTTTCTTGGACATTCCGATGATGCCGAACTCGAATTCGTGGGGCGTGGCGGGCGGACCTTTTTTGAAGATGGTGATATCGATTTTTCCAATTTTACGCTGAACTACGAATTGGAAGCCAAGTTAAGCAGCGCGGTTTCCTTTTATGGCGGAGCCGGAGCCGGAATCGAGTATGTCAGTTTGGATGACCGCTTTGATTTTCCGATCGATTCCGATACCAATTTTGTTGGACAGGCCTTCGTTGGTTTCCGGGCCAGGATTGGTAAAAGTTTTGTCGCGCAGATTGGCGTCAGACATCTCTGGAGGGAGGACTTTTCGCTTTTGGATGACCAGTTCCTGACTGAGGACACCACCGCTTACGATCTCTCAATTGGATTTCGTTTTTAGGAGGGTGATTCGGCATCCAAAAAAAGCCGGACGGAGTAGACTCTCCCTGGCTTTTATTTTTGAACTGTTTCCGTAGTCGGATTTATCCCCGGAGAAGTTGTACGGTGACTTTTTCCTCGACCGGGATTTCCAGTGTCTCAGCAAGTCCTTCGAGATCGTCGAGGAGGGCTTTTTTTCCATTCTCGAAAAGATCGTCATCCATCGCGCGAACCAGATCCGCGGCGGTGTTGATGTCATCGTAGACCTCGTCGGCGTCATGGAAATCCTCGGTCACGATGATCTTCATAACGGCTTTGTCTTCCTTTGTGTATCCGGCCGCGTCCGCCTCCTCTTCGGAGAGATCACTGTCAGGGCAAAAAAGATAGGGGAGGATATCCACTCCTTCGTCTTTAAGGAGAGTCGCCAGTTCTTCATAGACTGCTGCCAATTCCTCAAAATAGGCTTCAAGATCTTCAATCTCGGGCTCGCAAACGACGCTAATTCCGCTGGACATATTCGAACGCTAAAATCGGATTTCGCGTGGCAAAAGAAAATTTTTTGTGAATGGCAGGATGAGTCTATTGGATCAGACCTGTTCGATGATCACTTGCAATCGCTTTAACACTCCGAATTTGGCTTGTTAAGTCAGGGAATGGCCACGCCAAAGCTATGTTTTTGCTCCTTATGCTGACGATCTCGCAAGGTGGTGGCAGTGAGGCTGAGCTCCGCTAGCTTAAAAATACTCACGTTCTTGGACCGATCAGGAGACCAAGCGGACCCTCAAGGGTGCGATCACCGATAGGCATCGTGATGGTTCTATAATTGAGATCCTTAAGGAGGACGGGGGGCATGTTTGGTTGGTGATCGGGAGGCTTATCGCAGCGGACCAGAAGATCGCCAACCGATGGGTGGAGCCCAATGATGCCATTTCCTTGACCAATAGGGTGACCAAGAAGGGTGGAGGGTCGTGAAGGTCCATGCTGATGCGGGGATACACGAGCTATCGGTTGTCGTGAAAACTCCCACGAAAACCATCAAGAAGAAGGTGAAGGCGGTCAAGACTCTTGATTTTAAGGTTGCGGTTCACAAGGGCTATTCCGTCTCTGGTTATCATGGCGGCTTCTTGGTCGATCGCGAAACTGCGCTCAAGAAAACCGGACTTCAGATCAAATAGCCGGACTAGTTCTGAGGGAAGTTCTTCAGAAGGACCGGTTTCGAAAGAGGGCGTTCGAATTTTAAATGGGCGCTATATTCAGCTTCAAGGAAGTTTGGGAGGTCCAAGACAGCCGCCTCGGTGAACTCTGCTTCAAAGTTGAGCAAGATGTTTGAGGTCTCGCCGATTTGAATGAGCGATCCGGTCAGTCTGACGCTTTCGGCCAGGATTTCTTTTCCATGAACCTCAATCTCAAGCTCGGTGAGGTCCAGCGGTTCGGAGGATTTTCAATCCGAATACCATTTCTGAGTGATCCTTGGCGACGGATTTCAATTCACGAATGAAATCAGTCTCGCCTTCGTTGATGAGGGTGACTTTCTTTTCGACGCCCCAGTCCTTGTCCTCGATCTATCCCTTGACAGTCGAGGTGACAATGGTTCTGTAATACACACCTTCCTCATTCCGTGAAAGCTGCTAGGCAGTGAGGATGGTGCTTTCGTCATAGCCATCCTGGAAGATGAAAAAGACCGCGACGCCAAGCGCGACAACGAGTAGCGCGATGGTAGAAGAGAGTTTTGTATTTGGGGATATGTTGATGGGATTATGAATCGTGTTGGAGGCAATGTCCTCTTACAAAAAAAGAAAAGTTAGAAAATCCTCGCTTAACGTGAATCGGGCGGGGACCTGAAGGGCCGGGGAATTCAGGAACAAGACCGATCCACCGTCATTACTGACGGTTCAGGATATAGATGGGATCGCCAAGTTGATTCCTTTGATACTGTTTCACTTGGCCTGTGCTCAGCAGTACTCGAAGGTTGGCGTTGGGTTTGGTGGTAGGGTCAAACTTGCCGGCTGATTGCCTGAGATAAGGGATCAGCTTGTGAGCTTCGTCTATATCGGGCACCGGGCAGCCGGTGGTGCAGGGGACCCGGCCGATCATTCGTTGAGTACGGCGTTGGCGGAGCATCTCGCTGGCCTCCGGATTGTAGGAGTGGATGACCACGCCGTTTGGAACATAGCCCCGAAGCTTGGGATCGGGGTGGGTAGGTGGGTACAGGATTTCAGCGTATATGCCGCTGACGCCTAGTTTGGAGTCACCGGTTTGAATGGAGGAATCGGCATTCCTGGCAATACGGACTCCCCCCATGGTGAAGAAGCCCGGGGGAGTTTGGGCGTGGGCGGTGCCAAGACCTCGTCTTCCGGTTCCGCAACGAAGCGTCATGCGAACTTCGCGGGTTTTTAGCGAGATGACCTGCATCCGTTGGGTGGCGGGGTCCACGATGTAAATCCACTTGGGATTGTAGTTTGGATGGTCGGCTCTCCGCTGCGCGGCGATCGCGGATTGGATCCTTGGCCACTCTTTGGCGACGGCTTGTTTGGTGGTCGTTCGGGCGGGGGTCCCGATGGAGCAGGACTGGAGAACCAGAAACAAAACAGAGAAAATTAGGGCGGGGATTTTAAAAGTCATGCCGGAAGGGTGACACAATTAAAGCGTTTTTGAAAGCTCCCTTCGCCCGGGGTGGGCAGTGGTGATCTAGCCGAGGCTTGCGATGGCGGGTAAGGGTAGACGCTCAATGGCGATTCGCTCCTTGCCTGATCGCTTATCATTTATCTGCTTGCAAGTTTGAGACTCTGGTTCCTAGATCGTCCACCATACAAAAATGGAAATGCCAGGCTTCGTTCGTTGGCAGGGATATCAGCCCCGACAATACAGACTGAAGTCTCGGTTGCTGCTGTGGTGGCTACGATCGATGTTGGTGGCGATGTGGATGTGACCAATGAATTGGGGAGCTTTTCTTTGGCGTCGATGCAGGATCTCATTGTGTCGATCAACGATCTTGAGATCGGAGGAGTGTTGGATGCCGGGGGAATCTTTGGAGCCGGGAATTTTTCCAATGAATCCGTGGCTTTGGCAGAGAAGATTTCAGGAGCTTCTCGATTTGAACGGGAGGATGGAGTTGCCTCGAAAGCCTCCGGATCCCGCTAGGCTTTTGTGAACGGTGGTCCGGAGACGTGGACTCCGGATGCGGGTTTGACGCACTTTGGTCTGATTACGACTCCTTCTGCTGCCGGGAATCTACTCACGGTTGGCGTGACTTACAGTTATGTCTCCACTAACTTGGTAACAGCTTCGGCCAGCAATTCTGCAAGCTGGATAAGGTTTTACAACCCGGGAGAAACGATCACTTCAATTCAAGTTTCAGAGGTAGCCGGAGGACCGTTTGTAAATTACGTCGATGTGTTCTTGGTCTTTATCCCCAAGCCGTCGTCAGCGGTCTTGTTGGCGATCGGCCTCTTTGGCTTTTTGCACTGCCGCAGGAGGGCTTAGCGCTTTTATGGCCTTTTGGAATACGGTGCCAATTCTGGCAGCTCCGTCCGGGTATTCATCCGGGACATCATGACAGGGCGTCGAGATCAGCTTGAACTGTGATCTTGGGGTTAGGGGAGGGGTTTTCGACGAGAGTGGTGCCCTGGCCCAGGAGTTGAAGGGCTGAGACTTCGTCGGTGATTTGGGCATTGCCGGAGGTGACGTTTTGGTAGGCCTTTTTAATGAGGCCAGTTGAAAAAATCTGGGGCGTTTCCATGATCCAAAGATCGTCGCGGGAGACGGATTCAGTGGTGACACCTTCGGGTGTGGCTCGCTTAAGAGTTTCCGTGACGCGTCGCGCGAGACTGGCGGCCCCTGTTTCTTCGGCAGCAGAGAAAGTGGTGCGGATTGAAGCGGGCGAGACCATAGGTCGGGCGCCATCGTGAATGGCGACGTGGGTGATGTTGTCGTTTAAGGCGGTGAGGCCGGAGGCGACCGAGTCTGATCTTTCGACTCCACCATCGACACGAAGGAGTTTTGGCCCTAGGTCGACGAGCCACATGAAGCGTTCGGGTGTGGTGACGACGATGACCTGGGAGATTACATCCAATGACGAAAACGCCCGGACGCTGTGCCAGAGAACCGGCCTGTCGTTCCACTTGGTGGCGAGCTTGTCAAAGCCCATGCGCCGCGAGGAACCGGAGGCGACGATGATGGCGGCAAAGCTCATCTGTTTCCGCTAGGCAAGGTGCTTTATGACCTCTAGTGAGAGGGTCTTACCGTCAACGCGGCCGGCGGTTTTGGCCTGCACGATGCCCATAACCTTGCCCATGTCGGCACGGCTGCTGGCTCCGGTTTCGGTGACGGCAGCGGCTACGATGGCAGAGACTTCCTCGGCACTCATGGCGGCGGGGAGGTAGTTTTCGAGAACCGCGATTTCGGCTTTCTCGGTTTCGGCGAGTTCGGGGCGGCCGGCACTCTCGAACTGTTCGATTGAGTCGTTGCGCTGTTTAATCTGCTTGCGGACGATGGCGAGGGCATCGGCTTCTTCAATCACGTTGTCCTTATTGCCGGATTCAATGGCGGCGTTGGTGAGGGCGGTCTTGAGAGCGCGGAGAGTGGTGAGAGCCACGGAATCCTTGGCTTTCATTGCGGTCTTGAGGTCGTCCATGACAGTTTCTGCAAAAATGCTCATGGGAGTGTTTTGGCGGGAATCTTGACCAGGTGCAAGCACGGGTCTTGCGGGAAGGTTGGATTGTGATAATGATGGCTCGTGAAAAAGCACGGCATCGGGGGATATCTCTATCTGGCATTCATCGGCTTGGCCTTGGCGGTAATGGGGGGCTTTTTCGTTTTTGTGCTTGGCCGCGGTTATCTCCGTGCCAAGGAAACGCGGGAATGGCCGGGGTATCCTGCCGTGGTTGTTGTGTCCGAGGTGGGAGACCGGCAGATAGGCAATGCCAAGGAGTACTCTCACAATTTGGTTTATGAATATATGGTCGATGGTGAATTTTACCGGGGAAATCGGCTAAAACGTCGTGAAAACCCCTATTTAAAGAAGGAAAGCAAGATTTTGCCAATGGTTGAGAAATTTCCGCCCGGGAGCAAGGTCGAGGCCTTTGTCAATCCCGATGACCCAACCGAGGCTCTGCTGGAGCATGAAACGAAAGCCCCAGGCTATTCGATTTGGTTTCCAGCATTGTTTCTGGTGGGGGGCTTGATGGTTTTCTTTCGGGCGCTTCTAAACATTCGTGGCCGGGGTGGGGATTGAAAGGATTTCTGTGTGTGAGGTGTAGCCTCTCCAGATGAATTTTAAAATCTTGTGGGTCATCCTGGCTGTCGGGATCTTTATAAACGCAGCCAGTGCTGACGAAAATCAGGTGGTTCAGCACCGACTTTCGGACTGGGAACTGGGGAATTCTCTCTTCGGGAAGCCGGTGACGACTCGCAGTCTGAAGGGGAAGCCGGTTGTGATCCAGTATTGGGGAGTGGGATGCTCCTCTTGTCTGAAGGGGCTCGCCCGTCTCAAAAAGTTGGACGAGGAATATCGTGAAAAGGGGCTCACCATCATTGGAGCGGAGATTTATCACTCCGGGAAAAACCAAATCGCGGAGGTTTTGAAGAAACAGAATGTTGGATATAGCATCACGGACGGCGTTACCGGTCCAATTTCAGTCTCCGGACTTCCTTACGCCGTGGTTTTTGCGCCCGACGGCCGTCTTGTTTTTCACGGTCACCCCAATGATGATCAGTTTGAAGTTCAAATCAAGGCGGCCACAGCTGATGGGAAGAATCTTGAAAAACCAGCTGTCCGCGTCGCAGAAGACTCGATCATCCCAATGCGACAATGGACCGATGGGACAGGCCGTCAAATGCTTGCTTCGGTGGAAAAAATCGAGGACGGCAAGGTCCATTTCCAGATGAAAAGTGGAAAAGTCGTCAGCTATCAAATTAACAAACTCTCTGAGGAAGATCAAAAAATTATAAAAAAGTCTGAAATTTCGAGTAATTGATCACGCTGGTGCTAAATCTGGGAAGATGGTTTGATTTGTCACCTCAGGCGATTTGCGTAACCTTAGAGGGCGAAGTCGTTGCTACTAATTGCCCTCGCTCGCGTTCCTCTTCAAGGGATCGTGATCCAAGTCGATTATCTCTACGACACGGAGGGTTTTCTCGAAAATCCTTCGGCGAAAGCCATTATTGAGGCTGTCGCGGCTCGCTGGAGTGGTATTGTGAATCAGACTCCGCTTCCTGTGGAGATGTGTGATGAGAGTTTTGTGGACGGGTAGTTTCAGATTATTTATCCGATGCCGGGCTTCACGTGTTGAGCGCTGCGGCCAGTGGATCTAGTGATTTCTACGTGATTACTGCTCAAAGCCCTGCAAACGAGTATCTTGAATGATTTTCCTTGGACCAGGATGTGTGGATTTTATTCGCGGGAGCCAGGCCCCCAGGGCGCCTCGGTCCGGGGGGCTCCGATCAGTGGTGCCGCGAATTTAGCCCTTGTCTATTCTGATCCGGAAAGTTTTGTGAATCACGACTTCAACGCGGGACTGGGTTCGTTGGCACTCATTGGGGGCACCGTCTCTTTCGACCTGGATCGGGATTGGAGTTTTGATCCTTCGCAACCTGAGGGTGGCACTAGCTTGGATTTTTACAGAATCGCATTGCATGAGATCGGCCACAGTCTTGGTTTGAAGGCGCGATCGGCTGCGGAATTTCGTAGCCTAATCGTGGGCAACTACTTTGTTGGTGAAAATACAGTGCAGGCTCTTCAAGCTGATACCGGAGAGGTCCGCACCGGACTTGAGATCGTAAGTCCATCATCGAAGGAATTGTCATTGGAAGAACAACAAGTATGATTCGAAGATTTCTCCTTTCGGAAAGTCTCTTTATTTTGGAACAGTTGGTGCTGGCAACCTGCAAAACCTTCTCATGGAAGCTACTTTCGCGGTGGGTGGCGAAGTGCTCTGCCGGGAAGTCACGAATGTTGACGCAGCCGCTCTCAAAGACATCGGATGTAGTTGGGTCAATTTGATTCTATGCTTCAAGGGGAACGGGGGACCGATTTCCTGGACGGATGGCGAGGAAGGAACCTTTGATGCCGTTGGGCCTGCTTCCGCATTGACCGGAAAATATTATCGGGTCATCAAAAACTAACTCGTAATCGTAAATCCGCGGCAGTCCGTCAGCGGGTCGAGGTCCCAGATTCGGTGCTCTTTAATGAGCCCGGCAAGTTCGGATTCGTCGACGATCTCGGTGATGAAGTCGTTCACTTCGTTCTCTTCTCCCATCACTTTCAATTCGACCGTTCCGTCCTTTTGGTTTCGAATCGAGCCAACGAGGTCGAACCCAAGAGCCAGTTGCTTGGTGGTGTAGCGAAATCCCACTCCTTGAACCCGGCCGCTAAAAATGACGCGTTTGGTGGAGTTCATTTCTTCGGTGAATTGGAAAAAGTGACGAGTGTTCCCGACGGGGTGACTTCGATCTGGCGCAGAGCCTGACTTTCGCGAAGTCGCCGGATCATGGAGCGTTCCACCTCTGCCACGAGGTTTTTGGCTGATTGCTCATCCGAAAATACGATCTTCCAGATGAGGACAAATTGGCCGTCCGGATTGCGGCGGAGTTGGTATCGGTCGCCCCTCCATTGCGCTGCCAGCAATCCGGATTCGTCCATTCCCGCCAATGGTTCCAGCCATAAGCGGAGGCCCAGTTCGCCGAGTGTATTTTCGTGAATGACTTCCGGTCCCGGGTTCGGGAAGGCGATCTCGACTGGCTTTCGGGCTTGTTGATTGGGGTGAAGAACCTCGGCAGTTGTGGTTGGAGGATTCCGGAACATTTCTGCCCAGGCTGTCCGGGAGTCGATAAAGAAAAAGCGTGAGTAATCTGCCCCTTCTAGAAACGGAAAGTTAGAAAATCCCTGGAGTGCTGGCTCAAGATCGTTGAGGAGTTGCTCGTGGGAAGGTTCGGGGTCGGTCCAGCTTTCTTCGT
>JAURPJ010000037.1 GCA_030835305.1 Verrucomicrobiota bacterium | reverse complement strand
GCATTTCGCGAACGACCGAGTTTGCCGCGGTGTGCTCGTAGCAATGAATCACATCGATGAGATTGTTGACTTGCTTGATTATCTGTTCGAGCCACTGTGGATTTCCTGAGATATCGATGGTCATTCTGGAAAAAGCAACGGTGCGGCCTTCTGAGACGACAAGTGAATCGATATTGTAAGCTCTTCGTGAGAAGACCTGGCAAATTCTCATCAGGACCCCCGGGCTGTTGTTGACGAGGATGGAGAGCGTATTTGAAGCGCCACGAGTGGCATTTTCCATAGGAGTGTCGGTGGTGACAATCGTTTTAGACATTTCAAGTGATGGTGAATTTTTGAAAAGTGGAGGCTAGGTTGATCCCACAGGTTTTGCCATTTGAGTTTTGGGCGGCTCGGTGATCATGTCCTCGAGGGCAGCACCGGCAGGAATCATGGGGAACACATTCTCGTACTTGACGCACTCCGCGTGAATGAGGATGGGTCCGTCGTTGTAGGCGAGTGCTTCTTCGATCTTACGTTTGCAATCGGCCGGGCGTTTAAAGTGGACGCTTGGAATACCATAGGCGCCGGCGAGCTTGCAGAAATCGGGGTTACCCTCTAGATCGACGCCTGACTCCCGGTTTTCGAAGAAGAGCTCCTGCCATTGGCGGACCATGCCGAGGTAGTGGTTATTGAGAACGACAATCTTGACGGGGAGTTTGTGAATCGCAGCGGTCGCCAATTCGAAAAGAGTCATTTGGAAGCCTCCATCACCCGAGATCGAGATCACGGTCTTGTCAGGATGAGCGAGTTGGGCTCCGATGGCAGCAGGGAAGCCGAAGCCCATGGTTCCGGCGCCGCCCGAGGAAAGCCAGTGATAGGACTCGTCGTTCTTGTAGAATTGTGCGGCCCACATCTGGTGTTGCCCAACATCGGTCGAAACGATGGCCTTGCCTTTGGTCTGTTCGTAGAGTTCCTCGATGACCTGCTGCATTCGGAGTCCACCTTGCTTTTTGTAACCAAGAGGGAACTTCTTTTTGTAGCCGTTGAGAGTCTTGAGCCAGTCGGCTGTTTCCAGTTCTTCGATTTCCTGATTGAGCAGGGTGAGGGCTGCCTTCGCATCTCCAACAATTTGCACGTCGGGGCGGATCATTTTTTCCATTTCTGCTGGATCGATGTCGATGTGAATGATTTTCGCATCGGCGCAAAACTTGTCGGGCTGGCCGATGATGCGATCGTCAAATCGAGAGCCGATATTGAGAAGAAGGTCGCACTCGACCATGGCCTTGTTGGCGTAGGCGGTGCCATGCATGCCGAGCATGCCGAGGCTGAGCTCGTGGGTTTCAGGAAAGACGCCCTTGCCGAGAAGGGTGGAGGTGACGGGGCAATTGAGCTTGGTTGCCAGTTCCATGAGCTCATTGTCGGCACGTGCGATCATAGTACCCTGACCGGCCAGAATCACAGAGCGTTTTGCTTTCCTGATGAGGGCGACAGCCTCCTCGATTCCGGTGGGGTCGATATTGAGAGATTCGTATGGATCGTAACCGGGAAGATCCAGTTCCGGATCCATGGTTGCCGTAAAATCACCGGAAGAAACGTCCTTGGGAACGTCGATGAGGACGGGGCCGGGGCGACCCGTGGTTGCGATGTGATAGGCCTCTTTGGCCACGCGGACCAAGTCATTGGTCTCTTTGACGAGGTAATTGTGTTTTACCACGGGAACAGTAATTCCGAAAATATCAGCTTCTTGGAAGGCGTCTTTCCCAAGCATCCAGGTGACTTGCTGTCCACAAATGACAAGCATCGGGACCGAATCCATCTGGGCGGTCATGAGGCCAGTAACGGTGTTTCCTGCGCCTGGCCCCGATGTGACGAGAACAGCTGCTGGCTTTCCGGTCGCGCGAGCGTAGCCATCGGCCATATGAACGGCTCCTTGTTCGTGGCGCACGAGAATGAACTTCATTTTGGTTTCGACCGTTTCCAGCGCGTCAAAAATGGGAATGGCTGCTCCGCCGGAGTAGCCGAAAATGAACTCAATGCCGAGATCGTCGAGGGTTTTGATGAGAGCCTGTGCTCCGTCGAGTGATTGATTGCTCATGAAGTTTGAGGAATTTCGGTGAAAAATGGATAAGGTGGCGTCTTAATCAAGAAGAAATTGAAGGAATTCAGAGAAAAGAGCTTATTTCTCGATTATTTCTCAGTGAAAATAGCGATTTTTTTCCGATCCTCGGCTTTTTTCTGGTCCGGGCAGGTTGAATTTCCTACTGAGCCTGGTATGCCGCTTCGTGATCAATGCGAAAGGACCATCGCATAACCGGTTCGTAGTTTTCTTTCTCTTTAAGTCGCCATTGGGTTGTAACTTCGCACAAGGGCTGGCGAAGAGGCCGGCTCACGGTCCATTCGTAAACAAGAGTTTCAGGGTGGACGATGAGGGGGACTTTGCCGAAGCCAGCGACCCTCATGACGACCGAATCAGGATCAAGATTGTCCACTCCAGAAAGATCAACCTGAATTGTGGGAAGACGCGAGGCGATGATTTCACCGGGTTCGGGCTTGGTTGGGTGTGGCAGTGTGACGGGGATGCTGGCAACTCTGGCCCCATTTCGAAAAACGATTGCAGCGTTAAAGGCTCCATCATGATTTCCCAGCACGATGTAACGAGGAAGGGTGTAGCGGGGCGAATCCCGGCGGATTTTTCCTGGTTTTACCGTGAAAAGATGGTCGTAACCGAATTCATCGGCCAGAGGAAACATTTCCTCGGTATGGTATCCGCCTGGGTAGGCGTAGGTGGTGACTTTAATACCCAAAGTATCATCGAGAAATTTTTTGGACCTACCTAGTTCGTTGCGAAGGAACTTGTCGTAAGATTCCGGGCCTGCCTTTGCTGCGCTTTTGATTTTGCTGGGAAAGGGGTGACTGACCGAGTGTGAGCCGATGGAACAGAGCTTGCTTGAAACCATTTTGCGAATCATGTCGAGAGAAAGGGCCCGGCTCCCGCGATTGGCTCCCACGTAGTTTTTGTAAAGATAGATAGTGAAGGGTAGCTGAAATTCCCTCATGATGGGAAAGGCTTCGGTGTAAACCGATCTCCAGCCGTCGTCCATCGTGATCAGGATGGATTGCGGTGGGACTTCACCTTCACCTCGACGCCAGGCGAGAAATTGCTCAAGAGTGATAACCGGGATGTTGGACTTTTTGATAGCCTCCATCTGTCTGCGAAATTTTGAAGTGGGAATCCGCATTTGGGTTGCCGGGAGCGTGGCGTGGAAGACATGATAGCCCAAAACCGCAACGCGTGAGCCATCGTCCTCAAAGACCTCGACGGCATCTTTGACTGGAGGAGTAGTGGCGAGGGTGGTTTCGATTAGAGTGATCGGGGTTTCTTGTGCTTGCAGGCCTTGGCAGAGAGCGGCAAGCAGGAGGGTGAACCAAGTCTTTGTCATCAGAGAGAAGGTTTAGTTTCGTAAACAAATTTTGGCAATGATGGAAAAGCCTGCCGAGAGCGAACTCCGGGCAGGCTTTGAAAAAAAAGGAATAAGATCTACTTGCCCGGGGCTGGCTCGACAACTTCCGTCGACATGTCCAGCGAGGCATCAAGGAGCTCTTTACGGAGGTTGGTGCCGCGCGACTTACTCCAGATGTAGACAACAGGAGCCGCGATGAAGATCGAGGAGTAGGTTCCGATAATCACGCCGATCATGATGGCGAAGGAGAAATCCTTGAGGGCAGCGCCGCCGAAGATCCAGAGGACGAACACGGCCACAAAGGTCGTGACCGAGGTCAGAATGGTTCGTGAAAGGGTAGCGTTGATCGCGAGGTTCATCACGTCGGAAACATCGCCACGCTTTGAACGAAGGGTTTCCCTCATCCGGTCGAACACCACGATCGTGTCGTTAATGGAGTAACCCGCGATTGTCAGGAAGGCTCCAACGTGGATTAAGGAGAGCTCTGTTCCGAAGAGGATCACGACGCCAATACAGATTACGATATCGTGAAAGAGCGCGGCAAAGGCGCCAACGGCGAAGGAGAATTCGAATCGCAGGCTGATGTAAATCAAAACCGCGAGAAGCCCCAGACCGAGTGCATAGAGGGAGTTCTTTAAGAACTCGCCACCGAGAGAAGCCGAGATTGTTTGGCCATCGATGGGGATTTCGTAGTTCGGTTTGGCTTCGGGAATCTTGAGAGACGGGAAGTCTTCCTTGAGCTTGGTCGCGATGGTGGATTCGCTATCGGCGGCACTGTTGATACTGATGAAGCGATTGTCACTTGCAGCCTCAGCTTTGATCTCAACCCTGGTATTTTCCAATCCGAGGCTTTCAAGGGACTTTTCGATGGCCTCTTTCGTGATTTCCGAGTCGCTCTTCTTGAGGGGAATTTCAAGGGTCTTTGAGCTGACCGCGCCAAGGATTCCAATATCCGAGCGTAGCTTGTCCGTGATTTGAGCAAGGTCATCAGAGTCGCACTTGATTGAGATCAGTTCTCCTTCTGCACCCACGGGTTGTTCGAGCTGGATGGTCGCGTTTTTCTTCAAGGTGAGATCGCTGATGGCTTCTCTCACCGTGGCCTCGCTTAAGATCTGCTCTTCATTGAGCTGGATGTTCACAATACTCCCGCCGAGGAAGTCGATGCCGAGTGAGGAATCGCGCTTGGTTCCCATGACGACGAGCGAACCGATGAAGAGGACTGCAGAAATCATGAAGGCGGCCTTCCGCATTTCCATGAATTTGATCGTCTTCTCGGGGATCAGGTTCATGAAGCTGAGCTTCTTTAGGGCTACGGTATCGCGACCCCAGAAGAAAAGGACGCGGGTCACGAGGAGCGCGGCAAACATCGAGGATAGAATTCCGATCGTCAAGGTGATGGCGAAGCCCTTCATTTGGTCGGACGCACGCCAGAGAAGAATGATCGCGGTGAGAAGGGTGGTGATATTGGCGTCGAAGATGGCGCTGAAGGCTTTCTCATAAGCGGCTCGGAGGGCGTTCCCGAGGGATTTGCCACCTGCCATTTCCTCCCGCAGTCTTTCGTAAATGAGGACGTTGGCATCAACTGCGACACCGATGGTCAAGATGATTCCCGCGATTCCCGGAAGGGTAAAGGTCGCTCCGAACATCGCCATTGCCCCAAAAAGGATGAGCATGTTCACCATGAGGCCGGCGAGGGCGACAAGGCCGGCGATACGGTAATAGATCAAGACGAAAAGCAGGGTAAGACTCAGGCCGGCAATCGCGGCGGTAATGCCTTGTCTGACGACTTCCTCGCCATAGCGGGGGGAGACATTCCGCTCGGAGAGGATGGTCAGAGGGTATTTGAGAGGATTGTTGAGCGCGTTGGAAACAGTGCGGACTTCCTCGCGTCCGTCGAGACCTTCCACGATGAACCGGCGCCCTAGAACGGCATTCACGGTGGGGGCGATGAGAACCTCGTCATCGAGAACGACCGCCATACGGTCTCTCCCAATGGTCATGTTGCCGGTGGTATTGGAGAGTCGTCGGCCCCCTTCTTTGTTCAAGGTCACGTTGATGACACCCATGCCTTCTCCTGGACGTGCAAGATCGACCTTGTCGCCACCCACGATGGTCTTTTTGCTCAGGAGGATCTTATCCATTCCGGTGATCTTGCCGGTCTCCTTGTCGGTAATGCGAATCGGGTAGACTTGATATCCGGGTTCCAAGGTCTTCGTGCCAGCCTCGATTTGGGCAATGATTTGACTGCTGTTGGGGTGAACTTCCTTGAGGAGAAGACGGGCGGTTTTCTCGATGGTCTCACGGATTTCATCGCGGCGCTCCGGACCAACTCCCGGCATCTCGATGATGAGGCGATCCTTGCCTAGAGGCTGCATGAGGTTGTCGCTCAGACCACTGTTGGAGAGGCGTTTGGAGAGGGTGGCCTTGGCCTGCTCGATGGCGCCTTCATTGACTGGAAGGGGGTTCCCGTCCTCGTCCTTACCGGGCTGGATTTCGACGATGAAGGAGGAACCACCTACAAGATCGATTCCTCCTTTAAGCTTCTCCTTTACGGGAAGGATGGCCATCAGGCAAAGAATAATCACGATGCCGATGGCGATGGAGCCGACGTTGCGCTTTCGACGGTCGATTTCGGTCGCGACATACCAAAAAATGAGGGCGACGATGGCGATACCGGCACCGACGACGATGAGAGGGTTGTCTTGGAGATCCATGAATAACTTACTTTAGAATTTGAAAATTTACTTTTTGCGCTTTTCGCTGATAGCTTTCACTATGTGCTTGCCCCAGTCTTTGTCTTGAAGTTCCTGGACGACAAATCGCTCTCCCAAAAAGCCCAAAAAAGGGGGCTTTGACGACGGAGCCTGACAAGTTGCGGAGCATGAGAGGGGGGGGATTGAAAGCGGAACTAAGCCTTCTTCTCTTCCTTGGAATCTTCGTGGGAATTCTTCTCTTCGGCCTTTTTATCGCCTTTGCCGGATTTTTCGACGCTGGCAATGGCCACCTTATTGAAGGGGACGAAAACGCCCTCGGAAATCTTGATGGTGATGGTTTCCTTGGAAACGTGGTGCACAATCCCGTGCATTCCGCCGATGGTTACGATTCTGTCCCCCTTTTGGAGGGCTGCGACACGGGCTTCCTGTTCCTGACGCTGCTTTTTCTGCGGGCGGATCAGGAGGAAGTAGAACATCACGATCATGATAATGATCATGGGAAGCGTGCCGGTGAGAGGATTAGCCTGCCCAGCTGCGAGAACTGATAAAATTGGATTCACTTGGAGGAAAGTAGTTTGGTTGAAAATATCCGCTAGATGCGAAGTATGTTGCGGGGGAGGAAAAAACTAGGATTGGCGAAGGAAAGCAACCCTAAACCGCTTGATTTCGGGGAAAGAGGGTCATTTCACACCTGCGGTGTAGCGGGCGACGAACTCGCGTTGGAATTCGCGGAAACGTCCCTCGGAGATGGCGTGGCGGGCGTTTTCCATCAGCTGGAGGTAAAAGTGCAGGTTGTGGAAGGAGAGAACGCGTTGGGCGATTATTTCGCCGGCGCGAAAGCTATGGCGCAAAAAAGCACGGGAAAAGCGGGCGACGTGCGGGTGGGCTTCTGCGGTGAGCGGAGCGGAATCGAACTCGAAGGCCTTGTTTTTGATGTGGATGGGCCCGTCCGGAGTGAAGGCCTGTCCGTGGCGCGCGCAGCGAGTGGGGTGAACGCAGTCAAACATGTCGACGCCCTGGCCAATCATTTCCAGAAGCTGGGTTGGTGTTCCCAATCCCATCGCGTAGCGGGGCTTGCTCGAGGGCAGGAAGGGCTCGGCATTTTGAATGGCGGCGAACATTTCCTCCTCGGGTTCACCGACCGAGACTCCGCCGATGGCGTAACCGTCGAAATCGAGATCGACGAGGGCTCGTGCGGACTCCTCACGGAGATCGGGATAAACCGAGCCTTGGACGATTCCGAAGTGGAGTTGCCGCCCGTTTCCGCTGGTAGGCATGTTGGCTTCGATCCATTCCTTGCAACGTTTTCCCCAGCGGGTGGTGAGACCGGTGGATTCCTCGGCGTATTTGCGCTCGCACGGATAGGGCGGGCATTCGTCGAAGAGCATCGCGATGTCCGAACTGAAGATGGCTTGGATTTCCATGCTCTTTTCGGGGCTGAGCATCATGCGGGTGCCGTCGAGGTGACTTTGGAATTGCACGCCTTGCTCGCTGATTTTGCGAATCTTGGAAAGGGACCAGACCTGAAAGCCGCCGGAATCGGTCAGCACGGGGCCGTCCCAGGTCGTGAATGAGTGAAGCCCGCCCAGTTCGCTGATGACATCGGTGCCGGGGCGTAGCCAAAGGTGGTAGGTGTTGCCCAGAATGATTTGTGCTTCCATGAGATGAAGATCCTCGGGATGGAGGGTCTTGACCGAACCCTGTGTGCCGACGGGCATGAATATCGGGGTCTCGATGACTCCGTGAGGAGTGGTGAGGCGTCCGCGGCGTGCCTTGCAATCGGGGTCGGTCTTGAGGAGTTCGAACATGGAGACGGACGGGTGTTAACTCAGGCTCGGGAAAATGAACACGGAATTTGTTCTGGCTGCTGCAAGTTTGCTCCGACATCGCGAGCTTTCAGAAATTATCCTGCGATGGAGTCTCACCTTGTCAGGAGAAACGGGAAATGTTAGCGATTTCTTTATGTCCGAAGAAAATCCCTACAGCCCGCCCACGACCCATGTTGATCCTCCTTCTCCCCTACAGTCGGGGGTGCCGGGGCCGCACAATTACGCCAGCTTGGGAGAGCGGTTTGCGGGTGCTCTACTTGACGGTCTGATCATGATTCCGGTGGGGCTGGTGATTGGATTTGTTTACGCTCTGATCTCTCCACCAAAGGTAGTAATTGTCAAAAATTTCGCTGATGCCTTTAACGGTTCGGCTTCGGGTTACGGATTTGCGGAAACATTTCTCATAGGGGTGATCGGGCTTGTCGCTTACATTGGGATTCAATGGACCTTTTGGAAATCGACGGGGCAGAGTATCGGCAAGAAAGTCATGAAGACCCAAATCGTCAATCTTGACGGTTCCCAGGCGGACGTGAACACGATTGCTTTTAAGCGCTACGGCATCATGGCTCTGATTGCCAACGTGCCCTTTGTCGGAAGTCTGATCTATTTTGTGGGTGTGCTTTTGATCTTCCGTCAGGACCGAAATTGCCTTCACGATGATATTGCGAAGACCCGTGTTATCAAGCTATCCGCCCTGCCTCAGTCGCAGTGATTGCCCCGCCTTCGAAAATTGTTTGCGTCGGCCAGAATTATACGGCTCACGCCCTGGAGTTGGATAATCCGATTCCGACCGAGCCTGTCCTTTTTCAAAAAGCACCGAGCAGCTGGGCCGGGCCTTTTGATCCGGTTGAGTTGCCTCCCGGTGCGGAAAAATTGGATTATGAAGTTGAGCTGGGCGTTGTGATTGGACGGAAGGCGAAACGGGTGACCGGGGAAGAGGCGATGAGCTTTGTCCAAGGATATCTCGTGCTTTGCGATTACTCCGAACGGGCGTGGCAGAAAGAGCGTGGCGGGCAGTTTAACAAGGGCAAGAGTCACGATGGTTTTTGTCCGGCCGGACCGGAGATTGTTCCGGCGGGCGGGATTACCGATCCACAGAAATTACGAATTTGGTCGAAGGTGAATGGAGGGATTCGTCAGGATAGCTCGACGAGTGACATGATTTTCGGAGTGCGGGAGTTGGTGAGCTACATTTCACAATTCATGACCTTATTGCCTGGAGATGTGATCGCGACCGGAACACCGGGAGGCGTGGGAGCGGGGATGAAGCCACCGCAGTTTTTGAAGGTTGGGGATGTCGTGGAATTGGGAGTGGAGGGAGTGGGCGAGATCCGACAGGAGATTATTGAGACACCGAGATGAAATGGGGAGCGGCTACCGTCGTGCTGGCGCTTCTGCTCTCCATCGTTTTGGTGGATGAATGGCGGGAAGTTGTTTCGCGAGAGCCAACGGAAACTGACCGGGGTGGAGAGCGGAAACACTCTGACCGGAGATCACTTGGGAATAGTGATCAAAGATCGGTCGACTAACTCGTTGGGCTTATGTTGGCGTATGAAGACCGTTGGGATGACTCCGGGGTTTAAATATGAAGAGTTCCCGGAGAAGCACTGGGAAGTGATTCAGGCATGGTCGCTCGCCGAAGTTGAAGCACTGTGTCGTCAGGAATCGGGCGGCGATTGGTCGGAAGCCCTATTCGAAAGGTGGGGCCTCGAGGTGAAAGAGGAAGCGGTTTCCTTCGTGTTGAGTCTCGAGAAGACGTATGCGGAAGAATTTATGCAGGCAAAAAACAGTCTGGAGGGAGGTCCGGGAGAGGCCGAAGTTCGGGAAGTCGGTCTGGATCTCAATGCGGTCTTGGCAGGGTGGGCACGGAGTGATCCTCATGCGGCGTGGCTGGCAGTCGACGACCCGGAAGGTCTGATTCGGAAATCGGAGGCGTTTGAAGGCTATGGTTATCTTGCCCCAATTAAAGTCTTCGAGCATTTGTCGAAGAAAGATCCTGATTTTGCGCTCGAGGAATTTATGAAGCATGAAGATCCGATGTTCCAGGGATCGATGCTGAAAGGGATGGTGCGTGGTTTATCCCCTGCGACCGATTGGGCTGAGCTTATGAGGAAAGTCCTATCTACAGAAAATGTGGAGCATCGGGATATCACGGCGGTTCTCCGGGGTGGGGTGCTTGGAAGATGGATGGAGGTGAATGCGGAAGAGGCCGAGAGTTGGTTCCGGGACGACGAGGGTATTTCAATTTCGAGGATGGTTGAGGAAACCGTCTAGAGACATTGGTCTGATCCGTTTGAGAGTGACGACTACAAGGACGTCATCACGAAAGTCGTCGTGACCGATGTTTCCCTGGCCCCGGCCGTTCGTCATTGGGCTGCGAGTGACAAGGAGGACGCGATTGCATGGTTGAGGGAACGCAGTGAGTTTGTCCCTGAAATCCCGGGAGCCGAGAATTGGCTGGATCCGGACGATCTGGGAACAGGCGGGATCCGGGAGATTTTGGTAGCCTGCTATCCTGCCGGACAGCGTGAGGAACTCCTGAGGGGATATCTCGATGCTGAAGACGTTTTCCATAGTCCGCTCAATCGATTGTTTGTAGCAAACGGGAGAGAACAGTTGCGAAAGGAGGTCGCTGAGCTTGTGGTGAGTGAGGAACTCGGGAAGGAGATTGTTGAGAGTATTTCGCGAGTGCGTGGCTTGCACGATGAAGATCCCAAAGGTGGAATGGGCCCCGATCCGTTCGGAAGCGAGTTGTGCAAGCCTTCCGCCCTTCCATTTTAGGGTGAAGCCCTGTGCTGATCCCACGGCGAGTCTGCTTCTGCTGACAGTAGCTCTCTTGGCCCAGGCTTCCTCTGTTAAACTCGCGCAGTAACAGAATAATTTTTTTCGGGTTTGTGTCTCTTTTACTGATTCATTTTCTAGGATTTAGATTTGACCAAATCCTTTCACTCGACATCGGCCATTTTCTCTGGCGGTAGCCAGAAAAACGAACGGGATGCATTATTCTATTGTGGCTCTTCCTGAAGCCATTGTTTCATGCCGCCTGCGACGTTCGTAACGTCGGTGAAACCATTTTGAAGCATCCACACGCCGGCTTTGGCGCTTCGCATTCCGGCGGCGCAGTGGACGTAATATTTTGCGTCCCTGGGTAGGTTGTGGGCCGAGGCAGGCCAGCCTGATAGAGGGAGAAGCTCGGAGCCCTCGATATGGGCCATCATGTATTCATCCTGCTCGCGGACGTCGAGCAGGATGCCTTCAAAGCCCTCGGCGAGAATTTTTCGGAGTTCGAGAGTGGTGATTTCAGGGAGCTCGATCATGTCTTTTTTATCAGTAAATGGTTTGGTGATGGTTGGGTTGTCTCCGCAGAGCGGGCACCCCGGGTCGCGCTTGATTTTGATCTCGCGGAAGGCGGTCGAGAGAGCCCGGTAGTGAATCAGACGACCCAGCGGAGCTTGCCCAAGGCTCGCCAGAAGCTTGATCGCTTCCATCGCCTGGAGGCTTCCAATTATTCCCGGGAGCACGCCCAGGACACCAGCTTCGGTTCATGTCGGGACCGCGCCGTGGGCAGGCGGCTCTGGTAAAAGGCAGCGGTAACACGGTCCGCCAAGGTGTGGCGCGAAGACGGTCACTTGGCCTTCAAACTGAAAAATGGCACCGTGGATGAGGGGCTTTTTGAGAAAGAAGGCGGCGTCGTTGGCGGCGAAGCGCGTCGGGAAGTTGTCAGAGCCATCTAGAATGGCATCGTATGGATCTAGCAGATCTAGGCAATTGTCGGGCTCGAATCGCCCCTCATGAAGCATGATTTTGACATGCGGATTGACCTGATGGAGCCGTGCTTTGGCACTTTCCATTTTAGAGGTGCCGACACGATCGGTGTCGTGGACGATCTGGCGGTGTAGATTGGAAAGATCGACTCTATCAGGGTCGATGATGCCGATTGTTCCGACTCCGGCTGCAGCAAGATAGAGAAGAGCAGGGGAGCCGAGCCCACCACTCCCGATGCAGAGGATGGAAGCTTTCTTGAGCCGCTCCTGTCCGGCTTCGCCCAGTTCGGCTAGCATGGTTTGTCGCAGATAGCGGTTTGCTTCCAGCGGGGTCAGAGGCATGGGGAAAAGATGTCGTTTGAGAGGTGGTCAGGCAAGGAACGATTGCCGGAGTTCATCGGTGGTGCTAGACTAACTTCCGTGAAAGTCGCTATCGTCGCCCATCCCCGAAAGCCAGATGCGCCAATGGCGGTGCGAAATGTGCGAGAGTGTCTTTTGAAACGAGGAATTGAGGTTGTGCTTGAGGATAAAACGGCCGGTCTCATTCAGGAAACGGGAGTGCAGGATTTTGCCAAGGGTGCAGACCTTGTTATTTCACTGGGTGGCGATGGCACTTTACTGGAGACCTTGCATCGCCTGGGGCCCGGGCCGATCCCGATTGCGGGTGTGAATATCGGAACGCTTGGTTTTTTGACGGCGTGCACGGATGAAGAAATCGACCTTCTCGGTGATCATTTGGCAAATGGCGAAATGAACATTGTGGAGCGAAGCATGCTCAAGGTGGAAATGATTGAGGAGGGTGGGAAAGCTCATCAATTTCTAGCACTCAACGAGGCGGTTTTGATGAGGGGGGAGACGGGTCGCTTGGTTTCGCTGGAAGCACGGGTCGATGGCGAATTGCTAAATCACTATCGTGCCGACGGGTTGATCGTTGCGACGCCGACGGGTTCGACGGCTTATTCAATGGCCGCCGGAGGGCCTTTGCTGGGGCCTCAAGCCGGGGTCTTCGTCATCACTCCGATTTGTCCTCACAGTATGAGTAATCGCTCCTTGGTGGTGGGAGAAAATTCCATAATTGAGCTCTCACCGGCTGGAGACGGGGAAGAGCCGATTCTTTTCTCGGTCGATGGACGCGATATTTTAAGGATTGAAAAAGACAGTGTCGTTCGTGTCTCCTGCCATGAAGTTCATCTTCGCCTTGTCAGGCTCCCGGGCCATTCCTTCTATGAGATCCTGCGAAAGAAACTGCACTGGCACGGAGGCTAGAGGTGGAGCTATTTAGTCTGCAGAGACGAAAGCCCCCCGTCGACGGAAAGGGACTGCCCGGTGATCCAGCTGTTGTCGGGTGAGAGGAGGAAGTAGAGGGCACTTGCAATTTCTTCAGGAGTGCCCACGCGCCCGAGCGGGTGCATGGCTTCGGAGAATTTCCTCGCTGATTCGTTGCTGGTGATAGGTGCGGCCAGCGGGGTGTCGGTGAGGCCCGGGGCGACACAGTTCACCCGCAATTGACTTCTGGCATAGGTTGCGGCGGCCGAGCGGGTGAGTCCGGCGAGTCCGGCTTTGGCTGACGCAATTGCTTCGTGGTTTGAGAGTCCCTTCTCGGCTGCGACCGAGGAGACAAAAGCAATGGAGCCTCCGGATTTGCTCATCGGCCTGCCCAGATTGTGAAGAAGGTAAAAGGCCGAGTTGAGGTTGGTGTCCATAACTGACTGCCAGTCGGTCATGGAGGTCAAATGCGCGGGTTTGAGAAGAATCGATCCGATGCAATGGGCAACAGCTTCGATTTCGCCCAGCTCTTCGAGGGCTTTAGTCACACACAAGGCGACTTGGTCCGCTTGGGTGAAATTACCAATGAGTGCCTTGGCTCCCAATTCTGAGGCCAAGCTGTTCAAGGCAATCTCGTTTCGTCCGGCCAGGACGAGCTTGGTTCCAGCTGAGTGGAGTTTGCGGGCAAGAGCGCAGCCAATACCTCCATTGGCTCCAGTGATCAGTGCTGTTTTTGGACCTGTCATTTTGATCGCAAGGTTAGCTCTGAAAGCCAGCTTTGCATCTTGTTTTTTTGTGCCTTCGACTTCGATCCGGTAGCGGCCGGCGTTGCTCGCGCCGTCCTTGAGTTCGGTTCCCACGGTTCGGAAAATGTTGCCGTAATTCGTCGAAAGAAGACTAGCTTAATACCACTTCAACTTTTGTCTGGCGATCAACGTTGTTTTCCAAAGTTGCGCTTCATCGATCTTGGCGGCGGTGCCGTAGACCATGTGGGTGCCCTTTAGGTTTGGCGTTTAATGAAGGAAGAACATCAGTTAGCGGGACCCGGTGAAGGTGAACCTTTCTTTGTCGTTGGCGGGGTTGGTATAGGTCATCTTGTAACCGTCTTTGGTTGAGACTGTTTGGGGCGCGTCCCAGACTTTAGCCCCGGCCGGGCTCGAAAGAACCGATGGATTTGAGGTTCCAGATCCGGAATTAGGATTGTTCGTTGAGCAATGGGGTAAGAGCGCCAGCAAGGGGAGCAGGATTATCATTCGTTTGTGCATAAGAGGATGAGAGTATCCTAATATCCTGATTAGCACGGTAATGCGAAATATCTAAGATAGATCATTACCAGTTATTGCGAGGCGGAAGTTTCTGAGATGAGAGCCTCTTTTAATTTTCGGGACAGCCTCTTGATCCGGTATTCCTCGGTTGAAGCCTGAGCACGAGTGCCGATCCTTCGCTCATAGACTAATTTAAGCGGAATTCGCCCTCGCAAATACTTGGCGCATTTTGGGCCCTGTGATTGATGGTCTGTCACGCGACGCGTGACATCATTTGAGATTCCGCAGTAAAGGGAATCGTCGCCACAGCGAATGAGATAGACCGACCACAGTGAGCTTCTAGCCATCTGCCTTGTGATTCATCCGGGCCAGAAGCCTTTGATTAAATTCATCCGCCATGTCGTAGCCGATTTTCCGGAGTTGGAGATCGAGTGCTGCCACCCCGATCAAGCGTGCGGTGTCGCGACCCGCAGCGACCGGAATCTCCACGAGCGGAATATCGACATCAAGGATCCTCATTTTTTTCTGTGAGATTCCGATACGGTCTACCTTGTTGAGATCGCTCGCAGATTTGAGTTCTACCACTAAATCGAGGCGCTTTTCGGGTCGGATCGCGGAAAGTCCATATAGATTAGCGACATTGATGATTCCAATCCCTCGCATCTCCAAATATCCCCTTGCGAACTCCTTGGCGCTTGCAGAGAGCTCTCCGCTGATCTGCTTAAGCTGGATGGAATCATCGGCGACAAGTGCGGCTCCCTTTTCCAGCAGACCAATTGCGGTCTCGCTTTTTCCAGATCCGCTTTCTCCCATGATCAGAACCCCAATGCCCCGGTAGTCCACCATGCAACCATGCAGGGTCGTGCGGTGGGCGAAATCGTTTTCCAAGCTGATTGTCGCGGCGTTAAGCAGTGACATGGTCGGCCGGGGGGTGTGAAGTATGGCGATGTTTTTCTCCCTCGCAACCTCTTTGAGATCCGGGGCAAGGTCATGACCGCGAGCAATAATGAGGCAGGGGATATCTTGCTCGCAAAGAAGGGTGAAGCGTTCGAGACGGAGTGTATCCGAGAGTTGCTCAAGGTAGGAGTTTTCCGAATTTCCCAAGACTTGAACGCGCTTCTTGGCGAAGTAGTCGATGAATCCAGCGAAGGCTAGTCCGGGGCGGTTGACAGCGGGTTCTTCGATTAGCCGTTTGAGTCCCGTGACCGGATGCTCGGTGCTTAGTTCGAGGCTATCACCGTGCCGTTCCAGAAATTCCTGAACGGTGATGCTCTTGATGACTTTCCTTTTTCCGCCTGCGACCATGAGGGGAGAGTAGAACATCAGGCCTCTTTGGGCGAGTTGTTGTTTTATTAGCTGAGAATGTCGAGAAGGTCGCCAATATTGTGCTGATGCTCAAGCGGGTGGCGAAGTCGCTTTTTCCGGTTAATCGTGTAGTGGTTCCGACGCCCCTCCTTGCGGACCTTGAGGACCTTGTCTTCCACCAACTCGGCAAGAATTCGTTGCACGGCGCGCTGGGTGATGCCCACTTGGTCCGATAAGTCCCTGATCCTCGAATATGGCTCACGGGAAAGACTCAAGATGATGTGAAAGTGGTTTGTCAGGAAAGTCCAATGAGGAGTCCTTAAATCCGATTGCATGGAGCTCATAATACTGTTGCCTCTTAATTTCATGCTTTAAAATACGTTAGAGTTCAAGTTGTAGTTCGTGAAAAAGATGAGCCTCGACGTTGGGAATCTAGTCGTGGTCAAGGACCATAATAATCTTAACTCCACTGACCACCGAGGCAAATTCCATGGCCCCAAGTTGTTCTGTGGTTTCCGTATTGCCGGCAACCTGTCCGACAAAGATGTCTCCTATGCTGAGATTAAAAACCTTTTCGACTGGAACACGTGAGTCGAGGCTGAAAGGACGTAGGCCTTTGGGAACTGACCTTCAACCGCCCGATCATGCCGGGCTCCGATGTCGACGATACACAGATCGTACTTAACGTAATTTTTATTTTCAGCCATCAAAATCTTGAAAACTTCTTTGGGATCCAAAGCCTTCTGGATCTCGGCAGTGTGTTGCAAAGAATCTGTCTTCCTAGGAGTGGGAGTGGTTTTTTCCTTCTCGTCGCCGCAGATGAGGATGGAAGACCTGATTGCTAAGACGGGTGGAATGGTATGCTTTTTTATAAGAGGTAGAATATGGAATTAGTCGGAATTTTCGTTTCGGTAGAGAGGAATCGAGTATCTCAAAACCGCGTCGACGCCGCCTTGTTCATCGAGCGATTCCGAATTGGGGAAAGTTTCGATGGGAACGTTGTGCTGACTTATAAGCCTAACAAGAACCTCACGGTCGGCGTGCCCCAGATTGCTTGAGATGATGAGTTCCTCGACTTGGCCGATTTGAAGAGCTGCTGCAGTGGCTGCGATCCCAAAGATACCCAGTCGATTGACCCGATGAACACTAAAGAGTCGTTACCGCAGTCTCTGATTCATCGTGTTCGAACTGGAGGTAGGTTTGAACAGCGTCTTCGAGAACTGACTGGACACGTGAGTCGCTAAATCCGGTGCGAATTTGATCGACCACCTTTTCGTTAATGTGCTTTGGAAGGGCGAACTTGAGACGGTCCACATATTGGGGCTCACCTATCTTGATGAGGGCGTTGTGCCCGCGCTTGCCCATGGGGCGCCTGATGATCTCCACCTTGTCCCTAACAAAGCGTTTGTTTCTTACTGTTATAGTGCTAAGGGTTCATCCCGGGCCGTTACCTTCCTTAGCCCCGGGGCTTTCCGCCACGATTTCAAGGGGGGGTTCTCCGAGATTCATCTCGATAATCCGGGGGGCGGTTTGTTACTACCACTACGAAGCGGCCAAATCGATCACGAAGTTCGACGAGCTGGAAGATGGTGGGCTGAATATCCGCCTTGAAAAAGTTTTCAAGAGGGGCCTGAAAGGAGAGGGGAGAAAATAATCGGGGTGACCCAGCGCACGAGAATACGGGAGCACGGCGGGCATCCTTTGTATGGTCCAGGAGGTATGATTGAATGCGCTCAGCTGCTTTGATGGAGTGATCTTGATCTTGCCCATCGTAAGATCAATGAGCAGCTTTGATCCAAATGGAGGATTCCTCGACGATCAACTCGATTGGTTGGCTGAGATCAAAGTAGGCGCTGACCACGTGCTAGTCGTAGCTTGGCAGGTCGGCAAGTACGATGATTTGTTTGCGCAGGTTTACTGAGCTCATCTCCTCCCGGGCTAGGAGAAGATAGAGCGTAAATTAAAAAATAATACGTAAAAAAATGTAGTGATTCCTATTTCTCGTTAGGGAGAGTCTTGATCCATTTCGCGATGTCAGCGACGACCTTGTCGCTTTGGTGGTCGTGAAAGAGAAGGTGAAAGCTTTCGGGATAATATCTACGGGAGGAGGGAATTTGCGCAGGGAGCCCCTCGAAAAATCGTTCCACGTCCTTGGGGTCTGAGAATATGTCTTTCCCGCCATGAAGCACCAGAAAGGGGATGTCGAGCTTCTGAGATGCCTTCCGGGAGGTCTGCATCATATTTCCCAAGGTCGTTAGCAGGCGGAGGGTGTGCTTTTTGATGTGGTATGAATTTGTGGTGGCTTGCTCCTGGTGAATGGTGTCTTTGGTGACCCGAACCTCCTTCTCGCCCGAGAGGCTTTCAAGCGAGACTCTTGCCTTTGGGAAAAGAAAACCCGCGATGTTGGTTGCTGAAATTTTCCATTGAGGAAACTCCGAGCGGATGGCGGTGATCGGTGAGCTCAGCACCATTGCGTCGCAGAGGTTCTCGCGGTCTTTCGCCCACGCATAGGTGTGGAGAACGATGAGCGAGCCCATGCTTTCACCACACCAGACGATTTTCGCGTCGGGATGGCGCTTACGGATAAGGCGGGTAAACGTTGTCAGGTCTTTGAACCATTCCTCCCGGTTGTGAATGTGGCCGCGTCGCTCTTTGATGGGATCCTTTCCTTGTCCCCGGGTCTCGGCTCCGTAAATGGCCACCTTTGGGAGTTCAGTGAGTATATGCTTAGCAAGAGGGCGAAAGTCCGAAGTGGCCCCGCTGATCCCGTGAACGCCAATGATCACCAACTTGGGTTCTTGCTTGGGCAGCCACTTAGTATAGGGAAGTTTATCGCCATCAAAAGTATGGAGGTGCGTTTGATCCAGCTGGATTTGGGGTTGCTCGGGCACAGGGTTTTGGGCGGAGCAGGAGGCGATGGGGACCACCGAAAGTATCCCGACCCCCACGAGTATCCCGCGTAGAATCAGAAAGATCATTGTAGTTGTGGGGTTACGTTTAATACTGAACAATAGGTTTTTCTGATCTTGCGTCAATGATCGCAAAGCGCTCCCGGTGGAGATTGGCGTCACTTCGGAAGATGAGTCGTCCGCTGTGCGAGCGCTCCAGTTCCATGAGAATCTTGGAATCTTCCGACTTGAAGCGGTTCAAAACGTCGGTGTTTACCATGACGATGAGGTCTCCGTCTTCGTTGTTTTCCTTTTGGCGCTGAATTACGGTATTGAGACGACGCTGGATCTCGATACTCATCGACATGGTCGTCTTGATACGGGCGCGTCCCTGGCAATAAGGACAAGGCTCCAGGGTGGAGTCGAGAAGGCTTTCGTTGAGTCGCTGGCGGGTCATTTCCATGAGCCCGACGGAGGAAATCTGGAGAACTTGGGTTTTTGCTTTATCCCGCTTGAGTCGCTCCTTCATCGCCCGGTAGACCGCCTGCTGGTCGCGGCGATGGCGCATATCGATGAAGTCGACCACAACAAGCCCGCCGATGTTTCTCAATCTTAGCTGACGTGCGACTTCCTCGGCTGCCTCGATGTTGGTTTGGAGGAGCATTTTATCGACGTCCTTCGAGCCGCGGTTTCGGCCTGTGTTCACATCGATGGAAATCAGAGCCTCGGTTTCATCGATCACGATATAACCGCCACAAGGAAGCCAAACCTGGCGCATGAAGGCTTCGTCGATCTGCTTTTGAATCCCAAAGCGCTCGAAGATTGTTTGCTTCGAGTAGAGGTAGTGGATCTTACGTTTGGCACGTCGCGAAACTTTGGAAGCAATCTCGCGGATATATTCAGTTGTTTGCTCGTCGTCACAAATGATTTTATCAACCTCATCGGTGAGGAAGTTGGCAGCGGTTCCTTCAACAAGGTCGGGTTCACGAAAACAGCAGACGGGAGCGCTTTTTTTGTTTCGAATGTCTTCTACCTGTTCCCATTGCTCGAGGAGCATGGCAAGATCCCGGACGAAGTGGCGGGCGCGGGTTCCCGTGGCCACGGTGCGCATGATGATACCCATGCCTTCAGGCACGCTGAGGCGCTGCATGATTTTGCGAAGTCGCTGGCGTTCCTTGGGGTCATCGATGCGTCGCGAGATTCCGAACTGTTCGGAATAAGGCATCAAGACGAGATAGCGTCCGGCCAGTGAAATGTTTGTGGTAACCCTGGGGCCTTTGTTGCCGATGGCACCTTTCGAAACCTGGATCATGATTTCGGACCCAACCGGATAAATGCTTGGAATATCCTTCGAAGAGATCTTCTTCTGTTTTTTCTGTGGGCGTCCTTCGCGGCGGATTTCCTCGAGGCCACCATCAAGAGCGGCTGGAATGGCATCCCAAAAGTGGAGGAAGGCATTTTTATCGAGGCCAATATCGACGAACATGGCTTTGAGGCCCTGCTCGATGTTTTTGACGCGACCTTTGAAGATTCCACCGACGATATTGTCGTCGCCATCGCGTTCGACATTGTATTCCTCAAGGACACCGTCCTCAAGGAGAGCGGTCCGGCGTTCGAGTGTTTCGGAATTAACGATAATGGTGCGGCCTTCACGAGGGTCCACGCTGGTGAGACCAAGCGCATTTTTGATTTTTTGGATCATATGATTAAATTTGGTTAAAGAGTTTTTAAGTTAAGCTGATTATTCATCTTCCACCGGCTGATCGGGTGTCGGCGCGATTGATGGGAGAGGGGGTTTGTTCGGGACAACCTGGACAGGGTAATCCTCGGGAAGAAGAGCGTCATCGACTTCGTCGCCGGTTTCGCCTTGGTCACTCTTGTTCAGGGGGGAAACTTCGCCTTCCGGGAATTCGATTTTTTCGAAGGCATCGAAGTTTCCGGCATAAGTCCCGAGTCGCGCAATCCGCGTATTCAGGCCGGCTTCCATATTGAATATTTCGCGATAGATTCGCTGGGAAAGAACTCCGGCAACAGCCCCGCCGCTCTTGCCGTTCTCGACCATAACACAGATCGCGTAACGGGGCGTGTCAAAGGGGGCAAATGAAGTGGTCCAGGCATTGTGGGTGTGTTCGATGCTTGTTTTGCCAGTCTGAGCGGTCCCTGTTTTTGCGGCGATGAAGAAGTCCTCTAGGGAGACTTTCGTGGCTGTTCCTCCCAGCTTGTTCACGGCCTTCCACATGCCTTGCCGGATGATGTCCATCTCAGCCTCACTGACACCCTCATCCATGAGGTTGGCTTTGACGATGGGGATGTTTTCTTTGAGGACCACGGTTTCGCCTTTCTGGTTTTTGCCTAGGATGCGGCGAACGATGCGCGGTTGGTAGTATTTGCCTCCGTTGGCAATGGTTGCTGCAATTGAGCAAACTTGAAGTGGAGTGGCAAGCGACTGGCTCTGACCAATCGCAAATTGCGCAAGGGTGGCCCGGGTGATGGATGCGGCTGGGTATTTCCGCTTCCAGGTATCGCTTCCGGGAAGGAACCCGGGGTCTTCGGAAGGGAGCAGAATTCCAGACTTTTTGCCGAACCCAACCAGTTCAAAGGTATCCACCATGGCCCTGGAACCCAGCGTTCCGGCTAGTGACATGAAGTAAGGGTTGCAGGAACGTTGGATGGAATCAGTCAGATCGAGGGATCCGTGGCCGTAGGTTTTCCAGCAGCGGATTTTGGTCTTTCCAAATTGGCTGAATCCCATGCAGTTGTGCCAGGTGCTTGTTTTGTCGTTTCGTGCAGCGGCGATCGCGGTGGGGAGTTTGAAGGTTGACCCCGGAATGTAGCGTCCGATGGCGCGATTAATAAGAGGGCGGGCACGGTTCGTATTGTATTCGGCAAACCGCTCCCTCGTGATTGCGGGGATGAAGTCGTTCGGATCAAAGTTGGGCACGGAAACCATGGCCAGGACCTCCCCGGTGTTGGGGTCCATCACCACAGCGGCACCGCGTCCAATTCGGCGCATGACGTTGGCCACGATGAATTGGATCCGGCTATCGATAGTGAGCTGGACCTCGGCTCCCTCGCGGGCGGGCTGAAAGTCTTCAGTCGCAATAACCTTGTTTTTCTCGTTGCGAACTAGAATTCGTTTTCCGCCTTCTCCTCTCAAGAATTCATCGGTGGTGAACTCTACACCGGTAAGGCCTTTGGCATCTCCTTGGAAGTGTCGGTTTTTATTTTCCTTTCCTCGATATTCGTCGGGAATATCACCTTTGGCCCACTGTTTGACGTAGCCAATGATATGTCCGGCAAGGGCACCGTAGGGGTAGAACCGCCGGGGCATGACACGAACTTCCACCCCAGGAATTTCGTGACTGCGGACGGCGATCTTGGCAAATTGATCGGCCGTTAGGTTTTGACGGTATCGGTAGGGAACGAGGCCGCGATAAGTCAGATAGTGAGTTTTAATATCCTTGGTGTAGCGCTCTCCGGTGAGCCCGAATGACTCGAGTTGAGGAATCACCCACTCGCGAACAGCTTCGACAATCACGTCTTCATGGGGAGTCTCACCCTGTGTTTGGAGTGGTTTCCTTATCTCGTCCTGGTCCTCGCCCGTTCCTTCTTCGGCCTCGGCCAGAGATTTTTTGTAATCATGGTATCCGTAGTAGATGTCTTCGAGATTGAAGACGATCTCATAGGATCGGCGATTGCGGGCGAGGACCACGCCATTGCGATCAACGATGCGACCTCGAACCCCCGGTTCACGAATCTCCACCGTGTGGGTGGTTGGAATGTTGGCGACAAATTGGGCGCGACGGTCGATTTGAAATTCGTAAAGCCGCGAAAGAAGCGCTCCGCAGCCGGCCAAAATGAGGGCGGTGAGGAGGTAGAGTCTGAGGCGATACTTTGGTTCCATGATTTTAGTTTTTGTATCGAATGGTGTGACCGCAGAGATCTGCAACGCGGAATAGGATCCAAAAGATGACTGGGGAAAGAAGCATCGTGAGGATGGAAGTCGCCCAAATTTGTTGAATCATCCCGTCATTGGGATGGAATTCACCGCCGACAAATCCGCGGAGGAGATACTCCACAAAGAGATAAAGAAAAATGGCCACTCCGGTGAGTGCGGCGGAGAGATACCATTTGCCTTCCCTGAATATCGGCCTGATTCCCTGCATGAGAAACCCCATGAGGGTATAGAGTATGATGGAGTAGCCAAACTTAAGTGAGTCGGGCGGGTTTTGATACACGATGGGGTCGCCTTGTGTGACGGAGAGGATCTGTTGGGCATCCCAGAGAAATCCTCCGAGATAGGCTAGGATTAGCATGATTCCTGTTGATACGGTGACTGATCCGCAAAGAACGATCAATGGGAGGATGAGGATCCGCGCGTCATACCAAGACGAGACCGACGGTAGAAACTGCTGGACGATGCAGCTCAGGAGAAGTAGACCAATCAGGCTAATAGAGTAGGGAAACATGTCTTGGTCCTAATCACCGGGTGAATCGGTAATGACGAAGACGTTTCTTAGGTTGGTGAAGTCAACCGCGGGTTTGATTTCCGCCTCGCCGTAGACGGGGCCTACTTCAAAGTCTTCGATGGTTCCGATAGGAATATTTGCAGGGAATAGTTTTCCCCGTCCGTCGGTATAGACCTTCATTCCCTTGCGAAGAATGGCGGTCTTTGAGAGGTAGCGTAGTCGCAAACGAGGCGTCTGGCCAAAGGTGGTTTGTCGGCCGACAACAATGCCAACCTCGCTGGTGCCCTGAACTCGCGCAGAGACCTGCGAGATCTCGTCGGTAATCAAAAGCACGGATGAAATTTGCTCGCCGGAAAGCTGCAGGCGGCCTACCAAGCCGCCGTTCGAGGCAAGAACGCAAAGGTCAACACCGGGATCGGCCTCGAAACCGTCATCGATTCCGCGATTGATCTCGATGGTTTTGCCCCACATTTGTGGCTGCTTCCGAATGACCCGGGCGGCGACCACGTCAAATTTGGTCTTCTTTTTAAAGTCGAGCGCGTTCCGGAGTTCATTGTTTTCCGCTTCGAGTTCGCGGACTCGTCCGGCGATGAGCTTAAAGCGATCACGTTCTTCGATCACTTGCTCAACCCGTTTTTCAAGATCCTGGGAATGTTGGACCTCTTCGAGAAACTTGTTTGCAAAGGCTTCGGTTTCACTCCCTTTCGTGATGAGCGGGGAGATTGCCCAGTAGTATGATTTCTGAATCTGGCGCACTGATTTTTCGCTGAGAGTGAAAACCCACACGAGTCCTGTAACAAAAAGGATCAGAGCAAAAAAATTGAGAGGCTTCATCTCCGGGGTCCGGAACCTTAGTGATCAGAATTGGTGACACGTTTCAGGAAGCTAATTTCCTGAAGAACTTTTCCGGTTCCTTCTGCAACGGCACTCAGGGGATCCTCGGCAACGTGAACCGGAAGTCCGGTTTCCTCACGAAGACGTTTATCAAGTCCGCGAAGAAGCGCTCCACCACCAGCAAGGACGAGTCCGCGATCAACGAGGTCGGCAGCGAGTTCGGGTGGGCAGCGTTCCAAGGTTGTGCGGACGGCATCGACGATGGTCGTAAGCGGGTCTGCCATGGCCTCCCGCACCTCCTCAGAGGTGATTTTGATGGTTTTTGGCAGGCCGGAAACAAGGTCGCGACCTTTGACTTCCATGGAAGTTTCCTTGGGAAGGGTATTGGCCGAGCCAACGCGGATCTTAATATCTTCAGCGGTGCGCTCACCAATCATTAGGTTATAGCCCCGTTTCATGTAGGAAATGATAGACTCGTCCAGGTCATCGCCGGCGGTGCGAACACTGCGGGCGTAGACGATGCCCGAGAGCGAAATTAGAGCAACTTCGGTTGTTCCTCCGCCGATATCGACGATCATGTTTCCAGAAGCATCCTGGACTGGGAGGCCCACCCCGATGGCGGCCGCCATGGGCTCTTCGATTAGGTAAACTTCACGGGCTCCGGCTTGTTCGGCGGATTCCTTGACGGCCCGGCGTTCCACCTCGGTGATGCCGGATGGAATGGCAATGACGACGCGGGGGTGGCTGCGGCGCTTGCCACTGACTTTTTTGATGAAGTGGCGAAGCATTGCTTCGGTCACCTCAAAGTCGGCGATGACACCGTCTTTGAGAGGACGGATGGCAACGATATTGCCGGGTGTCCGGCCCAGCATGCGTTTGGCGTCGTCTCCAACGGCGAGAACTTCATTGGTCCCGGCTTTCACCGCGACCACGGATGGCTCACGGAGGACAATTCCGTGATCCTTGACATTAACAAGGGTGTTGGCCGTGCCAAGATCGATACCGATATCGTTCGACAGGAGGCCAAAAAGTCGTGCAAACACTGACATAAAAAGAGTTAGGTTTAGAAAAGTGAGTTTTTTTGTGAAAAGGAACGATGCTTGCTGGAAATAACTTCCATCAGGGGGGTAGACGATGGAGAGAGAGTCTGGGATGGTCAAGCAGCATCCTTACTCCTCATTTATTTTGACATTGCAGGATTTCAGGAGGAACTTAACGTCTCCTTCTCAAAAATTCTTTGGCGAATTTCTCGTAGGATTCGGAGCCGGCCCCGTGTGGGTCATGTTCAAAGATTGTGAGGCCGTAGCTGGGAGCCTCCCCGATCCTGATGGAGCGAGGAATGAGGGTTTTGTAGAGTTGTTTCGGGAGGAAACTTTTGACTTGGGCGACCACTTCTTTGGAGAGATTAGTGCGGCTGTCATACATGGTCATGAGGATGCCTTCGAGTTGAACCGATGCGCCGGAGCCTGAATCGCGGATTTGGTCGATGATGTGGACGATTTTGGCCAACCCTTCCAGCCCAAACCACTCGCACTGCAGCGGAATGATCACTTCGTCGGCGGCGGCTAGGGCCGAGGTCATCAGGATTCCGAGGGATGGTGGGGTATCGAGGATGATGAAGTCGTAATTCTGCTTTTTGCCCAGCTTTTCGAGCATGTCGCGGAGCCGGGACAGGTAGTCGGGCATTTGTGCGAGCTCGATTTCCACTCCAGCGAGATCCATGTCACCCGGAATAAGGGAAAGATTGTCGATACGGGTGGGAATAATTTTATCCTCAATTCGGGCTTGGCCAATGAGCGGAAGGTAAAGGCATCCGTCCGAGCTTGGGTCCTCGCCAATGCCGCTGGTGGTGTTGGCCTGGGGATCGAGATCGATCAGGAGGATCTTTTTGTCCTTCGTGGCCAAGGCACCTGAAAGATTGATCGCAGTTGTGGTCTTTCCCACTCCTCCTTTCTGGTTGGCGATGGCAATAATTTTCATCTAGGTTTCCTAAACCGAATGTGAGCCTACGGATCTTTGAGAGGAAGCAAAAAGGGAGTTAGCGAGAGTGAATTTCAACGGCCCAGTTCGCGGGCCTTCTCGGTGGCCGCTTTCACGGCTTTGATGGTTGTAGAGCGGAATGCCCCTTTTTCGAGAGCGGCAAGTCCGGTGATGGTGGTTCCGCCGGGAGAAGTGACCCGATCGCGCAGAAGAGCGGGGTGTTCGCCGGATTCCGACACCATGCGGGCGGCCCCGAGGACGGTTTGGGTAGCTAACGCGAGGGCTTGATCGCGTGGCAGACCTTCGAGTAGGGCTCCGTCAGCCAGCGCTTCAATGAAGGTGTAGACATAGGCGGGGCCGCTGCCGGAAATCCCGGTGACTGTGTCGAGAAGGGCTTCTTTGACCTGGTAGACAACTCCGACAGAGCCCAGGAGCTTTTCGGTAAACCGGGCATCGTCACCGGTGGCCCCGGCGCCAAGAGCAAAGGCCGCCGCGCCCTCGCCCACCAGAGACGGGGTGTTTGGCATCGTTCTCACGATTCGGGCCTTGTTGTCGCAAGCGGCTTCCATGTCCTCGATTTTGACTCCGGCGGCGATCGAAATGACGAGAAGTTTGTCCGCAGATTCCATCAGAGAAGCGACCTGAGCAAGGATTTCGGCAACCTGATAGGGTTTGACGCAGAGAAGGAGAGCATCACAGCCCTTGATGGCTTCTTCGAGCGATCCTGCCGCTGCGATTCCTTCACCGAGTGCTGCAATGGCCTCTGGGACAGGGTCGTAAGCCAAAACTTGGGTGGATTTAAAAACTCCCGCTTTGATTGCTCCCAAGGTGAGGGCTGATCCCATTTTCCCACATCCGATAAGGCCGATAGTCATGGGGAGACCCTGAACCGGGAGAAGGTGCTTTGTCGAGTCCGAGTCTTTGTTCCTGACTGAGGGGTTGCCAAGAGGAGCTGATTGTCAGAGAACTCCGTAGTGAGATCATTTTTGTTGTTGATGTGCTCCCTCGTAATTTGCGGTGGGTTGGCTGCCGGGGAATTTGAAGTGGATGATGTGATCCATCCCGTCGTTGCAAAACTGGGGAAACCGAAGGTGATTGAGGCGCTCGGCGAGGGGCATATGGCTGTTTCCTCCAGCTCGGAAGTGGCGGCAAAACACGTGACCCAGGGCCTGGGGCGGATGAATGCTTCGTGGGATTTTGAAGCTTATCGCCACTTTTGTGAGGCGGCTAGGTTGGACCCGGATTGCCTGATGGCCTACTGGGGGATCGCGATGAGCCTGGCCGGAAGTCAGCATGAATTTTTCGACGAGCGGAAGGCTGCGGTGGAAAGAATGCTCGACCTGCTGGAGTCGGAGGCGGCGGCGAAAGAAACCCGCTGGTCTGATCTTGAGAAACGATACGCCCAGGCTGCAGGTTATTTGCTGACCAGTGGTGTGCGAGCTGCGGGGTTGGCCTTCAATGCGCTGGCCGAGAAGTATCCGGCAGATATTCAGGGGCGTTTGTTTTCTCTGTTCCTGCAGCGGGATGGATTCGATAGCGGAGGAAAGCCCTTGGTGGGGCAACAGAGGGCGAATGCCGGAATCAAGAAGATGCTTGAAGAGCATCCCGATCATTATTCAGTCATGGCTTTTTGGGTGAGTAGTCAGGCCGAGGCACCTTTGAATTTCTCAAACCTTCGTGATGAGGTTTTACCCGTGGCTCGCAAGCTGGTGGAGCTGCTGCCGGAATACCCTCCCTATCGGCTCATGTTGGCTCACGTTGAAGCCCGGTGTGGCAATGCGGCTCTTGCGATTCAGGCCGCAAGCGATGCTGCGAAACTCTATCAATCCTACATGGATGAGGAGAAAGTGAGTCTCTACGACTGCGATGGCTGGATTCGTGCTAAGGTCTACCTCGCAGTGCTTCATGAGATGAAAGGAGAGCAAGCCAAGGCTGAGGTGGTCGCGAATGAACTTGCCGGTATTAAGGTGGACGAAGAGCGGCTTTTTTCGCGAGGTGCGGGTTTGCTTCTCTGGGAAGGTCGCACCGTGGGTGCCCGCCTCATGATGGGCCGGAGCGACATTGTGTCTTTTGAGAAAGGCCAAAAAATTCTCAAGGCCCTGCCCGAGGAGCAGTGGTTCAAGGAAAAATCATTCGCGCTTTCTTACCGGAACTGTGTCGCGGTCTATTTAGCGGTCCGCATGGCCATCACCGATAAAGATATGAAGAGCAGCAAGGCACTCTTCGATCAATTTTTGGTCCGTGTCGATGCACTGGGAAAAACCCAGCAGCTGGCATCAAAGACCAGCAGTTATTCCAGTTGGGCACGGGCGGTAAATACCCTGATGATCATGGTGTCGGAGCTCAGGGGCTTGATTGCCAAGAATGAGGAGGGGGCAACCCGCCTCTCGGCATCGACTTGGTTTCGCTCTGCTGCCGATCGGCAGGGCAGTCCTGCCAATTTGCTTCCTCCCACCGTTAATTACCCGATGAAATGGCGTTTGGGTCTTTTTTACCTCGAGGAAGGAAAGCTTGAGAAGGCCGAGGAGGCCTTTCGTGAGGGGTTGGCCTTACGCCCCAACCACCTCGCAACCTTGCAGGGATTTTATGAGGTCTTGAAGAGGATGGGAAAAACCGAGTCTGCTAAATTACTGGAGGACCGGATTGAGGCGGTCAAAGAATAGACCTTTTTCTGTTTTCGAGTCCCGTGGGGAGTTGACCGCAAACTTCTTGACTCTCGGGCGATCAGCCCCGAAATCAACGCCGCCATGTTGACGATCAAGAAAATGACCAAGGCCCTCGGTGGCCGTGTGCTGTTCGAAGACTCGGAGATGACTATCAACTGGGGCGAGCGAGTCGCGCTGGTGGGGCCGAACGGGGCGGGTAAGTCCACTCTCTTTAAGATAATCTTGAAGGAAGAGGATGCTGATCAGGGTACCGTTGAAATCGATGAATATGGCATGGTGGGTTATCTCGCCCAGGAGGCCGGAAATCCCGGAAGCGCCAGCATTTTGGAAATTGCCATGGGAATTACCGAAGAGCATCGCGAGGTTTTGGAAACGATGCGAACGGCGGCCGCGGACTCGGGGGAATTCGGCAAGGCCCAGGATCGCTGGGAGGAGCTGAACGGTTACCAACTTGAGCCCAAGGCGAAAAAGATTTTGGCTGGCCTGGGATATTCTCAGGAGGATTTTGCTCGTCCCGCTGATATGTTTTCAGGGGGGTGGATCATGCGTGCGCACCTGGCCCGCCTGCTGGTCGAGGAACCCGATCTGCTCATGCTCGACGAGCCGACAAACCACCTGGATCTGAATTCTTTGATGTGGTTTCAGAGATATCTCCAGCAATACCCCGGTGCGCTTCTAATTATTTCCCACGACCGTTCCTTCATGGATGGTGTCGTTGAGAAAGTTTACGAAATCGATGAGCAGAAATTCATCGCCTACACCGGAAACTACACCAAGTATCTTGAGCTGAAGGACGAGCGCTACGATCAGCAAATGAAGGCGTTCCAGAACCAAAAGAAAGAGATCGCACGCATTCAGTCATTCATCGATAAATTCCGATCGGTCGGTTCGAAGGCTTCGCAGGTGCAAAGTCGGGTGAAGATGATTGAGAAGATGGACAAGCTGCCCAAGCCGCGAAAGCCGCGGAAGCTTTTTCACTTTCACTTTCCCCAGCCACCGCGCTCGACCCAGCGGGTTATTTCGCTCGAAAACGTCGACAAGGCCTACGGTGATAACGTGCTTTATAAAAATATTGATGTTCACATTGAACGGGGGGATCGGATTGTTCTGGTGGGGCCAAACGGCGCCGGTAAATCGACTCTTATGAAAATGCTTGGGGGCATTGAGAAAGGAGACGCCGGTCGCCGGAATGTCGGCACGACCACAAAGATCGGATACTTCTCCCAGCATCGTGCTGCGACCTTGAATGAGAATAACTCGGTGCTCGAGGAAGTTGTGGAAGCTGGTGGTGGCATGCGCGAGAACGAAGCCCGCTCCATTCTGGGTTCATTTCTCTTCAAGAAGGATGACGTTTCCAAACGGGTGAAGATCCTGTCCGGTGGCGAAAAATCCCGTCTTTCGCTCGTAAAGTTTCTAGTCGACCCGCCGAATCTGCTCCTCATGGATGAGCCGACAACCCACCTTGATTTGACCTCTATCGAAGCCCTGGTTTCGGCGCTCAAGCAGTATGAAGGGACCCTTGTTTTCATTTCCCATGATGTTCACTTCATCCGTTCGTTGGCCGAACACACCTGGCATATTGCCGATGGAGAAGTGAAGAAATACTCTGGGGGTTACGATTACTATTTGCAAAAGTCCGGAGCCTTCGGTGAGGACTTTTTCGATATTTAAATCGTTGGTTGTTCCGGTGATTTTGTGCGGCTAGCCTGCTGCCATGATTAGGAAGATCATTCACATTGACATGGACTGCTTTTACGCGGCCATTGAGGTGCGCGATGATCCTTCGCTGGAAGGAAGGCCGGTGGGTGTTGGGGGGAGTTCGGGTCGCGGAGTATTGACCACGGCAAATTATGAAGCGCGGAAGTTTGGGTGTCGCTCGGCAATGCCGGTTTTTAAAGCGAGGCAGCTTTGTCCGGAGATTATCCTGACTCCGGTTCGCTTTGATGTTTACCGTGAGGAGTCGGCTAAAATTCGGGCGATCTTTGGGCGCTACACCGATCTCGTGCAGCCGCTTTCGCTGGACGAAGCCTACCTCGACGTAAGTCATCGTTTGGAGTCTGGAGCGGCCCTTGCCAAGGAGATCCGCCGGGCGATTTATCAGGAAACCGGACTTACGGCTTCGGCGGGAATTGCTCCAAATAAGATGATTGCCAAGGTGGCAAGTGATTGGAACAAGCCCGACGGACAGTTGGAGGTGAGGCCGGAAGAAGTGGATGGTTTTATGCGCGGCCTGCGTGTCGCAAAATTGCAGGGGGTGGGCAAAAAGGGCCAGGAAACCCTAGCTAAATTAGGGGTCGAAACCTGTGGTGACTTTCAGCAATTCAGCAAGGTGGAGATCTCGGAGAAGCTCGGGCGCTGGGGGCTCGAACTCTACGAGCGATGCCGGGGCCGGGACGGGCGGGAGGTCTCGGTGGATCGGACAAGAAAGTCACTCTCAAAGGAGCGGACCTTTCGGGAAAATATTGAAGATGTGGATTTGCTTATGAATGTCCTCCGAAAGTTGAGGACGGAACTGGAAGAGGCGGTGAAGCGGCAGTCCGACCAGAAAATCAAATCACGTGTGGTGAAACTGAAGTTCGAGGACTTCACCCAGACCACGGCAGAGAAGGCGGGTGGGCTGATGGAGGAATCCGTGTATGAAGAACTTCTTAGGTTGGCGTGGAGCCGGGGGGGCGGGAAATCGGTGAGGCTCCTCGGAGTTTGCGTGAAGTTTGAAGAAGAAGAGAATCAGCTCGATCTTTTTTAGAAGGCTTTTGTCCGGCTTTCTATCTTTCCTTTGGTGTCTTTTATGGTGAGGATCACACTTGGTCTATTCCCATTCCAGGAAATTTCAAGGAGGCCGTAGTTTGAGTTTCGGGTGTAAGTGCCGGGGACGCGAAGAGGGGAGGGGTCGTTGGGGGCGCCTGCATGGGTCATTCCGCTACAGGTCATTTCAAAGAGATTAAACGGAAGTTTTGCTGCCGCCTTCGGTAGGTAGCAAACTTCCGCAAGGTGTCGGTCGCCACTCAGAAGAATCGTCGGTCCGGGTTTTGAGTTGCCGAGCAGCTTGAGGAATTTGGCCCGCTCGCCGGGGATGTTACTCCACTTTTCGAATCGGTGGTCGGTGTTGAGAATTTGAATGGAGCTTACAATGATTCTTAGTTCGGCGGGCTTCTCCAATTGAGCCTCAAGCCATTGCCACTGGGCCTTGCCAAGAATGGTGGCATTCGGGCCCTTTTCGATTTCGTAAACATTTCTTTTTCCCTTTTTCACCTTGACGAGCGGGCTTCGAAAGTAGCGGGTGTCGAGCATGATGACTTGGACCCGTTTCCCTCGTGGGCCCATGATCCGCGAGTGATACACGCCCGGGGTTTTGCGGGCTTCGTGGTCTTTGGGAAAGTTGAAGGCTTCGAAGAAAAGTTGGGCCGAGGTCTCCTTCATTTCGTAGTCCCTGCCGGCATCGTTGAGGCCGTAGTCGTGGTCATCCCAGATGGGAATGATGGGGACGGTTTTCGCGAAGGCGGCGTAGTCGGGCTGAATGTTGAGCCGTCGGTATTTTTCCTTCATCACCTTGGGGTCGGAGGTGTCGGCGTAAATATTGTCGCCCATGAAGAGAAAGGCTTGGGGCTTTTCAGCTGCGATGACTTTGAAAATTCCGTTGTCGCGTTCCGGCTTGTAACAGGAACCACAGGCAATCCGGGTGATGGGTTCCTGGGCGAAGGCGGGAAGCAGGGTGACTAGGAAGAGAATTTTTTTCATGCGATCAGTGGATGATTTGAGCCTCGCAAATTTCGAGGACGGATTGGAAGGGGTGGAGTTCGAGGAGCGAGTAGGCATCGTGGGAAGTGAGGCGCTGCTTGCGGCGGGCTCCTTCGGGAAGATACCACGAGTAGGTGGTGGCGGGAGAGGTCATTCCGCACAGAAAGCGGGCAAGGGCCCGGGGGGCGCGAAGACCGGGTTGTTTGAGTTTGATGAGATCCTGAATGAGAGCCAGGTCATCGGTGGTAATCCCGGGTGGTGAGGATGACGGAAGAGCTTCTGGCGGAATGTCGCCAAGGCAGCGCGAGCAGTGGCCGCAGGATGCCATCTCCTCGCCAAAGTGGTTGAGAAGAGAGGCGTACAGGCAAAACGGGGCGAGGGCGTGATCGACAACTTCCTGAAGGCGTTGGAGGTCTGAATTCTCGCGACGCTGGAAGAGGTCGATCATGCGCTGGGTGAGGGTGGAGAGATCATCGGGCTTTTTGAGGAGGCGATAGCCTTGGCGGACTCCGGAGGGTTTGACCGCGATGTCGCCGAGATCTTCGAGGTAGCCGATGGCTTTTACGATTTTGTCTTTGGGTTCGTCGATTTTGGCGGCAGCTTCTTCGGGATTGATTTCGAGCCACTTGTAGCCGGGCTTGGCGGTGTCAAAAAGTTTCCGGAGGAAGGTCTGCCGGTTCGAATCGAAACCATTCAAAAGGTGATCGAGATCGCGGGCGAAGGAGACCTTGTAGGTGGAGTAGAACGGGGAGGTGGCTTTCAGGAATCCCTCCAGTTCCAAATAGGTGAGCAGGGTGTTGATGACGTGGGGGCGGATGTCGTGGGAGCGCGAGAGTTCGTAGGTCGAGATGTCAAATTCGCCGGGTTGGTCGAGAAGAATGCGGAGAATAGCGCGGAGGGCATCCGGTTGCGGGGTGTCGCCATAGGTAAAGTTGGCGAGGGTGCGGAGATCGTCTTCGCAGGCGAGGAGTTCGCAGTGTGCTTTTTCGCCATCCCGTCCGGCGCGCCCGATCTCCTGGGTGTAGTTTTCGAGCGATTTGGGGAGGTTGTAATGATAAATCGCGCGGATGTTTGATTTGTCGATTCCCATCCCAAAGGCGATGGTCGCGCAAATGATGGGAACTTCGCCGGACATGAAGGCGTCTTGAATTTCCGAGCGGGCCTCGGGTCTAAGCCCGGCGTGGTAGGGTCGAACGGGGAGGCCCTTGCGCTTCAAAAAGGAAGCCAGGGACTCGGCTCCGTGCTGGAGCGTGGTGTAAATGATGGTCGGCTGGATCGGGGCCGCGCGGAGCCGGTCGAGCAGATGCTGGCGGCGGTCTTGATCGGTGATCGGGGTGACCACAAGGTTAAGGTTGGGCCGATAGAAGGTGAGTTGGTGATGGTCCTGCGGTTGGATGCTGAAATGCCTGCAAATATCCCCGGCGACTTTTGGGGTGGCGGTTGCTGTGAGGCAGAGGACGCGTGGGATTTTGAGTTCGGCGGCAAAGCGGGTCAGCTTAAGGTAGTCGGGCCGGAAGTTGTGTCCCCATTCCGAGATGCAATGCGCTTCGTCGATTGCGAGGAGGGCGAGAGGAGTTCTGGCCAGGCGAGCCCGGAATTTTTCGTTGGCCAGGCGCTCGGGAGCCACGTAGAGGAGTTTCAGTCCGTTGTTTTCAAGTCTGCGATAAAGGTTGCCTGCTTCGTCGGCCGACAAGGTGGAGTCCAGTCTTGCCACCGGAATCCCTTTGGCGGCGAGCGAATCGACTTGGTCCTTCATCAGTGCGATGAGCGGGGAGACCACCAGGGTGAGCCCCTCGAGGAGCATGGCGGGGAGTTGGTAGCAGAGCGATTTACCTCCTCCGGTCGGGAAGACCGCGAGAGCGGACCGGTCTGCCAAGACGGAACCGATGGCCGCTTCCTGACCACCGCGAAACGAATCGTGACCGAAGTATTCCTTGAGAGCTTGATGAGGGGAGGACATGGAGGAAGCGACGGTGTTTTGATATCCCAGTGAACGGGAGTTGTCGCGGGGAAAGATTCCGGGAGGCCACAAGAAAGTGGTCAGGTCGGTCGCCTCTATTTTCTCATTCTTTTTGTGGGGATTGATTGCAGTTTTTTTTGAACTCGCTTTAGTGATCTTAGCCAAGGATTACGGTTATGAGTGACTACGAAAAAGAGCCAACAACTTCACCTGAAAATTCAAGAAAGGATACGGGAGGTCAGGTAAGCCTTCCTCCGGGTTTTGCGCCTCTTGCTCCACCTCCTGTCCCTTCGCCAACCCCGCCGCCCCGGCCCCCAGTCATGAAGCCGAGTGATCTTTCCAGTCGATCGGAGGCAGAAGAAGCGGTCGGAGATTCCTCGCCTTCGACCTCGAAGCCGATTCTCGCCAGTTATCCGGTGAGGAAGCCTGCTGTGAAAGTGGCCCTGTTGGACCCGGCAAAAGTTTACGCAAAAAGAGAAATGAGTGGAATTATTGTTGCGCATGAAATTCCTTCACCTGTGACGGAAGGATTTCTGGGTGAGCCAAATTTGAATGACGAAGATCCTTTGGAGCCTGCCGTGACGATTGAGACTAAACCGAATGATGCTTTGACCAAGCCGGACGACTCGGGCCGCGAAGAGGCATCTTCTGTCGCTGAGTTTGAGGCCTTGGAAGGCGAGGAGGTTGAATCGGAAGACAAGGAGGTTGAATCGGAAGGCGAGGAGGTTAAATCGGAAGGCGAGGAGGTTGAACCGGAAGGCGATCAACTCGGTGAATTTGTTCTTGATGATATTGAGCTTTCCTTGGATGAGGAAAGTGCCTTCGAAAGTGATGACGCGGAGTTGGATGGGCCTTCTGAGGGGACGAAAACAGATGAGAGTAAACCGATTGTTCCCGACCCGGATGAAGTGGCTGAACTGGTTGCAAGGAAGCTGCAATCTGCCAACCCAATCGAAGTGCTAGGGCCGCAGCGAGAGGAGCTCTCGGTGCCAGAGAAGAAGGTGAGCAAGTGGGTGTTTTGGAGACGCCCATCCAAGCGTGATCAGGAACTGGCGCGGATCTCAGAAGGATATTTTGAAATGATCGATCTCGTTCGGGCAATTCGCGGACAATTGGATTCCCAGAACGAAAATAACGTGATTCTAAGGGAAACGCTATCTCATTTGCCGCAGGCGATGAAGGGGCTCGATCAAGGGTTGAATCGCTTCAGCAAGTCCCAGCAATTGGTGGGAAAAACCCTGGGTGAAATTCATACACAAATGAAAACCTACAACGACAAGGATAAACGTCTCGCGGTTTCCATGGATGGATTTAATGACACGCTCAAGGGCATGGACGACACCAGCAAGGCAACGATGAAGACCTTTGATCGCGTGCAGGAGCGGATAAGGGATTCCGATATCCGAATGGAAAACCTTTTCCAGAATGTGCAGAACACCGAGGAAAAAGTGAGCGATACCATGGTCCGGCTTCAGCGGAACATGGCGGTCATGCAGTATATTTTTCTGGGCTGCCTGATGGTGGTGATCGGAGTTCTTGTCTTCACGGTTATTAAGAATAATAACGAGCTCAACACACCCCGGCAATCCGAACAGGTCGACTCAACGCCAGACACTGAAACGAACTGAGGTGGGTTACCCGCCTGCGGCAATGGTGATGATTTCGAGTTGATCGCCATCACCGAGCGGTTGGGCTTCGAACTCCGAAGGCGCGAGCGCTTTTTGATTGAGTTCGATGACCACCGGCTTTTCGGCAAGGCCCAGTTCCACCAGCAGGGCTTGCAAGGTAGTCATGTTGTCAAAGTGTTTGCTTTCTCCGTTTATCGTGAGGTTCATGAATTTGCGAGGATCGCGGGATCCCAGTCCTTCCAGACTGGATCAAATCCCTGGTTTTTGAGGATGCGGGCGATTTCGTCGACAGGCCGCTTGTCATCGATTTCAAATTGTCCAGTGGCCCGGCTACAGGTTTGTTCTTCTTCTAGTTCCACTCGCCGACCCTTTAGCGTAAGGTGCAGGTCGTCGGTTCCAGCGCCGGTGTAACCACCGGGGTCTGTCTGGGAACCTGCGGAAATATGGGTGACTCCGAGAGAGAAAAGCGAGTCCCGGAGATCGGCTGGCTCGCGGGTTGACAAGACGATTCCGACTTGGGGAAAACACATGCGGAAGGCAGTTAGTAGCTGCACCAAGCTGCGGTCGTCCAAGGAGAGCTCGGGGTCAGGGGTGTATTGGTAGTTGCCTGCGTGAGGCCGCATGCGAGGAAAGGCGATGGTAAAACTGGCTTTCCAACAATGTCGGAGGAGGTAATCAAGGTGAGTGGCGAGTGCGATTGCCTCGTAGCGCCAGTTGGCAAGGCCGAAGAGGGCCCCAATCCCTATTCTGCGAAATCCTCCCGAGTAGGCACGCTCGGGACAGTCGAGCCGCCAGTGGAATTTCTTTTTTGGGCCGGCAGTATGGAGAACTTCGTAGGTTTTCTGATGATAAGTTTCCTGATAAACGATAAGCCCTTCGGCTCCGTGGTCGACCAGTTCCCCGTATTGGTCGTCTTCCATCGGGCCAACTTCGATTCCGATCGTCGGGATGAGTGTTTTGAGGGCATCGATGCACTCCTGAAGGTAGCCGTCCGAGACGAATTTCGGGTGTTCGCCTGCAACAAGGAGGATATTACGAAAGCCCAAATCGTAAAGATGTTTGGCCTCGGCGACGATCTGGGGGACGGTGAGAGTGGTGCGAAGAATTGGGTTATCCCGGGAAAAGCCGCAATACTGGCAGTTATTCACACACTCGTTCGAGAGGTAGAGCGGGGCGAAAAGTCGCATCGTTTTGCCAAAGTGCCGACGCGTCAGGGTCTGACTCTGACGCGCCATGCTCTCGAGCTGTCGGTCTGCGCAGGGGTTAAGTAATTTACGAAACCTCCGCATCAGAGGAGTCGGTTCCTCCATGAGGGTTTCAAGTTCGCTGGCAAAACTCACGTCAGAGAGGTCCTCTTTGCGGGGCTTTTTGTCAAAAGCTTTCCTAAAAATGGCATTGCCAGAGGCACCTAAAACTGGTGTCTTCCTCTGAGATTATGGCAAACGCAACAAACGTCCTCACCCAAGGGATTGAAATCAACGGATCGATCAAGTTTTCAAACGACATGATCGTTGACGGTAAAATCGACGGAGAGATCATCTCCGAGAAGGGCAAGGTTACGATTGCCGAGAACGCCAATATCAAGGGCGACATCAAGGCTGGTGAGGTGAAGCTTTATGGTAAGGTTGAAGGAACAATTTCTTCAGACCGCTGCGAACTCAAGGAGAAGTCTTTTCTTAAGGGTGACATCAAAACCAAGACCCTCAGCATGGAGGAGGGCGCGACTCTTCAGGGAAGCACCCAGATCGGAAGCTAGTTTGCCGTTGTTAGACGTTTTTTTGTTTTGCCAGTTCCTTACTCTGGTAGCGGGATCGATTGGCCGCTTGTTTTGATAATGGGCATTGTTGCTGCGACCTCACGTAAATAATTGGCGAGTTCGCGGGCCAGCTTTGAACGGATCCCGGGGTTCTCCAGTGCTAGGTTTTTGGTCTCGCCAAGATCATTAACTAAATTGAAGAGCTCGTAGCGGACTTTCCGCCCGGGGTCATGGTGGTAAATTAACTTCCACCCACCCTTTCGGATGGTGCTCGTGGCACCAATGCCCGGCCCGCCCGGTCCCCAGTTGTTGGGATAATGCCAAAAAAACGAACGATCAGGATCCAATTGCGTATGACCTCTCAAAAGCGGGGCCAAGTTCTTTCCGTCGATTTTTCCGCCAATCTGTTCCACCGGTCCTACCCCGGCGATATCCAGAATCGTCGGGAAAAAGTCCTCGATGATGACGGGGAAATGATAAACGCTGCGGCTCTTGGTCACGCCAGGCCAAACCGCAATCATGGGAACCCGCACGCCGCCTTCGTGAGCCGAACCCTTACCGCTTGAGAGCGGCTTATTGTGTGTGTTCGCAGTGCCCCCACGCCCGTGAGCACTGAGCCCCCCGTTGTCGCTTATGAACAAGAAAACCGTGTTGTCAGTGAGCCCGTGACGTTTCAAGTTCGCCAGGATGTCGCCCAGACTCTGATCCATGCCTTCAACGGTCGCGGCATACATTACTTCAGTCTTGTTGAGTCCTGCTTTCAGGTAGCGGTCGATGAACCGCTTGTCATTCGCGAAGGGGACATGAACCGCATAGTGTGCCATGTAGAGGAAAAATGGTTGATCGGCTGCCACGGCAGCATCGACGGCGAGATTCGCTTCGAGGGTGAGTGCCTCGGTAAGGAAAATATCTTCCCCATGATATTTTTCGAGGCCCGGAACATCCCATACTCTCGAGGCCTTGCGGAAGGCGGCGGAAAAATTCTGCTTTCCCAGGTAGCTCCCAGGTCCGCCGGCCGCGTGCCCCCCGATGTTCACCTCGAAGCCAAGCTCTCTTGGGTCTGCGCCCGGTTTGTCGATCGCTCCAAAGTGAGCCTTTCCGACATGAATCGTTCGGTAGCCTGCTTTTTGTAAAAAGAATGGCAGCGTCTGCGCGTGCACGGTGCGCGGAATCCCGGCAACCGGACTCAGCCCATTGACATTCCAACCCGGGAAGGCCAACCGAGGGTGTTTTCGGTCGTTCGATGCGTTCTTCTTCAGGGTCCAATTGGTAACCCGGTGCCTAGCTGCGTTTAGTCCGGTCATCAATGAGACGCGCGTTGGCGAGCACACCGAGCAGGCGTAGGCCTGGGTGAACTTCATCCCGCGCGCGGCAAGTTTCGCCATGTTTGGCGTGCGGTAACGCTTGTTAAAATTCGTCGGTGCTTCTGCGAAGGGGACCGAGGTGTCCTGCCAGCCCATGTCGTCTACAAGGAAGAGGACAATGTTTGGTGGGCGTTCTGCAAATGAGAATGGTGATGCGAAAACAAGAAGGCCGGCCACCAATAGGACGGGAAAGAGTAACCTGTTTTTCATTTCTATGGATTTTCCCGCGGAGCGAGGGGCGATAAATCAAAGCTGGCCCAGATCGATTTGAGATAGGGAGTGTCGGTGAAGTCCTCTGGCATATCTACTGGCTTAAGGCGGGCTCCTTTGAGTTGCCTTATGAATTCACGGGTGCTCATACCTCGGAAATTGGTACAGGCCAGGATTTTGCCACCGGGAGCAAGGCAGGCGGCGGCGAGGTCGAAGAGGCGACCGTAGTCTTTTTCGACACGGAAGACCTTGCCCTTGTCATCACGTGAGAAGGTCGGGGGATCCAGGATTATGTAATCAAAAGTACGGCTTTGCTTTGCGAAACGACGGAGCCAGTGAAATGTCTCACCTTTGCAGAAGTAGTGATCTTCGGGGGTCATGCCATTGAGGCGGAAGTTCTCGCGGGCCCAGTCGAGATAGACCTGGGAAAGGTCAAGCGTGGAGGTGATAGCGCCGGCAGCTGCGGCAGCGATGGAAAAAAAACCGGTGTAAGCAAAGGTGTTCAGGACGGTCTGGTCGGGTTTGACCATTTTCCTCAAGGCGTCTCGGTTGTCCCGTTGATCAATGAAGATCCCTTGGGAATAGCCGGACTCGAAGGAGAGCCGGCATTTGAGTCCGTTCTCCAAACCGATGAAGAATTCGGGGAGCTTTTCTCCACTCAGGTGAACCGGCGATTCCTTTTGATGCTGATCCAGTCGTTTCCAGTAGAGTGGTTTGCCGTAATTGGCGATCTCGTTGCGCAATTCCGGGTTCAGTCCGGGCCCAGAGGTGGAAATGAGCCAGCCATCGCCATAGCTTTCGAGAATAATGTCCCGGAGGTCATCGCCCTCCCCGTCAATCAAGCGAATTAGATCGGTTCGGCCGTCCTGGAGGTTTTCACGCTTTTTGAGGGCGCGTGAGATGATTTCATGAAGGCGAGGGTTGGACATTGCGCGCCGCCGTTCTACCATTACAAGCGAAATGAGCGAATGGAAATCCCTTCTCGATGATGCTGTGCAGCGGGGCGATGTCTCTGCGGAGACTGGAGGCAATGTAGATCTTTACCTTCAGGGCAGCAATTCCCCGGTGGGTGCCGCGGCCATTACGGAATTGCTCGAAGCTGGAGAGTGGCAGGAAATTGACGATCGTTTTTTCAAAACCATGGCTTTCGGGACCGGTGGTCTTAGGGGACGGACAGTTGGCAAGATTGTTACGAAAGCTGAACAGGGAGTGGGTGGGCCGCTGGACCGGCCTGAGCATCCTTGTGTTGGAACAGCGACAATGAATGTATTCAACCTCAAGCGTGCGATGATCGGCTTGGTGACCTATGTGAAAAAGAGCTTCTCCGGTGAAGGTCGCCCCTCCCTCGTGATCGGTCATGATACCCGGCATTTTTCACGCGATTTTGCCGAGATCTGCGCGATGGTGGCCACAGATTTGGGATGTGATGCCTATCTTTTCGAGGCGGAGCGGGCCACGCCCGAAATTTCCTTCGCGATTCGTCACCTGCGCGCGGATTCAGGAGTCTGTCTCACTGCGAGCCACAACCCGTCGCACGACAACGGTTTTAAAGCCTACATTGATGATGGAGGGCAGTTGGTTGAGCCCCATGCGACCAGGGTCATCAGTGAGGTTAATAGGCTGAAAAGTGAAAATTATGAGGCCCTTCCCAAGGAGGAGCAGGGTGAATTGACCATTTTGGGAGCGGAGATGGACCGGACATACATGGATAAGTTGAAAACCGTTCTCCTGCGCCCGGACTTGCTTGAAGGTAGTAAAACAAAAGTTGTCTACACCAACCTCCATGGAACAGGTGGTATTATTATCGTCCCGATGCTTCGAGAGCTCGGTTTCGAGGTCGTCACCGTGCCCGAACAAGATGGGGGAGACGGGCGATTCCCCACCGTCGATTCTCCAAATCCCGAGAATGCTCCGGCGCTTGCGAAGGGAATTGCTCTCGCCGAAGAAGTGGGCGCGGACGCCGTCATCGCGACTGATCCCGATTGTGACCGAATGGGCGTTGCGGTGCGGAACGGCGAAGGTAAAATGGAGTTGTTAACAGGGAATCAGATCGGCTCCTTGCTTGGATGGTATCGTATCAAGACGATGTTCGAGCTGGGCTGGCTCACGGAGAGTAATCGGAGCCGGGCGGTTTTGATTAAAACGCTGGTTACGACTGAATTGCAGAGTTCTGTCGCTGATAAATACGGCATTAGCGTGATCGACACTTTGACCGGGTTTAAGTATATCGGAGAGAAGCTCAAGAAGTATGAGGCCGCGATCCCAGCCGATAAAAAGGGCGATTACCGAAGCCTCACCGAGGAAGAGAGCCGCAAGCTTCGATTGGAGTTTTCCAAGTTTTTCGTCTTCGGTGGAGAAGAAAGTTACGGGTATCTCGGAAGTGACTTTGTCCGCGATAAGGACGGAAATGCCTCAGCGGTGATGTTTGCGGAATTGGCGGCTTACGCGATGAGCGAGGGGTTAACCATAGCCGGTCTTCGTGACCAGGTTTGGGCGGAATATGGTGTTCACCTCGAGCAGGGGAAATCACTAGTGATGGAGGGTGGCGAGGGTGCACGGAAAATTGCCGCCTTGGTCGAATCCTATAGTTCGAATCCACCTTCGGAAGTCGATGGCTCGGCCGCGATCGCCGTGCGAGATTATGCCAAAGGTGGATTTTACGACCAAGAGGGCGATGAAATCCCGGAGGCTGCCATGCTCTTTGTGGATTTAGCGGATGGGCGTCGCTTTGCGGTTCGTCCGTCCGGAACCGAGCCCAAGATCAAATACTACCTCTTTGGGAAAGGTGAGGATCGGGACGCAGTTCAGAAGTCACTGGATGATCTCTGGGTGGCTCTCGAAAAAGGCGCCTACGAGCGCATGGGGTAATGGCACGCTTTTTGAAAATCCCGGCCGCAGTGCTGAGCGGAGTTGCCCTTGCGATGAGCTTTACGCCATTTGATCAGGCGTGGCTCGTCTGGGGCTGGATGTGGCTGCTTTTCCCGTTGCTTTGGAAGGTTTCGAGCAAGCGACGTCTTCTCAAGGGCTTCGGCCTCGCCTGGCTGGCCGGCATGGGATTCTGGGTCATTAATCTCAAATGGCTGGGTACCGTGACCTGGCCGGGGGCGGTGGCTTTGTCGGCCTACCTTTCGCTCTACTTCGGTTTTTTTGGAGCCTTCGCGGCAGGTCCGGCCAATCCGTGGCTCGCGAAATATGAAAGCGCCAAGACGATCCGCGATCGAGTCAGGCAAAGTCTACGAAGCCTTGGTTATGCAGCGTTGCTGGGTGGCTTTTGGTGTGGATTGGAGTGGGTGCGTGGTTGGCTCATGACGGGGTTTGGCTGGAATGGTCTCGGGGTCACTTTTGCCAAAAATCTTATTTTGGCGCAAAATGCCGAGTATGTCGGGGTGATCGGGCTGTCGTTCTTACCGGTCTTTTTAAGTGCGGTGGCGGTACAAACCGTGCGGCGTTTCTACCAACAGTTCCAGGCGAACGAAGTGAAGATGCTTCACTGGGATTTTGCGACCGCGTTGCTGGTGATCATGCTGTCATTTACCTCGGGGACGATCCGACTTTCTTCGGTGACCAATACTCCGAAGATTGAGGGGCGGGTTTTAATGGTTCAGCAGGATATTCCACAGTTTGCGGACAAGGTTCTTTGGGAGCCGTCTGAAATCATTGCTGGCTTTGAAGAATTGACCGAGGCGGGAATTGAAGAGGTTTTTCGCGAGGCTACGGAGGCCGCTCAAAAGACGGATTCCGAAGATGAGATCGTCGGGATCAAAATGCCTGATCTCGTTATCTGGCCGGAAGCCTGTCTGCCCGCTTATCTTTATGCGCAAAAAGATGGTTCACTGGCGGGTGGTCCAAATGTTGAGAGTGTTTTTGACTATATCCACAGTCTGGGAAATTTCACTTTTGTCCTAGGCATGAACGAGGTTCATGGCGAAACGGTGGCTGACCCTGATGTGGATGTTTACAATTCGCTGATCATTGACGGGAGGATGGGGCGAAGAGATAGTTATCAGAAGAATCATCTGGTGATTCTGGGAGAGTTCATTCCCGATCTGCCGTTTTTGCACGATCTCTATTTTCAGACGACAGGTGTGAAATTCGGTAAGGGGCTGAGTCGGGGCACGAATTTCGAGCCTCTTGAGGTAGAGATTGGCGGACAATCGGTCGGGGTCATCCCTTCGGTTTGCTTCGAAGACACTGTTCCACGATTGACACGAAAATTTGTGAGGAGCGGTCCGCAGGTTTTAGTGAATGTCACGAACGACGGGTGGTTTCAAGAGAGCGAGGGATCGGTGCAGCATTTCAGGAACGCCCTCTTCCGGAGCATCGAGTTGCGTCGTCCGACAATTCGATGTGCCAATCGAGGGGTAACCGGCGTGGTGACGGTAGCGGGTTCCCTTGTGGATCCTTATACGAAGGAAATGCGACACTTGGTAGATGAAAATGGAAGCTATTTTCATCGCGGGTATTTGCTGGCTTCGGTCTATGTTCCTTCGGAAGGTGGTGTTACGCTCTATGCCCAGTTTGGCGATTGGTTTGCGGTGACCGGTTTGGTTACGAGCCTTCTCTGGATGATGATGAGGCTTGCCCTTGGGATCTTTGATAAGGAGTGACGTTCAACAGGGCACCGAGAGTTAGGCGGGTAGTCTGGAGACAGTCAGTCCCTAAATATTGAAACCTGCGGATCGCTAGTGCTTTCGAAACGGGGCGAGCTTTTCCTCGATCAGTATTTGAAGCGGGCTGCCTCTCTAATAATCAACCTGAAGGCAGTTTGATGTATGAGCTTCCAGCTCATCGATTACCTTAATGAGTGATGTGGTCTTCCCAGTTTTAGGAAATTGAGCCAGCGTAGTTCGGGCTCCTGGGGTGTTCTCGGCAGTGAGGGCGTATTCAGCCAAGTAATGTCGCCTTTTCTTGTTCTGAAATGGGAGAGCAGCTTTAGACTGCCAAGATGATGAGAACAAAGAATGTCTTCACGGAAACAAAATCGCGCTGCAGTTGTCGCAGTAGGCGATGGCGGCTCCCGATTGGGCGAGAGCGTAGGTTGCAGGTGTGACTTGAACGTGGCAGGAGGTACAACTGCGCTCGCTGGTCACGCGAACGATAGCTTGGCTTTCGCGCTTGTTGTAAAGCCGGTGGTAGGTGTCGACAAGATCTTCGTCATCGACTTGGGCGACCAATCCTTCACGGGTGGTTTTGGTTTCGGCCAGTTCAGCCTTGCGGTCGTCGAGACGAGCCTGAAGTTCGGCGATTTCATCATCCACGAAACCCTGGGTCTTACTTAGATTCGCCTCGGCCCCGGCGATTTTTGAGAGAAGGTCATCGGCGATTTCCATCAGCTTAAGTTCGCGTGTTTCGAGTTCATCAACCTCGCGTTCGTAGCGAACGACCTCCTCGCCAAGCTTGGTGTATTCGTCGTTTTTCTTAGTCTCGAACTGTTGATTCTTGAGCCGTTCAATGGTATTTTTACGGGTGCCGATATCAAGTTCGACACTTTTGATCTCGATCTCGTTGGCCTGATAATTGGACTTCGCGGTGGCAAGGGACTGGGTGTCATTGGAGAGGCGATCCTTGGCGGCTTCCTGCAGTTGGGGGATTCGAACAAGTTCCGCTTCCAGTGCCTGGATTTTTTGATCCGTGTTCTGGAGGGCGAGCAATTGCTTCACATCATCGCGCATGGCAGAGAACTAGCGTTTTCGCGCTTGCGGGGGAAGGGGAAAGGAAGATCTTCAGCTTTTCTGTTTTCCCGAGCGGCTGCGTGAAAAGCACTGAAAGGCGATGATGACGAGAGCGAGGGGAGACAAAAGGACCCATTGATCCGCGAGGACGGATCCTCCGATTGAGGCAACGAGGATGAGGGGGGCGACCCAAAATTTACGGAGATGGAGAAGGAGGACGGAAGTCAGGAGCAGGCCGATTTCGAACGGGAGCGGCCACCGTTGATAGGTGATTTTTTGCCTGGGTTTTTGGGAGAGGGCTTGCTGGATTTGCGATTTCAGGCTGCGGGTGGCTTTTGGGGCATCTTGAGGTGAGATGATTTTGTAGATTTCGGCTTGTTTTGGGTAGATTTGAAGTTTTGAAGCCGATAGAGGCTGACTCTCGGTCATCGGAAGTGTGGTCCGCCCCTTGTGGTCCAGTTTGAGAATGGTCCCTTCCCGGCCAAGGCGGAGGTAGCCTTCTTTTTCGAGAATGAGGTCGGTTGGGGAAAGGCGATAGGATTTGAGAAGACTGGCAAGAGGCAGGGTTGGTAGCGTCTGGTCACCCCAGCGGGCGAGCATCGGGATGAGTTTTAGCTCTCTGGCGGGTTCTAATTTCAGCCCTCTGATTTCGGAGATTCCAAAGGAGCTGCAATTAATCGAAGGTGGGCGCTGGATATGGTCAATCTCGGGGAGATCGAAACTCTTGGGAATTTTGAGTGGAAGGACAGAGTCTTTTAGGTAATTCGGAAGTGGTGCTTCCGAGTTGATGAATTCGCTTTGAATTCCAATGACTAAGGATGGAGTGGAATCAACCTGTTCCTGCAAGGCGAGAATGGCGATTTCGGTGGCATCGTCCCATGACAGGGATGAGGTGATCACGGTAAGGCGGTCGTCATCGAGACGGGTCTGGGCGAGAAACTGCGCCCATTCGATGGGTTTGCCACCTTCGGGTCCCATGATGTCGAGAGCTTCCTCGTCCAAGAGGTAGCTTTCGAGATTTAGTCTTGCGTTCGGATCAGCTGAAAAATCGAGGGTGGTGATTTTAAGCTCGTTGAGGTCGCCACGGTCCGCAAAATAATGGTCGCTTTGGAAGCGCTCCGGAAAGAGAAAGGAGAAGTGCTCGAAGCGGACCATTGGAGCGAGATGCGGTAGCCCGAGAAGCAGGCCTACTCCCATGGAAACTGGGAGGATGACTGAACGAAAAGGCCGCAGGGGTGTCATGGCTACGGCGGGCTTCTAACAGGATTGCGGGGGCTAGTCGAGGACAGGCCCGAGGGAGTCTTCCAGGGGGGTGTCATCGATGACTTCTTTGAGAAAAGCGACTGCGGCAGGGATTTGCTCGAGATACCATTCGTTGTCCTGATTGTGTCCGAGATTGGCGAAGGCGCCGAGAGCCTGCATGAGTCGCTGGGCCGCGCAATCGTTGAGGATGGGTTCGATGGGCTCTTCCTCGCAAACCTCTTCCCAAAGATCGAGAAGCTTTCGACGATCGTCGGCCGAGTGGTTCATGTAGGGGTCGTAAACCAGGGAGGCGAGATCGTATTCCTGTCGACCCATACGCAAGCCCTGAAAATCGATCAGGAAGGCGGTGTCGTTGTGGAGCATGAGGTTTTGCGACTGGAAATCGCGATGCACCATATGAGGTGCCGTGGCCCCGAGACGTTTGGCCAGGCCAAGGAGGATGGGGTCTTGCTCCAGTTCGGAGGCATCCTTGCCGAGGTGTGTTTCGACGAAGTGCTCGAAAAAGTATTCCTGCTCCCAGCGATAGAGTGGCTCGTCAAAGGCGGGCTGGAGTTCGAAGTCCTTGGGCGGTCGGGTGTAGAGGAGCTTGTCGAGTTGTTCGAAGGCGGAGCGGTAGTAGGGTTCGCGTTCTTCGAAGGGGGCGTCCTTGAGGCTGAGGAGATCCTGATCGCCCAGATCTTCAATGAGGGCGACCTGACGTCGGGTGTTGTCGTAAAGGACCTCGGGGATGTTGAGTCCGGCTTCCTTCAGGAATTCTGCAACCGGCAGGAAGTTGGCGTTGTCGGAGCGTTCGAGGGTGTAGTGGATGCCGATGAAGCTGGGGTGATCGTCGGGTCTGATTCTGATGATGGTTCGACCGGAAGCACCCTTTTGGATCGGCTCCATGAGGACGCGGTGGGTGGGCGCGAGATCCAGGTGGGCGCGGACGGCGGTGAGCAGAGTATCGGCAGGCATCTTTCGTAGGCGGGGCGGATTTCTAGAGGTCGGCGTTGTCGTGCACGCCCGACGCTGGGGAATTGCTGTGAACGATGCAATTTGTCAATTGCGCATCCTGCAAAACATGAGTTCCGGGCCAAAGAATGCAGTTCTTGACCGCAGCACCGGACTCGACGACAGCGTTTTCAGCAATCCATGAGTTTTCGACATGGGCATTCGGAGAAATTCGGGCGTTTGGGGATACTTCGGGGGTCATCGCCAAGCTCGCCTCAAGATAAGACTCCCGTGTTCCCAAATCGAGCCATTTTGGAGCGCCCTTAACGTGGTAGGCCCCAAGTTCGCCCCGTTTGATGAGCCCGACGAAGGCGGGAATGATGGAGACTTTCTCGTTCGGTGGGATGAGGTCGAGGATTTCGGGGTCGATGACGTAAATTCCCGCGAACTGATGGGTTCCTTTCTGCTGATGGATCAAGCCGCGGACGTCGGTGACGCGGCGGCCGTCGACCGTGAGGCGCAGGTCGGGTCCGTGATCCTGCACGGCCAATGTTGCGGTATTGTTGGAAGCCATGTGTGCGGTCATGAGCCGGTCGATGGGGAGGTCGGTGATGATGTCTCCATTGTAAATCAAGACAGGATCTCCTTTGATCCAACTTGCAATGTTTTTAATGCCGCCGCCGGTTTCGAGGAGTTCTGCTTCGTGAAAAAAGGTAAGGCTGCCACCCCGGTATTTCCCATCCGGAAAGATTTCGTTCCAGGTCTCGTGAAGATGGTGGGTGTTGATAGCAAAGTCGGTGATCCCGGCCTCAAGACAGTGATCGAGAACGTGAGTGATGAGGGGACGGTTGGCGAAGGGAATGAGAGGCTTGGGAAGAGTTCCGGTCATCGGTTGGAGTCGTGTTCCCAGTCCGGCACCGAGGAGGAAGGCTTTGCGCATGGGCAAAGAATGATTTGATCAACGGGCGAATGGAAGGAACAATCCAGCTAGCGCAGAGTTGCGCACACAGTCTCATGAAAAGATCTCTCGCTTTCTTCCTGCTCGCTGCTCCGGCCATGGCTTTGCCTGATGGCTACGAACTTTCAAATTGGGCCGAGCCCTTCGATGTCGACTACCCAACCGCATTAACGGCGGCGGCTGATGGAACGGTTTACGTTTCGGTCGATAAAAACGGATCTCTGGGGAAAGAGAAGAACATGGGAAAGATCGTATCCTGCAGCGATACAAATGGTGACGGCAAGGCTGACAAGTTCGTTGATTTTGTCCCCAATGTTGACAGCCCCCGTGGCGGACATTTTGTGAAGGACACCCTTTATTTGATCCACCCTCCGTTTTTGAGCTCCTTCCGAGATACCACCGGCGACGGAGTGGCGGACGCGCAAAAGGTTTTGTTGGAGAATATTGGCTTCGGTTTGAGGCATCCCCGCGGCTCCGATCACACCACCAATGGTTGTCGCATGGGAATCGACGGATGGCTTTACATTGCGGTGGGCGATTTTGGGATGGAAGCAACCAAGGGCACCGATGGCAAAGTGGTGACCTTGCATGGTGGTGGTGTGGCCCGGGTGAGACCTGATGGCACCGACCTTGAAGTTTACTCCTACCATACCCGCAATATCTGCGACATAGCGATCAGTCCGAAGCTAGATCTCTTCACCCGCGACAACACCAACGATGGCAAAGGGTGGAATATCCGCGTGCACCATCTCACTAATGGTTCCGAGCATGGATACCCTCGCCTTTATAAGAATTTCACCGGTGAGACCGTGAAACCGATACTCGATCTCGGCGGCGGAAGTGGAACGGGTGCGCTCTATCTGGCCGAGCCCGGCCATGATGAGCTTCTGCTGACCTGCGATTGGACGACTGGAAAGATTTACAACGACGAGATTTCTGAAAAAGGAGCGAGCTACTCTCTCAAGGAAAGTGTTTACATGAATCTGACGCGCGCCATTGATATCGATGTTGATGGATCCGGTAATCTCTACGTTTGCGACTGGCGTGATGGTCGATTCAAGTTTGCCGGAAAAGGAAAGAAAGTTGGGATGGTTCAGAAAATGACCAGAAAGGGTCTCAAGTCCGAGCCTTTCCCAAACCTCGCCAAGATGTTGACTGCAGAACTGGTCGGTCAACTTAAGAGCGCTTCGGCTGTGCGGAGACTGGAGGTTCAGCGCGAGCTTCTTGCTAAAGGGGATACCGGTGCGGCCAAGCCTCTCGTCGATTTGATCAAGGATTCGAACCTGGCCATCGAATCGCGTATCGCTGCCATTTTTACACTGTCCCAGATGAAGGGAATCACCGCGGATCGTTTCCTTCAGACCTTTGCGGGAGACTGGAACGAGCTGAAGAAGGTGCAACAGTATCTTGTTCGGGCTGCCGGTGACTTGGCTGGAGAGCTTTCGGGCAACAGCCTGAGCCTTCTTCAGGGAGCTCTGAAGTCTGATGACGAGCGGACGTGTCTGCAGGCTCTGGTCGCGATGATGCGGACTGACAATCCTGGAAAAAATGCCACCGCGCAGATTCTTAAAGCTGTCGCCGAGGCCAACGACCCCCGGATTCAAAACACCGCTATTGGCGCGCTCGTGGCCATTGGCGATGTTGAAAGTCTCCTCGCACACACCAACGATTGGACGGCCCGGCTCGCCCTTATGCGACTTCACCAACCTGAAGTCATCTCCGGTGTTTCCGCCAAGTTACAGCAGTCCAAAGGGAGTGAGCGACTGGGCTTGATCGAAATTTTGGCACGTCTCTTTCATCGCGAATCAAAGTGGGATCTCAAGGCTTGGTGGGGAACCCGCCCCGATGATCGGGGACCTTATTTCGCTCCTGAGATCTGGGAGGAAACCGCCAATATCAAGGCCGCTCTGGAAGGTGTCTTCGGGCAACTCGCCAAGACCGAACAGTCCAAAATGCTTGGGATTCTCGGGGTGAATCGCGTGCCTGTTTCCGAATTGAAACTGGGTGACCAAGATCCCTTTGCAATCGCGCTGGCGACTCCGACTCTCGATCAATCACAAATTAAAATTCTGACCGGTGCAGCCAAAGACAAGAAGCGTCCCTGGGGCGAAAGGGTAGATGCCTACCGGGCTCTGAGACGCTTGGAAGGAGTCACAGTGAAGAATCAAGTTGAGATACTTGGAGCCTGGCTCGATCAGGGAGTGAAGCCCGCAGATGTGGAGCGCGAGTTGAATGATTTTGTGAACCAGCCTGCGCTCATCCTTTCCACCAAGACCCTTCGCCAGATTGCAGCGAAGGGAAGCAAGTCGGAAAGCCAGGTGGCCTGGAGAACGCTCCTGACATTCACGCAAAGCCCCCTCATTAAAGAGAATCAAAAAACGCCAATTCTCAAAATGATTGAGAAGAACCCGCGTGAGGAAGGCTTGTTCCTGGCCCTCGCGGATCTCCTCCTGCCTGGTTTTGACAAGCAGATCGAGAACGCCATCGACAGTGACAACGATACTCTCATTGAAGCGGCGGAGCGGGCGAAAAAGCTCATCGCGACCGCCAAAGCGAGCGCTGGTAAAAAGCTGTCCGATCTTGAGCCGGCCGCTATCACCAAGTTGGCCATGGCTTCAAATGGAGATGCTGCCATTGGAGAAAAAATCTACACCCGCCAGGGATGCATTGCGTGTCACGCGGTTGATCAAAAAGCACTCCAGAAGGGGCCTTACCTGGGTTCTGCAGGGAGCAAGTTCACCAAGGATTATCTGATCCAATCCATCTTGGATCCCAATGCCGTGGTTGCACAGGGATTCCAGACCGAACTTATTACGATGAAGGATAAGTCGGTTCACATGGGTTTTGTCACCCGCGAGGAAGATGGTGTGGTCGATTTGCGTAACATTGCCGGCGTCGTGACCCAAATCAAAGAGGCTGAGATCGCGAAGCGTGATCATCAGGCGCAGACGATGATGCCTGCCGGGCTCGCATTGACACTGACGGTTGACGAGTTCAATCATCTAATCGCCTATTTGGTCTCGATGAAGGAGTAGTTCCTTGATCTTGATTAACTGCTGTGAAAATAACACATAAGAGGGGTGAGGCTACTTTTGCCCCTCTTTTTATGTTTCGCTGGTTTTCTCTCCGCCCAGCAGATTCCAGCTTTGCTGGTCAAGAGAGATGGGGAGTCATGAAAGCCTCTCTGGCTTAACCGCGTGAACGTCGAAGTCGAGGTGATCGGTAATGTGGCCGAAATTACAATGACGATGTGGTTTAGAAATGATTCCGATCGTGTCTTGGAAGGTGAATTGGTTTTCCCGCTTCAAGTGGATCAGACGGTCTCGAGCTACGCTCTGGAAATTGAGGGTGAGATGCGCGAAGGAGTGGTCGTCGAAAAACAAAGGGCGCGTATTATCTTTGAGGACATTGTGAGACAGGGAATTACCCCGGGATTGGTCGAGTGGACGAAGGGGGAAACTTCCGAACGTGGGTTCACCCGATCCCTGAGCTCTGGACAAAGCGGGTCCGGTTTGGATATCAGGAAGTGTTTCGAAAATCGGACCAAGGCCTCAGGTATCGTCTTTCACTTGGTTTTAAGGACAAGCTCTCTCGCTTTTCGTTCTCGATTCTAGCGACACAAGCTTCAGAGAAATCTGTCTTTTCTGAAGGTGGTGATTCAAGTTTAACCCTGAAACAGCTCTCCGAAAATGAATGGAAATTGAAAATGGGTCAAAACTGTTATAATACGACGCATGTAATTGAGTTGAGTATTTCCGTTGAAATACAGGCTTTGATTTCAACGGAAAAGGGGCCAACGGGCAGATTATCGCGGCTGTTGTCACTGTTCAGGCTGAGATATTTACGAACTGGTGGTAGCTCAATCAGAAGAGTAGCAAGATTACGCTCCAGCTGAAGGGGAGGTGGAAATCGTTTTTGTTGGTGAGGTTGAGTTTCGCTAAAGAAAAATTCACTCTTGCCCACATACCAGCGCCGCCGATATTGCAACCATGAACGATGACGACAAGGGCGGACCCAAAGGACCAAAGTATCCGGATCCCGAAGAGATTAAGAAGACTCTCGAGGGGATGTTCGGACAATTTGGGAAAGGTGCTTTCAGATTTTCTGGTGGCGAGTCTCCGACTTTCACTGAGGAGTCGGAGGACGAGGGTGAGGATTTTGTGGAGCCGGGGGTTGATGAAATTTTTAAATTCGACCTCCTTCCACGTGACATCAAGGCTCACCTCGATCGCTTTGTGATCCGTCAGGACGAGGCGAAGAAGGCCCTCGCGATCGCGGTGTGCGATCACTACAACCATGTTAAAACACTCAAAGCGCAGGACGACGAGGAAGAGAAGATCGAATTGCAGAAGCAAAATGTTATGGTGGTGGGGCCGACTGGAGTGGGAAAAACCTACCTTGTTAAGCACATCGCCGACTTGATCGGAGTTCCCTTCGTAAAGGCGGATGCGACCAAGTTTTCCGAGACTGGTTATGTCGGGGGCGACGTCGATGATCTAGTTCGCGAACTGGTTTCTAAAGCCAATGGCGATGTTTCGCTCGCTGAGTATGGCATTATTTATATTGATGAAGTCGACAAGTTGGCCTCAAGCGGTGGCGCCGGCATGATTGGGCGTGATGTCAGTGGTCGCGGTGTGCAGACGACCTTGTTAAAGCTGATGGAAGAGACCGAGGTGCCTTTGCGAAATCCCCAGGATATGCGGGGCCAGATGATGGCAATGATGGACATGCAGAATGGCAAAAAGGGGAAAGATATGGTGAACACAAAGCACATTCTATTCATCGTAAGCGGTGCTTTTTCCGGGCTTGAAAAAATTGTCCGGAAGCGAAGCCAGGCTGCTCAGATTGGCTTTTCAGCGGAACAGGCCGAGCCGGCAATGGATGGAGAGCTTTTCAAGAAAGTCACGACCCAGGATTACATAGACTTTGGATTTGAGGCCGAGTTCATCGGCCGAATTCCGGTTAGGGTGGTCTGCGAACATCTTGAGGCTTCCGATTTAGTAGCGATCCTGAAATACTCGGAAGGGAGTTTATTGCGACAATATGAACGGGAGTTCGAAGCTTACGGCATCGATCTCAAAGTGAAGGATTCAGGCATCAAGAAAATCGCTGAAATGGCCGAGGGCGAGAAGACCGGTGCTCGGGGATTGATGACTGTCGGAGAGAAGATTCTTCGTGATTTTAAATATGAATTACCAGGGACTTCGGTGACAGAGTTGGTTCTGGATGATGACTTGATCGAAAACCGCGAGAAGCATCTGGAAGGTTATCGGGAGCTTGGGCAGGAGCTGGTCGTGGAAAAGGCACGACAGGAGGTTGAAGCCTTCATCCGAGAGTTTAAGGACAAGCATGGTGTGGTTATTAAACTCAGCGATGATGCGGTCGCAAGACTTGTTAAAATGGCTGGCGAGCAGGCGCGGAGTGTCTTTCAGGTCGCCCGCCAGCACTTTAAGGATTATCAATTTGGGCTGAAGCTTATCCAGAAGAACACCGGTCAGGCAGAGTTTATTCTGACCGAGTCGGCGGTGAACGATCCGGATAAATTCCTCAGCGAGCTTGTGGTGAAATCCTACAAGGATGCTTAAGGAGACTGGACCGGACTTGCTGGTTGGCAAGGCTTGGGTCCCGCTCAAAAGCGGAATGCTTGGTTCACTTTGCGACCAAGTCGTAGCCTCGGTGGTCTTTGATTTCGACGTCGAGAAATTCGCCGACTTCGGAATCGATGGGGACGAAGATTCGGCCGTCGATGTCGGGGGCGTCCCACATTGAACGGGCGATACCTTCTTCCTCAACAAGCACGCGCTTCTTTTTGCCAAGCTGGGCCTCGTTGACTTGTTGTGCCACCTCGTCGATGGCGGAGGTGAGTTCGCGGTGGCGCTTCTTCTTGGTCGCGTGATGAACGTGGCCTGTCATTTTGTATGCACGGGTTCCTTCCTCCTTGGAATATTGGAAAATCCCGCAACGCTCAAATTTGAAGGTTTTGATGAACTCGAGAAGTTCTTTGTGGTCCTCCTCGGTTTCTTCCGGAAACCCCGTGATGAAGGTGGTGCGGATGGAGAGATCGGGAATGCCGCCCCGCATCTTCTGCAGGAGGTCACGAATGTATTTTCCATCGGTCTTGCGGTTCATCTTATCAAGCATGTGATCGGAGATGTGTTGCAACGGGATATCGACGTATCGAGCGACCTTGGGGCATTCGGCGATGGTCTGAATCAGTTCGTCGGACCAGTGGGCGGGGTGTGTGTAGAGAAGGCGGACCCAGAAATCACCGTCGAGGTCGTTGAGAGCGCGCAGCAGGGATGCGAGGGACTCTCCCCGGGTTGAATCAACGCCGGACGTTGGCTTGGGGCGATTGCCGAGCCCCTGCCATTTATCCATGCCGAAATAGGTGGTGTCCTGGGAGATCAGATTGATTTCCTTCACACCTTGGGCGATGAGACCTTTGGCTTCGCGTACGATGGATTCCTGGGTTCGTGAACGATGTTGACCCCGGATTTTCGGAATGATGCAGAAGGCGCAGGTGTGGTTACAGCCTTCGGCGATTTTGATGTATGCCATGTGCTGCGGGGTAAGCCTGAAGCGTGGCGTGGTGTAGTCGGGAATATAGCGTGACTTGGCTGTGACCGTGTCGAGGGAGCCATCCTCCCCAAGATCCCGCTGCAGGGTTTTGCGAACGATTGAGGCGACGTCAGTGACTTGGTCGAGACCGATGAAGGCATCGACTTCAGAAAGGAGGCCGGGAAGGTCTTTTTGAAAGCGTTGGGAAAGGCAGCCTGCGACGATGATTTTCTGCTTCTCGCGGGCCGGATCGTCCTGTCTTGCATTGACGGCTTCAATGATTGTTCCGACGGATTCATCTTTCGCGACATCAATAAAGGAGCAGGTGTTGATGATCAGAGCATCGGCCAGTTCGGGGTCGGGCACCAGAGTCATGCCTTCGTCTTGGAGGTGACCGAGCATGATCTCTGAATCGATGAGGTTCTTGGCGCAGCCAAGGGAGATGAGTCCGATTTGGGTAGGCATGGTTTTGGATCGTGTGATGCTGGGAGATTAGAAGGAGCCGGTCATTCCTCCGTTTGGATTTGCGGCGCAGTAGTTGATGGTATCGCACATTTGCTTCTTAAAGACCATAACGAGGATGATTCCGATCGGCATGAGGATCACCGTGATCAGACAGACCACGGATGCGATGAACAATCCGCTGGAAGCTTGTGGAGCATTTTGAAGATTTGAGTAGGAACTTCTGATGCGGGTCCAATCGGTGACCCATCCCACATAAACGTTAAAAATCCAGTAGATGTTGAAAAACGGGATGAAGCAAAATCCAACCGCTTTTCCCGGGGTGGTGCGCGCTCCTCCCGGTTGCAGGATCAACCAGGCACGATAGAGGATGATATAAGCATAGACAGCTGCAAAAACGGAAAGAGCCCAGCCAAGAAAAAGACCAAGCGCACCGGCTCCCATACCCGCGACAGATTCTCCCGAAAACTCCTTCGTGTATTCTTCGGTCTTACGATTCATGGCTACCTGGGCCTCGCGAATTTCCTGTTCGGTTTTGGCTTGGCTCATTTTCCTGTTTTCTTCCGAATAGTCTGGAGCGGCGGGAGCTGCAGCGATGACTGCGGCCATTGCGATGCCGATGAGAATCCAGGAAGCAAGGTAAGTCCCAATCCAGAGAGCGAAGGAGGTTTTCTTAACTTGGGGAGTTGGATAGTGGATGCCAGTGGGAGCAACCTGACCGACTCCAGGCGCCGGGTATGGACTTGGGGTTGTTTGGCCGGCGGAGTTGAAGACACCGGGGACGGAGCTGGCGGCGGTCCAACTGGGCAGGTTCTCGTTCCAAATCAGGGTGTTGGGCTGGATTTGGCCGGTGGCCGCCATTTGCTGGATTTGATCAAAGGTGAGAGGCCCTTGCTGTTGCTGTTGGATATCGGAATAGAACCATTGGACGTTTGACATGACTTCTGGACGCAAGTTGGAGAACTGTGGCCGTAAAGGCGAGGAGATTTCCGGTGAATTGGAAGGTTTGAGGTTGGATCGGGAGACGCGATTGGGGATGCTCCCGCCATGCCTGCTCAGATTATCGCCTTCCCTTCTTCCAAGCCATATGGGGCGGCCGTTATCGATTGGCTTTTAGGGAAAAAGGGAGAGTTGCCCGGAGTCCTTGTTTTGGTTCCGACGGCTCAGAGCGGACGTCGCTTCAGGCAGGGTTTGGCGGAGCGTGGAGCATTCCTCTCGCCAAAGGTGGTGACTACCGGAACTCTGATGCAAATCGGGGATGCCGCGTCGGATGCGGTTGAGGTTCTCGCTTGGGCGGAAGCGCTCGAGGGAGTTGATGACTGGGAAAGTTACTCAGCCATCTTTCCCGAATCACCGGCTGGCGAGGGGCCCGGTTGGGCCCTGGGGCTGGCAAGAGCGTTCACGGAGTTGCGGAAGAGTCTTCAGGAAAACGGACTCATGTTGGGAGAGGCCGCCAGGCGGATTGTGGCTCTTGAAGGCGAACGGTGGGAACAGTTGGCAAGACTGGAAACGCTTGTGGAGAACAATTTGCAGGAGTGGGGGTATGAAAGCAAATCATCCCGGCTCGCCAGGGGTGGGTTGGAGATGCCAAGTGGAGTCCGGGAGATCGTGATTGCCGGCGTGATGGATCTTCCTCCGGTCGTGGCGAAGTTTCTGGAGGGTGAAGGAATTCCGGTCACGGCTCTGGTTCCGGATTCGAGAGTCGATGAATGGGGACGGCCCGGCTTGGACTGGAATGATCGGGAAATCCCATGGCCTGCAAATGGTTCCGTGACTTTAGCCGGAGATCCGAGTCAGCAGGCGTACCTGACCGTTGCCAAGGTGGCTGATGGCGGTTCCGCGAGCGAGGAGGTGGGACTGGGCACGGCCGATGAGGAGGTGGCCGTCGAGTTGGTAAGATCGTTTGGGAGAGCCGGCTGGGTGATTCATGACCCGGGTGCCTTCTTGCCCTCCCCGCTGGGTGGTTGGCTCAGCTGTTGGCGGCGCTATTTGCAAAATTCGGGAGTCAAGGAAGTCATCGATATGCTGGCTTTTGATCAGGGGAGGCTTTTGGTGGGGGGGATTCGCTCACAGCAGGTCGAGGCGCTCTCCAGTTTGTTAGACTCACATCTTGTTCGGGGTTTGGAAGATGTGCGTCGGGCCCGTCATTTGATTGCGACAGGGTTTGAGAATGCCACGAGTGAGAGTGAGCAAAACCGACTGAAGTATCAGCTTAAGTCCGCGGATGTCGCGGTGGAGGTGATGGTGGGGTTTGATCAGTTGCGAAAGCGGTTTTTGAAGCAGGGATTCCATGCCGGGATGCGGTCGATGCTGAATAAGATTGATTACGCGGGTGAAGCGGGTTTGGAGGAATGGCTTGAGGAGACGAGCGAAGCCGCAAAGGAGGTGAATCGTTCGCCGGGGTTCTGGATTGAATTGCTTTTGCACGATCTCGGTTCGGTGCCGGAAGAGGCTCCCGATGGTCGGGTGCAGGATGTGCAGGGATGGTTGGAACTCCTTCACGACCCGGCGGAGCATCTTGTGATTTGCGGGATGAACGAAGGCCGGGTGCCGAGTCGACCGAGCACAGATTCGTGGCTTCCGGAAAGTGCACGGGAAGTGCTTGGGCTTCCTTGTGAGGCAAGTCGGGCGGCTCGTGATGCTTACCTGCTGTATTCGCTTTTAGAAATGAGGCGGGAGTCCGGGCGTGTCGATTTGATCGTGGGGAAGTCCTCGGCTGGTGGCGATGTCTTGATGCCTTCGCGTTTGCTTTTGACGGCGAAGGGCGAGGAGCTGGCGAGGCAAGTGAAGGAACTTTTTGCGGATGTTGAACCTGCGGATTCGGGAGCGGCTTGGGAGGTTGAAGATCATTGGAAGTGGAGCCCCCGAATCGTGGAGCCAAAGAAGAGAATGTCGGTGACGGCGTTTTCGAGGTATCTGGCCTGTCCGTTTCGCTATTACTTGCAGCGGGTTTTGGGAATGAACGAGCCGGAACCGGAACGCGTGGAGTGGAATCATCGCGACTTTGGAAATGTCCTTCACGATGTTCTGGAGAGATGGGGACGTGATACGGTGGCCCGGGATGCCCTGGATCCGGAAGAGATCAGGCGGTGGCTACACAGAGCCCTGGATGACTTGGTTGTAGAACACTTTGGTGAAGTGCAGCCGTTGGCGGTCTCTTTGCAAGTGGAGTCGATGAGGTTGCGTTTGGGGTGGTTTGCCAAAAGACAGGCTGAGGTTCGCGCCGAGGGATGGCGGATCGAGAAGGTGGAGCAAGACTTCACCCTCGAAATTGCCGGCATGGTGGTAACGGGGCAAATCGATCGGATCGAGAGACATGATGACGGACGAATGCGGGTGCTGGATTACAAGTCGAGCAAGGAGGCGAAAGATGTCATCAAGGAGCACCAAAAGACATTTCGGGGTGATCCGCCGAAACATCTGCGGGCTGAGGAAGTCATGGCGCCGAGTGGAGCGGTCTGGACAAATTTGCAGGTCCCTTTTTATGCCGCCGCTCTCGGTGAGGTGGATGAGATCGGGTATTTCGCGCTCGGCCACGACGAGGCCAATGTGAAGATTACACCGTGGCATGATTTTACCGATGAAGACAAGGCCTCGGCAAGAAGGTGTGCCGAGTGGATTGTGACGCAGGTGCAAGGCGAGGTTTTTTGGCCTCCGGCCGGGAAGGTGCAATACGAGGACTTTGAGGATCTGACTTATGGACGGGAGCTCCAAGACGCCTTTGACTGGAAGGGAGGGGCGGTATGAAAGACATTCTGGCAAAGAACCTTTTGATTTTAGCCTCGGCCGGTTCTGGCAAGACCTATCAACTTGGGAATCGCGTGATTGGAAAGATCGGACGTGAGGATGTTGATCCCGGGCGAATGGTGGCGCTTACTTTCACAAGGAAGGCGGCGGGTGAGTTTGCAGACTCGGTGCTAACCAAATTGGCTGAGGGAAGTTTGGATTCCGCAAAAGCGAAGGAGATCTGTGATGACATCAAAGCCGAATTTGATTTACCGGATGTTCTCGAAAAGGTAATTCGTTCGCTTCCGAAACTTCAGTTTACCACCTTAGACGGATTCTTTTCACAAATAGTAAGGGGTTTTCAGTACGAGCTCGGATTGACTGGCGGAACGTTTGATTTGTTGGAAGGCGAGAGATTGAAGACGGCTCAGGCTGAGATTCTTCAAGGGGTGCTACGGGATGGATTTGGTAACAGGCAGAAATTTTATCATGCCTTCCGCAAGGCGACTTTGGGGAAAGGTCAGCAAGGAGTGCAACGATCGCTCGAGGAATTCGTGGGAACGTGGCATGCGATCTGGAAAGCGGGAAGCCGGAAAGAGGCCTTTGGGAATGCAAGGGTGTTTTCCGATCTGCCGAAGGTGGATGATTGGGCGGCGCAAAAGGATGGTTTGATTGCGGCCTTGAAAGACGATGACCAGGTGAAGGCCTGGAATGTGATGCTGGACAATTTCTCCAATCATGTCGTGGGGAAGTCGCTCAAGTTGAACGCCTTGGGAAGCAGGCTGATGCAAGTGCTGGGCGAACGCGGACCGGTTGAGGTTAAGGAAGGGCGAAAAATACTGACGATAAGTCCCGAGTGTTGGGCGAATTGGCAGACGCTTTTTCGATTGGCGATCGACTGTGAGTTGGCGAGTGCGGTAGCCAAGACACAAGCGGTTGGTGAGTTGATGGAGCAGGTCGATCACGAGCATGCGGAGCAGCTGCGGAAACGCGGGCTCTTAAGCTTTGATGATGTCAAGATCCTGCTTGGGGAGTGGAGTCAGAGCGAGGAGGGAAGGTTGCGGCGGGAGCTGATCGATTACCGTCTTGATGGCCGTTATGATCATTGGTTGCTGGACGAATTTCAGGATACCAGTCGCTCGGAATGGCGCGGGCTTGAACCTTTGATCGATGAAGCGGTCTCCGATCCGGAGGGGAGTTTTTTTGTGGTGGGGGATCGTAAGCAGGCGATCTACGCGTGGCGTGGTGGGGACGTCAGTCTCTTTGACGATGTGCTCGGGCGTTATAGCAATGGTTTGGAGGTCGAGCCGATGGATGTTTCCTATCGCTCGTGCCCCGCGGTGCTCGCTTTGGTGAATTCGGTCTGCGGGAATCTGCACTTGATCGAGAATCTTTTTGGAAAATCCGTGCGGGAGCAGTGGCAGTGGAAGGATCACGAATCGGCTGGTTTAAAATTGAGTGGGGAAGCGAAGGTGATCGAGGTCGCAAGGGATGAGGATGGCGAGCTTCTCGTTGACGAGTTAAGACGAATTGGAATCGGAGAAAAAAAGCTCACTTGCGGGGTTTTGGTAAGGACCGGTGACCAGGTAAAGAAGTATGCCGATTTGCTTCGCGCCGAAGGTTTCGACGTCATTGAGGCCGGGCAAAGAAATCCGGGGTCGGATCACGCCGTCGGTGTGGTGATCAAGCACTTGATTCAATGGTTGGCAAACCCGGCGAACGCATACAGTCGTGAGGTGCTCGCGATGTCTCCGGTGATGACGGAGTTGGAGAAGTTTGGCGAGCACTGGGGCACGCGATGGGATCGTATTTTGCAGGCGGTCCAGCGGAGCGGTTATGCGCGTTTTGTAAGTGCTCTCATTGCTCCGGAATGGGGGCGGCTTGGCTTGTATGGTCGGAGGAGAGCGGAGGATATGATTTCGACCTTGTCGGAGTTTGACGGAACGGGAGAAGCTTGTCCGAGGGCGGCCGCGGCTCGGATTCGGGATCTTCAGGTGAATCAGTCTCCCGGGGTGGCGGCGATCGAGGTGATGACGATTCATAAGTCGAAAGGGCTTGGGTTTGATGTCGTAATGCTTCCTGAGTTGCCGGACCGAAACCAGGTTCCCAATGCCAAGGATTTCAAGGTAGCTCGTGGTAAGGATTGGCTCCTGCAAGTGCCCGGGAAGTGGGCTTATTTGGAGCATCCGGAGACGAAGTCCGCTTTTGAGAGGTGGTCTGAATCTCAGAAATACGAAACGCTTTGTTTGCTCTACGTGGCCCTGACACGTGCAAAACGCGGGCTGTATGTCTTCCTGCCTGGTGAACCGGCGGCGCGAAGGGACAAGCCCGCCGGGGAGAGCCACGCCACTCCGGCAAACTTGGTCCGTCAGTCGACTGGAATTGATTTTCCAGAGTCGGATCCTAGGTGGACGGATGGCGTTGAATCGCTGGAGGTTCCCGAGCCGAAAGTCTTGCCCAAACTACCGGAAGGAATGGCGCAGAGGTCTCGAACCAATCCGTCGACTGGGAAAAAACAATTTGGGACAGGCGGAGGGAGCGGACGTCGAATTGGCGTCGAGGTTCATAGCTTGTTTGAGGAAATCGAGTGGCTGGAGCCGGGTGAAATACCGTCGTTGCCATACTCGGCAGCGGGGAAGATCGTGGAGGACTCACTGAAGGTGCCGGAGATTCACAAGGTCTTTGAGGATTGTGGAGCGGAGCTTTACCGCGAGCAGGGTTTTGAACTTATTCATCAGGGGAAGTGGATGAGCGGAGTGGTGGATCGACTGCATGTTTACCGGGAGGGAGACGAAACGACCAAGCTTGAGGTCATCGACTTTAAGACGGACGGAGTCAAATCGGGCGCGGAGCTGGTGGAGCGTTACGCTGCGCAAATGATGAGTTACCAGGGAGCCTTGGCGGCGGTTTTCGGGGTGGAGCCTTCCTTGGTGAAGTGTCTTTTGCTTTCCACCCATTTAGGCGAAGTGGTCGAAGTCGACGAAGTGAAAACACAGGGTTATTTGGATTTATGAAAGATGAAATTGGATGGTCTTTTGTCGCTATGAAAGATGGCCGAGAAGTGGTGTCGCGGCATGAAGGATTTGCGGACCGGCACCGGACTAAGCAGTGGACGCCGGAAACGATCGCTCCGGTTTGGTCGGCGACGAAGGGGCCGATGGCGGTTTGTGTTCTGATGGCTCTCCATCGGGTGGGTATGGATGGAGAGAGCTTCGTGGAGCGGGTTTGGCCTGAGTTGGGTGCGGGGCATCTGACCTTTGAAGAAATGTTTTCGCATCAGGGCGGCTATGCCGGATTACGGGAGAAGGCTTCAATTTGGGATCGAGAAGCCGTTATCGCATCCCTGGAGAAACAGGAACCGCTCTGGGAAATAGGGACGCACGGGTATCACCCGAGGACGATTGGTTTTTTGGCGGACGAGATTGTGCGACGGGTCGATGGGCGTTCTTTGGGGAGGTTTTGGCGCGAAGAAATCGGTGAGCCCGAGGGGATTGATTTCTGGATTGGCTTGCCGGAGGAACAACATTATAGGGTCGCGGAATTAGTGCCTGCCCGGGTTTCCAAAGCCGGTGAGCCAAAGCCCTTTTACGAGGCTCTGCTCACGAAGAATTCGCTAACAAGATTGGCCTTTTCGTCGCCTTCTGATTTGGCGGGCGTGAGTGAGATGAATCAGCCGTTGGCTTGGGAGGCGGGATTTCCAGCAATGGGAGGCGTGGGCTCGGCCCTCGGTTTGGCGAAGTTTTACGACTGGGTTTTACGGCAGGAAATTTTAGAGGAACTGATCAGGCCGCGGATCAAGGGACTGGACGTGATTCAGCGGATCGAGAACTCTTTTGGATTTGGCGTGATGCTTGGGCTGGGCCCGGAGAAGGACTGCTTTGGTCATCCGGGAGCCGGGGGGAGCTATGGCTTCGCGAATGCCGAAACTGGAATGAGTTACGCCTTCGTGATGAATCACTTTGAGTCGAACTTGTTTCCGAGTGGGGAGAGGTTGCAGTTGATTGGAGAGATTTAAATCGTGGGATACGCCGACGAGGCGATAGCCGGCCGAAGGCCCTATTCGCACGCAGAGCATAGGGACGGGGTTGGAATCGTGGCAGACTAGTTTTTTTTGCGGAAGACGGCGAGATGTTTGTCGACCGATTTTCCGGGAGCGTCGGAGAGGGCTCTCGAATTAGGATTGATGATGGAACCGACCTGGATGGCTCCAAGATTTTGGAGGGCTTCGGTGGCGAGTTCGTGCTCTTTGTCAAAATAGGAGGTGATGACGAAGAGTCCGTCATCATCAAGGCGTTCGAGGGTTTGGTCGAAAATGTTGGTCCACACCGGTTTATCGTTCCAGAAGTTTTGATGACGAAGAAAAGCGATGTCAGGATTCCCGATTTCGGCGAGATCGAAGAGACGGTCGCCGCGATGGGTGATGAAGTCAGCGCTTGCTTTTGATGTCAGTTCTTTTTTCCAACGAGAGTTGGCTTGGTCGATCTCGGCGGCGCGGATATCAAGGCCTTGCAGGTGTGCGGAGTTTGCCTTCTCTGAGAGAAGTTTGGCCAAAACACCAGTCTCGTCGCCCCGGCCGCAAGCGACATTGAGTAGCGAAAGGTGTTCCTTTCTGGAAAGATGGGGGTCCAGAAGTCCACGGAGATTCGCCTCCAGAGTTTTGAGGTCTTTCTGAAGGAGTTCGCTGAAAGGAGTATAAGCCACGGACGGAACGGTAATTTAGGATTCGGATTTTGGAATTTCGAAATTAGGGTTTGTTTGTGGATTTACCAATTCGACCTCGACGTAACCGAAAAGGCCCGGGATTGCGGGCGCTGACCCGTGAGACATTGCTGAGCCCGGGTGATTTTGTCCTACCGCTTTTTTTGCATGATGTAGAAGTTGATGAGGCAATCGAATCGATGCCGGGATGCACGCGTTGGTCGCTGGAAGGTTTGGTGCGGGAGGCTGGCGAGGCTTTGGCTGCGGGAGTTCCGGCCGTCGTGCTCTTTCCGGCGATTGATGAACCATTGAAAACAAAGAAGGGGGAGGAATCCTTCAATCAGGATGGTTTGGTGCAGCGGGCGATTCGGGCCTTGAAGGCTGCTTATCCTGAGTTGGTGGTGATGACTGATGTGGCGCTTGATCCCTACAATATCGATGGACACGACGGAATCGTGGAAAATGGCGAGATTTTGAACGACGAAACAGTGGAAGTGCTTTGCCAGCAGGCCGTGAGTCAGGCCGAGGCGGGGGCGGATATTGTCGCTCCGAGCGACATGATGGATGGTCGGGTGGCGGCCTTACGGGCGGCGCTTGACGCAGCGGGATACGAGAAGGTTTCGATTTGTAGTTACACCGCGAAATACGCCTCGGCTTATTATGGTCCCTTTCGGGGGGCATTGGGCTCGGCACCGAAAGCGGGGGATAAAAAAACCTACCAAATGGATCCGGCTAATCGTCGCGAAGCGCTTCGTGAACTAATATTGGATGAGGAAGAGGGCGCAGATATGGTGATGGTGAAGCCAGCCGGAGGGTATTTGGACATCATCAGCGATGTGCGGAAGCACACCACCTTGCCGGTAGCGGCTTACCAGGTGAGTGGGGAATATCTCATGATCAAGAGCGCCTCGGCGGATGGCTGGGTAAATGAGGAAGCGGTCATGATGGAGAGTCTCATTGCGATTAAGCGGGCGGGTGCTGACGTAATTCTAACGTATTTTGCGAAGACTGCGGCTAGCCTTTTGCGACCCTGAACCGGCTTGTAATTTGGATGGATCTGAAGAAATGACGCTTTCAGGACATTCTTTTCAAAAATGAGCAAGAGAGCGCACGCCACCCTCGTAGGTGATTTCTAACATGAGTGAGGACAAAGCTGCCGTCGAAAAGCTCCACGCGAGCTATGGGAGAATGAAGGAAGAGCTGGCCCAAGTGATTGTGGGTCAAAATGAGGTGGTCGAGCAGGTTTTGATGGCAATGTTCTGTCGCGGCCACGCTCTTTTAGTAGGTGTGCCTGGCTTGGCGAAGACGCTTTTGGTTTCGACCGTTTCCCAGGCGCTGGACCTGCAGTATAAGCGGATCCAGTTCACTCCCGACCTGATGCCGGCGGATATCACCGGCACTGATGTGCTTGAAGTGGATCCGGAGACGGGGCACCGGGGCTTCCGATTCG
>JAURPJ010000036.1 GCA_030835305.1 Verrucomicrobiota bacterium | reverse complement strand
CGTTTTTTGATCTGACCATTGACGTTTTCGCAAGCGTTGGAGGTTCTCAGTCGCCTGCCGCCCTGTCCGAAGCCGAAGTTCATTGGCGTGAATTTCTCACTGGTCTCAAAGAACGCGGCATGGGCATCCCCGACCTCATCACCTCTGACGCCCACAGCGGACTCAAAGCGGCCCTCAAAACATCGTTCAACGCAAGTCCTTGGCAGCGTTGCCAATTCCACCTTCAACAGAACGCCCAGGATCACATCACCAAGCAGGAACTCAAGAGCCCCATTGCCAGTGAGATCAAAACTATCTTTAACGCTGACTCTCGTGAGCACGCCGAAGAACGCCTCCGGGTCTTCGTCAACAAGTGGCAAAATGACCAACCAAAGCTCGCTGCTTGGGCCGAAGAGAACCTCCCGGAAGGCTTTAGCATCTTCGCCTTTCCCGAGGCCCACCGCAGGCGACTGAGAACCTCCAACGCTTGCGAAAACGTCAATGGTCAGATCAAAAAACGCACAAAAGTTGTCGGTCTATTCCCAAACGAAGAATCGCTTTTGCGCCTAGTCACCGGTGTTCTGATCGAGATCTCAGAAACCTGGGAAACGACCAAAGCCTACCTCAAACTCTCCTAACAAAAATCGAACCCAAGCCAAAAATCAGTCACCTTCAGCAAAAGTCATCCACCACTTTTACAGAAAAAAATTTGCGCGGCCGGTGAGCCCATTTCAGAATGATCTTCCGGGACAAGCCTCTTCGCCTTAGTCCTGTTTAACTCCTCTTCAACCTGAGCAGAAGTTCGAGGCTTTTCGCCTGGTAGATTATCTTTTAGATATCTCTTAAAATACTTCTCTAGACTATCCGTGTCGCTAAATGGGATACACAACCGGAGAAACGGTGTTACTTGCAAGATCTTCTTATAATTGCCATCGTCATTCTCTGGCAATGGAGAAAGCCTGAAGTCCACGCCAAACTTTGAAAGGTTGTCTTCAATTTCATCCCGGGAACAAAGAGTCTCTTCACGGATTCTCATATCGGCGGCATTCCAAGTTTCGTATGCCTCATCAACACAATCCTTGGGTTTACGCTTTCCAATAGCTCCTCCAAGGGCAGCTATCAAAGCTAGGACATCTGGCGATGGAGTATTCTTCTTCTTCAAACCTAACCGGGCCTCGATCTGATTGGTGAACCAGCCTAGTTGAGTAAAAAAGTCCTGTTCTGCAAAGGTTTCCGTATTCCTTAGCAAATCCCCATCTTCTGCTTCCACAGCACTCCTAAATAAGACCGCGATATCCTTTGTATTCATTCCTGTGCTCGACGCCATTCACAGAGCCATACATCTGAGCGCCTAGATGTCATCACGAAAGCTTATGAAACCTCTTCAAACCTTACCTCAAGGTGTATCACTTTGTGTATCACTTGCCCTTCCCTTCCCAAAGAAAAACCCTTCAACTCACTGAGCTAAAGGGTTTTAAGAAAATGGCGGACCGGGAGGGATTCGAACCCTCGATACGCTTTTGACGTATACTCCCTTAGCAGGGGAGCGCTTTCAACCACTCAGCCACCGGTCCGGCGCTCGGATGAACGGGCGGGATATGAACACCTCAAATGATCTTCGTCAATGGTAAGCGCAATCAATTCGCACTTTTTTTTAGCGAACAAAAAAGGCGGCTCATCAGGAGCCGCCTATTGAAAATTATGAAGCAAGATTCGCTCTAGTTGGAGCGCACACTTTCGAGGATGACCTGATCTCCCGGCTGGAGGGCCACACCGTTCTTAAGGCTGCCGGGCTCGACATCAGCCACGGCACTGTTCGGCTCAAGTTTCGAAATCAAAAGCTTACCGAGAAGACGACCATTGCGCTGAATCAAGAGCTTGGAATCGCCGGTCAGGCCAGACTTCTCCCCTGCTCCAATCACAACGAAGTTCCAGTCGTTATCGACAGCAACGATGGTTGCCTGGAAAGTGTTTCCTTCGACACGCTCGATACTCTGATTGATCTTCTCAACGATACGGCTGGTCTCAGCAAGATTCTTGGCAACCTCGTCTTCGAGGCGCTTCTTAATCAAGCTTGAATCTTCCTCTTCGCCAACGAGCTTCTTCTCCTCATCTTCCAGTCCCTTCACGACGCTGGGAACCTCCTCAAGCTCGATGCCAGGAAACTTGGCACGGAGAGAATCGATGGCATCATCGATTTTTTTCTTCTCAGCATCTGCGATCTCAAGATCGCCGCCAATTGAATCAAGTGTGCTGGCAAGCTCATTTGCTTTTGCTTCGGCGGAAGCAAGCTCGGCCTTGGCCTTGGAGTCTTCCTTTAGCGCAAGCTTGAGGGCGGCATCAGCAGCTTCCTCCTCGGTTTCCTTTATGCCGATGTCGCGACTGAGGTTCTTATTTTGTTGGATTAAACCGTCCCGCTCTGCGAGCTTGGCGGTGTAATTTTCTTTGGCAGTCCAGCCAAAGAAACCGGCCGCACCGATGGCGGCGATGGCGAGAGAGTAGAAAAGTGATTTCATAAGATGCGAAATTCGTGGTTTAGGTGTGTTTTTGATGTGACTTGCTAGTTCTTCTTCTCCTTACTGGCAGATTCGACCGGAATCACGATGTCTCCCGGTGCAACATTCTCACCTTCCCTCAGAGTGCTCTGAATGACATCTGCAGTCGCAAGATTGGCCGAAACAGCTTTGACATTCAGTTCGGCGATCTTTTCTCCGCCACGCATGACAGCGACCTTCGACCCTCCGATCACCCCGGAGCGCACTCCGGCGGCAAGAGTCACAATTCCAAGACGACGATCAATTGAGCGAATCGTAGTCTTCATGGTTGGGAAAGATTGACCGGATGTGATCTGGCTTTGCTTCTTTTTCGCAGCGGCGAGTGCTTCACCGGTGCGGGACTTCTCGCCACGGAGGCGGTCAATCTGGGTGTTTAAAATCGCAACCTGATCTTTCAACTCGGCAATGGAAGCCTGCAAGCGCTCGAGCTTGGGAGCAAGCTCTTCCAAATCGCCCAGCTCCTTGAGTTTCTCTTGAGCATCGGCAACTTCCTTCTTGGTCGCTGCAAGCTCCTTTTCCTTATCGTCAATCTCAGCCTGAACGGTGGCATTCTTCTCGTCCTGAGCCTCGACCTTGGCACGGTAGTCATCACGAGACTTGTTGGCATCGGCAGTATCAGACTCGAGCTGATTGATACTGGCCACGAGGCCTTTGTAGGTCTTCGTATTGGTTTCGAGACGGCCCTGCTCGGCCTTGGTTGCGATATCTTGTTTTTCGAACTCCTCTTTGTTCTTGAAGGCCACGAAAGCCGAGAAAGCGAGGACGATAGCTGATAGGATGCCAAAAGTGTTTACCATGGGTTTTATGTCGTAGGGTGTCGTTTCGATGAAGATACTGGCCCCGGCAGGCATCCGGCAATCAGAAAATTCACCGAAAAATGAATTATTCGACGAAACCTCTCTTGTTTTCGACTCTATCGCTTGCATCTGCGGGGGAAGCAGACAGTTTGCCGACGTGTCGAGCGTCCTACGTGTCATCAGTTACTTGAAGCGATATCCCTTGTTGGGAGGGTCACAGTTCGTATGTGCTTCCATCATGGCGGCATCGGTCGTCATTTTCCCGTCCATTGCCGAACACATCATGGACACGATCATTCCCTCAGGAAACGCAAACGGTGATTTCTACTTCTGGATCGCTCTCGCCCTGGGAGGCTTCTTCTTGAAAGACAGTCTAAATTGCCTCCGAATTCTTTTAAATAACCACTTCGAGCAGAGTGTGATCTATGACATCCGCTCCGATCTCTACAAAAAGATCCAGCGTCTGCCCTTGCGCTGGTTTGACACCCGCCGCACCGGGGATATTATGACCAGGGTCGTAGAGGACGTCACCGCGATGGAGCGCGTGCTTATCGACGGCATCGAGCTCGGATTGGTTTCCTTGATCCAGATCGGGGCGGTGGGAGTGGTTATGTATTTGACGAACTGGCAGGTGGCGCTCTGGGCCACCCTCCCCATCCCCTTTCTTATGTTCGGAGCTTATCTTTACTCTCACAATGCCAGGGATCGCTATAAGGGCCAGCGCGATTCCGCGTCCGACCTAAATGCCCTGCTTCATGACAACATCGCCGGGATTCGCCAGATCAAGGCTTATGCTGCTGAGTCAGAAGAGCATAAAAATTTCAATCAGCGCTCGTCAAAGCTCCGCAGCGCCACTTTGCGTCTCATGAAATGGTGGGCCGTCTACTCTCCGGGCATGTCCTTTCTTGGAATGGTGGGCTACGTCCTCGTTCTTGCCACTGGAGGCATGGCAGTCATCGATGGTGACTTGACAAAGGGAGAGCTCATCAAGTTTTTCCTCCTGATTTCACTGTTTTACGATCCTGTCAGGAACCTCCACCAACTCAACCAGATGGCTCTCTCTTCCCGGGCCGCCGCCGACCGGGTTTTCGAAATCCTCGATTCTGAAGAGGAACCTGACGCCGCCAGCGGAGCAATCCTCCCCCGTCCGGTGAAAGGAGCGGTGGAATTTCGTGAAGTCAACTTCGCCTATGATGACGATCAGCCGACCCTTGAGGGGGTTTCCATCACCGCACGCCCCGGGCAAACAATCGCGCTCGCCGGCACCACCGGAGCCGGAAAATCCACCATAGTCAACCTCCTCTGCCGCTTCTACGAATACAAGAGCGGCTCTATCCTCATTGATGGCAAGGAACTCAACACCCTCGCCAAAAACTCTCTTCGTGACGCCATCGGCTACGTGACCCAGGAAGCCTTCCTGTTCAATGGAACGGTCCGGGAGAACCTTTCTCTGGCAGACCGGCAGGCCAGTGATCAAGAACTCTGGAAAGCGCTTGATGCCGCCAAGGCGGCAGAATTCGTCCGCGCTCTCCCGGAGCAACTTGACACGAACGTCGGTGAACGCGGCGTGAAACTATCCGGCGGAGAAAAGCAACGCCTTTCCATTGCCCGCGCTTTGCTCAAGGACCCTCCCATCCTGCTCCTCGACGAAGCTACCGCCTCCGTTGATAATCAGACCGAATTGCTGATTCAACAGGCACTCGATGAGTTAATGAGAAATCGCACCTCCATCGTCATCGCCCACCGGCTTTCGACGATCCAGAACGCCGATCGGATTTACGTTCTGCAAAAAGGCCGCGTGATCGAGGAAGGGGCCTACGATGAACTCCTAAGACAAGACGGGAAATTTGCGGAGCTAGCCAATACAATCAAATAGTCGTGACTCCCTGCCCATCAACACCTTCAAATTATTTTTTAAATTCAAGGTGCGATTAAGCTTAAATAAGATGTTTTTTAAGGTCCCTCATGGACAAAACCTCTCTTTCAGCTACGTTTTTAAAAAAAGCACCCTTGTGCTGCCGGATTTTCCTCCTTTGGGAGAACAGCCGGCTTTGTGCGAAGCGGCTCCGGATTGGTCTCCGGGGCCGCTTTTATTATCTCTAAAACCGTTTATCCCCATTATAGATCTCACCAATGAAAGCCTTCGCCTTCACGTTCCTTCTCACCGTCGCCGGACATGCTGCCGTGGATTTCAATCGCGACATCCGCCCCATCCTCTCAGACAAATGCTTTCACTGCCACGGGCCGGATGAGGAGACCCGCGAGGCCGAACTTCGACTCGACACCTATGAGGGAGCGACCGAGGGAGGCGAATTTAAGGTCCCAATCGAGCCCGGGAAACCCGACGAGTCCGAGGTGATCACGCGCATCCTCGAAGAAGATCCCGACGAAATCATGCCTCCACCGAAAACTCACAAAAAGGTCTCCGCCAAAGAACTCAAACTTCTCAAACAGTGGATTCAAGAAGGCGCAAAATACGATGAGCCGTGGACTTATAAAAACCCAGTCAAGCACCCTGATCCCACGGTCCGCACCGAAGATTGGCCCGTAAACTTTGTCGACCGCTTCATCCTCTCCCGGCTCGAGAAAGAAGCCATCCCCCCATCTCCTGATGCCGATCCGGTAACCCTCCTGCGCCGGCTGCACTTTGACCTCACAGGCCTGCCGCCTACTCCCGCCGACCGCGATCGCTTTGAAGAGTCATTCGAAAGCAATCCCCAAGCCGCTATCGAGTCCGAAGTCGATCGCCTCCTCACTTCACCCCACTTTGGCGAGCGCCTAGCAGTTTACTGGCTCGATCTCGTCCGCTACGCCGACACCGTAGGCTACCATGGCGATCAGGATCATAACATTTCCCCCTATCGTGACTACGTAATTCGCGCTTTTAACGAGAACATGCCTTTTGATCGCTTCACCCGCGAGCAATTGGCTGGCGACCTCCTCCCCGATCCGACTCAACAACAACTCGTTGCAACCGGCTACAATCGTCTTCTTCAAACCACCCACGAAGGAGGACTGCAAGAAGCCGAATATCGCGCCATTTATCAAGCCGACCGCGTTCGGAACGTCTCAGCCGTCTGGATGGGAGCCACCGTTGGCTGCGCCCAATGCCACGATCACAAATACGATCCCTATACCGCCAAGGACTTCCACACCCTGGGAGCATTCTTTGCGGACATTGACGACGAGGCCCACTTCCAAAACGGCACTAATTCCCTCCCAACCCGCCGGGAACCTGAGATCCGCGTCCTGACCGAAGCCCGGCAAGCAGAACTCGACTCGCTCACCCGGCAAATCGCCGCGCTTCCTCCAGACAAACTGGGAGAACGCAAAAAGCTTGAAGCTCAACGAAAAAAAATCGCCGCCAGCGGCCGCCCCACCATGATCACGCGGGCCCTTGCGAAGCCCCGCGTCTCACGCGTCTTCCCACGTGGAAACTGGCTCGACGAATCAGGCCAAATCGTCCAACCCGCCGTTCCACACTTCCTTCCTCAAATCAAAAAAGAAGAACGGCAAACCCGCCTCGACCTCGCCAACTGGCTGACCGATCTTAAAAACGGCACAGGCGGACTTACTTCCCGCGTCATGTCAAACCGCCTCTTCTACCTCTTCTTCGGGACGGGGCTTTCCCGCTCCCTCGGCGACTTCGGAGGACAAGGACAGCCACCCTCCAACCCCGAACTCCTCGATCGTCTCGCCGTTGAATTTTATGAATCAAATTGGGACATCAAAAAAATGGTCAAAACGCTCGTCACCTCGCGGGCCTACCGCCAGTCTTCGCTCGTCACCTCAAACCTGCGCGAGCGCGATCCCTATAATGAACTCTTCGCCCGACAAGCCCGCTTCCGGCTCCCTGCCGAAATAATCCGCGATAACGCCCTCGCAGTCTCCGGCCTCTTGGTCACCGACCTCGGCGGATCCTCCGTGAAGCCCTACCAACCCAACGGCTACTATCGACACCTCAATTTCCCCCCGCGGAAATACAGGCAGGACACCGACCGCCGCATCTACCGCCGCAGTCTCTACATTCACTGGCAGCGCCAATTTCTCCATCCCATGCTCAAGGCCTTCGATGCCCCCAGCCGAGAGGAATGCACCGCCGAGCGCCCCAAATCAAACACCCCCGTCGCCGCCCTCAATCTCCTGAACGACCCTACGTTCGTCGAAGCCGCCCGTGTCTTTGCCGAGCGCATTCTCAAGGAAGCCAAGCCCGAAAATCTGGCCCGGCTGCACCATGCTTTCGAACTCGCGCTCAATCGCCTCCCCTCCGATGTGGAACGCGACACTCTCGGTCAGCTTCTCACCTACGCCAAGAACGACTTTAAAAAGAATCCCAAATCCGCAAGCTCCCTCATCAACATCGGCCAAACCAAACCCGAAAATTTCGACCACATCACCCTCGCAACCTGGACAACCGTCTCCCGCGCCATCCTCAACCTTTCGGAAACAACTACCCGAAACTAAGATCATGAACGCCGCAAATTTCATCAACCGTCGTACATTTCTCCAAAACACCGGCCTCTCCTTCGGTTCCGCCGCCCTTCTTTCCCAACTCGCCCGCGCGGAAGGCCTCATTGAAAAATACCCCGGTCTCTCGGGCTTTCCCCATCACGTCCCAAAGGCAAAACGCGTCATTTTTCTCTGCATGGCCGGTGGTCCGTCACACCTCGAAACCTTCGACTACAAGCCCCAGCTCGACAAACTCAACGGCCAGGCCATGCCCGAGTCCTTCACCAAGGGACAACCCATCGCCCAACTCCAAGGGAAAGCCCTCAAAGTCCAGGGCCACCTCACCAGTTTCAAACAATATGGCAGTTCCGGACAATACATCTCCGACTTCCTCCCCTACCACCAAAAGATGGCTGACGACATCACGGTCATCCGATCCATGGTCACAGAACAAATCAACCACGACCCGGCCCACACCTTCATGAACACCGGCACCGCCATCAGCGGCCGGCCGTCCATGGGATCGTGGATTAACTACGGCCTTGGCTCCGAATCCGAAAATCTTCCCGGCTTTGTCGTCCTCACCTCCGTCGGTGGCCGTAACCCCCAACCCATTGCTTCGCGCCAATGGGGCTCCGGCTTCCTCCCTTCCCGATTCCAGGGTGTCGAATTCAACTCCACCGGTGATCCGGTGCACTACGTCACCAATCCAGAAGGAGTTGACCGCCAGCACCAAAACGCTCTCATCAAAACCATTCAAAAGCTCGACGCTCAGCGAAATGACCTCGTCGACGACCCCGAAATCGCCACCCGTATCAGGGCCTACGAAATGGCATTCCGAATGCAGGCGTCGGTTCCCGAACTCACCGACCTCTCGGGTGAATCGCAAAAAACGCTTGCTATGTATGGAGCAAAGCCCGGCGACGGATCCTACGCTTCCAACTGCCTCCTCGCCCGACGTCTTATCGAAAAAGGAACTCGCTTCGTGCAACTCTACCATCGCGGCTGGGACCACCACGGCGGCCTTGAAAAGTATATGGGCATCTGCAGCAAGCTCACTGATCAACCCACTTGGGCCCTCCTGACCGACCTCAAACAGCGCGGACTCCTCGAAGACACTCTCGTCGTCTGGGGTGGAGAATTCGGTCGCACCCCCATGTTTCAGGGCAAAGGCGGAGCCGGACGCGACCACCACATCAAAGGCTTCTCCATGTGGATGGCCGGAGGCGGAGTGAAACCCGGCCTCAGCCATGGCGGGACTGATGAACTCGGCTACAACGCAGTCCAAGACGTGGTCCATGTCCGCGACTTCCACGCCACCCTTCTTCATCTTCTGGGAATCGACCACCACCGCTTCTCGAAAAAATTTCAGGGCCTCGACATGCGTCTCACCGGCGTCGAACCCGCCAAAGTGATCAAACAAATCCTCGCGTAAAAAATGAACTACTTTCTCTCCTTTATCGCCTTCGCTTATCTTCTATTTTCTGCGCAAGCTGCCGAACCCGTCCGCGTTTTCCTCTTTGCCGGACAATCCAACATGGAGGGGGCCGACACCGACCCTAAACTTGTGTCCGAATTCCCGCCCTACCGCACTGTTTTCGAGCCTCTCGAAGACGTTCGTTATTCCTACCAAACCGGCGCCAATCACAAGTCGGATGGTTGGACCGGTCTCAAACCCGTCGCCAATAACTTCGGCCCCGAGATCACCTTCGCCCGCGGTTTTCGCAGACAAAGCAAAGCCCCGCTCGCTCTCATCAAGGATGCCTGGGGCGGCACCACCCTGTTCAACGACTGGGACCCAGATGGCGGAGACGAAAAAAGCAAAAAGCTTTACCAACGCTTCATCACCCACGTCCGGGCCCGCCTAGCAAAACTTGAAAAAGAAGGCCTTAAATACAAGATCGAAGGCCTGATGTGGCATCAGGGTGAAAACGACATGTTCGACGTGGAAGGAAAAAAGACCTACCAAAAGAACCTCCGTAACTTCATCGCACACGTCCGCAAAGACCTCTCTGTTCCGGAGTTGAAAGTCTACATCGGAGAAATTAGCACAAAAGGAGTTTGGGGTATGGACAACCGCGCGAACGTCACCCTCATCCGTAACGCCCAGATGGCCGTCGTTGAATCCGACCCCAAGGCCTTCTTCGTTCCCACTTCACACCTCTCCTTCAAGGTCGGTCATCCCTTTGGCCTCCACTATCACTTCGGCACTCTCGGTCAACTGCAACACGGCGAAGCCTACGCCAAAGCCAGCCTTCCGCGGCCGGTTGCGAGGATAAAAAAAATCGCTATGCCCAAAGCAAAAAAGGTGAAGCTTGTCATCCTCGGAGGACAGCGCAACATGGAAGGCGAAGGGGCTTGGCTCGCCTACATCAAAGACACCCCACTTTCCGAACCCCAGGCAGCTCTCTTCCAATACAACCTTGGAAAAGTCACAACTTCAGCCGGATGGCAGTATCTTTCACCCGTCAATCACCTTGAAGACTTCGGCCCCGAACTCAGCTTTGGGCAAAAAATGATCCCCAACATGGAGAAAGACGAAGTACTGGCCATTTACAAATTCACCGACAGCGGATCACAATCACTCGATTGGCTTCCCGAAGGCTCAAAAGAGCCCTACCGCGATCGCTACCGAGACTGGATCACCGGCATCAAAAAATGCCGAGACGACCTCATCAAACAAGGATACCAATGTGAAGTCTCCGCAGTCTTCTGGCACTGTGGCGAAAATGATCGAGCCCTCACTTGGATGGCAAACAACTACGCCGACCGCTTCGAAACCTTG
>JAURPJ010000035.1 GCA_030835305.1 Verrucomicrobiota bacterium | reverse complement strand
GCTCCCGTAGTTCAACGGATAGAACAAGGGTTTCCTAAACCTTAGATGTGAGTTCGATTCTCGCCGGGAGTGCCACTCTCAATCCCTTATAAGCGTTAATAAATAAGCGATTCAGGGCCCAGACGGGAGAAAATCTCGGATCACTGCATTCGCTCTCGTTAGCCTCTACTTTTCTTGAGTAATTTCGTGTAACTTTTGTGTAACGCGATACCAGACGATGCGTTCCTGTTTCGGGTTCACATCGTCTGAAGTGCCGACAAGTAATGCAGCCCGGTAGCAGGGTTGCCACTGTCGCGGTCAGCGTTCCTGGGGACGCTCTGGGCCCTATTGCTCAGAATTTGCTTTTGAGGTGGAGCGCCTTAGGGCGTCGTTGAAGGAATCGGAGAGGGTGAGAAAGGGTGGTGATGCATCGGGTTGCACCGTGGAGTGAAGCAGGTTGAAATCGTCCTGGGTTAACGGCTGTTTATCCTGAGAATTGGCTGGAGAAAAAGCGCTGAGAAGCAAGCCCGCATAGATCGTAGAAAGAAAGGGAAGCGCGGGGCGAAGGGAAGACGTTTCCACGGTGTGAAGATACTAGTGGCAAGCACTCTTTGCAAATTTTTGCCAAATCTCGAATTGTTCTCGTTAGGGCTTTTCGGCTCGGGTAGTTTTGAGCAATGAAAAACCTTGCTGCTTCTATCGCGAACCTGTTTCGACTGGCTGCAATGGTGGGCTTTGCTACGATCACCCACGCCGTTGAATTCGAGAACGATATCCTCCCGATTCTGGAGGAGAACTGCCTCGATTGTCATGGGCCGGACAAACAGAAGTCTGGATTTCGGATTGACCAGCGCGCGCTCATGCTGAAAGGCGGCGACACCGGAATTGCCACGCTTGTTCCCGGAGACTGGGAAGCGAGCTATCTCATGGAGGTCGTGACCCACCTCGACGAAGACATGGCGATGCCGCCGAAGGGCGATCCGCTGCCAGAGAGTGATATCGAGCTGCTCAAGCAATGGGTTAACGCGGGAGCGGAATGGCCCGGGCAAATGGACGAAGTCCAAAACGAGACGACCGACCTTTGGTCCTTCCAACCCGTCGAGCGCCCCGAGATTCCCGGAGATAACGCGACCCCGGTCGATGCCTTTCTCAATCACAAACTCAGGGAAATGGGTCTGCCCGCTAACGGCCCCACTGATGCCCGCTCGCTCGTCCGACGCGCCTCCATCGTGTTAACAGGGCTACCTCCGACACCGGAGAGGGTGGAGTCTTTTGTCGAAGCCTATGCAATAGACGCGGACGGATCCTACCGGGCCCTTGTCAATGAACTGATGGATTCCCCTCACTTCGGCGAACGCTGGGCGCAACATTGGCTCGATGTCATCCGCTGGGCCGAGACGAACGGCTCCGAAGCGAATCTCTATCGCAAAGGTGCCTGGATCTATCGGGACTATGTGATCCGTGCCTTCAATGAGGATCTCCCTTATGACCGCTTCATCAAAGAGCAACTCGCAGGCGACCAGATGGGTGTCGGAGAAGCTACCGGATTCCTTGTCGCGGGCCCTCACGTCCCTGCCGCCACGGTGGGGCGGGAGCCGGCCGCGATTCGCCAGGCCCGTGCTGATCGTATGGATGAAATCATGCAAACCGTGGGAGCCTCGATGCTGGGGATGACGGTCAGTTGTGCGCGCTGCCACAATCACAAGTTCGATCCCATTTCGATTCAGGATTACTACTCGATGACGGCCGTGTTCCAGGGCGTCGAGTTCGGGGGGCGCTATCCGGAATTCGCTGATGACCACCCTCGTATGCAATCCGCAAAGGAGCTTCGCAAAAAAATGTTCGAAGAGCGGAATGCTCTGAGCAAAAACGTTGGACAATGGGAAGAGAACTGGGGCGGATTCTACGACTTCTTTTTCCCGAAGACGAAATCCAAGGCGCTCCGAATCGAGTTTGATCGTCCCAACATCGGCATCGACGAATTGGAAGTCTACGGCACGGAAAACTACAGCGAAAATCTCGCCATCGCCTCGTCCGGAACCAGGCTGGTGACAGATGATACGTTCACCAAACCCGGGAATCTTCTCTCCAATGCCAACGACGGGAAATTTGGTACCATGGCCTGGCGAACCAGCCTTCCCAAAGGAGCCAAAGAAAAACCCTGGGTGGAAATCCACCTGCCGGAGGAAAAGGAACTCAGTCGCTTCCGCTTCAGTAGCAACCGCGAATACTACTTCGAGACTGATTATCTGAAATCGAAGGGCGCTCCCAATTTCTCCGGCTTCAAGATCTCTGTGCAGCAGCCTGACGGCAGTTGGAAGGAAGTCGGAAAAACCGGATGGGCCAAAGAACTGTTGAAACGAAATCCGGAAATGAAGGCTTCCTCAGAGCGTCTTCACAACCTGATTGCTCAGATCAAGGAAGAGGGCCCGCAACACAGCTTTGTGGCGCGATTTGAAAAACCAAAGGTCACCAAGGTTCTCCACCGCGGCAGCCCGGAAAATCCGCGGGATGAAGTTATGCCCGCCGGTTTTTCCCTTCTCGATGGCGATCTCGGGCTCGATAATTCCACGCCGGAATCGAAGCGACGGGTGGAGTTTGCCAATTGGATCGGAAGCAGGGAGCACCCTCTCACGGCCCGCGTCATGGTGAATCGGATCTGGCACCACATTTTTGGTTCTGGAATCGTTCCCACCGCCAGCGACTTTGGATCCGCCGGAGCTCCGCCTTCCCATCCGGAGTTACTCGACTGGCTTGCCGCAGAATTCATGGAACCAACCCAGAGCGAGGCAGCCCCCTGGTCGGTGAAGGCAATGATCCGTCAACTCGTCATGACCGATGCCTTCCAGCGTTCCAGCTTGCCTAAGGAAGAAGGACTCCAGAAAGATGCCGGAGCATTTTACCTTTGGAGGTATCCTCCCCAGCGGGTCGAAGCCGAGGTCATTCGCGATGGCGTCCTTCAGGCATCCGGGAAACTGAATTCTGAACTCGGTGGGCGTAGCTTCCGGATTCACAACGTGAAAAAGACCTATGCCCAGTGGCAAGTGGTCAACAATCATGGCCCCGAAACCTGGCGTCGCATGATCTACCAGGAGCGCATGCGCCGGGTCGATGACAAGATCTTCACTGCCTTCGATTTTCCCGATTGTGGTCAGGTCAGGGCAAAACGCCCTGTCTCCACGACCCCCCTTCAGGCGCTCAACCTGATGAACAGTGATTTCGTCGTCGAGCAGTCCGCCTTCGTTGCCGAACGCGCCAAAAAGGAGGCGGGAGATGACAGGGTAGCGCAAATCAGTCGAGCGTTTGAACTTCTTTTGACCCGCAAGCCGACCGAAGACGAGCTCACCGCCTGTGCCGATATCGACCTCGCTCTCGTTTGCCGCAGTCTCATTAACTCGAACGAATATGCGTTCCTGCCATAGCTGGAGTGCAGTCCAGTCAACTTCCAATGAAACACCTTTCCAAATTTCTTTTTGCGCCTCGGCTCCTTTGCCTGAACGCTCTCACCATCCTTGCCTTCACCTCGAATGCAGCGGACAAGCCCAACATCCTGTTCATCGCGATCGATGACCTTCGACCCGAGCTCGGTTGCTACGGTTCCGAAGCTGTGCTTTCCCCCAACCTCGATCAGCTGGCTTCGAAAGGACTGCGTTTCGATCGTGCCTACTGCCAGGAGGCGATCTGCTCTCCCTCTCGGGCCAGCCTGCTGTCCGGACTTCGCCCCGACCAGACCGGAATCACCCACAACTACGTCCAGTTCCGGGAACTCAATCCCGACGTCATCACCCTGCCCCAGCATTTCATGGCGCACGGATACGAAACCGTCTCCAGTGGAAAGATTTTTCACCGTCCCGGAGACGACCCTCAGTCCTGGAGTCGCATGCCGGCAGTGAAGAAGACTCCCTATCAAAAGCCGAAATACACCTTCGCTGATCCGAAGAATCACGAGCTTCATATGCAGCAGAAAAAGGAAATGTTCGAAAAGTATGGTGAGGCCTCGAAACGCGGTCTAGCAAGCGGTCCTGCCTACGAAAGCTACGACGTGCCGGACCATGCCTACATCGACGGATGGAATACCGAAGTCGCCATCGCAACGCTCAAGGACATGGTGGCCACAAACAAAGAGAAGCCGTTCTTTCTCGCTCTCGGGTTCAAGCTCCCTCACCTCAACTGGGTCGCCCCGAAGAAATACTGGGATCTCTACGACCGTGAGAAGATCGCTTTGCCGGAACAGACGGAGGGACCTTCGAACGGAGCGCGGATCGGACTGCACCCGTCCTTTGAGCTTCGCGTTCGCGCCAACGTTCCGAAAATCGGTCCCATGGGAGACGAGCTTTCCCGAACTCTTCTCCACGCCTATTATGCCAGTGTTAGTTATGTCGATGCGAACATCGGAAAGATGATAGCCGCCCTGAAGGCGGCCGGGGTCAGCGACAACACCATCATCATTGTCTGGGGAGACCACGGCTGGCATCTCGGTGACATGGGCATTTGGGGCAAGGCCACCAACTACGAAATTGCTACCCGCGTTCCCCTGATCATTTCCACACCGGAAATGAAAGCAAAAGGCGAGGGGACCAACGCTCTTGTTGAGCTGGTCGATATCTATCCCACCCTCTGCGAACTCGCTGGAATCCCAAATCCGGACCATATTGTCGGAAAGAGCTTCGCGCCTCTCCTCGAGGATGCGGATCAGGAGTGGAAGGACTCCGCTCTGAGCCAGTTCCCCAGCCCGGCTCTTCGTGAGTGGGCCGCCAACCCCCTCTCCGCCGAAATGAGAGAAACTTTCTTCGGTCCTCTCATTGAAGAGGTTGAAGGGCGAATCATCGAGCAACACGGAGAGCAATGGGACCGAGACCTGTTTGAAAACCATCTCATGGGGTATTCTCTCAGGACTAACCGCTACCGCGTTGTAACTTGGCTCGACTCTCGCAACCCGAAGGTGGAACCCGTTTTTGTCGAACTCTTCGACCACGATAAGGACCCGAAAGAAACCGTAAACGTAGCGGAAGACAATCCTGCGGTAGTCAAAGAGCTGTCAGCCAAGGTGCAGGAATATCTTCAGTAATCGCTTCAATCCCAAGCCAACCAAACCCTCTCTCATGAACGAAGCAGAAAACATTTCTCCATTCGGTCAGCGACTTCTGGACCGCCGTCATTTTCTCAAGAATACTGCCGGAACCCTCGGTGGCCTTGGGCTGGCACAACTCCTTGCCGCAAAAGAAGACCCGACTGCTTTCAGCGGAAAGCGACCAATCCGTCCTGACATTGACCCGAACAATCCCTACGCCCCAAGGGCAAACCATTTTAAAGCCGCCGCGAAGCAGGTGCTTGTGATCTATTGCCCCGGAGCAGTCAGCCACGTTGACACCTTCGACTACAAGCCCGCTTTGGAAAAAATCCATGGCCAGAAAGCGGCCTTCATTCCCGACGTGACTTTTGAGGGCCCCCCGGGGAATGTCGCAAAGCCATTCTGGGACTTCAAACCTCGTGGGCAGAGCGGAAAAATGACCTCCGATTTACTCCCAAAAATGGGCGAGTTGGCCGATGACTTCTGCTTTGTTCACTCCCTTCACACTCAGACGAGTGCGCATCCGCAGGGGGAAAATTTTATGAATACTGGCTTCACGATGGAGGGGTTTCCGTCCTTTGGATCCTGGGTCACCTACGCTCTCGGTTCCGCCTGCGAAGAACTCCCCGCCTTTGTGGCAATCAATGATCCCCGCGGCCTTGCCCGCTCCGGCAAGAACAACTTCGGAAACGGATTCCTCCCTGCAGCCTTCCAGGGAACCGATTTTAACGCAAAGAATCCCCCGGCCAATCTCCGTCGCCCCAAAGGATTCACCGCAGCCGATGACCGGCAAACCGTCGATCTTCTGAAACGGCTCAATGCCGGCCATCTCGAAAAATATCCGAATGACGCCGATCTCGCCGCCCGGATCGCGAGCTACGAACTGGCGGGCGAAATGCAGACTTCCGTCCCGGATATGATGGACCTCTCCAGAGAGCCCGAGTCCATTCATAAGGAATACGGAACTGATACCGGGACGGAACTGAAACGCGAGTATGCCAAGAACTGCATCCTCGCCCGTCGTCTCATTGAGAAAGGCGTTCGCGTCGTGCAGCTATTCAACGGAAGCGATCCCTCCGGAGGAAACGGAATCACGAATTGGGATTCCCACTCCAACATCAAGAATACTCACGCGATGCAGGCCGAAATCATGGACCAGCCAACCGCTGCGCTGATTCAGGACATGAAGCGTCGTGGCCTGCTGGAGAACACGCTCATCGTCTGGGCCACTGAGTTTGGACGCATGCCCTTCCTCCAAGGCAATGGCACAGGCCGCGATCACAATCCAGACGCCTTTACCTGCTTCCTTGCCGGGGCCGGAGTGAAAAAGGGATTCAGCTACGGACAGAGCGACGAATTCGGCTTCAAGACCGCCGCCGATCCCGTCGAGGTTTACGACTTCAACGCGACGATTCTCCATCTCATGGGGCTGGATCACGAGAGGCTCAGTTACTACCACAACGGTCTTGAACGTCGCCTCACCAACGTGCACGGCCACGTCATCAAAGACGTCCTTGCGTAGCCCGGCAAAGGATAGAGCTCCCTTCACGCTGATCAGGAAAATTGGAAAGCCATCTTACCCACCGGAGAAATCGTCGACTTTCGCCTCTACCAGCCGAAAGATCGGAGAGCCGACGCGGCACCGCCCCTTCTCCTCTTCCTTCACGGAGGCGGCGAAAGTGGTGACGACTTGGAAAAAGTCAAACCCCACGGGCCGCCCAAGGAAATCGAGAACGGACGGAACTAACCCATGGTCGTCGTTTCTCTACTCAATTCCGATGCCAAAGGGTTCTGGGAGGAAAATCGACTCGCCAGGTTTCTGGATCAGCTGAAAACCGAAATCGAATTTGACCCCCATCGTATCTACCTCGCCGGTATGAGTCGCGGACGATACGGAGCCTATCGCCTCGTCATGGAAACCCCCGGCCGCTTTGCGGTCATGCTTGTCCTGTGGGCAGCCTCGCCAACTCCCTATGCGGGCTGGTCCGGAAACCTTCCGATCTCGCTGATCCATGGAGAAAAAGGATCCAGTCATCCCGGTCTACGAATCGATCTGCATGGAGAGAGCGATTCAGAAAAGAGGAGGCTAAGTCAAACTAACGATTCACCCCGACGCCTGGACACGGACCTTCTCCGGCGAGGTGTTGATCGACTTGTTGATCGAGCACAAGCGGAGAGACAAGGCGTGCCCGTCACTCAATCCCGAATGTAAATCCGCCGGGAATCTTTTCCAGAGCTCCATATTAGGAAAGGTCGACCATCGGTGCAATCGTTTCGCTAATCGTCCTACTGTCGCAGTCGCATTACTTTTCTAGACTCGTCGAAACACGAAGCAGCTGCACCTCGAGTTTCAGATCAAAATCCATCTCGATCTGCTCCAGATCATCCCAGTCCGTTTCGATCTCAAAATCAACTTCGGTGGAAAACTAAACCCGTATCTTCCCATCCCGGGCGACACCGAACTGGAGTGTGGTCACATCGGCCGGATTATGCTCCCCGAACAGGACCATCGTTCTATCGACTGAACCGGGCTTTGGCGCATAGAGATGTTCGAAATCAGCTAGACCCTGCCAACTGCGGGGGTGACTTGTCTTTTTTCACCCAGTTGGCATGTTCCAGATGGCTTGCGCCATGGTGTCCTCTTTTGTGAGGCAACACGCGATTGCTCAATGTTAACGATCTTTGGGCTGGCTCCTTGCTCCTTTTGACTCAGAGTTCGGGCCGTCATAAAAGTTAGATGCGTGTGAACCCGGGAAATCGGGATGACTCGTAAAGCGAAGATGATTCTCATTCAGAATAGAAACCCAAAGGAAAACGAACCAATGAAAACGTCAATTTTTACGATAGCTGCAACTTGCTTTGCCTGCGCATGCCTGCCCGCTTTCGCCCACGAGGTGAAAAATGGAGGGGCGGATCACACCCATACAATCACCACCTCGGATACGGCTGTCGTTGTTGCAACGACTGGTCAGGGTGATTTCGTCTTTGAATGGGACAAGGCCTTGACCGAGAACTTCCCGGAGGATGCGAAACCGTTTGAGCCACGCATGCATGGTGGGTTTACCGAGGATGCGGACGGTACGATATATACCGGTATCCCGGGCTACGGCCTCTGCTCAATCAGCCAAGACCTGAAGACGTGGAAAAAACTTGGTAGCGATCTGCGGCTAAAAGGAACGATCCACGGACAGGTATTCTTTGTTCACGAGGGGAAGAAGCTCCTCGCGCTTGCGCAGCCGAGCGACAAGCGAATATTGATCACAGATTTGCAAGGTGAGGTAATCCATGAGATTGGCTGCCCGACTGGCGAGACCTTTGTTTTCGAGCCTGCGAAAACCTATTATGCGGGCGAGAAGCCCAACTTTGCGGTGACCGATGTCACTTATCTTGATGGAGTTCTTTACGCTGTTACAGGCTATTCACCGGGTGATTTCGTCCTGACCCTTACTGAAAGTGATGGGAATTGGGGCTGGGGGACTCTCGCTTGGGGAGGTCGTGGGAAGCAGCCCGGACAGTTTAGTACAGCCCACGGAATTTTTGCGCACAAAGGTGACATCTACGTGGCCAATCGCGCTGCCCAACAGATTGTGCACTTCACCAAAGACGGCAAGTTCGTCAAGCTTCTCGACGAGATCCCGGCAGGTAACTTAGTTTGCAACGTCTCGTATCTTAAAGAACACTTTTTCTTCAATGCCCTGAGTCCGGTCGCTGGTAACAAGACTGCTGCAATCTTTGCTCACTCAGGAAAAAAGCTTGTTTCCACTATCATCCCTGGCGAGTTGGGTATACCTGTGCTGAAGAACATCCACCACGTTTGGCCGCATGAAATCCCCGGAGCCAATGGGAAAAAAGAGCTCGTTCTCCTGGTCCACGGGTGGAACAAGGGGAAGTATGCCGTGTTACGCCAGGTCACCGGTAAATAGTCAGCGGTGGACAGCCGGGATTTTTTGCCGGGAATGCCTGAGACGCCGTCCTTTGGTCCAGGCCGGAAATGGAGAAAGGGACAAAATTGTAATTGCGGCGGGCCGAGGGGGATGGTCTCTGAAAAGAAATGAACGACATCTACGGTGATCAGATCGCTCCGTACCGTTGATCGAGCAGGGATCAAGGACCAGTTTGAAGGTTCGTTTTGCAAAATTGCGCCAGTCTAGAAAGAGGTGAATTTCGTAATCCGGTCTTTGGACCCGGAGACCGCTGGGGCTTTTACGAAATAACTCCCGGGAAGCTCGGAGGTTTTATTAAATAATGTGAACATTCTAAAGGGGCACGAAGTTGGGTTTGCTCGAGCCGGTGATCATCGAGAACCCGCGGACCAGCTGTTGCTGAAGTAAGCGTCTTCCCTGGTTCCCGTTGGCCTCGATCGAGTCGAGGACTGACAGACCATCCTAAGATAATATTTAAACTCGATCTTTACAAAACGACTTTCATCGTTACGATAATTTACGTTATGGATGACGTTGTTTTTTTCAACCGGGCTTTGGCCGACCCCACACGGTGGCGAATTGTGTCTCTCGTCACCGATAACGCTCTTTGCGCCTGCGAGCTATCAGACATCCTCGAGATGCCGCAATCCACCATTTCAAGCCATGTTCAAATCATTCGAAAAGCAGGTCTGCTGGAGAGCGAAAAATGCGAAAAGTGGACCTATTTTCGAATCGAGAGACGGTATCTCAAGTTGATCCGTTCAATGAAGTTATTTTTCGCTGGAACGGAAGACCCGGCCTGGAAGGACGACGCCAGGAGAGCGGAGCGCCGTCTCAAGGAACGGGAGGGAAGTTGCTGCCCGGGACCTAGAAAACTCACTTCCCGCAAGAAATCCAAATCGAGCATGACCTCATGAAATTATCTGAGCTTAAAATGCTTCTTGCTGAGGATTCCGAGAAAGACTTCCGAATTGTACTTCCGGATGGCGCAACCGTGCCAGTGTCCTTCCACGTGACAGAGGTCGGACGTATCCAAAAGACTTTTCTAGACTGTGGCGGCAAGCTGCGCGAACGAGTCACCTGCCAGCTTCAAGTATGGGTGGGGGAAGATTATGATCACCGGATTGAGGTGGAAAAAATGGCCTCGATTCTTGAGATTGCCAAACCGTATCTCCCGGACGAATCCATTCCCGTTGAAATTGAATATGAAAGGAATGTGATTTCCCAATATACGATTCAGGGGACAGAAATTTCAGATGACTCTGTGGTCCTGCAACTGGCCCATAAACCCACTGAGTTCCTTACTACTGAATTTTGCGGATTGCCCGCAATTCCTGTCAAAGCGCAAAAGTCTGAATATTGCTGCTCTCACGAATAAAAATGTTGTTAATACCATGAATACGATCTCTAAAAATATGTCATTCCTGGATCGGTATCTTACCGTCTGGATTTTTGTAGCGATGCTTTTGGGTGTTGCGCTTGGGAGCCTGGTCATTCCCGATCCCTCGTCCTTCTTTGCACCGTTAACTGTTGGGACGACTAATCTACCCATTGCTTTTGGCCTCATCCTGATGATGTATCCTCCGCTGGCCAAGGTTAGGTATGGCGAACTCCCCAAGGTGTTTTCCAACACCCGAATTTTGAGTCTGTCTCTTTTTCAAAATTGGGTAATCGGACCCATTCTGATGTGGGTTTTGGCGGTCCTTTTTTTGCGCGACCAACCGGAATACATGGTGGGATTGATTCTGGTGGGACTCGCCAGATGCATTGCGATGGTCCTGGTGTGGAATGACCTTGCCAAAGGAAGTAGCGAATATGCGGCGGGACTGGTTGCGTTGAATAGCATCGCTCAGATCCTTCTCTATAGTGCTTATGCCTGGCTCTTCGTTACATTACTTCCAGAGTATGTCGGCCTGGAGGGGGTCGTGGTTGATGTGGTGATGGCCGATATTTTTCAAAGCGTCCTGACCTACCTGGGGATTCCATTTGCCGCGGGAATTTTAAGCCGCTTGATCCTAGTTCGCGTGAAAAGCCTCGAGTGGTATGAGCAGGTTTTCATCCCAAGGATTTCGCCTCTTACCCTGGCGGCACTCTTATTTACGATCGTAGTCATGTTTACCTACAAGGGGGACGCCATTGTGAGTCTGCCGCTTGATGTTCTTCGCATTGCTCTACCGCTCCTGATTTACTTTGCGGCGATGTTCCTGGTAAGTTTTCTGATGGCGGCAAAATTGGGGGCCGACTACCCTCGGTCGGCCAGCATCGCCTTCACTTCATCGGGAAATAATTTTGAGTTGGCCATCGCTGTTGCCATTGCTGTCTTTGGAATCGATTCCGGTGTCGCATTCGCGGCCGTAGTTGGACCTTTGGTCGAGGTCCCGGCGCTGATCGGGCTTGTGCATGTCTCATTCTGGCTTAAAGGCCGAATCTTTCGAAGCGATCCAAGTTCTTAACTTTTCATAAAGATTAGATATGAAAAAACCAACCATTCTCATTCTATGCACAGGTAACTCCTGTCGTTCCCACCTTGCCGAGGGGCTTCTCACGAAAGAACTTGGGGAAGATTTCATCGTAAGAAGTGCAGGCTCCAAACCCGCCGGCTATGTCCATCCACTTGCAATTCAGGTCCTGATTGAAATTGGAATTGATATTGCCGATCACCGGTCGAAACATCTTGATGAATTCCTTAATCAGGATGTTGAGACGGTCATTACGGTGTGTGGCAAAGTCGATCAAGAATGTCCCTCGTTTTCCGGCCAAGTGAATCGTCACCACTTTCCCTTTGATGATCCTGCTCACGCTCCAGGAACAGAGGAGGAACGACTCGACTTTTTCCGGCGCGTCCGAGATGAAATTAAAGCCGTCTTTGGGGCATACGCTGCCGGACGGATTGATGAGTTGAAACGACGTGACTTGATCTAAAAGTCCAAGCAGGCCTTATGGCCTCGCCGAAAATGGTTCAAACAGCCTATCGCATCCAATCTGCCAATGCTGCGAAGCTTACAAGTGAACGAAGGGTCGTACCAAACTGACCGTGGCGGATGTCGATTCTTTGGAAACGCCTTAAATTTGGAAGAGACTCTACCAAGTGACGGCCTTTTCGCGATAGTTCGGGGGTACTGGTCTGTCCCTCTGGTTTTTATCCTAGAGCTCGATGATCTCTGTTTGCTGTGAGGTGAGGTTCTTTGAACCTTCGGGGGTGACGATGATGGTGTCTTCGATTCGGATGCCGAATTGGTTTTCGAGGTAGATACCGGGCTCGATGGTGAGGGCCATCCCGGGTTCGAGGGTCACTTCAGGAGTGTTTTGGGAGAGGTTGAGGCCGGGGTCGTGGGTTTGGAGTCCGATGCTGTGGCCAAGGCCATGGGTAAAGGTTTTCCCATGGCCGGACGCTTCGATAATGTCGCGGGCAATACGGTCGAGTTCGTGACTGGTGACCCCGGGACGAGTGGCGTTGATGGCGGCTTGGCGGGCTGAATTGACGATTTGATTTACTTCGCGCATTTCGGCGGAGGGCTCTCCGAGGCAGACCACGCGGGTCATGTCGGAGGCATATCCTTGGTGAAAGATGCCGTGGTCAATGAGGAGGAGGTCACCGGGACGGGTGATAGTTGGGTCGGGAAGGTGGTGGATTTCCCAGCAGCCGGGGCCGCAGGCGACGATAGGGTTGAAGGAGTAGCCCTCGATTTCTTCGCGGGTGGCCATTTCAGAAAGGATAAGTCCTTGGACGCCGCGTTCAGTCATGCCGGGGTGGATTTGGGGGAGGATTGCATTGAAGATCTCTTCGTTGAGTTGCTGGGACTGCTGCATGATGGCAATCTCAGCGGGAGATTTGATCTGGCGGATCGTTTCGATGACGTGGTGGGATTCGACCTGGTGGGGAGCAAGTTGTTTTTTCCATTGGAAGAGAGCCGCGGCGGTGATGTTTTGATCGATTGCGATCTTGAGAGGAATTGTCGGTAGCCTTTTTTTGATCTCTTTGGCAGGTGCTGGCTTGGTCGACAGTTCCAGAGACTCTTCAAGAGGACGGGTTTGTTGACAGGCCCACGAGATGGTGCGGAAGGAGGTGTAAAGGACGATGGAGTCGAGGAGAATGAGGAGGGTTCGGGGTTCGCCTTTGAATCCGGTGGTGTAGCGGACGTTGGAGGCGTCGCTGGAAATGACGGCATCGATTTCAAGCGACTTCATTTTCTGACGAATGCGGCTGATTCGAGCCTGAATTTCCTGGACTGAGAACAGATTTACTTGGGACATCTGGAAGAAAGTTTGCGAGATTGTGTTGAAAAGCAAAGCCTGGAGGGAAAGCTTGGAGAGGTGGGTGCGTATCAGAAGGTATGATGCGATTTGCAGCAATTCTGACATTTTCGATGGCGCTGGTTCACGGGCAGGTTCCGGGCGAACCTGAAAAAGCTGCGGCGGCTCTCAAGATTCTTGATGGGTGGCATGAACAGAATGCCCGGAAAGAAGAGCGAACCCTTCATTTTGTACTTTGGACTCCAAAAGGTCGCCCTGGTCCGGAAAAGTATGAGGAACGATTGACCCGGATCATGACGCATATCCGGGATTTTTACGGGAACGAATTGGAGAGGTTGGGATTCGGGCCCAGGTCAATCAATCTTCCAATGGAAGGCAAAAAGCTTGAGATTCATTTAATCGAAGGAAAGAAGCCGGAAGACGAATATGGAATGTCTTCGGGGAATGAGATCAAAGGGGAATGTCTGCCGGTATTGTCCGACAAGGGAATCGATGGAAACAAGGAGACCTTGGTCATTTTTTGCAATCTGGCCCAATGGGATGAGGATAAGTTGGTCTTCACCCACAAGTCTCCCTACTATGCCGGAGGCACCTTTCAAGGGGGAACGGCCTGGCAATTGGATTCGCCCGAGTTGGATGTTCTAAATTTGGCAAAGAAGGAGCCGATGATGCGGGATGGGCAATATGGCCGAATCTCGTTGGGGAAGCACAACTCGATTTTCATTGGCGGGATTGCCCACGAGCTCGGGCATGCCCTGGGGCTTCCTCATTGCAAGGAGCGGCCGGATGAAGCACTGCGGGGGACGGCGCTGATGGGTTCCGGCAACCGGAGTTATGGCGATGAATTGCGAGGAGAGGGGAAGGGATCTTTTTTGACGCTGGCGCATGCCTTGAGATTGGCTTCGCACCCCCAGTTTTCGGGTTCGGTCAAAGGGATGAATTTGCCGGTCAACTCGAGGATCGAGGAGTTGAAGATCACGTCAAAGGGGAAGGCGATCCAAGTTTCAGGGAAGCTGGAGGCCAATCCTCCTGCCTATGCAGTGGTGGCATATTTCGATCCGGATGGTGGAGGTGATTATAATGCCACAACAGCAACTGCGGTGCCGGATGCGGATGGGAATTTTAGTCTTTCCTGTGATGCGCTTCCTCCCGGAAAGTCGGGCGAGTTGCGCTTGATTCCGCTGCATGTGAATGGTTCCACGGGAGGCTGGATGTCGCAGACGAAGTTCAAGTATCCCTACTCGGTGGGGCGCGACGGGACTCCGGATCTGGGGACTTTTCAAATTCGTTTGGCGATGGCTCCGTTTATCGAAGCGCTTCGGAATGGAGATCGGGAAGCAGCGGTGGCCGAAGCACGACAATTTCCGCAAGGCAAGATGCAGGAGCTCGCCGAAAAAATTTTAGAGCGCGGTCGAAAGGCGACAAAATCACCTGCTCAAGCCGACGGGAAGCAGACCTTGGTGGCCCTGACTAAATTCCAGGCATCTGCGGCCAAGGTGGGGTGGGGACGGCCTGCCTATAATTTTTTACCAGAACCTCCATTCCTTTTGGAAGCAGGCGGTGAGATCTTTACAACCGGGATCTATGGCCATGCCCCGGCCAATCATCGCTACGACCTGGGGGAGAAGTGGAAAATGTTTCGCGGAAAAGCGGGAATGGCTGCCGGAAAGCGTGGTTCGGTCCGGTTTGAGATCAAAGGTGATGGTAAGACCCTCTGGAAGTCCAAAGTGATCAAGGGCGGTGGCTTGGCCAACTACTCGGTTGACGTTTCGGGTGTGAAGACTTTGGAGTTAGTGGTTGATCCCACCAATGATGGGAGCGGCTCCGATTGGGGGCTTTGGCTCGATCCGGGTTTGGAGCGCTAGGAGAAATTTTTGCATCTTTCTCTTGGGTCACTCTGAAGAAAATAGGAGTTTGGTCTGCCGTGAGTGAAGAGAAACAACCGAATGTGAAGGGGCCCCCGGTGCTTCGCTTGCAGGGTTTGTCGAAATCCTATGAAAAGGTGGTTGCTCTTGATGGTGTTTCGCTTGCCATTGGCGAAGGCGAATTTGTTGCACTGCGTGGTCCAAGTGGGGCGGGGAAATCGACTCTCCTCTATCTGGTGGCCGGTCTGTTGAAGCCGGATGAGGGGTCGATTCATGTTGCCGGGGCCGAGGTCTCGAAGCTGAGCGGGGCCGGCAAAACACGCTTTCGCAAAGAGGTGATCGGATTGGTATTTCAAGATGCCAGGTTGATTCCTTACCTCGATATTCGCGCCAATATTCTCGCAGCGGGGGGAGATGACGATAGGGCGACGCAATTGATGACTTTTTTGGGGCTAGAAGGAAGAGCGAGTCATGTTCCGGGGAAGTTGAGTGCCGGAGAGCAACAGCGGGTGGGGTTGGCCCGGGCTCTGGTTCATCGACCCACACTGGTATTAGCCGATGAACCGACGGGGAATCTCGATGATATGAGCGCGGAAGTGGTTGTTAAGGGGCTGCGTCAATTTGTTGAAGACGGAGGCTCGGTGCTGGTGGTGACCCATGATCCTCGTGCTCTTGGAAAAGCAGATCGGGTGCTGACTTTGGAGGAAGGAAGGATTCGCTCGTGAAGTACGAGGATTATTATACTTGGCAGGAGGATGTTCCTGGCTTTGGCAGGGAGGCCCAGGAGAAACTTAAGAATGCTTCTGCGTTGGTTTCGCGGGTGGGCGGGCTCGGGGGACCGCTGGCATTGTCGCTCGCAGCGGCGGGAGTGGGGCGGATTATTTTGGCGCACGGGGGCGAACTGAGAGCGGATGATTTGAACCGTCAGATTCTGATGACTCACGAAGGCTTGGGGAGTGAGCGGCACGACCAGGCTGCGGAGACTTTGAGGCGGTTCAACCGGGACCTGAAAATCGAATCAGTGGGCGAGAATATTTCGGAGGAGAATGTTGTCGGGCTCGTGGAGCGGACGGATATCGTCTTTTCGTGCGCCCCTCTTTTCAAAGAACGTCTTTTGATGAATCGCGAGTCGATGAGGCAGGGGAAGTTGTTTGTCGATGGTGCGATGTGCTCAATGGAAGGGCATGTCATGGTGGTGGATCCGGGCAAATCGACTTGCCTTGGGTGTTTGGTGAAGGAGCCACCGGCATACTGGAAAAGGCGGTTTCCGGTGATTGGGGCGGTCTCGGCAATGGTGGCCCAGATTGCGGTTTTGGAAGGGATCAAGCTTTTGACCCGCTTTTCCGATCCAGCGTTGGATCAGATGATTCATATTGATGCGCAGCGGATGCGGATGAAGAAAGTGCGCCTTGTCAGGGATCCGGCTTGTGATCACTGTTCAAAGATCAAAATATGAAACGACCTGCTCTTGTCATTGCAATTCTCGTGGGCTTGCTTGGAGGTGCCCTCAGGTGGTTGAGAAAGGGCGATCGTGTCAATGAGCCGGGTAAAGAGGATTTACTTGTCCATTGCGCGGCGGGATTGCGAAGGCCCATGAGTGAAATTGCCCGTCAATATGAGGAGGAGTTTGGGGTTAAGGTGAATCTCCAGTTCGGTGGTTCAGGGGCTTTGGCCAGTCAGCTTGAAGTTGCGGGTGGGGATCTTTATTTACCGGCGGATCAGAGTTATATCGATTTTGCGAGAGAGAAGGGATTGATGAAGGAGGCGATTCCGGCGGCGAGATTGACGGCGGGCCTGGTGGTTTCGAAGGGGAATCCGAAAGGATTGCAAGAGCTCTCGGATTTGGGCCAGGAAGCTTTGAAAATATCCCTGGCCGAGAAGTCGGCATCGGTGGGTAAGTTCACCTGGAAGGTATTGGAGATGGAAGGTTTGATTGATAAAGTGACCCCCAACGTGGTGGTGACCAAACCGACGGTGAATGCCATCGTCGAGGACGTGGCGACTGGTGCTGTGGATGTTTCTCTCGCCTGGGATGCGGTGGCGGGGAACTTCGCCGAGGTGGAATGGATCGCGGTTCCCGAGTTTTCCAGGAGGGCGAAGCGGGCATCAATTGGAGTGCTGACTTCGTGCAAAGATGCGACTAGGGCGTTGCACTTTGCCCGCTTTGTCACTGCACGAGACCGGGGAAGAAAGACTTTTTTGGACTTAGGCTTTGTGGTTCCGGATGAGGGTGATGCGTGGTCGCAGGTGCCCGATGTGACTCTGTTTTCGGGCTCGATGCTCAGGCCAGCGATACAGGGGCGCATCCGTGAGTTTGAAGACCGTGAAGGGTGCCGGGTGAATACCGTCTTTGAGGGTTGCGGAACCTTGGTGGCTCAGATGGAGGCCGGGGCGAATCCGGCAGGGTATTTTGCGTGCGATACCAAATTTCTGATGATGGTGCAGGATCGCTTTTTTGCAGGCCAGGTCATGACGGGTAATGAGATCGTGCTTTTGGTCCGGAAGGGGAATCCGCTGGAGCTCCGAGGATTGGCTGATTTGAGTAGGGAGGGGCTGAAACTCGGGATCTGTGATGGTGAGAAAAGTGCGTTGGGAGAGTTGACGCGAATCATGCTAGAGAGACGCGGTTTGACCGGGATATTGGAAGGTAGGGTCTCAGTGAAGGTTGCGAAGGGAGATGACCTTGTCTCAGCGATGCAGGCCCGCTCCCTTGACGCGGCTCTGATTTATCGGAGCAATGCCCTGGCGAGTCCTGTCACCCTGGAGGAACATGAAATTTTGGAGTTGAACGATGAGTTGGCGTTTGCCGAGCAGCCGTTTGCGGTTGGAAAAGAAACCCCTTATCCTGAATTAATGAAGCGGTTGGGGGAATTCCTTACCGACGGACAAGCCAGAGGGAGATTTGAGGAGTTGGGTTTTCAGTGGAGGCTTGAGCGCTAAATTTGGGTGATGGTTAAGGAAGGTGGCAATCAAGCAAAGATATGGAGGGTGAGGCCGGAGTGGCCTTTTCTTCTGTTTTTGGTGTTTGCGGTAGCTGCCTACCTCGGAGTTTTACTTTTGCTGGTGGGTGCGAATGTCCTGACGGTCTCATGGCGTCAAGCTGGAGAGGTTTTAAAGGATCCCAATATTCAGCATTCGATCAAGTTGACTTTTGTGACGTGCACCGCGACTGCGATTCTCTCGGTTTTGGTTTCAGTTCCGGTGGGTTATCTTTTATCGCGGTATCGTTTCCGGGGGAGAGCTCTGATCGATACTCTCCTAGACATTCCAATCTTGTTGCCGCCTCTGATTGTAGGCTTAAGCCTATTAATTTTGTTTAACCGGATTTCACCATCGGCTTCCTGTTGGATTTTGGCGGGAGGGGCGTTGGCGGCGGCGGGTTGGGGTTTTGGGCGAGGCGAGAATGGAATCGTGCCTCGGTTTTTTACGGGGGGAGCGATTGTTTTTGGGTTCATCGCCTGGGCGTTTGGCGGGAGCGATCATTCATTGGAGGAAGTCGTGAGCGAGGTGGGTCTGCCGATGACCTTTCATCCGTTGGGAGTGGTGCTGGCGCAGTTTCCGGTGGCGGCGGCCTTTGCGGTAAGAACGATGCGAACGACTTTTGATCAAATCAGTCCGCGCTACGAGGACGTGGCGATGACGCTGGGTTGCAATCGAGGGCAGGCTTTCATGCGCGTCGTTCTGCCATTGGCCGGGAAGGGGATGGTGGCGGCGGGGACGATGGCGTGGGCGCGGGCGTTGGGAGAGTTTGGGCCGATTTTAATTTTTGCAGGAGCGACGCGAGGGCGCACCGAGGTCTTGGCGACTTCGGTCTTTTTGGAGATTAATATTGGAAATTTGCCGGGGGCGGCGGCGCTTTCATTACTGATGATTATGTTGGCGGTTTCGACGCTCTTGGTGGTGAGATTTCTGGCGGGGAGAGGGGGGACGGTGTGAAAAAAGCGATGTTGGTTTTAGAGGAAGTGACGGTGCAGGCCGGGCAATTCGTTCTCCCTCCGTTTTCGCTCGAGATTGCCGAGGGCGAATGCGTTGCCCTGATGGGGCCGAGCGGTTGCGGAAAGACGACTCTTCTGGAGACGGCTTGTGGCTTGCGTCGAGGGCCGGCTGGCGGGCGGATTATTTTGGGCGGAGATGAGGTGACAAACTTGCCACCGGGTGCGCGGGGTATTGGTTTGGTCCCGCAGGATGTGGCTCTTTTTCCTTCATTAAAAGTAAGAGAACAGCTGGAGTTCGGCCCGAGGCTTCATGGTTGGAATTCTGTCGAGATCATGCAGCGAGTGGAGGGGTTGGCGAGAGATCTCGGCCTGGAGAATCTTTTGGAACGCTCTCCCGGCAAGCTTTCGGGCGGAGAGGCCCGCCGGGTGGCACTGGGGCGGGCGCTCGCGCTGAGGCCCCGGTTGCTTTGCCTGGATGAGGCCTTAACGGGCTTGGACGAGGCGCGTCACGAAGAGGTGCTTGGCGTGATTCGAAAGATGATCGAGGTGGAAGGGGTGACGGCTTTGCATGTTACCCACTCAAAAAAAGAGGCGGAAGCGATCGCGGATCGCGTTGTGATGATGGAGTGAAGTGACGGAGGGGCTTGTTAGAAAAAGCAGAGTGCCGGTTGTCGGACGCTAATTGGTGATAATTCGCGTAGGAGTGTCTCCATGAACTTGAGAGCCTGTTTCAGGTCCACGTTTTTTTGAAGACACATATAAAGATGATTCTAGCGACAAGTAGAGAAATATTCTTATCGTAACGGCGTCCATTTTCAATGGTCTTGAATCCGCCCTTAAGTCTTTTGCGCAGATATTGTCCTGCTAATGTCCCGGCTGTCTCGATGTTGCCACGTCGCGCGCACTGAATCGCGGTGGCGAATCAATTCATGGTGTCGCATCTCAATACATACTCATTGGGCAGAAGTTCTTTTACGTTGCCGTCAAATGGAAGGATCAGGGCGTAGTTGTGATTATATACATCCGTCTGAATTTTCGCAAAGCCTGCCATCACCGAGTCGGTTCCGTCACCATTTTTCTTCAGGAAGAAAGCAGCGTCTTAGATTGGCGACCAAGAGCCTTTTTGCACTGTTACCTATCCGGTGTTGAAAAGAACTAGTTTTGAATTCCCAGGAGATTTTGGAACCTCATAACGATCTGCTTGTTCGCAAAGAGAGGGAAGGTCGAGGGGGCGTTGTTTCTTTCCGAGGATGGGGAGAATCAGAACCTAGATTAGGAGATGGATTCTGCCCATGATGACGGGAGCGTGCTTGGGATGGGTGAATTAGTCGTGTCTCAGAATTGACACCGGGCTCCGGGTGAGGGCGTAGACGGTGGGGAGCCATGCGGCTGCGGCGCTGACAAGGGGAATGAGAATCCAAGCGATGGAGGGGAGGGGGAAAGTGAGTGCTTTGGAACAAAAGAATGCGAGGGCGGTGGCGAGAAGGCCGATCAGGCTAGCGCGGGCGAGAAGGGTGAGGGCAATTTTGAGGTGGCTGACGCCGATGGCGCGGAGGGTGCCGATTTCGGGGAGGCGCTCGCGGACGTTGGCGAAGGCGAGGTAGGCGAGGACTAGGAAAGCACCGCTGGCGATGAGTGGAGAGAGGACGGATGAAAAGCGGGCTCGCTCGGCACGTGCGGCTTCGCGGCTTTCGAGAATGGTGGCTTTGGCATTGCGGGCACGGTTACCGGCTTTGTTGCGGGCTTCGGCACGCACCATGGCGGAGGAGCCAAGTTCAATGATCTGGACATCGGGCAGGATCTTCGAAATCTCCGAGCGGATCTCGCCAAGCCGGTCGATGGAGGCGCAGTTGCAGCCCAGAGCAAGGATGGCATTAATCCGGCCGGGTTGGTCGAAGATTCCTTGGGCTTCGTCGAGGTGGATCCAGGCGGAGCTGTCATCACGAAAGTTTCGGGGAGGGTGGGTTTGGGTCAGGGTGTAGGTTTGACCGTTGAGGTTGACTTGATCTCCTTTTTTGAGACCGAGAGATTGGTGGAGGTCGTATCCCAGATTGATCGTTCCGGGAGCGAGAGGATTCATGATGGGCTTCTTTTTGGAACGGTGGGCGATGGGGACTTGTCCCTCGACTCCGACGAGGAGGATGGAGCGGTTTTGCTCCTTCCAGCGGATTCGTTTTGAGAGTTGGGGAAGGAGGTGGTTGACGGTAACAATGCCACTTTCAGCCAGTTTGTGAACGGAGTCTTCCGGGAGTGTTGTTTCGGCGTAGCCCCGCTCTTTGATTTCCCAAAGCTCTTCCCCTTTGGGAAAGAGAAAGACATTGAAGCCAAGGCCCTTCATGGTCTTGCGGATGTCGTTCTCGAGTTGTGTCATCTCGGCTTTGGTCTCTGTCTGAAGCTTTTCGAGCTGGGCTTCGGTGGTCCGGTCAAAGTCGGTCATGCTCTCCCGGGCGGCGAGCCAGATACAAATGGCAGCGGTTGCGGCGAGGGTCGCGATGATGAAGTTGAACTTTCGGTGTTTGATTTCTTGAAGAAGCATGACGGGAGATGAAACGGGATGCTTGTTTGGAGGGCTCACGCCAAGGCGCGGAGGGAGTTATTTGGATTTTTTGAGGATGAAAATCGTGCCCAGAATGAGGATCAGGGGGATGGCGATTACCAAGGGTAAAGGGAGGTTGAAACGGTAGGAATTGAGGGCGGTTTTTTCCGGTGGTGACTCCGGTTCAGTTGGCGGTCCGTCGTTGAGAGAGGGAAGGAGCGTGGGGAGTGATTTGTCGACGACGACGAGGCCGGATTGGAGTTTCTCCTGCCAGTTGGCCTGAAAGAGGAGGTCATAACCGGGATTGCCACTTTTGACCTGACATGAGCAGGCGCCGCAGAGGTATTCGCAGGCGGTTATGATGGTTTCTGTTGTGATGGTGCTTCCGAGGAGTGGGCCGGGGGTGCGGCCCCGACCAAAGACGGGAACGACAAGTGGTTCTTCGGGGGGAGAGTAGCGGTTGGCGGTGAGGATGCGGAGGAAGGTTTGTTCGGCGGGATCGTTGTGATTGATTCGTTCGATCTTGAACGAAATCTTGAGCGGAATGGATGAGCGGAGGACGTCGTCGAGATTGATGTCTTCACCCACCTTTCCGACTTGATCGGCCTGAATGACTCCTTCGGGAATTTGAATTGCTTGGTTGGCTTTCTTGAGGGTGCTGTCTAGGAGGTTGAAGGCGGCTTCGTTGGCGGCTTTATCAGAGCCTTCGACGAAAACCCAGACCGTGGATTGTCCTTCTAGGAGATCGTTTTTGATGCGCTGGCGGAGAGGAGAATCAAGGATGCCATCGAGCGCTGATTTGGTGCCCGGGAAGACGAGAGGTTCGTTGTTTTCCCAGCTTTCCGGAGGGTGGAGAAGATATGCGGGATACACGGTAAGTTTCTCGAGTCCCACAACGGCGAAGCGCTCCTTCGGGGTGAGCTTGTCCATGTCGAGTGATTCGAACTCGAGGTTGAGATTCTTTGGCTCGACCGACAACTCCGATGGCGCTTCACCTTGATGAATGAGCTGAAGCCGGAAGGGGTCGGCTTGCCACCGCTCGAGAGCGTAGCGAAAGACCGGGACCTGACAAGCGAGGGACGAAGCGGTTACCCAAAGAAAGATCAGAAGATGCTTCACGGTTTCGAATGAAAAGTGTGGATGTGGCCGAGATCAGTGGAGACAACGAGGCGGCCCTCGGCTGGGGTGAGCCCGTATGCCTTTCCCGAAACCTTGTGCTCCCAAAGGGACTTGCCGGATTTGGTGTCCAGGATGGTGACCCGGTTATCGAGGCCGACAATGAGTTGGTCTCCGGCGACGACAAGTTCAAAGGGCGCGGGGTGCTCAATGCTCCAGATGAGGCAGGCTTTAACTTGAGCTTGAATCGAGGAGATCTCTTTTTTGAGGGCTTCAATTTTCGGGAGATTTGTTTCGATTTTCGGGTCAAGTTTTTTGAGAGCGGTGCTCTGGGAGGCGAGTTGATTTTCGAGCTGCCGCTTGCGCGTGAGATCGAGGCACTGAAGTTTGTCGACGGAATGCAGATAGGCTTTCCCTTGGTTCACGACCACCCGGGTGGTGTTGTTGAAAGTCGTGAGACTTTTGCCAGAATCGGGATCGGCAAGTCGGAGTTGCTGATCTCTTTGCTTCTGATTGGGCGGCCCCGCGATCAGTTGATCGTCTTCCGTGAGAAGGCAGAAAACGCCTCCGGCTTGTCCGATGGTTCCTGTCTTTTTGCCGTCCTTCTGGTTCAGGGTGATGGGCGCCGCCCGGCCCTGTGGAATATAGAGGCGTTCGTTGCCTGCGAGCATGGCACCCTGGAGAGTGACCCCTTGGTGTTCGGTCAGGTATTTTTGATCCGCTGTTTTTGCATCGATGCACCAGAGGTAAGAGGTCTTCCATGGCAGGAGTGAGGCCGCGAAAAAAGCGCGACCGTCTTCAATGGTGATCCCGGTTCTGACGGGCCAGGGAGAGATGAGTTTGCCATTACTGGGAATGAGCCGGTCGGATGGGGCGGCTTGCTTCTTCCAGAGTGGTTTTCCGGTTAGGGCATTGGTGCAGTAAACAAATCCATCGTCCGAGCCAAACCAAGCGATTTCGTCGACGATGGTGGGCGGGAAGCGGACGGACGAATTGGCGAAGTAATGCCATTGTTCTTCCCCCGTGGAGGCTTTGAGGCAATGAACGGCATTGTCGGATGAAGATCCGTAGTAAATGAGGTCATGGGCGGCGGTGGTGAAATAACATGGGTCGAAATTACGCATCGACTGGAGGCCTTCATTACCGGAGAAGGCGTCCCACTTCGCTGGTCCGGTCCAAGCTTGCTGGGGAGGTCCTCCGTCGTGCATCCAGGCTTCGGTGAGGGGGAGTTTCAATGGGACGGAAGAAACTCCACTGCGTCGATTGTCATGCCGATAAGTGGGCCAGATATCGGCAGCGCAAAATGTGCCAAGTATGAGAAGTAGGAGAGCTGGGTGGCGCATTGGGATACGATTTGGCTTGAGACTCGGAGGATGGGGCCCGGTCAATTGTTATGCAAAGAGGGTAGCTACTTCTTGGACGGGGTCGTTTCGGGAATCCCCGAATTGTTCCTGGGAATAAAGGCGAGGGAGGTTTCCATCCAACCACCGCAGGAGCACCCCCCTCCACCCTCCGGGGCGAGGAATAGTCCCTGGGCGGGAAGGAAGCTGAGCCAGCAGGAGGGGCGGAGTCTCGGCCAGTGGGTGGTTTTTTTTTGGTCAATTGACCAAAAGGTGAGGCAGCGATCGATTCCCCGAAGAAGGAGCCCGTAGCTGGTTCCGACGACGGCCGAGCACCCTTCCCGGGGCCCAAATTTGTGGTCGAGGAGCTTGCCGTTGGGGAGGGAGATCCCGGTGGGGTCGGTGTAGACCCGGTCTTCGTAAACAACGGGGTGGGAGATGTGTGAGCCGTGGTGATTGGTGCGCCACGGGGTTTGGGATTGGAATCGCAGAGCTCCATTTTTAAGATCAAAGTAGTGATAGCTGAATATGCCTTTTCCCGTCTGCTTGCCGGCCTCATTGGTATCGCCCTCCGAAAGGGTGACAAGAAATCCCTCGCTGGTCATGGCGCCATAGGAAACCTGAATGAATCCTTTGGTCTCGGTGCGGAGCAGGGTTGAAGGGAAGGGCTTTTCCCAAATGACTTTTCCGGTGGTCGCGTCAAGGCAAACCGCGTGGATGTCTTTCCAAAGGCTGCGGGTGGCCTCTCGACCCGAGCTCTCTTTTTTAAGGTCGGGACTACGGCATTCGAGGAAACAAAGCTGTTCGTTGGAAAGTGAAATGGTGGGGTTGATGATGAGGCCTCGGCTGTAAGACCAGGCGCCCTTCCAGTCGGACTTGGTGTAAGCGAAGATATTGTCACTGAGGACATTTGCGGTGTCGGAATCCCGGCCAACCTTGTCATACCAGGCATCACCGAAGTATTTTTTAAACTCTGCTCCAAGCCGGACCGAGGAGCCGATCACGATTTCGTTCTCTTGCGCGATGTATCCCCAGTCGTGGGTTTCGAGATGGTTTGCGGTCAGTTTCAAGGTTATGATTCTCTTGCCGCTGCTTCCATCAAGCACCCAAAGAAGGTCTTTGACCACAACGTAGAGGTGATCGTTGTCGGCACACCAGTTGGCGCAATCGTGGGGGATGTTCACCCGGCGGAGATCAGGAATTTCCATGCCCCATAAGATCTGTCCATTGAAGGCATCCACTGCCATGAGTCGATCGAGGCCTTGGTGGAAGAGTCGACCGTTTGTGGCCAGTGGAGCGGACATACGGGGTTGGCGGTCGATGCCAAAATCAGCTCCGGGTCGCCCGATCCATTGGAGTTCGAGATCTTCGGTTGCCTGACTCCCCCCGAGGCGCTCGCCGGAATAAGCAGTGTTGGAAGGCGGTCCGTATTGATGGGTCCATTCGCCGGATCCAGGAAGGGGAGGTCGGGTTGTCAAGGTGCCATCGGGAAACGCGATACGACCTCCGGGGCGGGTCAGGCGCGTGAGTTCTGCGCCGGGGCACGGTAAGGCTTCGCGTTCGGTGAAGACCAGGTTGCCGACGCAGGAAGTAAGGGGGATGTTTGTGAGATTTGGAAGGTGGAGCAGTGTGATGCGGGATCCGTGAAGGCCTTGATCAGTGAGTTCTTTTCTGAGCGAGTTGACCTTTTCAAGGTCGTCATCGAAAGCGGTGACATTGAGTTGGCTCTGGGACGCGATGGCCGTGGCCAGCGAACCGTCGGATAAGCCCACCACGACAGCGAAGCCGGGTTGATCGGCGAGGTCTTGAAGATAGTCCGCTGCGAGTGGGTGGCTGGTGTCGGGAGTGGGCGCCGGCATGTAGTTCATGCTGGTGTCGAATTCATACAGGGGGCTGAATTTCTGGCCGTTTTCGGTGGTGGAGCTAATCCGGTAGGAGTAGCGGGTGTGAGGCTTTAGGTTTTCGAGAACAACTTCATGGCGAAGGTCGCGTGAATCTGACTCGATGATACTGCCAAGCTTACGGCTGGTCCCATATCCGACGACCGCTTTGCCGGGGTGGCTCGCTTCCCAAAAAAGGAGGGCACGGCCCGGAGAAAGAAAGCGAACTGCAGGGCGAACTGAAAAGGGCACGGCGGCGGATTCTTTGGCGATGCTCGCGAGTTCTTTAGGGGTGGGCAGGGAGTCGTGAAATTTGAGCCATTCGATGCGCCCGTTGATGGGATAGAATTCGTCTGCGTCCTTGTAGGCGCCGATGACAAAGGGGGTGGGGATGTCGGGTAGCACGACGGGTCCGGCGACTGTTCGCGAGCCCACGAGAAGGCCATTCAAATGAAGTCGCATGACTTTGCCATCATAGCTTGCGTAGAGGTGATTCCACTCGCCGGGTTCGAAGGGTTCGGGAGCTGCAACTTCGAGAAGTCTTCCGCCGGTGGAGAGCCGGAAGGAGAAGTGCGAGTCATTGAATCCGAGCAGCCAGCCACGCTCGTAGCTGCCATTGTCTTGACTATAGCTCAGGATGGATCCCCATTTTTGGGGTTGGTCGATTCGGACGCGTGCTTCGATGGCAAATTTCTGAAGTGCGAGTTTCTTGGCAGATTCCTCAGGAAGGAGGACATGCTGCTTCGAGTCGAATATAAGGTTGTCTTCGGTGTCGAACTCCGGGGCTTCCTGCGCCTCTCCTTCCGGTTGGAGTTTTTGGTTGTTAAAGAATTCTTTGTTAAGCGACCAGGAACCAATGATCCCGGCATGCGCCAGTTGGGAAAGGGTTAGGAGAAGCAGCCAGGATTTCATCGATGGAGAAAGTTATTTGTTTTGTTGATCGAGCGTCATGCCGAGGTCTGCGGCGCGGCCTGCAGGAAGCTCCATAATTTGGATCTTTCGAAAATGTATCTCGGAACCTTCCGCTTCGAGACAAAGATACCCTTTGCGAAGGTCGGCCTCCCGGATACCGTTAACGAATTTTCCGTTGATGGAGAGTTTGACGGCGCCATCGACTGCGACGATGACATATTGATTCCACTCGCCCTTGCCTTTGCACCGCATTTCGAAGGACATGGATCGCGATCCACGGGGGTTTTCAGGGACGGCTTTCATGCCCCCTGCACCGAAGAGTTCACCGCTGACGTAGCCAGGGTGGTTTGGCGAGCCATCACGTCTCTTGTGAATGTTGGGCCACTCGAGTTCAAGCATCTGTACTTCCATTCCCTTCGGGAGCCGATTTCCGCTGGGTTTGGCATCACTCCAGAGGAAAACTCCGGAGTTGCCGCCGGCCTTCATATGCCGCCATTCGATGACCAGGATGAAATTCTCATATTGTTTTTCTGATCGCATCACCCCGATGGGTTTGCCGGAGCATACGAGAAGGCCGTCTTTGACTGACCAGGTTTCGGGCGAGGTGTTGACGTCGACCCAGTTCGTGAGGTCTTTGCCGTTGAAAAGGTTGATGAATCCAAATTCAGCTGTGGGAACGTTGGGCTTCTCCTGCGCTGTAAGGGTCGAAAACAGCAGAGCCGTCGAGAGGACTTTCTTAAAAAACATTTACGAAGCTAATGATTCGAAGCGGGCTTTGGAAAGGCTCTTATTTTTTTGAGTCCTCGATAAATTGGTCTGCACGTTTGTTCCAGAGAGCTACGAGGGCTTTTAGTTTTTCGGGGTGCGCTTTTGCGAGATTTTGAGTTTCGCTGCGGTCTTTGGCAAGATGGTAAAGCTCCCAGGGTTCTTTGAACGAGGAGACGGCTTTCCAGCCATCCTTCAAGATGGCGTTGTGGCCTTCGTGGGACCACCAGAGGTCTTGGTGGAGAGTCTTCTGCTCCCCTGTGAAGACGGGGAGGAGACTTTTGCCGGAGCTGGAAACAAGGGGAGAGTCGGGAGTGATATTGGCGAGGTCCAGAAATGTGGGGAAGAGGTCAATGACGTGGGCCGGGGTGTGGCGGAACTTGTTTCTGGCGGCAAGTCCTTTTGGCCAGTGAGCGATCAACGGAGTGGAAATTCCTCCTTCGTGAGTCCACGTTTTATGTTTTTTAAAAGGAGTATTGGCGGTGGTGGACCAACCCGGGCCCAGACAGGGGTAGGTCGCCGCCGATCCAAGGGGGGCGGAAGGATCGTGTCCATCGCCACGAACCATGATTTCGGCGCTGGCGCCGTTATCGGAAAGGAAAAGAATGAGTGTGTTTTTGAAGCGGTCTACCTTCTTAAGGTGGGCAATAATCCGGCCGATTTCGTGATCCATGCGATCGATCATGGCAGCGTGAATGGCCATTTTTTTAATCTGAAGTGTCTTTTGTTCGTTGGTGAGCTTTTCCCAGGGGAGAGGACGGTTCACTTCGTCGGGGCCGAGAATTTTGAGTTGGTCGGGGAAGTGGTAGGGTGGGCCGAGACTCGGAAGGACAGGTGAAAGTTCGACTTTTGGGAAGCCGAGCTTGGTCATCCGCTGGTGACGAGTTTCCCGGATGGTGGTCCACCCTGAAGTGTAGGTTTTATCGTACTTGGCGATGTCTTCCGGGAGCGCATGGAGCGGGAAGTGTGGAGCGGCGAAGGCGAGGTAGGTGAAGAAAGGGGAGTCATTGTGTTTTGCTTCGTGTTCCTCTAGAAACTCTATGGTGCGGTTGGCGACTTCGATGGTGCCATAAAAGTCGGTGCCACGTTCGACGGGAGGGAGCTTTTTGTCGTCGAGGTAGTGGGTGGTTGGGCTGAAAAAACGGCTTTGATCCTTGAGATAGTAGGATCGGTCGAATCCGGAGGCGATGGGGGTGCCGTCGATGTGCCATTTGCCAATGTGATACGAACGGTAGCCTGCGGGCTTCAGAAGTGCGGGTGCGAGGGGTGCCCAGTCCGGGCGTTTGCCGCGCATGCCGCCGCTCTTTTGTTTGAGGGTGTCCCGCCGGATTTGTTGGGGGTAGTAACCGGTGAGCAGGGAGGCGCGGGTAGGCCAGCAGCGGGCAGTGTTGTAAAAATTGGTGAAGCGAAGGCCGTTTTCCGCGAGCGAGTCGAGGTTTGGGGTTTTGATTTCGGATCCGTAACACCCAAGGTCGGAGTAGCCGAGGTCATCGGCGAGGATGACAAGGATGTTTGGTGAACTTTGAGCTCCGAATAGTGAGCACAAACTTTGAATGAGGAAAAAGAAGATGAAGTGGTGGATCTGCATGACAGCGAGAGGTTGTTTAACCAAAGGTGCGTTTCTTTTTGGATTCGGGGTGGGTTGAGAAATTTTCATAGAGGGCAATTGGGACCCACCAGAAGTTGATAAGGAGGTAGACGATAAGGAAAATTTTGATTTGGAACCATTTTTGATGCTGCCATGCGATGACGGTGCAGGAAGTGGCCCAAAGCATGAAGACAAAACCTCCAATGGTTCCCAGGACCATTCGTTCTATGGGGAGTTGGCCGCCTTGGATGGCTATTCCCAAAATCATTCCCTCTGGAGTGAGCAGAAGGATGGAGGGAATGAGGGCAGCGATAAAAAGTCTTTGTCTGACCACAGATGGGGCTTTCATACCAGATTTCGGGCGGTGATTTCATCGACGGCCCATTGGGCGTGCTCGGCGATGAGGGGGGAATCGTGGGAGGCGAGTTCTTTGAGCCTGGGGAGATCTTTTTTTGTGCCGGTGTTACCGAGGGCGATGCAGACGTTCCGTAAAAAGCGCTCGTGCTTGATGCGTTTGATGGGGGATTTGGCGAAGACACGGCGGAAATCGTCCACAGTCATGTCGAGGAAGTCAGCTAACGAATGGGAGAAAATTTCTTCGCGGGCGTGGAAAGAGGATTCGCGTGAAACTCTGGCGAAGCGATTCCAGGGGCAGGCGTCGAGGCAGTCGTCGCAGCCGTAAATGCGGTCGCCGATGGCGCGGCGGAATTCGAGAGGGATGGCGCCTTTGTGCTCGATGGTGAGGTAAGAGATGCAGCGGGTGGCGGCGAGTTTGCGCGGGGCGGTGATGGCGTGGGTGGGGCAGGCGGTGATGCAGGCAGTGCATTTACCGCAGTGGTCGCTTGAGGTGGGATCGGGCGCGAGGTCCAGGGTGGTGAGGAGTTCGGCCAGAAAGAACCAAGTGCCGAGTTTGCGGTGGATCTGGACGGTGGATTTTCCGTTCCATCCGAGTCCGGAGGCGGAGGCGAAGTCGCGCTCCAGGACGGGGCCGGTATCGACGTAGTAGCGCTGGATGCCGCCCATGTCCTGCATGGCGAGATCAACGTCCTTGAGCTTATCCCCGATAAGATCATGGTAGTCGTCGTTCCAGGAGTATCTGGCAATACGATAGTCGGAGCGGGGCTGATCTTTGGCGGGGAGATAATTGAGGGCGAGGGAAACGACGGACCTGCAGCCGGGAAGAACTTCACGGGGATCGCAGCGGCGATCGAGGTTTCTTTCCAGCCAGGTCATATCGCCGGCGTGGCCTTCCTCGACCCATTCGAGGTAGGTGTCGGCGTGGGGAGCGCGGGTGGCTGCAGCGACGCGGCACTCATCGAAGCCCAGTTGCCGGGCGACGAACCTGACGTTGGCTTTGGCGATGTCCGGATTCATTCCTGGGTGCCGAAGTAGTAGCGTGCGGATTCGATGATGCCGGTGGTGACTTCGTCGAAAGAGAGATTGTCGGTTTCGATGCCGAGGTGGGCGGTATCGCGGTAAAGCGGGGTGCGGATTTCGAGGAGGTCCCGGATTGTTTTTTTCGGATCTTCGTTATTGAGGAGCGGTCGGTTGGAATTCCGGGAGGTTCGCTCGAGGATCTCGGCAGGGCGGGCGATAAGCCACACGACGTAGCCGAGTTTCCGGAGAAGTTGGCGGTTTTCGGGCCGGCCGATGATTCCGCCGCCGGTGGCGATGATGTGCCCGGTGTGTCGATTGAGCGATTGAAGGAGTTTGGTCTCCATGTCGCGGAAGGCTTGTTCACCCTCTTCCTCAAAGATTTGGGGGATGGACCGCCCATCCTGCTCCACGATGAAATTGTCGGTGTCAATGAGCGGGTAGCCGAAGGTTTGGGAGAGGTTTCGTCCGATGGTGGACTTTCCCGTTCCCATAAATCCGATGAGGATAATGTTCTTCTGCATGCGCCTGGAAAAACTCTACCTTTCTGAATTCGATTCGCGAAGCCGTATCTGCTAAAGATCTCGTGTGGACACAAAACGGGTGGTTGCAGATTTTGAAGATTGGCGGGAGGCGGTGGCGGAAGCTGTCGCGCTTTTGGAAGATGGCGGGGTGGTGGCATTGCCCACTGAGACCGTCTATGGATTGGCCGCGGATGCCTTTAATGCCGAGGCGGTGGCAAAAGTTTTTGAGGTCAAGGAGAGACCTTTTTTTGATCCACTGATCGTGCATATCGGGCACAAACGGGATCTCGAGCTCGTGGCAAAAGTGCCAGAGGAGCTTGATGAGGTGGTGGATGAGTTGATGGCGACCTACTGGCCGGGGCCGTTGACTTTGGTTTTGCCGAAGAAGGAGGATGTGCCTGATTTGGTAACAAGCGGGCTCGAAACGGTGGCGGTTCGCATGAGTTCGCATGAGGTGATGCGGGCAGTGGCCAGGGAAATTCCGGTGGCGGCTCCGAGCGCGAATCGCTTTGGGCGGATTAGCCCGACTTCAGCGGATGCGGTGATGGAGGAGTTAGGAGGAAAAATCCCGATGGTGATTGATGGCGGGGCTTGTCGCGATGGTTTGGAGAGCACGATTATCGCTCCGGAGATGTCGGAGAAGGGGCCTATTTTGAGGCTGCTTAGACCGGGGCCGATTTCACGAGAGGATTTGCGGAAGATCGCCAAAGTGATCCGACCGAAGAAGACGAAGGCAGATCATATTGAGGCCCCGGGGCAGGTGGAGAGCCACTATGCTCCGGCGACTCCTTTGGTGGTGATCGACAAGCCGGCGGACTTTGTGCCCGAGGAGGGCGTGAAATATGGTTTGCTGAGTTATCGTGGCGAGGGAAACAGTTGTTTAATGGAGGCGACCGATTGGGCGCACGTGGAGATCATGAGTCCGGGGAAGGGTAAGTTGGCGGAAGGCGCGGTAAGATTGTTCTACTGTCTGCGAAATCTTGATGCAGCAGGAGTCGATGTGATTGTTTCCGAATCGGTTTCTGAAACCGGGATTGGAGTCGCGATGATGGATCGATTGCGTCGTGCGGCGGCAGGCTCTAAGAAGTGAGATGGATGGAAAACTTAAGACAATCTTTGTTGGCATTCTCCTCGTGATTGCAGTTACGATCAGGGTTTACGATGCCGCGACGAATCCGAGTTCCCCGGAGCTAACAGGTCCATCCCAGCTGGAGATTGCTCAGGATGGGAAAGAAAGGCGGTATCTTGTATTAGAAGACTGTGTCTATGTTTCCGACGAGAAATAAAACGACGGGATTTTTAAGATTAAAACAAGTGACGGCCGGGTGGTCGAGATCCGGATGTATTTTGTCGGTGATGCAGAGAGCAAGGATAAGCCTTACGATGATTATCGGCGTCGGGTCGCGGATCAGGGGGAGGATTTTGGAGGCTTGGATTACCAGGAAACGATTCTGTTAGGGCGGGAAGCAAAAAAATATGAAGCGAGCCGTTTGAGAAAACAGCATCTCACAGTCTTCACGGCGTGGGAGGAGGTATACGATAGCGGGCGGTATTATGCTTTTGTTCGAATGGAGAACGGGAAATTCTGGTATCAGGAATTGGTGGAGAAGGGGCCAGCGAGAATTCACACCAATGAGGCGGATTTGGCTGGAGGGACCGTTCGGCGAAGCCAGTAAAACGAATTGAGAGGGCTTGAGCAGAAGGTGAAACGCGCCAGAACCGGTGGCTGGGGTATTGGGGTAATATTGAGGTTGAATTTGGGGCCGCCTCTTGGTTTGGGTAGCCAGTCGCTCTACTTTGACCGGGCCAAAGCCGGAGCTCTCGGGCCTGGGGTTCCGTGGGCTTGCTTTCCTCGGCCTGAAAGGTAAATCACTCTCATGCTTGCCAAGCGAATCATTCCCTGCCTCGATGTCACCAATGGCCGGGTGGTGAAAGGGACAAATTTTGTCGATCTCATCGATGCCGGAGATCCGGTGGAGTCTGCAGTTGCTTACAACGAGCAGCAGGCTGACGAGATTGTTTTCCTGGATATCACGGCGTCATCGGACGGGCGTGACACCATGGTGGATGTCGTCCGTGAAACGGCGGCACAGTGTTTCGTGCCTTTGACGGTTGGGGGTGGTATTCGCGAAGTGGCTGATATGAGCCGGATGTTGCTTGCGGGGGCTGATAAGGTGGGGGTCAATACTGCCGCTATTTTTCGACCCGAAGTGGTGGATGAGGGAGCAAAGGCTTTTGGGAACCAATGCCTTGTCGTGGCGATCGATGCCAAACGGCAGGGGCCGGGGAAATGGGGGGTTTACACTCACGGAGGTCGGCAGCCGGTGGAGGGGCTTGATGCCATCGAGTGGGCGAAGGAAGTTTACAATCGTGGGGCGGGGGAAATTCTCCTTACCAGTATGGATGCCGACGGAACCAAAAATGGTTACGATCTTGAGCTAACGCGGACGGTGAGCGAGGCGGTGGGCATTCCGGTTATCGCGAGCGGCGGTGCCGGGACGCTTGAGCACATGGTGGATGTTCTCGACGAGGGGAAGGCTGATGCGGTTCTTGCCGCCAGTATTTTTCACTTTGGCCAGCACACTGTGCCGGAAGCCAAGGACTATTTCCAGAAGCGCGGGATTCCGGTGCGGCCGATGGTGCATTGAGGCAGGCGAGGCGCTGCTAGGAAATTGCTTTTGGCGGAAGGGTCGTGGAAACCGGGGTTTGGCGTCATACATGGGGGAGAAAGGGGGTTGGCTCCCCTCTCCCAGCCCTCACTTTACCGGGATGTCATTAAAAAATGGTCCCTCGTGGCTGGCCTCGATGTGAATGGAGTTTCCAATCACGCGATGCGGGCAACTGCCGCGACCAACGCGCTCTCGAATTCAGCGGACATCGCGAAGGTCCAGGAATGGCTCGGGCATAGTAATGTTTCGACGACCAAGCCCTACGATCGGAGGCAATCAAAGCCTGAGGATTCTCCGACTTTTCGGGTGAACTACTAAGATCCTATAGAAGTTGAATTTTTTTTCCTCAGACGAAGAATTGGCAGCACATCGATTTTTCAAGTCGCTGGTCTGATCGGACTTCGAAACGCACCTCTGACTGAAAAAGGTCAATAAGGAAGTGCATGGTTGTTTCCAGACAGGGGATCGTGTGGGAGGCGGCGTTTCCTTGGCCAGTCCAATTGGATGAAGTGAAAGGCATGGAATCATGGGAAGTTGATATCGAACGAGAATTGCGCAGTAACACGGTGCACGTTAAGAAGGAGGAGGTTGCTGCAATTCTCGCTGGATTCGACGATCCACCAGAAATCTGAGTAGCAAGAAGCTTGTCGAATCTTCATCTCAAAGTTGGCACACGGTTTCCGGGGTGCTCTGGTTGAGTATTGCTAGAGCGATGGAGTCCCGAAAGATATGGCGCAAGCTACGAAGTGGTATCGTAAGGCCGCTGAACAAGGAGACGCAGACGCAAAGGAATGGCTTAAGAAAAACGCCAAGGACAAGAGCGAGTAAGGCCAGCTAGAATGCCCCAACCACCCGTTCCAACCTACCGAGTCGAATACGAGCCATCTCGTGGCTAATGGCTGCTGACTGGCCCGGTGGGGGCAAGCAGGTTGCCTTAGGTATCAAACGGCCCGGGATGCCGCTGATTATGCCCGTTGGGATGCCCGTGACACTGGTGGCACCATTGATGTGTTTGACCAACAGGGGAGACTCTTTAGGAGCATCGTTATTAGGGCTAGTGAGTTAGCAGATTCGGGCTTTGTTTTGCCGTCTGTTTAGCTGAGCCGGCTTTATTTTCCTGCAACAGTTCCCGCAATAAATGCTGCAAAACCCTGCATTTTAGGGTATATATCCTGCAATTCCCGCTACCATTTTCTGGAAGAAAAAACGCCATAACTCATTGAGCTATAGCGTTTTTAGTTAAAAAAAGAATGGTGCTCGACGCTGGATTTGAACCAGCGACCCCCACAATGTCAATGTGGTGCTCTACCCCTGAGCTAGCCGAGCGGCGGGCGAAAACTAGGAAGAGAGCTGGGATCTGGCAACAGGAAAATACCTTTTTTAGGAGCTATTTAAGTGATGAGCCTATTCCGGACGCGATCGGCCTGCCTTCACGAGGATTTCCAATTCAGCTTTCATCTCGGCTGCGACCTTGGGCTGATCTTTAATGACGTTCTTTTTTTCAGCTGGGTCCTTGCTGAGATGGTAAAGTTGAAATTCGGGAACCTTGGTGTTGGCTAGTTGCTTTTCGACGACGGTATTTCGAGCTGATCCGCCTGGATGTTTGGTTAACTTCCAGTTGCCCTTTCGGAAGCCAAATTTCCCTCGTCCCCCGTTGTCCTGCTGGATCAGGTGTGTCCGGCCTTTCGAGTCGGGTTTGCCGAGCAGGGCTTCTGATACGTCGAAGCTGTCCTTGAAGGCATCTTTTGGCGTTTCAGTTCCAGTGAGCTTGGCAATGCTGGTGGCAAGGTCGATGGTGCAGACCATTTGATCTGATTTTCCTGCCGGGATTTGGCCTTTCCAGTAGGTGATGAAAGGAGTGCGGGTTCCGCCCTCATAGACACTGTATTTGCCACCTTTGTAGGGACCTGCGGCTTTGTGTGTCCCCACTTTTTCAACCGCGCCATCCTTGTAGCCATCATCCATGACAGGGCCGTTGTCGGAGCAGAAGACCACGAGAGTTTTTTCAGTGAGCTTGAGACGATCGAGGGTCTTCATGATTTCGCCGACCGTCCAGTCGAGTTGGACGATGGAATCGGCGCGGAAGCCGTGCGGAGTAACTCCTTGGAATCTCTCGTGAGGGATGCGGGGAACGTGGAGATCGTGCGAAGCATAAAAGAGGAAAAATGGATCGTCCTGGTTCTTCTCGATCCATTCGACTGATTTCTCCACCCACTTATCGGCGAGGTCTTCGTCCCGGAAGCGGGCTTTTTCTCCGCCGGTATAGAATCCGATGCGAGAGATTCCGTTGTGAATGGTGGAGTTGTGGCCGTGAGACCAGTCCATTTTGAGGGAGTCGCGATGGGTGATGCCGGTTGGGTGGTCGGGCGATGGCTTCTTATTGCCGACCCAGAGGGGGTCTTTGGGGTCGAGGTTGAGGACACGGCTATCGGTGACGTAGACCTGGGGGACGCGGTCGTTGGTGGTGGGAAGCAGGAAGTGGTGGTCGAAACCAATCTCGCGGGGGCCGGGTTTGAGTTCGCCGTTCCAGTCCGGGCCTTTGCCCTTTTCTCCAAGTCCGAGGTGCCACTTGCCGACGACGGCGGTCCGGTAGCCAGCTTTCTTCATGAGGTCGGGCAGGGTGAAAGTGTCAGCATCGATGATGAGGTGCCCGTTAGGGGGCGCGATTCCGGTTCCCTTTTTACGGAAGGCGTAATTGCCGGTGAGCAGGGAGTAGCGGGTGGGTGTGCATGTGGAGGCGGAACAGTATCCACTGGTGAAGAGTTGGCCTCCGGCGGCGAGTTTATCGATGTGAGGTGTTTTGAAAGTGTTCGCTCCGTAACAGGAGAGATCGCCGTAGCCCAAGTCGTCGGCCATGATGATGATGACGTTGGGTTTCTTCTCTGCTGAGGCGGAGGCGATGGCGAGGATGCCCAGAAGAGTGGAAAAGAATTTAGAATGACAAAACATGATGAGAAGGATGTAGCTGAAGGAGGATTGAAGAAAAGAGAAAAGGGACACCCCGTTTGGAGTGTCCCTTGAAAATTACCAGGTAGGGATCGAGGTCCTTACTTGCGTTTTTTGGCGGTTTTCTTTTTAGCAGCCTTTTTGGCGACTTTTTTCTTAGCCGCTTTTTTTGGGGCTTTCTTAGCTACCTTTTTCTTGGCGGCTTTCTTAGCTACCTTTTTCTTGGCGGCTTTCTTAGCTACCGTTTTCTTGGCGGCTTTCTTAGCTACCTTTTTCTTGGCGGCTTTCTTAGCTACCGTTTTCTTGGCGGCTTTCTTAGCTACCTTTTTCTTAGCGGCTTTCTTAGCTACCTTTTTCTTAGCGGCTTTCTTAGCTACCGTTT
>JAURPJ010000034.1 GCA_030835305.1 Verrucomicrobiota bacterium | reverse complement strand
ACCGCTGATCAGGGGCGGATTTTGCGGGAGGGAGTTCGGACGGTGATTTTTGGGAAACCGAATGTAGGGAAATCGAGCTTGTTGAATCGTCTCCTGGGATATCAGCGCGCCATTGTGAGTTCGCAGGAGGGAACGACCCGCGACACCATCGAGGAGGTGGTCAATCTGCGGGGGATTCCACTTCGACTGATCGATACCGCCGGAGTCCGGGAATCGAACGATGAGATCGAGCAGGAAGGAATCGCGATGACCCATGGGCAGGTGGCGCGGGCTGACTTGGTTTTGGTGATTCGTGACCTCAGTGAACCGTTTTCGGAATCGGTTGAGATGAAGGTTCCCGAGGGCGCGCGATCGCTGCAAATTCTGAACAAATCCGACCGGGAGGATCCAAGTTGGGGCTTGGTGGAGGGGCTGCGAGTTTCCTGTGAGTCTGGCTTTGGATTCGAGGATCTGGAAAGGGCGATTGCTGAATTGCTGTCGCTTGACGAAGCCCACTGGGGGGATCACTCGGTGGCAGTTAATTCGAGGCACCAGTCCTGCCTCACGCGAGCGCGGGCTTCCCTGTCGAGGGCGATTGCCTCTTTACGGGCGGGTGATGAACCCGAATTTACCGCTCTGGATTTGCGGGAATCCCTCACTGCGGTCGGTGAAATTGCCGGAGTGGTTGATACGGAGGAAATATTGGGCGAGATTTTTGGGAACTTTTGTATCGGGAAATGAAAAAACGTCAGTTGTCAGTCACGTGGGGCCTTTTGCCGTCTGCCGGTATTTTCTTCATTCTGGGAAAATTTATTGCGCCCGAGTATGAGACCAAGTTGGTGGAGTTTGGGATTTTTGAGGAGGTTTTTCCTGTTTCGAGGTATTCCCTGATCTTGTCGGGAGTTTTGGTGGGACTCTTTGTGATTTTCCTTTTGATTCGGGTGATTCGTGGCCGCGGGTAGTTAGAATCCCACCGGGCGAACTTCTCGGATGAGATTTCTTGCGTGGTTGGGAAAAAATAGCACCTTTGGTTCGTTCAGTTATTATGAGTAAAGTCATCGTTTTTCTAAACCTGCTTCTTGCATCGGGTCTTTTGGTTTCGGCATTGGAAATCACTCCCGGCCAGAAGGCAAAATGGGGTAAGGCCCTGGGGTCTCAGGACTACGAGGTTCGCGTGAAGGCAATGCGTGAAGTCTGGGAGCGGGGGGAGGATGTGCTTTCCTTTCTCGAAGAACTTTCTAAATCCGAGGACCCGGAGATCGCGGCGCGGGCATCCGTTGTGAGTCAAAAGCTTCGCCTTGGAATTACTCCGGATACTCCCGAGGAGGTCGTGGTGCTGATTGATCAGTATTTGGAGTCGTCGCCTCGCGGTCGCATTGCCGTGCTCGAGAAATTACGCTCTCTCGAGGAGTTTGATTTTATCCTGAGGTTGCGTCGGGGCGAGCAGAGTAATCGAGTGGTTTCACGAATGGATGTCATGATTGCCCAGGACATGCCTCGAATCGTCCGGAATTATCTGAATGACGATCAGTTTGATGAGGCAAAGGAGACCCTTGGTTTGAGCGGGAAATACGAACACATGATCCGACTCGGGCATCTCCTCGATGTGACGGGTGGCCTCGATCATGAATTGGAGCGCCTTCGAAATGAAGGGGGGGCGGAGAATTCGGAACGTTATCTGGCGTATCTTCGGGTGAAAGGAGATGCCGCTTTGCTCAGAAAAGAGGCCGTGAGATTGGGCGATCGTCCCGCCGAGGTGCTTGCGGCGCTGGTGGAAGGCGATCATGAGCCCTACTTCGAGTATCTCCTGGAAATCGGGAAACTTGGTTTGCCGATGCAGAATTACATCAAGTGGGCCCTTGCCGATCACAGAGGGGATGTGGAAGTCAGGCAGAAGGCCTATGAGTCGGTTCTCTATCTGAGCAAGCAGGACAGCGAGGAGCGCGAGGCCCGGATGAATTTATTCCGCATGGGCAGGGGTAATGAAGTTATTGAAGGAGTGGGAGAGGGTTATCTGGGAGCCAAAATTAGCTATTATCTGATGCAGGAGGATTACGCGAAGGCTCAGGACCTTATTGGTGTTCCGGATTCCTCGAAACTCGAGGCTTGGATCGCGGCACATTCTCCCAAAGTTGCGGGTGAGTTGGAAAACGAAGGGCGCGGGATCGAGACTGACCGCTTGATTGCGGCAGTGGAATTTCTGGAAGGGCGAGGGAGAGTCGGCGACGCCGGGAAAGTGGCTTTGGCTGTCTTTGATGCCGCCAGAGGGAAACCCGATATCAGTCATTCTGCCTTGGCCCGCGAGATGTATTTCTCGGCCCCGCTCGCAGTGGTGACTGCGGTTTCCAATGAGATTGAAGCGCATGAGGCGACCGCTTCGGTCTTCTTGGGTGAGATGCTTTACAGTGATGAAGAGCATGTTTGGGCTTTCAATCTCATTGGCGAAATGATGCCGGAGATTCCGATGCGCGAACGGCTGGCGTTGACGTGTTCGTTTTCCAATCGGCACTTGTTGGTGACTCCCAAGAGATTCGAAGAAGTCTTCAATCAGGTCATCTCATTCATCCTCAAATCAGAAAATGCTCTCGATGGCCTTAAGAACATGTTTCAGATTCTTCAATACCGCAATCGAGAAGATGATTTGCTTCGTGTCTGTGAAGAGCAGGCCAATCTTGGATTTGACAACAATTTTCTCCGTTACATCATCGCCTTGGACGGAGGCAGAGTTGATGATGCCATTTCCTGTTTGGAGCGGGTGGAATTCGAACCGCGGACTGTGAAGCCTATTTTCATGATGCAAAGGGGACTCGCCTTCCAATTGGCGCGCAAGGAAGGATGGCAGAAAATGATTGAAAGCTCGCGAATTCTTTCGTCCGGGACAGTGAAGGAACTCGAGGCGATTGCAGCACAGCAGCTCAGGGTGGGACTTGTCGATCAGAGCCACCAAAGCTTGCGGGCGGCGCTTTTGAGGAGCGAGATCATTCCTGTTCCCGGCGACTACAGCGGGATTGACGATGTCGTCGAGGGGCTCTCTGCTGGGGCGGCAACGCTTGGTAAATGGCGTGAAGCATTGGCGTATCGCGAGGCTGCTTCCGTGGTATCAAGTTACGCAGGTTTAACCGGGGGAATTTTTTTGATGAGGGATCGATTTCAGGTTCTTGTGGCGCGGGGAGCGGTTGCAATGGAGAACGGTGATATTAGTAGTGCTGGTAAGGCTTTTTCAGAAGCCCACCGGATTCTTCCCAGGGATGGTTATCTTGCCAATGAGCTCTTTCCACTGCTTCGGGAGGTCGGTTTGATCGAATTGCACGACCAGCTTTTTGCCGAATCGGCGGAATTTGCGCGCGAGGTGATTCGGATGTTCCCGAAAGATGACAATGTCTACAACAACTTCGCCTGGTTGGCATCCCGGGCGAATCGTTGCCTGGATGAGGCCGAGGAATACCTGAAAGTGGCTTTGGAGATGAGGCCCCAGTCGGCAGCCTATCTTGACACCATGGGCGAAGTGTATTTTGCCCGCAAGAACCGGGAAGAGGCTTTGAAATGGAGTGCCCGCTCCATAAAAAACGAGGTTTTAGGTCGTGCCTCAAGCCGCTGGGAGCTCCACCAGCAGCGTCGCCGGTTCCAATCCGGAGAGTTTCCGGTCCGGTAGTGGCGAGTCCCGGACAACGAAAAACCCGCTCCAGAACAGAGCGAGTTTTAAGTTTACTGCCTCACCGTCCGTGGCGCATGAGCCGCGTTCCCGAAGCCCAATAGGTTGGGGGTATCCATTGAGTCGCTGTTTTCCAGTAAAGGCATGACATTGACCCTCCGGGGCAACCCCCATT
>JAURPJ010000033.1 GCA_030835305.1 Verrucomicrobiota bacterium | reverse complement strand
TTCAAGAAACGGACCTCCTTGAGAAGGCGTTAGAAGCCGAGGGCGTTCGCATCTATTCAGTCGCCCCCTTAGGACCTGCCTACAAAGCAGGCCTGCGAAAGGACGATATCCTCACGCATTGGAACGACGAAGCAATCAATGATGCCGATGCTCTCCGCCTTCGGATCAGTGCCCTCAAGGTTGGAGAAGAAATCAGTCTAACCATCTACCGAGGGAAGACATCACAGAAACTCAAAGTCCAAGCCGATGACCGAGCGAACTATCCCTGGTGGGAAGAGTGGCAACCGTATCTCCCCCCTTTCTCCCCTCTCCGATCCCTTCAACGGCGCCCTCAAGCGCCCCAACTCAAAAGCAAATTCCTAGCAGCCGCCCGACAAAGATAATGGTAGTTTAAGCTGGTATCGTAACCCACCACCACCCAATCACACCCGTCCTCCGCCACTACCTCAAATCCGGCATCCTCTATATCCTTTTTCATTCCGGACGTTCCAAGCACAAAAATCTTGTGCACTTCCGGAAAGTCACCGCGTAAAGTGGCGACGCACGCGTCGGTTGACATGACCACCTGCTCGGCTTTTACGACAATGCCCATCAGCTCCAGAGATTCTACGTAATCCGCTCGGCTCTTCGAATTATTATTTGTTAAAAAATCCCAGCCAATCCCCAACTCCTCAAGGGTCGCCAGAAATGGCAAAGTTTCAGCAAATAGGCGTCCTCCCAGGTAGATCGTGCCGTCCATATCGAGTACGACATGACGCACCCTTTTCCAGCGCTCTTGGTCTGGCCCAAGAGAGGACGTTTTTGAAACACCTAGCATGAGAACTGAATCAATCAGGTCTTAATAATTTTCCAACTCTTTAGAAAACTAGCTTCTCATGAATATGCGAATCAGTCGCCATTTATACCATGGCTTCGACTCACTTGCGACGGGCAAGAGTCTCGGCACCTTGTAATCGGTAGAATAACAATTCTTGAGTGAGACAACCTCATCCTTAACCTCCCCCGAAATATCATGTGCCGCTATGACTTAAATGCGCATGGCTTGACCAATGAACTCTTTCAAAATCCAAATCAACAAAACTCATTACTTCGCTCTGACAACACTCCATTGCCCATCCTTTTCAATGCGAATCTTGATTCCCCTGAGTTGAGCAATCCATTCGCCCGAAGGAGTCACGTCGGTTTTAATGGCAGCAGACAAAGCGCTTGGGTTGTCGTCCGAGAGATAAGGAAGAAATACACTCAAAAAGCGCGTCTCTTTCCCCCGTGTAATCGGGCGCCAGGCAAAGCAAGTGATATTGGGATCCGAGTCCTGTGAATGCCGTTGGCGGACTCTTCCAAACTTCAGGGGACCATCCTGATGAATCCGAAGCAACACGCGGACTTTTTCTCCTTGCCACCAGGCATGAGCAAAAGCTGGGGCATCAAACCAGTTCTCCTTCTGCTCCACGATTTTTATAGCATCACTTGATTCCCCCGATTTTTCTGAAACCGCGAGATGCCACACCGGTCCGGCTACGTAATCTTCACCCAAACCTTCTCCTCCAACATAATGATCAGCCACCACAAGGATTCCCTCCCGCGTTAAAACCGACCGGCGGATCCAGCGGCTTCCGGGACCATAATAATCCTGAAAAGCATATTGCCCAAAGCTGTCTTCGGCATCGTTATTTTCCGCCCGACTAAAAGCAGCTAGGTTTTTAATGGACCCGCGCCGCATAAAATCTCTTTCGTCGCCTTTGCGATCCGGGTGTATCGGAAACTGATGCCGCTGATGCATCACCAGAAGAAGGTCTAGACTTTCCTCACCTACCCCACCGCCTCGCAAATCTGTTCCAGAATAGACATTGTTATATTTTCCTGAGCTATGAAGAAGCTTCGCTCCATGAGCGATGTATTCGTAGAGATGTCCCGAGTCATTATCAAGATGCCGGTCCTTCTTGTCATAGAGAAAAAAAGCCGCCGTGGGATCACCAGGGAGACGACCGGGGCGTAAAAAAATGCGTTCATGAATCTTTTGTTTTTCTGGACTAAGCAATCCGATTGAAGCAGTTCCCCTCGGGATCTCAGGTAAGATATCTCGCTCCGAAAACCACCCAAATCGCTTTTTGTAGGCACTCCAATATTCATCCGAAGCATTTCCCCTAGCAGTCCGCCCGCCCAAGGTCACTTGCTCCGCCGCCCATAGAAATTCCCGGTCCTCGAAGTGTTGTGCCATACGATACCAGAAATGTCCGTCGCGAGCCGATTGTTCGACATCGTAATAGCCGTAGTTCCAGGGGTCGGCGTAAACCGACTCATAACTCTTCCTCATGCGCACTCCCGAATTCGGATTGCCTCGCACCCCGCCACCATGAAGGAATTCGAGACATCGTCCTCCAACGGACTTGATCAGTTCACGATCCGATTCAATCCGCCCGGTCGCTTCGGCGATGTCCAGCATTCCATGTAAAAAGATCGGGCCGTAAGGATAGTAGTTCCATTCCGTCCAGTCACCGAAATTGGAGAAATCCTTCCAAATACGATCAAGCCACGCTTGTGCCTGTTTGGCTTGAGGTGCATCTGGAAACAAATTAATCGCTAGGGCCACTCCTCCCGCATTTCCGTAAGAACTGTTGTAGGCCGTTTGGGCCTTGGCCTCGAAGTTAATGAATCGCTTTTCTAAACTTTGAAAAACGATCTTTTTAAAGCGCACCTTTTCGTCATCTGACAGAACACCGCGAGCTGCGAGCTCTTCATAGATGCGCATCCTTGCAGCACCTCCCCAACCACCGTGATATCCGCCTCCGTGATAATCTCGTCGCAAGATACGGTCGTCTCCTTCAAGTTTACGTTTCACTTTATCCCCGCTCGTGGTGGTGTAAAAAATGAACATCAGATCACCTTCGTCCTTGGCCTCAAGCTTGGCGTGCCAATCGAGAATCAAGCCGCGGAAAACTGCCGCCAGGATCTTGAGTTTATTCCCGCTCTTGCGCCCCCCATCAACATATCGACAGCGGAGCCGGTCCCAACCCCACCATCCCCGGGAAAACGAATAACTATTACGGCTGGCGAGAGATTTCTGAAGCGCCGTTGCCATTGCATCGATGTCCTCAACGTCTTCGTAGGAAGGTCTCGGATGACCGGTAAGAAGATCATCTGTCCAAGCTAGGCTCCCGGGAATTGCGATAAGAAACACCCAGGATAGAATCAGGAGTGAAGATTGCTGTTTCATTTTCATATTAACGACTCACTTTCCACTCACCCTGAAGTCCAATGGAAACCGCCACCTTCCCAATCGTGGCACGACAGTTCTCATTAGTGACCCAAGTTTCGATCTTCTCAGCGATCGGATCGGCCTTTTCTCCTTCCGTAAAAGGAACAAGCACACTTAAAAAGACTTCCGTTTCTCCGGCTTTCAATATCGCTTTGCCGTGGGAGTTTTGCGTGGGGTAATAGTTCGACCCCATCATCCGTGAAATGTCAGGTGTAGTGTCGTGCGCGGTCACGCCAAAGGTTTTTCCCTCTCCAGGGTGTATCCATACCAGAAGCCTTTTCTTTTCCTTCTGCCACCAGGCGTGATCCCAGGCCGGAGCGTGAAACCAATTTCGATCTGGATCATGTCCGATCGGCCCACGATCCGGTTGATCATCATTTTTCCAATCCAGCTCAGGGCGCAACAGCCAACATGGTCCGGCTTCATAACCATTCATACTCTCGCAAGGAAGGTAACTGTCACGCACGATGAGATACCCCTCTTGAGTCAGTACCGTCTGACGCGTCCAGGAGCTACGCGGACCAAAGTAATTACGATAGCGAAACTGCCCATAAGAGTCTTCTCCTCGGTTTTCGGCTCTCAGCGAATCTCGTTCAAGAATCCCACCCCGAGCATCATAAGTGAGGTATTCCATGCGCCCGTTGAGAGAAAATCCTGCTTCGTGCGCGCCTCGTGTTCCAAATCCGCCACGACCGGAACGAATACGACCGTTGTGTTCAAAGTGGAGTCGCGTGTAGCCTTTGGAAGCGTCGAAGGTGAAGTCAATCTCATCGAGTTGCACAACAAAACGGGTATCATCCGCTTTTTCTGGTTTTTCTTCCGTCCCTTGCCATATGCGTAGCACACGATCCGAGCCTTCCTTGGGTCCCTGAGCGAGAGTGACATATTTATTCCACGGATCATTCCCCTTCCAGATCAGCCGCGTTACTTCTTCTCCTTTTTTTTCAAGGACCTTAAACTCGCTTGGAATTTTGTCCCACCCATCAAAAAGCAAGCGGTCCCCTTTGGGTCCTGAAAGCCGGGGAATCCTCATTTCCACTACCGACTCGGCCAATTCGAATTCAAATGACTTTAGATGAAACTCATTGTTGAGATACCAGTAGCCATCCATATTTCCGTGAGCGTAGCCAAAATCTGGATCATCCTTTCGCCTAAAAAGATCGATCTCGGCGTTATACTTCCATCGCTCCGAAGAAGGTGCCCGACGACTGTTGAGTAATCCGGGCAAAGGCATTGAGGCAGCCTTCCACGTCCCATAAGGAATCGCCCCAACGCGCCCGGTCACAAATTCCAAAGAAGGATGCTGAACCCAAAAAGCATCGTAAGACGCGGGAAGCTTCATCGCATTACTGTTATACTTGCCAGAGGTGTGAAGAAACTTGGCCCCGTCGACACAATACTCGTAAATCTGCCCCATCACGTCGTCATTGTAGTGCATGTAGTTATTGTTCCGGTCGTAGAGATAGAAGGAGGCGAAAGGCTTTCCGGATTTTCGATTTGGACAAAGATAAAGACGTTCCGGAACTTTGTGTTTCTGCGGGCTATAGTAACCGATTTTAGCTCCCCCGGCGGGAACAGACGGCTCGATTCCCTGGTCAAGAAACCATTGATAGCGTCGCTTTAAGGCAGCCTGATATCCGGCCGGCACTTCCCGACCTTCCGGTGGACGTCCACCGAGCGAGGCCTGCTCCGAAGCCCAAAGGAACTCCGGAGAGCGATACTCTTTCGCAAGCCGATACCAAACGTGGGCGTCGTTTCGTGCACCTTTGTAATATTCACTATTCCATGGATCGGCGTAAGCTCTCTTTCGATCAAGATCGACAAGCGAGCCAGAGTTGGGATTGCCCCGTACTCCGCCGCCGTGCACGTAGTCAAGATAGCGACTGACGTGGGCATGAAGGAACTGGCGCTCCGTTTCGAATTTCCCCATTCCCTCCGCCATATCGAGGAGCCCGTCCAGATAGATTGGGCCGTAGGGATAGTAGTTGGTCTCAGTGGTATCTCCGTATTCGACGAGCTCCAGCCATTGCGCATCCAACCAACGCCGATGACTCTTGGCTTGCGATAAGTCTGGAAACATTTGCAAGGCAATAGCTGTTCCCCCATTGACGCCATAGGGACGGTTATTGGCACTCCGTTCACTCATGGAATAGTCAAAACTACTCTTCAGAGACTCACTGATGATCTCCCGAAAGAGCGCTTGCTCTTCTGCCGTGAGCATCTTCTGCCGAACAAGCTCTTGATAGATTCGTAGACGACCACCGCTTCCCCAGGCTCCATGACCATAAAAGAAACTTTTGTAGCGATCGCCTTTGCCTTCCCGATCAAGAATACTTCGAAAGTAGGCTTGCAAGATAACGATGACGTTTTTTTCCTTTCGCCCTCCGTCAAGGTAACGCGAAAGCAACCGATCCCATTCCCAGGCCCCGCGCTGTATCGCTGGCTTACTCTCCCGCAAAGCCCGGGCCATAGCCTCAATATCCTTAACATCGTCATATGACGGACGAGGATGATCCTTGGCAAGGCTCTCCCTTTCACTCTCTCCTCTCGATTCATTGAAGGAAAAGAGGAAAAAGAGGGAAATAAGAACCATCGATATCGCCCCACTTACCGCCCGAAAACTGCGGGCCGTAATACCTTGTGGTTTATTTTGGATCATTCTTTATTCAGGGCTACCTGAAACACTAAAGATCTACTCAAATAAGGTCAAACTCTCGAGGCCGGGCAACAAAGCTCCTGCTAGGAAATTACTTTTGGCGGGAGGGTCTTGATATCGCCGTTGGACCGAACCGGAGCGATACGAAAGGGGGATGAACGGTAATGAAATCTAGGATACGCCCGGAAAGTGATTCACATACTTGATCTTAAAATCAGGGCAACTGGTAACGATTTTCCAGAGACCCGGTTTATTGGCGAAATGCCTGACCTTTTTGATTTTCAGATTGGGGAAATGATTCACCACCTTAACCTTATAACCCCCTTTCTCCCCTCTCCGATTCCTTCACCGGCGCCCTCAAGCGCCCCAACTCAAAAGCAAATTCCTAGCAACCGAATCCTAGGATGATCTTCTGCCCGTCTTCGGTGATGCCGAGGGCGACCACGGCTGTGAGGTCTTTGCTTAAGCGAATTCCATCGAGCATTAACCCACCCCAACGTTGGTCATCAAAGCGGCGATTCTTGAGTTCCAGCAACCTC
>JAURPJ010000032.1 GCA_030835305.1 Verrucomicrobiota bacterium | reverse complement strand
TGGTCGCCTCCTGCTCCTCCTACCTGGGTCGTGCCATTCCAGTTAACCCAAGCCATTGCGGTGTAGACACCGCCGCTGGCGCTCGAGGCACCCAATCCAAGGTCAACTCCGCTCAGTCCAGTTTGGATGTAGGCGTCATTTGCTCCGGTCCGGTTTCCCTGAAATGCCCGGCCATAGATGCCGTCAGCGTAGGCAGTTCCTCCGACAGCCGTCCCGTCATTCAGGGTCCCGCTGTTTTCCGCGTTATCGTTATCAAAAGTGTAGTGAACGAGAAGGGCGCCACTGGCCATGGAGCTTCCTAAAAGTGGGAGCAAAAGTAAGTTTAGTCTCATGATGTGTTGTTTTGTATGTTTAAACGGCGAGAACGTCATTTCCTCCGTATTCGCGATGGGTTTATGCCAAACTTTAAATCATGGCAATGCAAAAATGTAAAAAAAATTGAATTTAACTTTCAGTAAGCCCCTCAGCGACAACGAGACAGTGTCTCATCCCAAAAAACAGGCCAAAAAACAATGCTCCTCCCCCACTCGTAAATCCGTTTGGTTTCTCGGTCCTATAAAAGGTATCCCTCAAGGAAAGCATGCCCGACACCCCAAAGATTCTAATTGTAATGGTGAGCCCTTTCTCAATCCAGCCTCCTAAGCGATCCACAACAAAACCTCGTCGTCCCTGCACCTCTGTGCGATCCTTCTCGTGACCCAAATTCAGGGCCCCTGCCAAAAAGAACTGGTCCCACCCGCCCCCACAATTTTCCCGGCAAGGAAAACCAAAATTATTTCTCAGTCCTGTCCACCCCCCTCACGCTCAAAGGCTTCTTACAAAGTCCACCTCGCCAATTTCGCACGCGATGGCACCTTGACCTTTCAACCAAGCAAGGAAGCAAACAGGTCTCCTTCAAATACCAAGATCTCACCATAGCAGACCACGCGTTCCTCGCCTGCCTCGTCGCCCGATTCCCCCGCCAGATCCCGAAGCCGAGGTTTATGCCGGCATCTTCATGGAACGAACCGGCGACATTGAAGCCGCTGACACCTACTACGCAAAAGCCGACCCCAAATTGGTCGTGCAAATCAGCAAGCTTTTCGAATGGACAGCGCGGGACAAAACTCCCAGCGGTAAGGAGGTGAATGAATCATTTTCCTTTGATCACAATGATAATTTAGAGACTTGGCAGCCCGAAAGCGAAATCGCCTCTCGAATTCACAGAAAATCTCGAATCGAGCCGGTTTTTGTCCTCAGTTCATGACGAAGCCGGGGATATAATTCTCTCACCGGCACAATAAAACGCCCGACTGGATCAACCAGCCGGGCGGATTAAAAAGTTCCGATTTTTAACCGAAATATTAGTCGGTGTATTTCTCGTGGCCGTCTTTCTTGAGATCCTTGAGTTCTCCCTTAATGGCGTCGGCCTTCTCTTCGTCGCCCGCAAGATAAGCCATCTCAAGCTCACAAAGTTTCGCGTAGGTGAGCCCAATAAGTCGCTTGTAATCAGCAGTGGCTTTGGCCTTCTCCTTCTCATCCTTGATATCCTTGAAGATCATCGGGGAAAACTCGAGAGACTTGAGAGTAGCCTTCTGGGCCGAGTGAACCAACTCGACCTTTTCGGCGGCGGTCTCGGCCTTGCGGAGCTCCTTGAGCGAGCCACTCAAAACGTCCATTTGCTCACCGAGCGGAGTTTCATCATCGTCAGCGTGAACAGGAGCGAGTAGTCCGAGGCTCATCACGGAAGCGATCGCCAGAGTCTTAATTGGAAAGTTGAATTTCATGTCGGGAGAACTACTCCCAAAACTTTCGCCGTCTGTCAAAACAAGGCTCGGAAAATCGATTCGCACCAATTATCGCAGCCCCGTGATTCGTGGACTTATTTTTGATCTTGATGGCACCCTCGTCGATTCCCTCCCGGGAATCGCCACAGCTCTCAACCATTCTTTGGACGACCTCAAGCTGCCAAACCACCCTCAAAACGTGGTGGAAACCTTCATTGGTGATGGCATTTTAAACCTCGTGATCCGTGCCCTTGGCCCCGATCTGGCCAACCAACAGGAAGCTCTTCTGGGCGCCTTTCAAAAGCACTATGCCGAGGATTGGAAAACGGGCACCCATCCCTACCCCGGCTTTGTGGAACTTTTGGAGGAATTCCGGGAGCGGAAGATCCCAATGGCCGTTCTTTCCAACAAGCCTCATGCCTACACAGTCGAAATCGTGGAAGCTCTCTTTCCAAAAAACATCTTTGATTCGGTGCGCGGACACCGGGAGGAGTTCCCAAAAAAGCCAGACCCCACCACCGCCCGCCAGATTATTTCCGATTGGAACCTCGAGCCTGGGGAGGTCGCCTACGTTGGCGATTCCACCGTCGATCTCGCCACGGCGAGGAATGGCAAGATGATCCCCCTGATTTTTTCCTGGGGATATGGCACTCCGAAAGACTTCCCCTTAATGGATTCGGTCAATGACTTGAGGCACGCCATATTCAACGCCGGTTGAGTGTGCTTTGCATAATCCATAATCAAGGATCATCAGCTCGATGAACCTCCTTCGGATCTCGCCATCTAATTTGCCTAGCACTCCGGCAATTATGCATGGCCTTATGGCTTTTCGAGGACTAGATTCCCCCAAGTGATCATCTTCCAGGCAACCGGCCGGGTCGTCCTGACCTTTATCAATTACCTTGGGCAACTGGGGTTGTTGACGCGTGAGATCATATTTTCACTCACAAAGGGTCAAAAACGTTGGCGTAAAATGTGGGAGCAGGTCGCCGAGATCGGAGCGCGCTCGCAGGTCGTGGTCGGCGTGACCGGGGCTTTCACCGGCGCGGTTCTGGCAGCCCAGACCCTTTTCCAATTCAAGCTTTTTGGTCTCGAAACCGCAGCAGGCGGGTTGGTCTCGGTCGCGATGCTTCGCGAACTTGGCCCGACCATCACCGGACTCATGCTGGCCGGGAGGGTCGGCTCGGCCATGGCTGCCGAGATTGGCACGATGAAAGTGACCGAGCAAATAGACGCCCTCCGCTCGATGGCGGTCAATCCCGTCGACTATCTGGTCACGCCCCGCTTTCTCGCCATGATCATCTCCGTCCCACTCTTGATTGCGGAATCGGCAGCGCTCGGGATGGTGGCCTCCTACATCGTCGGCGTCGGGGTCTTCCATGTGGAATCAGCCTACTGGATCGATAACATGAAGACCTATGTTGATCTCACCGATCCCACCATCGCACTCACCAAAGGGCTTTTCTTCGGAATTTTGATTGTGATCATTTCCTGCGACCAAGGTATGAAGGCCAGCAACGGTGCCGTTGGGGTGGGTCGTGGAACGACCCGGGCGATGGTCTATTCGTCGCTCGCCATCCTGGTGGTCAATTTCTTCCTAACCCTGCTCATGCAGATCATTTTCCCAGCTTCCCTGTTTTCAAGCTAACAGTCTTTCGGACTGGGAGGTCGGTGCGATTGGGGCCAATTTATAAGATAAATTTGGCGTATTGAGTATCTCCGACTGATTGCTGGCGCCTTGGAAAAGAAAAACCGCCAAACTGCGCAAACAGGAGGGCGCCCACACAAACACACAAGATCAGAGGGGTTGTTTATGACGTTGGATCAAGACGAACTCAGTTGGTTCCTCTTTCATGCTCTTCACCCTGTTCTATAACGGCCAGCGCTATTTTTCGAGAAATCGTGATTTAAGCTGAGAGATCAAGGATCTGAAACCATGGACCAAAGCTTCCCAACAACTGATTTCATGGGAAAAAAGAGCATCAAGGGTTTGTTTTTGTCTAATTTGGGACAGACTGAGGATGCCGCATTAGTCTTGCGGCGATTCAAAGCGGCCGCTATGTCCGCTCCCGAAGAACTCTCGCCATGGAAACTGCCAACAGCCCAAACCATTCCCCGCTCGATTTTGCGGGCTCGCCGATTAATAAAACACTTTCTGCCGAAGAGAAACTCGAAACCTACCGCCAGATGGTTCGAATTCGCCGCTTCGAGCAGGCCGCGCTAAAGAATTACCAAAAAGATGGCACCATGGGCGGCTTCCTCCACCTCTATATCGGGCAGGAATCCCTCGCCGTCGGAGCAGCCTCCCTCATGGGCGACCACGATCACATGATCACCGCCTACCGCTGTCACGCCCATGCCCTCGCGGTCGGGATGAATATGAACGAATGCATGGCGGAACTTTACGGAAAAGCCACCGGTTGCTCAAAGGGTAAGGGTGGATCGATGCACTTCTTCGCACCTGACAAGAATTTCTGGGGCGGCCACGGGATTGTTGCAGGCCAAACCCCCCTGGGTCTGGGGCTGGGCTACGGCCTAAAATACAAGGGCCTCGAAGGATGCGCGCTCTGTTTTCTTGGCGATGGAGCGGTCAACCAGGGGGCTTTCCACGAATCACTGAACATTGCAGCCCTTTTCGGAATTCCAGTCGTTTATATCATCGAGAACAACGGCTACTCCATGGGAACCTCGCAAAAGCGTTCAAGCGCCTACAAGGATTGTCTCGCCCAGCGTGCCGATGCCTACGATATGGATTGGGACGTCGTAAACGGCGAAGACTTTTATGAAGTTCGCGCCAAAACCCATATCGCCATGGAACGAGCCCGCAAGGAACATAAGCCATCTGTGCTCGAAATCATGACCTACCGCTACTATGGCCACTCGGTCGCTGATGCGAACCACAAGAAATACCGATCCCCGGAAGAGATTGCAGATTACAAAAAGAATCACGATCCCATCAACCTCTGGGCCGCCAAGCTCATCTCTGAGGGACATCTTACCGAAGAATCTGCCAAAGCCATCGACACCGAGGCCAAGAAGGAGGCCGCCGCCTCCACCAAGTTCGCCGAGGACTCCCCCGCTCCCGCCATCGATGATATCACCGATGACGTTTACTGGGAAACCGACAACAACACCGAGGCCTCCAAGATCGGACGCCACTTCTTCAACGATTAATTTTTTACCTTTTTAGATACCATGCGCGAAATCCAATACCGTGACGCCTTGAACGAGGCCTTTGACGAGGAACTTGCCCGCGACGAGAATGTCGTCCTTATGGGCGAGGAAGTCGCCCAATACAACGGAGCCTACAAGGTCACCAAAGGCCTCTGGGACAAATGGGGCGACAAACGGGTCGTTGACACCCCGATTTCCGAAGCCGGCTTCATCGGCATGGGCATCGGGGCTTCCATGCTCGGCGTCCGCCCCGTCATGGAGCTGATGTTTTGGTCATTTCACTCGGTGGCCTTCGACCAGCTTGTCAACAATGCTGCTTGCTGCCGCTACATGTCTGGAGGCCTGATTAACGTCCCCATCGTGATGCGCGGACCGGCCAACGGCGGCACCAACGTCGGTGCAACCCACTCTCACACTCCCGAGGGCCTCTTCGCCGCCTTTCCCGGCCTCAAAGTCTGCACGCCCGCCACACCAGCTGATGCGAAGGGGCTGATGAAAACCGCGATCCGTGATAATGACCCTGTCTATGTCATGGAAAACACCACCCTCTACGGAAATTTGGGCCATGTCCCGGATCCGGCCGATGGTGATTTTTTGATTCCCCTGGGTAAGGCTGACATCAAGCGTGAAGGCTCCGATATCTCGCTCATTGCCCACGGTGCCAGCGTGCTCCGTTGCCTTGAGGCCGCCGAGATTCTCGCCAACGAGCACAACATCGACGCCGAAGTCGTCGACCTACGCTCCATCCGCCCGCTCGATCAGGACGCCATCATTGAATCCGTCAAAAAGACCAATCGCGCCGTCCTCGTTGACGAATCGAAGCCTTTCTGCGGTGTTTCGGCCCAAATCGCGACCCTCATTCAGGACTACGCTTTCGATTATCTCGATGCACCGGTCAAACGAGTCTGCACCATTGATGCACCTGCCATCTACTCGCGACACGTCGAACCGGACCAGCTTCCAAATGCCAAGCGTATCGTGGCTCAAGTCCTGACCATCGCCTAGGCTGCAAACCCATGGACGACGCAATCTTCGACAAGGTTAAGGAAGACCTTAAGAAGGACGAGGCTTACCTTCGAAATCACGAGCACCGATTCCGACTCAGCGCGGAAGCAGTGCAATCGGTTGGCTCCGAAAAACCGCGCCTCCTTGATATCGGATGCTGGCCGGGTTACCTCTCGCTTTATTTTAAGCGGAGCGGGTGGGACGTTAGCGCCATTGACCTCAAGCCCGACCGCCTCCCCGCAATCAGCGATGCCGGAATCGAGCTAGTCGATCACAATCTCAACGATCACCCCAGCCTCCCCTTTCCGGAGAATCACTTCGACACCATCCTCTTCACCGAGGTCTTCGAACACCTGAATCCAGCCTCTTTTGAAAAACTCTTCAAAGGAATCGAGCATTGCCTGAAACCGGGTGGACGGGTCATTTTGACCACCCCGAATCGCCGGGCCCTCAACAAAAACTTATTTATTCCAAACCGCTGGAAAGAACCGGAGGTGGATGAGGAAGGCCACGGACACTGGAAAGAATACACTTTGGCCGAGGTTTTGGAATGCTTCAAAGACACCTCCCTGAGCATGATTCGCAGCGAAACGGCCTCGTTTTATTCACACCTCGGCCGCTCGAACGAGACCGGCTACTTTCCGCTCGGCGACTGGAAGGCTCATCCCAACAAGCTGCGAAACCTCGCTAAATTTGCCATCAACCCCATCCGTAACCTCACAATTTTCAGGGACAGCTTGTTTGTGGTCGCCCAAAAAGCCCCGATCGCCGGATAATCTCAAAATCTCTCTCGACAGCTGCAAGGAGAATTTGAGTGCCCCCAGGGTCAAAATACCGCAAACATTTATGAACAGCTGATCCCACTTCTCTTCCTGGGCCTTATCGCCACTCTTCTTTCATCTTACTGTGGTTTTGGAGGTTTCGGAGCCGTTAGCCCGGCTGTTCTCATACGCGCAACCGCTCAAAACCGAACAGGCGCGCCTCATATCGGCACCATCCCAACGATGAAAATCCTCGCTGAGTAATCAGATCGATTGACAAATTTCCATGGCACGCACCCCTCTCGATTGAAGGTGCGGGTTTTTTCATGGGCCCTTAGAGGCCGTCTGAAAAATGCCGGATGAGTGCTGCAGGGAAATGTTGTCTCAAGCACGGCGCGACGAGGGAGCTAATCGAGACTAGTGACTTAAGATCAACGCAGTTTGATTTAAAAGGCCTCGCACCCCAACAGAGTTAATGTTCCGATCAATCGGCGCAGCCACAATTCTTCATCACCTCAAATCTAAAACACTCCTTGGGCTATTTTTAAACGGCCTCTAGGAGTGATCTTCTTTGCGCTCGAAGACCAGGATCGTCCGACAGGGCAAATAAATCTTCAGCCGACCTGCAACAGTCGGGTAATCGATCGAGCTGTCCGTCCGGTCATGACCGCCGAATTCCGGATCATCCGACGAAAGAATCAGCCGATAGACACTCTCGCTATGGACCGGAAATTCGTAATCAACGACAGAATTCGAAGGACTCAAATTCACCGCGAAGACAAGATCCCCTCTCTCAAACTGCAGGCACAGGTTCTGTTGATCGAGATTCAGCATCTTGGCTCCCGGCGTGCCAAGAACCTTGTCCGCCACTTTCATCATCGCACCATCGAATGCTTCCAGCTCCCGATATTTTAGATCCGGATGATCTACGAGCGACCATTGACGCCTCGCATATTGGTAGCTCCACTCGTTGCCTTCTCGTGGGAAATCAACCCACTCGGGATGGCCAAATTCATTACCCATAAAGGTCAGGTAGCCTTCTCCACCGAGAACCAAAGTCATGAGGCGCAGAATTTTGTGCAGCGCCATTCCCCGATCCACGACCCCATTATCATCGCTCTTCCTCATATTATGATACATCGCGGCATCCATGAGCCAAAACGCGAGAGTCTTGTCACCAACCAAGGCCTGATCATGGCTCTCGGTATAAGCGATAGCCTTCTCTCCGTAGCGGCGATCGGTGAGGGTATGGTAAATCTCATCGAGATTCCAATCTTCGTCCGTCGTATGCTTGAGCAACTTAATCCAGTAGTCGGGAATTCCCATCGCGAGACGAAAATCAAAACCAACCCCACCTTCGCTCAAGGGGCGGCAGAGCCCGGGCATCCCACTCATATCTTCGGCAATACTCAGAGCGTTCGGATTAATCTCGTGAATCAACTTGTTCGCCAACTGAAGATAAGTCACCGCATCCCATTCCACCCCATCCAGAAAATATTTATCATAGTGATCGAAAGCGATATTGCCATGGTGGTGATACAGCATTGAGGTCACCCCATCGAAGCGGAAGCCATCAAAGCGGAACTCGGTCATCCAGTAAGCCACATTTGAGAGCAGGAACCGACAGACCTCGGCCCGACCGTAATCGAAAAGTCGCGAGTCCCATTGCGGGTGGTCGCGCTCGTGAAAATAAAGCCCCTCCTCTCCGTCAAACGATGACAGTCCTTCCGCGAAATTCTTGACCGAGTGCGAGTGCACAATATCCATCAACACCGCAATCCCCATCCCGTGGGCGGTATCGATGAGATATTTCAAATCCTCGGCCGGACCGCATCGCGAGCTTGGCGCGAAATAGTTGGCAACGTGGTATCCGAATGACCCGTAATAAGGATGCTCGGCGATCGCCATGAGTTGCACCACATTGTATTCCAAACGAGCGAGGCGCGGCAAAACATCGTCCGCAAATTCACGATACGTCCCCACCCTGAACTCCTCGGTGGCCATGCCCACATGCGCCTCGTAGATCTTTGGGATCTTAACCGCCCCAGGGGCTTCGTTCCGCCACTCATACGCGGGGGCATCCTGCACTTGAGCTGAAAACACCTTGGTCTCCTCGTCCTGCACTACATAGGTGGCATGCGACGGGATACGGTCATGAGCGCCATTAGCCCCAACGATGTGGATTTTATACAAATCGCCATGTTTTATCGCCTGACCGGGAATCCTGACCTCCCAAATCCCCAGTCCGGGCGAACGCCGCAAGGGATATTCCACACGCGACCAATCACAAAAATCGCCGGTCAGGAAGAGCGCCTTGGCCCGCGGAGCCCACTCCCGGAATACCCAAAAGTCCCCTTCGCGATGAAGGCCCAACCGTTGATGACTCGTTGCAAAATCCAACAACGATCCAAATTCGGCCAGGCGCTCCTCAAACCGGGCCGTCCGGTCACGAATCATCCGGATATAAGGCGCGAGCCAGGGATCAATTTTCACCAGACCGGGCACTTCTTTTTCGTCGCTCACAGGCTCACCGTAGCAAGGAGCAAGCCAGAAGGCTCAGGGAATCCAAGACATTCGCTTTATTTTTCAGAATCATTTAGTTAACTTAACCATCTCGATGGCCAATCGCAGACTTTCCAGCAAACTCAACCAACGCGCCCGCACCCGCCAGAAGCGCCGCGCCGGTTGGTGCACCAGCCTGCTCAACCTTCACCAACGTGCACAAAGCCAGGTCAATTTCCGGGGCAATCGCAGACGCCACGGCATGACCCGCCAAGCAGCCATCGCCGACACCGCAAAAGCGGATGACCTCTATGAGGATGACTTTATCCACCTCACTTTGGTCCGCCGGATTCTGCACTGGGGATTAGCAATCCTCCTCATTCCGCTCTGCTTCATCACCACCATCACCCTCATGAAAGAGAGCGGTGAGGAACGAATTTTTCAAACCATCTGGTATTCCACCGAACTCCTTTGCTTCGTCGCCGGAATGGGCTCGATGATCAGCTGGTTCATCGCCGGAATCGCCAACGACCGCCTGCTTTACCTCTACGTGCTGGGACATGAAATGACCCACGCCATGTTTGTTTACGTCTGCGGGGGGCGTATCAGCGCAATTCACTTCAGCACCGAGGGTGGATATGTGATGACCAATAAATCCAATATTCTCATCGCCCTTTCGCCCTACTTCATTCCCTTCTGGTCGGCCGTTATCATCTCCCTTCACAGTTTTGTAAGTCTGTGGTGGAAAATACCCGCCGGAAGCCTTATCCTCACCGGAATCCTCGGCTTTACCTGGACCTTCCACATTATCTGGACTGTCTGGATGATACCGAAGGATCAACCCGATCTCAAAGAGAACGGGACTTTCCTCTCGCTGATGATCATCATCTTCGCCAACCTCGTCCTTTTCTCCGTCATCCTCTGCGCCACTTCACGCGAGGTGCAACTTGCGAGCTTCATTTTTCAGTGGTGGAACAACTTCCTCGATCTTGGTGAATCCCTCCTCCGGTTGATTCCCTTCTACGCCAATTAGAGCCCAAGAGTCGTTTTCCTTTTCGCCATTTGTGGCTAGCTTGCGTTGTCTCATGCACATTCTCCTCACCGGCGCCAATGGGTACATTGGCATGCGCCTGCTTCCCACCCTGCTGGAAGCGGGCCATACCGTGACCTGTATCGTACGCTCCATTCCGCGCTTCCCCTCCTCACAATTCCGCCCATTCATTACGAACAATCAACTCACACTGCTGGAAGGAGATTTCCTGGGCGACCTTCCGCCCGTTCCCAAAGACATCGACGCCGCCTACTATCTGCTCCACTCGATGGGAACCGGAAGTGATTTCGCAGAACGCGAAGCCGAGTGCGCCCACCGCTTCACCAGCTGGATCAAGTCCCGCCAAGTCATCTATCTCAGCGGACTTGTCCCAAAGGGCTCACTTTCCACCCACCTCGCCTCACGCGAAAAAGTCAACGATCTCCTTCGTCAGGGTCCCACGCCCGTCACCACCCTCCGCGCCTCCATCATTGTCGGCTCAGGATCAGCTTCGTTCGAAATCATCCGCGACCTCGCCGAAAAGCTCCCCTTCATGATCACCCCGAAGTGGACTGCCAACCTTTGCCAGCCCATCGCCATCCGTAACGTCATCGGCTACCTCACCGGAGTCCTCGAACACGAAGAAACCCTTGGCGAGGAATTTGACATCGGCGGCCCCGACATGCTCTCTTACCGCAAACTCCTCACCGGGTACGCTTCCACACGTCACCTCAAGCGCCTGATCATACCCATCCCGTTTTTCACCCCGGGGCTTTCCGCGCGTTGGCTCTACCTCGTCACCGCCGCCAGCTACCCGCTCGCTAAGTCCCTCGTCCAATCTCTCGTAAACGAAACCATCTGCCAAGACGAGCGCCTCTCCAAGCTTATCCCCCAGAACCTACTCACCTACGAACAAGCCATCGATAAAGCCTTTGTTCGTATCGCCCAGAACAAGGTTCCCTCCTCGTGGTTTGACTCTCTCGCCTCTGGTCATCTTGATCCCGCTTTTCTTCAATCTGTGCAAGTTCCCTCGCACGGCATCCTCTCCGACAAACAAACCTTCTCTCTCAAATCCGAACGTGAACAAGCCATAACCTCCGTGTGGTCCCTTGGCGGCGCCAAAGGCTGACCCTCGATGAACTGGGCCTGGAAACTTCGCGGATGGATGGACCGCCTCATGGGCGGGACCGGGATCCGGCGCGGCCGACGCCACCCCACCGAGCTATTCCCCGGCGACGCCCTCGACTTCTGGCGCGTCGTCCTCTCCGACCGGGGCCATGCTCAATCATCCGCCCGCTTGATTCTCGCAGCAGAAATGAAAATGCCCGGCGAAGCCTGGCTCCAATTCGAGATCACCGATGACCAACTCATCCAAACCGCCACCTTCCGCCCCCGCGGACTGCTTGGACGAGCATACTGGTATGCCGTTCTGCCCCTCCACTGGATCCTCTTTCCCCGCATGGCCAAAAGCCTCGCAGCCGGGGAGTGACGGAACGTTTCGGCAAAAAATCGCCTTTGGTGAGACAAAATTGCTCCACAGCTTCGTATTGAGGGCTGGATCCTTTATGAAAAAAACCATCCTTACAGCAATCACATCCCTCATGTTGGCAGGCCTCGGTCAGTCCCGCACCTGGACCAGCGCCGATGGCTCGAAAACCTTCGAAGGGGACTTTGTCTCTTGCGATGGCACCTCGGTCACCGTTAAACGCGGCATCAAGCAGATGACCTTCAAACTTACGCTTCTTTCGGAAGAAGATCAGAAGTGGGCCAAAGCGGAAGACGAGAAAATCGCCTCGGCCGAAGCCAACAAGATCGCTGCTGAAGAGTTCTCCAGAAGCAAGTTTGGCAAGACCCTCAGGAAGCTTCAAAAATTCGAGAATTCCAAGTTTACCAAACATGAACTCGAGGAAGTTCCAAAATACTTTCTTCTCTATTTTGCAGCCAGCACATGAGGCCCCTGTCGTAATGGCGCCCCGCAGTTAGCGGAGACCTACAATAAGGAAATTGCAACCAATCCCAACCTTGAGATGGTCCACATTTCACTCGATGGGTCCGAAGATATGGCCACCGCATGGGCCAAGCAATTCAATCAACCCTGGCCTACGATCTTGCGCGAAGATCTCGATACCGGGCAATTCGTAAGCCCCTTCTTCCCGGGAGGCGGAATTCCAATGCCCTCCTACATTCTTGTCGACCGGAAAGGCAAGGAAGTCGCCCGCGGCAAAGCTGCAGCCCTAGCCGCCGCTAAAAAAGACGAAGCCTAGTTCTTAAAAAACCTCATCAAAACGGTGATCGGGATTCTTCCCGGCCACCGTTTTTTTCTATCCGAACAGAAAACCCAAGATACCTTTCGCCATGCTCCGAATCATTGCCTTTCTCACCCTGAGTCTGCCCCTCCTTGCCGAACACGGTGGCACAAAATCTTGGCTTAAGAATATGCAGGATCTCTATGAAAAACAGCGGACCCAGGTTCCCAACACCAGACTCCCCCACCGATGGTCCGGGGACAACAAAACCTTCTTCTTCAAAGCCAACCTCGATGGCTCGGAGAAATCCTATCAACTTAACCTTCAGTCAGGCAACGTTGACGAAGCCCAATTCAACAAACAGGCGAAACCCTCCGTCGAACCCAAAGCCTTTGCGCCGGGAGGAGATCGCAACAAGACCGGGTCTTCACCAAAATCTCCCGATGGCAAATGGGAAGTGATCTTTGAAAACCAACCCAGTCTCAAAAATCTGAACAGCGGCAAAACGAAACAGCTTCCACCGCCCCCCAAAGGATCGAACTACGACTCCCGTGTCCATTGGCATGCCGATTCCTCGTGCTTCTACCTCACCCACCGGACCCAACATCCCACCTACCAGGTCCACTTGGTTGAATCTTCCCCAAAAGATCAGCTTCAACCCCGGCACATCGTTCACAACTACGAAAAACCCGGCGACAAACGTAATGTCTCCATGCCGGTCATCTTCTTCACCGACGACCGCAAATCTATCCCCGTCAGTCCCACCCTCATCAAAAACCCCTACTCCATTTCAGATCTTTGCTGGCACGAAAAAGACCACCGCCTTACCCTCGCCTACATTGAGCGTGGCTTCGGAAAATACCGCCTTATTGAAATCGACGCGGACACCCGTTTCCAGTGCATCCTTGCCGCCGAAGAATCAGACAAATTCGTTCATGTCTTTGAACACTGCTACTACCGCCTCCTTGGCAATCAAAGGGAATTTCTCTGGCTCAGCCAACGCACCGGCTACAATCACCTCTATCTCCTCGACCGCAAATCAGGCGATGTCATACGCCCCCTCACTAGCGGAGACTGGGTTCTCCGCAACGTCGTCTCCGTCGATGAAGCCAAACGCACCGCGCTCCTCCAAGTCTCCGGCTACTACTCCGACCAGGACCCCTACTATCTCCACTACGCCCTCGTTAATCTCGACACTGCCAAACTAACCCTTCTCACCGAATCAGACGGCACCCACGAGATTTCCTTCTCACCCGACAAAACACACTACCTCGCCAAATGGTCCCGCGTTGATCACCCCCCTGTCTACGAAGTCCGCCGTACTTCCGACACCAAAATCGTCGCCACCCTCAACAAGCCCGAACTCAAAATCGACTGGCAACTCCCCGAGCGCTTCGTCTGCAAAGACCGCAATAACGAATACGACATTCACGGGGTGATCTGGCGACCCCGCAACTTCAAAAAAGGAAAGAAGTACCCTGTCATCGAAAACATCTATGCTGGCCCGCACGGATCCTTTGTCCCCAAAAGCTGGAGCAGCTGGTCGAGTCACAAATACGAAATGACGGAAGGCGGGTTCATCGTCGTCCAAATTGATGGCCTAGGGACCAACCACCGGGGGAAAAAATTTCAGCAAGTCGCCTACAAAAACCTCAAGGACTCCGGCTTTCCCGACCGCATTAAGTGGATGAAAGCCGCTGCCGCCAAGCATCCCGAAATGGACATCACCCGAGTGGGTATTTACGGAGGCTCTGCCGGCGGCCAATCCTCCACCGCCGCCCTTCTTCATCATCCCGATTTCTATAAAGTTGCGGTCTCGGACTGCGGCTGCCACGACAACCGCGTCGACAAAATGTGGTGGAACGAACAATGGCTCGACTGGCCCATCAACGAATCCTACATCGAGAACTCAAACCGCACCCACATCCCCAAACTGAAGGGAAAACTCATGCTCACCGTCGGCGAAATGGATAAAAACGTCGATCCCTCCTCAACCTACCAGATTGTCAACGATCTCATCAAAGCCGATAAGGACTTCACCTTCTACATGATCCCCGGAGCCGGACATGGCGGAGGCGAGGCCCCACACTTCCGCCGTAAACGCATTGAATTTTTCCAGCAGCACCTTCAGTAAATCTTCGCAGAGCTGTAAGTCCATCCCCGCAACCACCGTTTCAATACCGATGGTCCGGTCACTGTTGTTAATCCCTCTTTTCGTTACCTCCGCATTTGCCGGTCCTGATCCGGTCGTCCTCTACCAATTCAATGAAGATAGCAGCTCGCAAATCATCGATTCCTCCGGCGTCAATCCACCTGCCCACCTTGAAATCCCGGATCAAAAATCGCTGAAGCGCGAATCCGGATCCCTCACCCTCCTCCGCCCCACTTTTCTCGCCTCCAAGACTCCCCCCACCAAGCTCATCAACGCTGTCAAAAAATCAGGCGAAATCACCATCAGCGTCTGGATTACTCCGGCCAATCTTTCTCAATCCGGTCCTGCAAGAATCGTCACCATCTCGCGCGACTCCTCAAATCGCAACGCCACTCTTGGTCAGGACAATAGCACCTTCGACGCCCGCTTTCGCACCGACAGAATCGGGACAAACGGAACCCCCTCACTTTCCTCGGGAAAAGTCCTCACGAAACAAACTCATGTCGTCTTCACAAGATCAAAGAACGGCACGGGCACAACGTTCATCAACGGGCGTCAAAGCGGACAACGGAATTTCTCCGGATCGCCGGTAAATTGGGATGGCGGCTACCGCATCGCTCTTGGAAATGAACTATCAAATGACCGCCCCTGGCTGGGGACCTTCCACCAGGTTGCCATTTACGCCGATGCCCTTTCACCAACCGACATCGCCAAGCTTTTCCAAAATGGCCTCGCCCCTCCCATACCCGAATCTCCCGCCGACCGGAGCCGGACTCTGTTTATCAATCACATCGAGCCAATCATGGCCAAACACTGTCTGGAATGTCACGACTCCACCACGGCCGAGGGCGATCTTGACCTTTCCCATAAAAGCACCGCGTTTCTGGATCCGAAGATCATCTCCGCCGGACACCTCAAAAAGAGCGTCGTCTGGGAATCCGTCGAATCAGATGAGATGCCTGAAAAACGCGCCCCTCTTTCTGCCGAGGAGAAAGCACACCTCCGTGAGTGGATCGAAACCGGCGCGATCTGGAGCAGCGAACATCTTGACCCTGCCGCCCATCTTCTCATCACCAACCCAAAAAAGTTCCCGCGTCGCCTCTCCACTTCGGAATATATCGCCACCGTCAAGGCCGCCACCGGCGTCGACATCGAAAAGGAGGCTCGCGAACTCCTGCCGGCAGACATCCGCACCGACGGATTCAGCAACACTGCCTACAACCTCGGCGTCGACCTCAAGCACGTCGAAGCCCATGCCAAACTCGCCAACCTCATCGTCGCAAAACTCGACGTCCCAAAGTTCGCCCGCCGCTTCTCAGGCAATCGCAAAACGATTCAAAATACGATCCGCCCCCACCTCCAGTCGGTCGGCACCTGGCTGCTCCGCGGTCCGCTTTCCGGCCGTGAAATTGATCTCTTCCAGGGCATCGTCACCAGCGTTGGAGCATCCGGTGGTGATTTTGATTCAGCCTTTGCCTATGTGCTTCGCGGCATGCTCCAGTCCCCCCGCTTTCTCTACCGTATCGAGGGAGAGGGCTCACCCGACTCCTACGAACTTGCCTCACGCCTGAGTTACCTCGTCTGGGGCGGACCACCTGATCAGGAACTTTTTGACGCCGCCAAAAATCACTCACTCCACAATCCCGGGCAACTTCGCAAACAAGTGATCAGGTTGCTGAATGACCCCCTTGCCGTCGCCCAATCGCAGACCTTCATTTCGGAATGGCTCAATCTCGATCACCTCAAAAATCTTCAGCCCAATCGAACAGAATTTCCCGAGTGGAACCCCGAACTCGCAGAAGACATGCGGCGTGAAACCCTCGCCTTTGCCAAACACCTCCTCTGGGAGGAGAAGCGTCCCCTCGGCGACCTCCTCAACGCCCGCGTCACCTTCCTTACCCCTGATCTCGCAAAACACTACGGACTCAAACCCAAGTCCGATCCATTCACCAAGTACGACTTAAGCAGTACTCCACGTGGCGGACTTCTCACCCAGGGCAGCCTCCTCACCATCGGAGGCGACGAAGCCTCCATGGTCACCCGAGGCCTCTTTGTACTGCACGAGCTTCTTCGAGGCTCGGTCAAAGACCCGCCGCCTGGAGTCGACACCACACCCGTCCCATCCGCACCCGGGCTTTCCCAGCGAAAAATCGCCGAGCGCCGGATGCTCGATCAATCATGCGGCGGATGCCACGCCAAGTTCGAACCTCTCGCCTTCGGCCTTGAGCAATATGACGGACTCGCCCGCTATACAACTCTCGACCATTTCAAAAATGAACTCCGCCAAGATGGCAAAATCCTCATTCCCGGAACTGCCCAAACAGTCAAATACAAGACCTCGCGCGAACTCATGGATCTGCTCGCCAAAAGCCCCCGCGTGCGTCAGAATATCATCTGGAAGTTCGCGCAATTTTCATTAGGCCGCCCCATCGCTACAACTGATCGACCTCACCTTGATTCCATTTTTTCGCAAGTCCGCGAAAATCAATCCTACCAAAACGTCATTCTCCATCTCGCCACCTCCCCTCTCGTCACCGAGTAAAATTGCCACCCTTCCTTCCCATGAACCGCCGTACCCTCCTTCGCTCCCTTGCCGGAACCACCATCGGACTTCCATTCCTCGAAGAAATGTCAGCCGCCACCAGGAGCGCAGATGCCGCCATTCCGATGCGCGCCTTCAACCTTTTCTTTGGTCTCGGCATTCCCTCGCCTCTTCAGCTGGAAGGATTCGATGGCGTCATGGAACCCCTCAAGCCACTCGCCGACAAACTCCTCGTCATGCGAGGAGTCGATCACGTCCGCGCCGACCAATCCGGCATCAACGCCCACTTCGACGGCTCATCCGCCGCCTTCACCGCCACCGCCCCGAATGGAGAAGCGCGCGCCGGTGGTGCTTCCCTTGACCAACTCCTTCGTCAGGCCCACTACCCGAAAGGCCAACCCAATGGCGTGGTTCCCACCCTCGTCGCCGGAACCTTTTTCCGGCGAAGCCGCATCTCCCGCTACGTCCATTCCTACCACGCCAACGGCACCGTCGCCGCCGCGATGCAGGAAAGACCCATCGACCTCTTCACCCGAGTCTTCGGCAAAATCCAGGGTAATGACGACCTTGACGAACGGCTTCAACGAAGCGTTCTCGATTCCGTTCTCGAACAATACCGGCACTACTCCGGCAAAAACTCCCCTCTCGGCTCCGCCTCCAAAGATCGATTTAAAAACCACCTCGACCGCATCCGCGAATACGAACAACGCGCCTTCCAGTTCGAAGTCGACAAAGACGCCCCACCTCGCCCCGAATCCTCACAACTTCCCCACGGAGGCAAAGCCGACCCCGGCGGCCAGGGCCTCGACATGCCACTCGATGACCTCGTCCGCGAATGGCGCCTCATGTCCGGGCTCTACGCCCTCGCCATCCAGACCGATCGTGCCCGCTTCGGTTCCCTGACCTTCCTCGCCGCCGGCGAACGACTCCGCATCAAAGGTGACTACATTTACAACGGCGAAAAGCGCTTCACCTTCGACGACTCCGCCCAGCTTCGGGCTTCCGGCGACAAAGGTTGTTCCCACGAGTGGTGGCATAAATTCAACGAGAAAAAGAAGAACGAACAGCTCCGCGCCCACGCTCACATGAAGATGCGCGAAGTCGCTCACTTCCTCTCTCTCCTTTCAACGGAAGAGACCCGTGAAGCGAATGGCAAAACCATTCTCGAAAACGCCATGATCACCGTCTCCACGGAATCAGGTGATGGTCGTCATAACGACACCAAACGCGAACTATCCGGCGTCTTCCACGCCTGCACCGGAGCCAACGGCCGCCTCAAAACCGGCCAAATTGTCGACGTCAATGCCGAGGGCCTTGATGTTTATAACACCATGGCCCGCACCACCGGCACCAAAGCCAAACTCGGCCCACAAGACCGCACTGGAAAGCTGATAGACAAGATCATCGCCTGACCCGTCATCATTATCCAGAAATATCAGTAGTTTAAGTATGGGGTTTAGAGGCGATCCCTTTTCTCCCAGGGGCGAACCATCTGTTTTTGCGATGCACAATTTGAAAGTATCGATTTACGAAATGGCGCCAAAGTTGGCTACATAAGGAATATGTCCCGCCCGATTATCTTACTCATCTCCACCCGTGTGCTCGCCTCCTCACTCCCTTCCTGCACTGTCCATATCGCGGCAACTGAGAAATACAGACCGCATCTCAAACCATCTCACACGCGGACAGAGGTGCACCGAAAGTTGGGAAAACCCTGGTCCTCGACGAACTTCCCAAAGCCGATGCCCATAAAAAACATCCCGGCTTTCAAAGAGAGGCCCGACGAACTCTCGCATCTCACCATGAGTCTGCCGGTATCCTCCCGGGAAGACTTCGTCACGTGGGGAACCTAGACCCATGGTGCGGGGGGGGTCGCAACAGGAAATATTCGCTCTTTACTCCGCCATCTCCCTTTTCCTGCTTGAGCCGCTCATCGCTCCATTTGCGACCATGAATTGGGGCTTTGGCCGGTTTGAGCGAAATGAGATTTCCGTTTGGTATTCTCCCTCAGGCAATTACGTCGAACAACACTGGGAATAAATGCCTCGGCGGTCAGGCGGGTTGAATCTACCTTTGCCAGACTCGCGGAAATCGAGTAAGCGCCTTGCGAATTCACGAAACATCCAATCCCTCACCATGCTCGACATCAAAGTCATCCGCGAAAATCCTGAACTCGTCAAAGAACGCCTCGCCAATCGTCACGATGGCTCAGCAGATCTTATCGACGAAGTCCTCGCTTGCGACGAAACCCGCCGCAAAAACGAAACGGCCAAGCAGGTCCTTCAGTCCGAGCGCAAAGCAACCTCCAAGGAAATTGGAAAACTCCGCGCCAATGGCGAAGATTCCTCTGGCATCGAAGCCGAGGTCAAAAAGATCGGCGAACAAATCAAGGCTCTCGACGACGAAGGAAGTAAGGCCGCCAAGCGCCAAAACGAACTTCTTCTTAACATCCCGAATCTTCCACACGAAGATTGTCCGGTTGGTGCTGACGAGGATGCCAACCCAATCATCCGAAGCTGGGGAGAAAAACCGGCCCTTGCCGAGGCCCGCGATCACCTCGATCTGGCTGAAGAAAAAGGCATCATTAGCTTCGACGATGGGGCACGTCTGTCGGGCTCCGGCTTCGCAGTTTATCGTGGCAAGGGGGCCCGGCTCCAACGTGCCCTCATCCAATTCCTCCTCGATCTTCAAAGCCGTGAAAACGGCTATGAAGAGGTCAACGTTCCCCACATCATCAAGCGCGAATGCATGGAGGGAACCGGCCAGCTCCCCAAGTTCGAGGACGACATGTATGGCACGGAAAACAACGAGTTTTTCCTCGCGCCAACCGCCGAGGTTCCTGTCACCAATCTCTATCGCGACACCCTCCTCGCCGAAAGCGAGCTCCCCATCAAAATGACCGCCCATACTCCTTGCTTCCGCCGCGAAGCAGGCAGCGCGGGTCGTGACAATCGCGGTATCATTCGCATGCACCAGTTCGACAAGGTCGAGCTCGTCCAAATTGTCGATCCCGCCACCTCAATGGCTGTTCTTGAAGAACTCACCGGCCACGCCGAAACCGCTCTTCAAAAGCTAGGCCTGCATTATCAGGTGATCGAGCTCTGCACCGGCGACGTCGGCTTCAGCTCTTGCAAAACCTATGATATCGAGATCTGGGCACCCGGCCAGGGCAAGTATCTCGAAGTCTCCAGCTGCTCGTGCTTCGGAGATTACCAGGCACGCCGCATGAAGCTCCGCTACAAGGATGCCAAGGGAAAAAACATTTTCTGCCACACTTTAAATGGCTCCGGCACTGCCCTGCCGCGCCTTCTCGTAGCCGTCCTAGAGCAATGCCAAGATGCTGATGGAACTATTCACATCCCCAAAGCACTCCAGCCCTATTACGGCGAGGCAACTCTCTGATCGACGTCCTCCTCGGAGTACTTGCTGTTACTCTTGCTTCGTGCACCAGAAAAGAGGAACCCCAGTTCATCGGGATCATTTGTCCTCCTGGGACGAAGCAGCGCCACCCAGCCATGGGTCCCTCCGAACCACCAGCCTCAAACGGCGTCCTTGGTGATTTGACCAACGACAACGCGAAAAGCACTAAGGAGTGAAAGGAAATGGCGGAATCGCGCAAAATACTTGCTTCCTTGGGATTCGTCGCTAAAACCTCCGCCCCGCGTGTCCAACTCACTCAAAATAGCGCTTCCAAAAGGAAGTCTGCAGAAACCGACCCTCGATCTCCTCGAGAAGGCCGGCTATAATATTTATATCTCGGATCGGGGCCTCCGGCCTTCTTCAGACGATAATTCTCTGGATATCTACATGATCCGGGCCCAGGAAATCGCACGCTATATTGATCAGGGATTCATCGACTGCGGGATCACCGGCCTCGACTGGGCCTACGGTCACGACGTCGATCTCGTCGATCTCGCCGAACTGCCCTACTCACGCGCATCCACACGCCCCACCCGCTGGGTTCTGGTTGTGCCTGAAGACTCTCCCATCAAAACGGTGCAAGACCTTGAAGGCAAGCACATCGCGACCGAGGGGATCGATATCACCAAGCGCTACCTCGCCGAAAAAGGAGTGAATGCCAGCGTCGAATTTTCCTGGGGAGCGACCGAAGTCAAAGTCCCCGACCTAGTCGATGCCATCGTGGATGTCACCGAGACCGGATCTTCCCTCCGTGCCAACAAACTCCGCATTGTTGACGAACTTCTCTCCTCCTTCCCTCACTTCTACTCCAGTAAGAAAGCCTTCGACGATGAATGGAAGCGCGGCAAGATGGAGCGCATGGTAATGATGCTCAAGGGAGCGCTTGAAGCCCGCGATAAAGTTGGTCTCAAGCTCAACCTGCCCGAGGCATCGCTCGATGCAGTCCTCGAGCGGCTCCCTTCCCTGCGCCGCCCCACCGTGGCAAAGCTCACCGAAGATGGTTGGCTTGCACTCGAGACTATCATCTGCGAGAAGGTGGCGCGTCATATCATCCCAGATTTGAAAGATCTGGGCGCTGAAGGCATTATCGAATATCCTCTCAACAAGATCGTTTCCTGAAACAAACAAAAATTTAACGGAATTGCGGTTTCAAAAATCCGCAGAACTTAATCCAACTACAAAAACCATGGGCAACCTTAAGAAGCGTCGGAAGACCAAGATCAGCAAGCACAAGCGCCGAAAGCGCATGAAGGCCAATCGCCACAAGAAGCGCCTCCGCTACAAGTCCTAGGGATCTTTCCCCGTGCGACTTGCATGATCCGGTCCGGCAGACCGCACACTTCTGCCATTTGCACCGTCGGGTTTATGACTCGGCGGTTTTATTTTACTTAGATCTCCGATAACTGAGAAATCGCCCAAAAATTAATCTAACTCCTAGTCAACTCTGGATTATGTGCCAAACTTGTCGGCCATGAACAAGGATTCCGATAGCATCTTGCGTGTTTACATGAACGAGATCGCCAAAACCCCGCTTTTAACCATTGAAGAGGAAGTTGAACTCGCCGAACGCATCAAGGACGGGGACGAAGTAGCCCGCGATCACATGATCCGCGCCAACCTGCGCCTTGTCGTTAAAATCGCGAAAGACTATTCAAACTACGGCCTCCCGCTCGCCGACCTTATCTCGGAGGGCAACATCGGCTTGATGAAGGCAGTGGAGAAATATGACCCTGAAAAGGGCGGAAAGCTATCGACCTATGCCGCCTGGTGGATCAAACAGTCGATCAAGCGTGCCCTCTCAAACCAGAGCAAGACCGTGCGTCTGCCGGTCCACATGGTCGATAAGATCGCGCGGCTCCGTAAGATTTCCCTCGCCCTTACCGAGGAACTCGGCCGCGAACCCTCCGATGAGGAGTTGACCGAACTACTGGGGATTCCTCGCAAAAAGCTGGCTCTCCTCAAGCAGGCGGCCCAGCGCCCGACCTCCCTCGACGCACCTGTCGGAGAGGACAGCTCGACCACCTACGCCGAAACTCTTGGCGATTCCAAGGCAGTTGACCCTTCCGAGGCGCTAACTGCCAAGGAGATGCACAACGAACTCGGCCCGCTCCTCAACCTTCTCGACAAGCGCGAGACCAAAATTATCGGAGCCCGGTTCGGACTCAACGGAAAGAAACCCCTCACTCTCGAGGAAATCAGCCGCGACTTCGGCGTTACCCGGGAGCGCATCCGCCAGTTGCAGAACATTGCTCTGGATAAAATGCGGCGCGCCCTCGGGAAAAAAGAGAATCCAATTCCCACTCTCTCCAACGAGGCCTAGGCGCTCCGATACTCTCTCTCAAAGGAGCATTCCCCCGGGGAATGGCTCCTTTTTTACTGCTGTTCCAAATCATTCCCATCCCCCGTTCGCTGGTCCGCCAGCTGGTCGTTGCCGCTCCGAAAAACCTCAAGCCGACAGCACATGTCGAAAGCTTCGTGCGGCAGATCCTCTTTTTATAAACAATTTCGGATCATCGCATCCCGTGGCGATTCCAGAAATCAACCAGACTGCCATAGGATCCTTTGAAAACATTGCGCTCGAGCACCCGGTCCATGCTGCCGAAATATTTGGGGAACTGATATCGCCCGTGACTATAAACCTTGGCATTCGAACGACGATTCTCCCAACTCACTCCACCGTATTGCCAAATCGTCCACGTCGGCCAAACAGCGTATTGATCCACGAGAGCTTCAGGACTTCCCGGTGGAGAAAACTCCGAGGTTTTCCCGCTCTCGTGGGAATACAAGGCAAGCCAATAGGGAGCTCGACGAAGCCGCGACTTGGTTCCTCGATCCGCCGCTCTCATTTTGAGCTTCAAGTCCTGGCTATTCTCCAAATAAGCCACCGGAACCACCCCGGTTCGTTGCTCGACCCGATCTTGAAACGCTAGGATGTCCGACAAGGATAAATCGCCGTCGTAATCCCCGCAAAGCAGTAATGGAGCTGCTCCGGCAGACCGCCCCCGGGAGAGAGATTGCGCCCGGTCAACGAATTGATCAGCCTGACGCCTCGCACTCATATGCTTCTGGACCCGGTAATATACTCCGGCCAGCAATCCGGCCCGGTCTGCCGCTTTGATGAAGGATCCGCACTTTTCATCAAGATTTCCACCTTTCCCCGCCCGGGCGATGAGACCTTTTGCACCATTGGCCCGCAGCGAAGTGACATCATGCTCGGAATAACTCCAGCCCGAGCGCGACCGTTCCTTCGGATCATAAGCCGAGACGTTAATAATGTGTTGCAGTCCGCCTGTGTTCGCCGGAGTCACCGCAGCCCTCCTCAAGGCATTGGGCGATTGGCTTGAAGGAAGATCAGCCGTGCAATTCACAAGAAGAAAGAGAGCGGGGAGCGTGAAAAGCAATTTCATAAGCGTTTGTGTGAAGGTATCCGTGCACCACAACCCATCAATACGAAAACTAAAGACGCTCTCAGACATTCATCACTTCTGTGCTTAACTCTAGGGGCCCGAAAGGCTTACCCTTAACGAGAATTCATGAGAACACTTGCCATCAGCGACATTCACGGATGCCTCGACCCGCTCAAACAAATGATCGAGGTCATCGCCCCCACCCCGGAAGACCATCTCATTTTCGTCGGAGACTACGTCGATCGCGGCCCAGATTCCAAAGGAGTCATCGAGTTCCTCATCGGCATCAAAGAAAAATACAGAGCCACCTTCCTGCACGGAAACCACGAGGAGAAGCTTCTCCTTTCCCGGATCGATCACACCGACCTCGCCCATTGGCTTGAGGCGTGGGGCGGCGGGGAGACCCTTGAATCCTATGGAGGCATGGACGCCGTCCCCGAATCCCACTGGGAGTTTATCCGCAACACCCAGCCTTACTACGAGACCGGAACCCACATCTTTGTACATGCCAACCTTGAGCATGACATTCCCGTTCCGAACCAGCATCCTTTCACCCTGATTCACAAGAAATTCGGCACGCCGCTTCCCCACCAGTCCGGAAAGGTCATGGTCTGTGGCCACACCGCCCAAAAAGCTCCCCACCTCCCCCTCAACCTAGGACACGCCATCAACATCGATACCGACGTCGGCCGCGGCGGCTGGCTCACCTGTCTCCATGTGGAGTCCGGCCACTACTGGCAAACCAACGTCGACGGTGAAACCCGCAATAACGAACTCAGCTCCTGATCGAGAGATCATCCAAGCGAACCCGTTGGAAGAACGTCGCCATTTGAAACGTTGAAACACCATCTCCGGCCTGCTCCGGAGAAACAGAAACCAAAACGATTGCCAACCACCTTTGGAAAAGACCTTCCGAAAAACAATTCCCCCTTATCAACCAAAACCAAAATGCGCTCCTTCCTCTATCTCCTCCTCTCTGTCGCGGCCTTGGGCAAGCCCAACATCGTCTTTATTATTGCCGACGATTGCACCTTCCGCGACCTAGGGTGCTACGGGGGGCAGGCCCACACTCCCAACATCGACAAACTCGCCGGCCAGGGCATGCGCTTCACCCGCTGCTTCCAAACCGCGCCAATGTGTTCGCCCACCCGGCACAATATTTACACCGGCCTTCCTCCGGTCGTAAGCGGCGCCTATCCAAACCACACCTTCGTCGCACCCGAAACAAAAAGCGTAGTGCAACATCTCTCCGAACTCGGCTACACCGTCGCTCAAAGCGGTAAAACGCACGTCTCACCCGGAAAGGTCTTCAGCTGGCAAAAAATCCCGGGTGGCAAAAATCCCGAGTTCGAAAAAGTAAGTTCATTCATCAAGGAACAAGTCGAAAAAAAGAAGCCCTTCTGCCTCCTGCTTTGCTCCAACGAACCACACACTCCGTGGAATTTGGGAGATCGCTCACGCTACCCAGTCGACAAATTAAAACTTCCCTCTTACTTCGTCGATACCCCCGAAACCCGCGATGGATTCTCACGCTATCTTTCCGAGATCACCTACTTCGATTCCCAAGTCGGCCAAGCTATGGAACTTGTTGAACAAAATGGCCTCACCGACGACACCCTCTTCATTGTGACCTCCGAACAGGGTAACTCCTTCGCCTTTGCCAAGTGGACTTGCTACGACAACGGCCTCCAGACCGCTCTCATCGCCCGGTGGCCTGGACACATCAAACCCGGATCTGTGAACCATGCCATGATCGAGTACCTGGACCTTCTCCCAACCTTCATCGAGGCCGGAGGTGGAACCCCGCCCGCCGATCTCCGGGGTAAAAGCCTCCTTCCGGTCTTCGCCGGAAAACAATCCCATAAGAAGTTCGTCCACGGAATCATGACCACCCGTGGCATTAATGACGGCTCGCAGCATTATGGCATCCGCTCGATCCGCTCGGAAAGCTACAAATTAATCTGGAATCTCACTCCAGAGATCAAGTTTGTGAACGCCTGCACCACCGCTCCTGAATTCAAAAGCTGGCTCGACCTAGCTGAAACCGGAAATCCGGATGCCATCGCTAAAACCACCCGCTACCAGCGACGGCCGGAGTTCGAACTCTACGACATCCAAAAAGATCCGCTCGAATTGACCAATCTCGCCGGAAAGCCCGAATTAGCCAAAATTCAGAAAAACCTCTACCAAGAGCTCCAGGCCTGGATGAAATCCTGCGGTGATCGAGGCAAAGCCACTGAAATGGAAGCCCTTGAGCACATGACGGGGAACCGGAGAAAAAAAAGAAAAAGCTCTAAATAGCTCGCCGAAACCTAAATCAAGATAGCCCAAGTGGGAAATTCATCTCACATTCAGGTTTTTTGAAACTTTTCCGGAGAACCCGGGTTTATTCCAGCAGCCGGAGAAAGCCATGAAGCCGAACCACCCTAACAATCCACCCTCAGATTTCGACGCGGACCTCGAAAACGATGCCGTCTGGAATCTTCTTGATGACGCAACCCCAACCGATCCGTCCCCCCGTTTTGTGCAGGATACCCTCCGCCGGGTGCGTCTTGAAGAGACCGAACGGAAATCCCCTTGGTGGAAAACTCTCTTCTCCCCAAAACCACTCATGGGAGCCGCCGGAGCTGCGCTGGCTGCCATCGCAATCGTAATCTCGTTGCCCAGCGAACCTGCCCCGACGGGCGGAACAGTCGCAAAGACTCCTGAGGTCACCGAAGACTTCGATCAACTCGAAGACACCTTCGCTACCGAACTCCTCTCGGGAGCGGCTGAAGACCCAACCCTCCTCTCCGACGCGGAAATCGTCGCTCTTCTCTACTAAATTAAACTCACCATGAAAGTCCTCCTCCCCCTAATTGTCACCATTTCAGTGGTTTTTGCGAAGCCGCTGCCCTTGGACGTGGTGCGCAATACCGCCCGTGAGATCGACGAGCTCTTGCACGCCGGCCAAGAGGCCCGAAGCATCAAGGCAAATCCCATCACCGATGATTCCACCTTCATTCGCCGGAGCTACCTGAACATCATCGGACGCCTCCCGACTCACGACGAAGCCCGCTCCTTCCTGGAATCAAGCGATCAAGAAAAGCGAACCAAGCTTATCGACTCCTTGGTCGAATCTCCCGGCTTCAACTCCCGACTCTTCAACTTCTGGACCGACCTCCTTCGCGTCCAAACAAACAACGAGCACAATGGACTGGGTTGGCACGTCTGGTTGAAGGATGCCGTCGAGAACAACATGCCCTACGACAAGATGGTCACGGAAATGCTCGCGGCCGACGGCCACGCTGCCGAAAATCCTGCCGTGGGATACTACCTGCGTGATCGTGGCATGCTGCTCGATAACGTCAGTAATACCGTCCAGGTTTTCCTCGGCCAGCAAATCGGCTGCGCCCAGTGCCACGACCACCCCTTCGACGACACCACCCAAATGGAGTATTACCAATTGGCGGCTTTCCTGGGAGGCACCGACTACCGCTTCGAGGGTGGCCGGGAAAAAATCAAGGAAGCGATCGGGTTCAATCCCGATAAACGGCCCAAAAAAGCCTTTAAGAACATGACCAAAGAGGAGCGACGGAGATTCGCCCTCCAGGCAAAAAAAGCGAGGGAAAAGGCCATGTCCAAGCGTGAGGAAGCCCGCGCCATCGGTCAGGTTTTCCGCTACCACAACCGCAACGCCCTAGCCGACAACACCAGCAAGGAACTCAAACTACCCGCCGACTATCAATATGAAGATGGAAAACCGGGCGACGTGGTCAAGCCCGGATTCCTCTTCGGACTTGATGCCAAGGACGTGAAACCCGGGCAGCGGCGCGAATACTTCGCTAAGTGGGTCACTTCTCCCAAAAATCCCTACTTCACAAAGGTCATCGCCAACCGCATGTGGGAGTATGCCTTCGGCTACGGCCTCGTCGCCAACCCCGATGACTGGAACAATTCGCCCCAGCCCCACTACCCTGAGCTCGTCAACCATGTCGAAAAAGCGATGCTCGCGGCCAACTACGACCTCCGGGAGTTCCTGCGCATCCTTTATCACACCAATCTTTTCCAACGGGAAGTCAGCACCGAGGAGCCTGCCCAAGGGTTCTCCTTCGACTTCCAGGGACCGATTCTCCGCCGGATGAGCGCCGAGGAAATTCGGGATTCATTCATCACTCTTGCATCCGGAAATGTCGACTCCAACAACAACAACAAATTCGAAGAAGCTTGGGATGATTATGTAAAAGCCTTCGACTTCCTCATGAGCACCAACAGCAAGCAACTAAAGGAAATCAGCACCGTTGTTATCGAAGGCGAAAAACAACGCCGGGCGCTCCAAAAGGAAGTCTCCATTCTCCGCACCAAAGCCCAGAAGGCACGAGAAAATGGCAACATGGCCGCCTTCCGGGAAATCTCTGCTGAAATCAGATCCGTCCAGAAAAAATACGGGAAGAGCTACAGCAAAGGAAGAGGCATGAGCGAAAACAGCGCAACGACCAAAGCAGCCCCAGCCCTTGCCCGTCGTGCCCGCATCGGCCGCCCCAACGAACCCGAGTTCCGCATGCGGGCCTCCGAACTCCCCGTTCCCGCTAGAGGTGGCACCTTCCTCGCCGAATTCGGCGGATCGGATGCCGAGAGCCCGTCTTCCGCTCACACCGAAGCAAACGTTCCCCAAACCCTGCGCCTTCTAAACGGGCTTGAGACCAGTCTTCTCACCAATAAGAAGAATTCTTTTGCCCGCTCGCTCCGCGCCATTGAATCACCCTCCAGAAAACTCGATTTTCTCTTTCTCAGCCTCTACTCCGCCTTCCCTACCGAAAACGAGAAAGAAGCCTTCCTCCCCGAAATGAAAACCCCGGAGTCCACCGAGACATTCGCCCGGGCCATCCTCACCTCCAACCGTTTCCTCTTTGTCCAATGAACCCCTTTAATCAACTCGACGATCAATCACGCCGGAGCTTTCTGGCCAGTACCGCCCGCACCGCCTTCGGCGTGACCCTTGGCGGCGCTTCTGCCTCCTGGTTCTCCTCCGCCGAAGCGGCCGAAGCCATCAAAAAATCCAACGGCAAGGCCAAGAACGTGATCTACCTCTACATGGCAGGCGGCATGACTCACATCGACACCTTTGACCCCAAGCCCGAGGCGCCCTCCGAATACCGCGGCCCCATCAAAGCAATTTCAACAAAAGTGGATGGCATCCAACTCGGCCAACACTTCGAACGCACCGCGAAGCACACCGACAAGATGGCCATCGTTCGCTCCATGACCTCGACCCAAGGGGCTCACGCCCAAGGCAACTACCACATCCACACGTCCTATACCCAGCGGGCCTCCATCACCCACCCCTCACTCGGTTCGTGGGCCAACAAACTTGATGCCGATCGCCTTAAGGGAACCCTCCCTCCTTACGTTACCGTTCACAGCGGCAACAACCATCCCGGGGCAGGATTCTTCGAGCCCAACGTGGCGCCTCTTCCCGTGGGTGATGCCGAAAAGGGACTCCAGAATTCCAGACGCCGCAGCAACGTATCGGAGTCAGCCTTTAACCGCCAAATCGCTCTCCGCTTGAAGCTTGACGCTGACTTTGGTTCGCGCTTCAAAAAAGGACAGCGCAGCGTTCGCGCTTACGATGAGATGTTCAGCTCCGCGGTCAGCCTGATGCAGTCCAAGGACCTGGAAGCCTTTGATCTCTCCAAGGAATCCAAAGACGCCCATGCGGCCTACGGAACCGATAAGTTCGGCAAAGGAGTTTTGCTCGCACGACGTCTTGTCGAACACGGAGTCCGCTTTGTTGAAGTGCAACTCGGTGGCTTCGACTGGCACTCCGATAACTTCACCAAGGCCGACGAGAAACTCCCCATCCTCGACCAAGCCTACGCCGCCCTTCTTTCCGATCTCGAGCAACGTGGACTTCTCGAAAGCACTCTCGTTGTCATCGCCACCGAGTTCGGCCGGACCCCAAAGATCGACGATGACGCCGGACGAAACCACTTCCCGAAAGCCTTCTCCTTTGCTCTCGCCGGAGCCGGCATCAAAGGCGGAACCATTTACGGCGAGACCGACAAAACAGCCTCCAACGTCATCACGGAAAAGACCACCGCATCCGACTTCAACGCCACCATTGCCGCCGCCATGGGATTGCAATACGACCAGGTCGTATTCTCTCCCACCAAGCGCCCTTTCAAGATGGGAGGCAAAACCGGTAAGCCCATCACCGAAATTCTCGCCTAACCCCGCGGGTAATTTTTACTTTTCAAAACCAGCATCTCGAAAGGGGAGCTGGTTTTTTTGGGGTCTGAAGTAGCTGATCATTAGGTCGGAAAAAGCACCCTACGTGGCCCCTTCAATTTTATCGTCCTAAGATAAAATCTATTAGGGAGTTAGGGCCATCTGTAATGTTCCCCAAAAATCTGACAGACTCTGTCTGCCTTAGTCTACTATCCTACAAAGTCCTTGATCATTCTAGGCATTGCCCAAATGATGTGAATCATTCGTCGGGATTTGCGTCCTCCAAGAATGAAACGATCAAGCTGGTATTTGGGTATCTGATCCACCTCGACTTGGCACAACGCAAATTCCCACTAATTTCAAATCAGGAACCTTTTTTTATCATGGTAGAACGTGTCTTACTTGGCCTCCTCACCATTGCTCTCCTTCCGGCAGCCGAAATCTCTTTCAATCAGGACATCCGTCCCATCCTCTCTGCCAAATGCATCGTGTGCCACGGTCCCGATGATGGCGTTGACGCCAAAGGCAAGGCCAACCGAAAAGCCGGCCTTCGCCTCGACACCCCGGAAGGAGCTTACGCCGAGAAAGATGGCATTGCCGCCATCGTCCCCAACTCCCTCGAAAACTCTGAAGCCTGGATCCGTATCACCGACAAGGATGACCCGATGCCTCCCGCCGACGGACACGCCAAACCCCTCACTTCCAGAGAAAAAGAACTCCTCAAAAAGTGGATTCAAGAAGGTGCCGAATACGAAGACTTCTGGGCCTTCGTTCCCCCTCAGAAACAAGAAGCTCCTTCCGTCGAAAACAAAGCGTGGCCCCAATCAGAAATCGATCAATTTGTCCTCGCCAAAATCGAAGCCAAAGGCAAGTCACCCAAGGAGAAGGCCAACAAGCGCACTCTCATCCGCCGACTCGCCCTCGACCTCACCGGACTACCGCCCACCCTCGAGGAAATCGAGCAATTCCTCGCCGACTCCTCGCCCGACGCTTACCAAAAAATGGTCGAACGCTTCATCGCAACACCCGCTTACGGTGAGCACATGGCAAAGTACTGGCTGGATCTCGTCCGTGTCGCCGACACCAATGGCAACCACCACGACCACTTTCGCGACCACTCCCCTTACCGCGACTGGGTCATTCAGGCCTTTAACAAAAATCTCCCCTACGACGAGTTCACCAAATACCAAATCGCCGGCGACCTTTACGAAAACCCCACCCGGGAACAACTGATCGCGTCCGGCTTCAACCGCCTCCACCTCATCATCGATCGCGGCACCGCTCTCCCTGAGGAATCTCATTTCAAAAACGTCGTCGACCGCGTCTCTGCCGTCGGCACCGCCTTCATGGGCCTCACCATGGGCTGCGCCGTCTGCCATGACCACAAGTACGACCCCATCACCCAGAAGGATTTCTTCCAAATGTATGCCTTCTTCAACAACTTCGACGGAGCCCCCGAAACCGGCGGTCGGGGCGGCCCCGACTTCTATCGCGGCCTCCAACCACCCTACCTCGATCTTCCGACAGAAGAGCAGAAAGCAAAGCTCGACGACTTTGATCGCCAAATACAAGCAAACCAAGCCCGGGTCACTGACCTCAAAAAACAACAAGCAGCGCCTGCGCCATCGGGCCGCCCAGATGGCACTCCACAACCCACGCCCGATTTCAAACCCCAGATCGCCCAAGCCGAAAAGCAAATTGCCGAACTCAACAAACAACGCTCAAACTACCTCCACCAAGTCCGTGGAGCCATGGTCATGCGCGAGCGACCCGAGCCCAAAAGGACCCACATCCGCGTTCGGGGCAACTACGATCAAATCGGCGCTGAAGTTACCCGCGACACCCCGCACTTCCTTCCACCCCTCAAAAAGTCCGGCAATGTCCCCTCCCGCATGGACCTCGCCAACTGGCTCGTCGAAAAAGAAAATCCCCTCACCGCCCGCGTCGCGGTCAACCGGTTCTGGCAACAATTCTTTGGCACTGGACTCGTCAAAACCTCCGAAGACTTTGGCGCCCAGGGCATGTGGCCCAGCCACCCCAAACTCCTAGACTACCTCAGCCTCAAATTCATCCAATCCGGCTGGGACGTCAAAAAACTCGTCAAGGATATCGTCCTCTCCCAAACCTACCAACAATCCTCCGCCGCCTCCTCGGTCGACTTCGAAACCGACCCCGAAAACCGCCTCCTCGCCCGCGGCTCTCGCACCCGGCTCGACTCGGAAGTCATCCGTGACCAAGTCCTCGCCGTGACCGGCGTCCTTAACCGCGAAATGAGCGGACGTTCCGTCAAAACCCCACAACCCCCAGGGATTTGGAAAATGGTCGCTCTTCCCTCATCGTATCCAAATTCCTTCACCCCTGATCCCACCCCCGCCGACAAACGCCGCTCTATTTACACCTTCTGGAAACGTGGCCTCGCCCCACCGCAGATGACCATATTCGATGCCCCCAGTCGCGACGCCTGCATCGCCCGACGCGAACGCACCAATACCCCCCTTCAAGCCCTTCTTCTCATGAACGAGCCCGAGTATTTTAAAGCGGCCGCACACAAAGCCCAAACCCTCATCGCCGAGGAAGGAACAGAGGACGAAAAACTAACCCGCCTCCACGAAACCATCACCGCCCATCAGCCCTCAACTGGAACTCTCAAACTCCTCAAAGACGGCCTCACCACCTTCGGGGAAGATGGCGACGAAGAATTTGCCTGGACCATGATCATCCACACCCTTCTCAACCAGGACAGCTTCAAAAACAAGCAGTAGCAAAGGCTCCCCATCAACCAAGCTTAAGCCTTCACCCTTAAACCCCATGTTCGATCCTCAATCCCGCCGTCAATTTCTCAACACCACAGGCATGGGCCTCGGTGCCACCGTCCTCGGCAACCTCGCAGCCCAAGCAGCCGGGGGTCACAGCTACCACCTCCCCAAAGCCCCCGCCAAACGCGTCATCTTTCTCTTCATGGCCGGCGCCCCCTCCCAGCTCGATCTTTTCGACTACAAGCCCGGGCTCCACAAGCGATTCAAGGAGCCCCTCCCGGAATCCGTCACCAAGGGCCAACGTGTCACCGCCATGACCAAGGGCCGCGACAAACTCGTCGCGCCCTCCATGTTCAAATTTAACAAACATGGTCAAAGCGGAATGGAACTTTCCGAGGTCCTCCCGCATCTCGGCTCAGTGGCCGATGACCTCGCCCTTATCAAATCCACCTCGACCACCGCCATCAATCACGATCCTGGCAAGACCCTCTTCTGCACCGGCACCGAAATCCCCGGCAAAGCTTCCATGGGAGCCTGGCTCTCTTATGGCCTCGGTCGCATAAACGAAAACCTTCCCGACTTTATCGTCCTCAACTCCGCCTTCTGGTCAGGCGACCGCCAAAACGTCCAGGGCCTCTACTCCCGACTCTGGGGCTCCGGCTTCCTCCCCTCAAAACATCAAGGCGTTCCCTTCCAGCCCTCCGGCGATCCTGTCCTTTTCCTCTCCAACCCCGCCAATGTCTCTCGCGAAACACGCCACAAGATGCTCGACCTCGTCACCAAACTCAACGAGGAGGAAATGGCAAAAATCGGCGACCCCGAAATTCAGACCACCATCGCCCAGCAGGAAATGGCCTTTCGGATGCAGGCTTCTGTTCCGGAACTCACCGACCTCACCCAGGAAAACGATACCATCAACGAGAAGCTCTACGGCCCCGAAGTCAAAAAGTCCGGCTCCTTCGCCCGAAACTGCCTCCTCGCCCGCCGTATGGCCGAGCGCGGCGTCCGCTTCATCCAGCTCTTCCACCGCGGCTGGGACCATCACGTCAGCTTGCCCAAGAAAGTACGAGGTCAGGCTTACGACGTCGACCAACCCTGCGCAGGGCTGATCAACGACCTAAGACAACGCGGCATGCTCGCTGACACCCTCGTCGTCTTCGCCGGCGAATTCGGTCGTACCACCTACTGCCAGGGCAAACTTGAGCGTGACAACTACGGCCGCGACCACCACCCAAGATGCTTCTCCACCTGGATGGCAGGGGGAGGAATCAAAGGCGGTACCATTTACGGCGAAACCGACGACTACTCTTACAACGTTGTCAAAGACGAAGTCCCCGTCCGCGACTTCAGCGCCACCATCCTTCACCAACTCGGCATCGACCACGACCGTCTCACTTTTCCCTTCATGGGCCTCGACCAAAAGCTAACCGGCGTCAACCCCGCCAAAGTCGTCAAAGGCATCCTTGGGTAGCCATCCATTTCCATCACAGAACGTTTCACATGAAAACGCTGCTCCTCTTCCTCGCCCTCACTTCCACTGTTTCCGCCAACGAGTGGCTCAAAATTTTCAAAAATCAAAAAGGCTGGCAACCCGCTGAAAAAATCTCGGCCAGCGGCAAAAACCTCATCATCCTTGCTTCTCCCGATCCTCCCGTTTACACCAACGCCACTTCGCCAAAAAATGCGGGCTACCTTCAAACCATTGAAAAATTCGGCGACTGCACCATCGACGCAGAATTCCTGATCCCGCAAGGCTCCAATTCCGGAATCTATCTTCAGGGCCGTTATGAAATCCAAATTCTCGACAGCCACGGCAAGGAAAAAGTCGGTTATGGCGATATGGGCGGACTGTATCGCCGTTGGGATAACAACCGTGATCCGAAAGGCTACGATGGCGTCGCTCCCTCGGTCAACGCCGCCAAGCCCGCCGGAGAGTGGCAAAAAATGGTCATCAAATTCCGGGCGCCCCGCTTGGACAAGGACGGGAAAGTTCTCGAACACCCCCGCTTCATCTCCGTACACCTTAACGACAAGCTCGTTCAGAAAAACGTCGAAGCCAAAGGCCCCACCCGCTCGGCCCAACGCAGCGGCTGGGCGGCAAAAGACCACATCTTTATTCAAGGCGACCACGGCCCCATTGCTTTTCGAAAGTTCAAAGTCATTCCCGAAAACTTTTCAGAGAACGACGAGTGACTCTCGTCAGCGCTGCGATTGAAGTTATAGGCACCATGAGATTCCCACTCCTCGCCCTTTTTTCACACTTGCCACATTTCCAGCGCTTGCGGATACAAGAGACAAAGCTATCAACTCAACCGATCCCGCCACTCTCCTCGGTGTTTTCCAGCTTTTCTTTTTTCGAAGACCTCTCATGAAAAATCCCAGCCAAGGACCGACTGGAAATTACAGCCAAGCTCATTGAAGTCGTCGCTAAACACGATCGCGGGGGCAAGGCTACATGGCTCTTCAAATGGCTCGACCGCTTCGCTTCTCGGGAGATGATCCAAACCCTTGAACGAATCACCCTTGGCGAACTCGAGCTACCAGCCATCCCGCTCAACCTTGGTCAGGACCTTTCTTCACCACACTTCGCCTGCATTCTTCTCTACAAAACGGACTCAACGAAGTTCGAAGCGAGCTCTCGATCTCATCATCACCAAAGCCACCACCCTCGATTGGGCTGACGTTCGTGAGAATGCTTTTCTTAACATTAAGCGCATGACCTGAAAGACCTAGTTTAAAAGCGAGACGAACGAACGTGCCGAATGGCATGCCTGAGACATTCGTAAATGGTGGATCGCCAACAAATAGGATTTTAAGATCCCAAAATCTAATTCCGAATAATCACGCTACCACCGCTTTTACCGCGGAAAGATATCCTGCCGACATTCAGTATTCATAAATTGCATCAAACGCTTGACCATGAAAACTCTTCCCTTCGCCTTCTTACTCTCAACTCTGTTTCTGACCGCCGCTGATCAATCCAAGACCTGGACCGACCCGGAGACCGCACTTAGGGAAGACCCTGACTTTGCCATTCAAGGCGAATACCACCGCAAGGGGGCTCCCGTCGGAGGACAGGTCGTAGCGCTCGGAAACGGGAAATTTGACCTCTACGTTTTGGAAGGGGGGCTCCCCGGACAGGGTTGGAATAAGAGTAAATCACGGACAAAATTGACGGGCACCCTTGAGGAAGGAACCGTCACGTTCGCAAAAGAAAAGGGAATCTCCGCCCTCCTCAACGAGAAAATTCTGACCATCCAGCAAGACGGCAAGGATGCCATTAAACTTGCCCGTATCAGCCGTCAAAGCCCGACACTCGACGCAAAAGCTCCCGAGGGTGCCACGGTGCTCTTTGATGGAACAAGCGTGGAGCATTGGCAAAACGGCAAGATGAAGAACGGCCTCCTTCAGGCCACCGGCGTCACGAGTAAGCCCAAGTTCAAGAACTACAAGCTGCACCTTGAATTTCGCACTCCCTACAAGCCCCTTGCCCGTGGGCAGGGTCGCGGAAACAGCGGAGTGTATTTTGGCGGACGCTGGGAAACCCAGGTTCTCGATTCTTTCGCACTCGACGGAAAAATGAACGAATGCGGAGGCATCTACTCTATCGCCGAGCCCGATGTAAACGCTTGCCTCCCTCCCCTCACCTGGCAAACATACGATGTCACTTTTACCGCCGCCAAGTTTGACGAAAACGGCAAGCGCACCGCCTGGCCACGCATGACGGTCCAGCTCAACGGAGTGACCATTCATGAGAGTCGAGAGTTACCCAAGGATAACACTACGGCTGCTCCTGGGAAAGGAGCACTCAAAGACGAACCGCTTCCCATCTATCTTCAGGATCACGGTAATCCTGTGGTCTTCCGGAACATCTGGATTCTACCCAAACCATAGCGAGTTCTAACGCCTCTTTTTGGAGGCAAAGCGATCACAGCGCTTGGCACTCGCGCTTGCCGCGCTCACTCCGTCACCCTGCTGTTCTGTCGGTTCGGGCTTCGGCGTCGGCGCGATCACTTTTATGGGTTTGCCTGGCTTTGCGGAAATCTTCACCTGTTTTCCCTCCCCTTGCCATAACGGCCAACCCTCCCGGGTCACCAAGACACACAGAAAGACTCCGAAAACCAACCGGCCGCAGATATCGGTCACTTGGATCTGCTCCGGTTTCACCTACGCTTTTTTAGGATCGAGCAGCTCACGACCACCCGATATCGCCGCCAAATTCCTTAGTGCATCGACTTGCTTGCGTTCAAAAGCCCACTCCGCACTGCTTCCGACATGGAACGGTCCAAAAGGCAGCGCATACTCCCCGACGAGGGCAACTTCCCGCACCACCGGTCCTTCTTCCAACTTACGTGGCATCTATTCGGCCGGCACTTTGTTAAAAATACATACGCGCGCACCCGACAGCCGACCGGCATGAAGCGACACTGTCTCAGTCAACAGTTACACTGCAAATCCCTGCCGCCTCAGCACCGAAGCCAAGGAATCATTCAAATCGACTGTCAAAAGTAGCACCCTTGGACCACCCGTAAATTGTAAACGCCGGGGCAAAAGCAATGCGGTTTTCGGGTCAGGATAAAAGCGGCACGCATTCAAGAAAGGATATTTGTATATAGGTATGGAACAACGGGCGCGAGCCCCCAGATGGGCTTTTGGTCATGCTTTGGTGAACGTCGATGAAGAACTCAACAAGAGACCGTTCTTCGTAATCAGTGTAGCCTACAGTGATAACTTTTTTGTGCAGGTGATTGAGCGCGAGAACACCGAGACTTTTTGGGAAGGGCACGTGCGGGCCTTCCGTTTTTTTTGAGCGGTTCCGGCGCTTATCAGTGACGACAAAAGCAAGGTGGCGGTAGCCAAAATGCTGGGGAGCCGCGAGCGCAAGTTGACGGATGGTTTTCTGTAGTTGCAGGGTCGTTAATAACTCAATTAAATATTTACGATGCAATAACTATTTAATTAGTCTGAAGAAGAGAGTCCAGACCATCCGATTATTGAAAATGATTATAATCTAACTTCAAGAATCTTTTGTTTCATAGCTGGCATTTCGGTGACATCGCCGGAGTGCGAGCGACGCAAGATGCTAAGAAGCACTCCGATCATTGCAAAGCTGAAGACCAGATTCGATCCACCATAACTTACGAAAGGTAGAGGAAGGCCGGTATTTGGAAGGGATGCCGTGGTCACTCCAAGGTTCATCATTGCTGGAATGATCAGGGCCGAGGTCACTCCGATTCCGAGCACCCCTCCGAAGCGGTCTGAGGCTTGCATTGAAATTCCCAACCCGATCAAAAAGATCACCACGAAACAAAGAACCACTCCCATCGTCACAAAAACGCCCAACTCTTCACCAATGATGGGGAAAATAAAATCGGTGTGGTGCTCGGGAAGATTCATTTGCTTCACCACTCCGTTACCCAGTCCCATTCCACCGGTCCCTCCGTTTCCAAATGCCTGAGTCGCGAGCCACTGCTGCCAACCACGCCCTTCCTTGTAAGTTTCCAAATCCAAAAAGGCGATGATTCGCTCCCATCGGTTGGGATTGCTCCGAACCAGTTGATACGCCAGTGCCAGGGTGATCACGACCGAAGTCCCGAGATAGCGCATACGGGTTCCGGACACAAAGAGCACGATCAATCCGGCCGCCCCCAAACCAGCTGCTGTTCCCATATCCATCTCAAAAAGAATTAACATAAGTGGAACACCCAGAATGAGCGAAGGAATCACAAATCCTCTCCAGAAGCTTTTGGTCTCTGCCTGATATTTCGCGAACCATGAGGCAAGAGCCACCATGATCACCAGTTTGGCAGGTTCAGATGGTTGAAAACGACCGATCACCGGCAAGACGATCCAACGATTCTCTCCCTTTGCGGCATCACCAATTCCCGGGACGTAACAAAGAAGCAACGCTATACTGACCGCAATAAAAAGCGGCCAAGCTAACTTTTGAAGAATCCGGTAATCCATGAGAGCCATGATCGTCATCACCACAACTCCAATTCCCAACCAGGTTGCCTGGCGGACCAAATATGAGTATTGATTCACTGAGTAGTCCCACTTCGCACTGGCGCTCGCCAGCATCACCAAGCCCAAGGTGATAAGTGCGGCGACGGCCAGACACAGAATGATGGAAGCTCCTTTACCCACGTGCAGAGACTATGAATTAGCGACTCGGTGGAATGACCAATTTCGCGCCAATCTTGAGCACGTTGACATTCACATTGGGATTCGCCTGCTTGAGCTGATCTACCGTGATCTTGTTATTCTTGGCAATTCTCCAAAGAGTTTCGCCCGACTTTACAATATGTTGTCGTGCACCACTGGCAGGTGCAGATTCCGGACGCGCAGGATCGACGTGAAACGAATCAACCCGAACAGGCTCGACCGGGCGGATCAAGACAGGCTCGTCGGTCATTCCGGATTCTGCTTCCGCCCCCCCGACTTCAACCAAAGGTCCCGGAAGAGCTCCAGGGATACTTTCATCATCACGGGTCTGGATCAAAGGCCGTGATTGCGGAGTATAGCGCAGCGGCTCTTCCGTCGCTTCACTGCGACCCGCGACGGCATCGGCTGGACCAGCAATTACGCTGGGGCGCTGTGGAATGTTATACTTCCATCCAATCTGCAATTCAGCGATTCCATCGTTGGCGCTAATCAAGGCGTCTGTGGTGACATCATGCTTCCTAGCGATCGATTCCATTGTTTCTCCCCTGCTCACAACATCAAAATCCAATGCAGGATTTCTTTGGGGAGGGACATTATCCTTCAGAGCAACCTTTGTCGCCTTAAGGTTGGCACTTTCACTCCATTTGTCATGGATCCAGATGCCGGCGATCGCTGCAATGTGAAGGAGTAAAATCACAACCAGCGCGAGTGGAACTCCGACTCCGGGGACTTCACCGAGATCTTCGGGAACAGCAGTGGTCGAAGCGCGCTGTTTCCTCTTTTTCGTCGATCGGGTGGCAGCGTGCATGATGCGGAAACCCGTCTTAGGGCGGGTTCTTCTGGTTTGTAGTGTTCGTGGAGTCTTCATGGTTTGGAATGGTTCACAGGGTTTTTGTCAGTCGGGGCACGGCGGCTTTGAAAGCCCGCCCGCGCTCCTCGTAGCCGTTAAATTGATCAAAGGAAGAAGTGCCGGGAGAAAAGAGAATGGTATCGCCACGGCTTGCTTCGGCCGCGGCAGCAGGGACCGCTTCTTCAAGAGTTTCCACCTTCCGGCATGGGACAGTGGTCGAAAAAACGGAGTACAACTCCTCGCCAATTTCACCAAAGGTGATCATCGCTTTGGCTTTCCCGGCGAGCAAAGGAGCCAATGGTTGGTAGTTCAGACCTTTCTGCTTTCCTCCGGCTATCAAAACGGTGGGTCTAGTTTGCGAGCGCAAGGCTGACTCGAGAGCATGAAGATTCGTAGCCTTTGAATCATTGAGGTATTCGACCCCATCGACGATTGCCACCAACTCACAGCGATGCTCGGGCGGGCTGTATTTCGAAAGAGTTTCCCGGGCAACTTCGCAAGTCAATTCCTCAACCGCCGCACAGGCAGCCATTAAGTTTTCGGCATTGTGCAAGCCACGCAACTTGGTTCCGGAGATTGCCACAAATGCTTCGCCGCAGCAAAGGATATCATCGCCCGACAGAGTCCAGTCGGCTTCGCCATCGGCTGAGAAAGTGATCCGGCTTCCCCGCTCAGGAACTTTGGATCCGGCCCTGACCACGACCGGGGTCTCATCCTCAATATTGTCAAAAATCCGCAGTTTGGCCTCCCGATACTCCTCGATCGAGTGATAACGATCCATATGATCAGGCGAAAAATTCAACCAGATGACGACATCCGGCTTAAAATCCACAATAGTTTCCAGCTGGAAGGAACTTAGCTCGAGTGAAATCACTTCGGGAGGAGAATTGTAAAGAACGACTTCGGAAAGAGGCACACCGTAATTCCCGCAAGCTACGCAACTCTTGCCGGTGGCCTCGACCAAATCCCGGACCAACTCGGTCGTGGTCGTCTTACCATTCGTCCCGGTAATCCCGATGGTCTTTCCGGAATAGCATCGCCAGGCCAATTCAATTTCAGCCCACAGCGCGCCACTCCCCTTGGCAAAGGATTGGACGAACTCTCCTTGAGTCTCAATTCCCGGGCTAACCACGACAAGATCGACATTCACTCCAAGCCCGGTAGTCGGACCTGCTTGGACTGCTTCCTCAGCTTCGCGGGAATCGTAGATTGTCACCCGGGCACCACAGTGCTCCGCGAGACGGGCAGCGGCACGGCCACTGCGTCCTGCCCCGAGAACGGCTACTGTTTTTTTGGTAAGATTGAGCATTAGATGACTTTCAACAGGGCGAGACCGCCCAGGCTGCAGAGGATGGAGATGATCCAGAATCGGATGATAACCTGATTTTCATTCCAGCCTCGAAGTTCAAAGTGGTGGTGAATGGGCGCCATTGCAAAAATACGCTTGCCTCGAAGTTTGAAGCTTCCGACCTGGAGGATCACTGAAACCGCCTCCATCACAAAAACGAACCCAACGATCACGAGGAGGAATTCCTGTTTGGCGCAAATCGCGGTCATCCCAATGGCACCACCAATCGCCAACGAACCGGTATCCCCCATAAAAACCTTTGCCGGATGGCAGTTAAACCAGAGAAATCCGAAACAGGCTCCCACGAGAGCCATCATCACGATGCAAAGCTCGGACAAGCCGGGGTTATGGAAAATGTGAAGGTATTCGGAAGCATCGGCCCGCCCCCCGAGGTAGGTGATCACAGCGTAGGCTATCGCCACCGTGATGGTCACCCCGGTCGCCAATCCGTCCAACCCATCGGTCAGGTTCACCGCATTGGATGTCCCCATGAGGATAGCCATGAAGAGCGGTATGGCGATCAAGCTCAGCGGAATGATGAAGGTCAAAAGCGGGAATCCAAAATCAGTGACATTGGCGGCCTCAACCCCCTCCTTGGTTGAGTAGAACACGTAACTTGAAGTTTCGGGATTCAAGTAGAGAAAAAGCCCCGCACCGAGTCCGACCGCGGCCTGCCAAACGAGCTTCAACCTGCCGCTGACGCCGTCGGAATTCTTTTTGGCCACTTTTTGATAATCATCCAGGAAACCCAGGACGCCCAGAGCGAGAGTCACGATCGACACCACCAGAACAAACGGGTTGAGGATGCGTCCACAAATCAGGATGGCAGCCATGGTCGTTCCCAGAATCATGATTCCTCCCATTGTAGGAGTTCCGGCTTTGCCACCGTGAAGTTCGGCAAGCTTGTGAACTTCCTCGGCCGTTCTCAGCGGCTGCCCCACTTTCATGGAAATGAGCTTTCGGATCACTCGCTCGCCGATCAAAAGGGTCAGCAGGAACGCAATCAGCGTGGCTAGCCCGGCGCGCACGGAAATGTATCCGAGAATTCTCAGGAACGAAAAGGTTTCCGCCCAGTCCGAACCCGATTCCTCGGCTTTTTTCCAAATTTGATGGATCCAATACAGCATGATTTTGTCGGAATTATTCGGGAAACGCGAGTTTCATGACCCGCTCCATCGCGGCCATCCGACTTCCTTTAAAGAGAACAATGTCACCAGAAGAGGTCTCTTCGGACAACCACGTGGCAGCTTCTTCTCGAGTGTTGAAATGATGATTGGCACCGTAGGCCTTTGCGTCCTCACCGACTGTGACCAAAGTCAATTTGAGATCGGCAGCGCTGCGACCAATTTTGGGGTAAGCCGCCGCAGCGTGATCGCCGAGCTCGGCCATCATCCCAAGCGCGGCAATCCGACGTCCGTCCCCGGGGAGCCCCGCGAGCGTTTCCAGAGCTGCGATCACTGACTCGGGATTGGCATTGTAGGTATCGTCAATCACAGTCACCTCGTTGCTGCAGTAGCGTCGAAGTCGACCACTGGTAAGCTCAGCATTCCGAAGACCAGCCGAAATCTCATCAAGAGTAAGACCGAGTACGAATCCCGCTCCCGCAGCAAGCAGGGCATTGCTGATCATGTGGCGCCCAGAGACCGCGATTGAAGTTCTCACCATTCCCAACCCATCGATCACGAGATCAAAACTGGAACCGCTTTCTCCAGGCATGATGTTCTCGGCTCGAATCACGCCATCACCTACGGTGATCACACTAGCGGGAGTGGATGCGCGAAATTGCTCCACGTAATCGCAATCACCCGGCACAAGCAGAGTGCCCTTCTCGCTCAAAGCACGGGCCACCGTTCCCTTCTCAAGGGCGATTGCCTCACGACTTCCCAGGTGCTCGATATGGGCGGTCCCAATGTTGGTAATTATGCTCACATCCGGCTGCCCGATCTCACAAAGAGGTGCAAGTTCGCCGGAATGGTTTATGCCCATTTCAAAGACGCCGACTTCGTCATCCGCTTCTGTCGAGAGGACCGTCAGAGGAAGGCCAATGTGGTTATTGAGATTGCCGAGGGTGGCATTCACTCGGAACTTCTGACTGAGAACACTGCGTGTCAGATCCTTGGTCGAGGTCTTTCCATTGGACCCGGTGATGGCAACGACCGGAATCCCCAACTTGCTTCGATACCACTTGGCCAACGCCTGAAGTGCTTCCAGGGTATCATTGACGAGCACCAAGGGAACTCCTTCCGGCAGATCTGAATCATTCTGAACCACGAGGGCTCCCGCTCCCGCCTCTACCGCCTGGACCAAGAAGTGATGCGCGTCAAAATTCTCCCCCTTGAGGGCAAAGAACAAGGCCCCGGTCGCGATACTCCGGGTATCGGTCGAAACACCCGCCGAAATGATGAAATCCTCCCCGCCCTGTAGAAGGGAGCCGTTCATCGCGTGCGCGAGTTGCTGGAGAGGATAGGGTTTCATTCCTGATCAAAGTTTCTTTCGCCGCCTTCTTCCCTGGCACGTTTGTGCTCCCGTTCTTCCCGCTCGGCCTGCCGTTTCTCAAATTCGATTTCTTCCTTTTTCTTCCGAATTTCGAGCGCCCGACGAGCCACCTCGCGATCGTCAAAATGCTGTCGTCGACCATTAACTTCCTGATAGGTCTCGTGTCCCTTTCCAGCGATCAGAACCAGATCACCTGGCAGGGCATTTTCGATCGTCGAATAAATCGCCTCACGTCGATCAACGATCACCTCGTGACGAGCTGCTCCCAAACCAGGGATAGTTTCATCAATAATCGCCTGTGGATCTTCAGTCCGAGGATTATCCGAGGTCAGGATACAAAATTGACTGTGCCTGGCGGCAGCCTCGGCCATCAAGGGACGCTTGGGGCGATCCCGGTCACCTCCGCAACCAAAGATGGTCACGAGGCGATTTGGATGAAGATCGCTCAAGGTCTCACAGGCCTTCTCAAGCGCATCGGGAGTGTGCGCGTAGTCCACGAAAACCGAAATCCGATCTCCCCCAACAAATTCCATCCGGCCCGGAGTTTGACGGGTTTCCCCAACCGCCTTAACGAGATCTCGTAATGGCACGCCCGTTGAGGAAACCGCAGCCATCGCGGCGAGGGCATTCATGACATTGAAGCGACCAACAACCGGGAGCCTGACAAGGAAGCTTTTCCCCCGCGCTTCGAGTGCAAAGACCTGTCCGCGAATGGAGGGCCGAACCTCGCTGGCACGAAAATCAGCACCCGCGCCGAAGCCAAAAGTCACGATCTTCAGGCGCCCCGCAAACTCTGCGACAAGCTTCTCACCGGCAGGATCATCAATATTGATCACGGCAACCCCGTCGCTTCCACTCTCCGCCATTTGCTCAAAGAGGATCTTCTTTGCAGCAAAATACGCCGGCATTGTCTTGTGATAATCGAGATGGTCCTGGGTCAGATTTAGAAAAACCCCGACATTGAAAGGAATCCCCTGGCAACGCCCTTGCTCCAAACCATGTGACGAGGTTTCCATCGTCACGGCCTTGCAACGATTTTCCTTTATTGTTTTGAGGATACTCTGCATTTCAACCGCCCCCGGTGTGGTATGGGTGGCAGCTCTCAAGCAACGGCCATCATTAATTTTGATCGTCCCGATCATTCCCGCCTTGATCATGGACTTCTCAAAAAGGGCATGGATAAAGTGGGTCACCGTGGTCTTACCGTTGGTTCCGGTCACACCAATCACCACCATCGACTTGGCCGGATCTCCGGCAAAACGAGCGGCAAGGCGACCCAACACGATCCGGGTATCCGGAACCTGAATCCAAAGTCCGGTGTAATCAGCCGGCCCCTTGCATTGCGCAACAATGGCCGCGGGATTTCTTCCCACGACTTGATCAAGAAAGTCATGGCCGTCGACCGAGGCACCGCGCACCGCCACAAAGACGGCACCTTCTTGCACGCGCCCACTGTGGTCAGTCACGCTAACCACGGGTATATCTTCGATGCGCAGCCCCTTGGCTTCGGGAAGAATCTCAAGAAGTAACGGAAGTGAAATCATTCGTTTGGATTGAGCATGATGGAGGAGATCTCTTCGGAAATCTCTTCGGTGGGAGCTAAATTCATGTAGCGGGCAATACGCCCGGCAACTTGCGAAAAAACAGGAGCAGCGATGGTGCCGCCGCCAATCTGAAAATCTTCGCCAAGCCCGGAGGGCTCATCGATGGTCACGATGCAAACAAACTTGGGATCGTGAACGGGGAGAATACCTGCGAAAGTGAGGATTTTTTCGTACTCGTTGTAGCACCTGTTTTTACTATCCCACTTCTCTGCGGTCCCAGTCTTGCCACCGGCCCGATATCCGGGAACTCCAGCCCGCCGACCGGTTCCTTTCAGAACGACTTGCTCGAGGGCAAGGCACATCTCTTTGGCAGTTCGTGGGCTGACAACTTCGCGCACATGGTGGACCGGAGTTTGATCCAGCACCGCACCATTGTCGGCAATGATGGAATCTACCAAACGAGGCTTCATGAGCTTGCCTCCGTTGGCCAGAACGGAATAGGCCATCGCCAATTGAAGCGGTGTCACCGAAACACCATAGCCATAGGTGGCACTGGCAAAGTTCCGCATGTTTGTCTCATTTTGAATCACCCCGCTTGCTTCGCCTGGTATTGGAAATCCAGTGGGGCGACCAAAACCAAAATCCCGCAAGTATTGATAATAAGGCCCACGGCCCACCATATCTGCAAACTGGAAAACTCCGGTGTTGCTGGATTTTACCAGGACTCCGTCAAAAGTCAGTTCACCATAACGGTGGTGGTCACGAATCCGGAATCCGTAACGATCAATTCCACCCCAGCCGCAATCCACAACCGTCTCGCGAGTCGCTTTCCTCAAATCAAGAGTCGCCGCCATGGGGACAATTTTCATTACCGAGCCAGATTCATATTGCGCCGAGACCGCGTAATTCACCGCATCGGCGTAGCTCTCCCGAAGGTTCAGATTGAAATCAGGACGACTTGCCATCGCAAGAATGTCACCGGTGTGAGGATCCACGACGATGATACTTCCATGCTTGGCGTTAAAGGCCTCAAAGGCCATACCCAGTTCTTCTTCGACGATGGCTTGAATCCCCATGTCAAATGTCACCTGAACGTGCTTGCCCATCCTTGCAGGCAGCATTTCGGCAGACTCGGTCAGGTTCACCAGACCGTTTTCATCTCGCTTCAGAACACGCCTGCCATCGCGACCTGAAAGGATCCCATCCATTGATTTTTCAAGTCCTGATAGGCCGACAAGCTCGTCGTCCTTATTGTATCCGCGAATCCCAATCAAGTGGGATGCTAAAGTCGGCATCGGGTAGACCCGGCGCTGGTATCGCTCAAAACTAAATCCTTGAATACGGCGTTCCTGAAGTGCGTTTTCAATTCGACGGGCCTCGCCTTCGGGAATGCGTTTCTGAATTTCAATCCGGGTCACGCCATCCTTAAACTTGCCCCGAATGGCCTCGGATTCCATTTGTAGTTCCCGGCCGATGATTTCGCATGCGTAATCAAGATGCTTGTCAATCACCTCTTCCTTGCTGAGGTTTTTTTTGATCCACTTGCGGGCTTTTCCAAGAAGGACATTTTTTTCGGCCTCGTTAAGGTTTCGCCAACCCGCCTCCTGGCTTGCATAAAAGTGTGCCACTGCCCGGTGGAGAATCGATTCGGTATTCAGGTGATTGAGATCCGCGATCAAGGTTGCTTCCGGGCGATTCTGGGCGATTACGGTACGATTACGATCGACGATGAAGCCACGCCGCGCAGGGATCACCACGTGGGATTTGAATCTCGGGACCGGAGAAGTGTCGGAAAGCTTCCGATCCCAAACCTGAAGCGCAATCAGCCTTACCGAAAGCGCACTCAGCCCGACTACTAGAGCCAGGCAGACCAGGAAAGCGCGACGTTTGAAAGCGGCATCTATCATAAATTAACGGTGAGCGACCGAGTTTTCGGGTGGAGATTTTTCGTTATGTTTGAGGAGGGGCTCAACGAATTCGATTTCAGTAAGGGGAGAATTGATTTCCTCGAGATGTTCTCGAAGCCGGAAGATTCCCAAGGACTCCTCGATATCGGATTGGTGCTGCGAAATGGACACCTGAAGTTTCTCCATCTTACGCTGAACCTCTGTAATCTGGCTGCGAGCCGAGATTTGCCTGTTCTTCATAATGACATATCCAATCCCACTGCTCGAAACAATCACGACGGCAATACCGAGAAGGACAAGAGACGAAAACCCAAGACTGGAAGTACTTTTTTTACGGTTCATTTTTTAACGAAAAAAGATTCAAATTCGCTCCACAACACGTAGTCGTGAGCTCCGGGATCTGGGATTGCGGGCGACTTCCCGGGCTCCGGGAGCAATCCCTCTGCGGGTCAGAAGTCGGTAAAAATAATCGGGATTGGGGCGGGGAGCCGGCCACTCGGAACGATCGATCTCGACCTTCGACTCATCTCGGAATGTCTGTTTGACGATTCGATCCTCAAGGCTATGGAAGGTGATAATGGCGAGCCGCCCACCCGGCTTCAAAAGATCGGGAGCGACTTTCAAAAAACGACGAAGCTCTCCGAGCTCGTCATTCACCTCCATACGGAGCGCTTGAAAGACCTTGGTGGCTGGATGAGTTCGACCGCGGCGGCCCAGCAATTTCTCAATGCCACAGGCAAGCTGCCCTGTCGTTTCAAACTTCAACTTCTCTCGTTGCAAAACAATCCAGGCAGCGATTCTGCGGGCGGATTTTTCTTCTCCCAGCTCCCAAAAGATCTGGCGCAGATCCTCTTCGCTCCAGTCATTCACAAGATCAGCGGCGGTTGGTCCGCCCCCCCCCATCCGCATGTCAAGGGGACCATCGAAACGAAATGAGAACCCGCGCTCACCGCAATCGAGTTGGTGGGAGGAAACGCCGAGATCGAGTAAGATGCCATCAAGCCCTTCCCATCCTCCGGCCTGCGCCAGAGCGGCCATATCTCCAAAGCAACCTTCCACTGCTTCGAAGCGATCACCAAAGCGAGCCAGGCGCTTGTTAGCAAAGGCCCGCGCATCTGCATCACGGTCAATTCCCTTGACGCTTGCTCCCGCCTTCAACAGAGCCTCGGTGTGACCACCGCCACCCAAGGTGCCATCTGCCAGGAGCTTCCCAGCTTCAGGTTGCAAAAATTCGATCACTTCATCCAAGAGGATGGATTCATGGTAGAAAGGCTGGTCCAGCGAGTCGCCACCTGAATCCACAGCACAGGCAACCCCCGTCGACCCTCTCCGGAAAAGAGAGCCGATCGAAAAATCATCGAGCCAACCGAAATCGGGAGACGTCTGGATGAAAGGAGCGGATAACATGGCGAACGTAGAAATTAAGGGATTTTTAGAAGCCGAGCATGCCGGCGATCATCGCGTCGCTTTCACGGGCGTGTTCCTCGGCAGCCTCAATGGCCTTGCCATTTTCAGGGGTGAAGATTTCAAAAAGCTCGCCACGGCCCACCAAATGAACCGCACCGGGAAGAGCGAGTCCGTGACCTTCGGCCAAAGCCTTGGGGATCGTCAGCTTCCCTTGCTCATTGACCTTGGACTCGATCGAAGAGCCGAAAAGGATTCCACGCGCGCGGTCGCGTTGGGCGGGGGTGGCGTCCGGTGTACTTTCGATATCAGACAGCTTTCGATCGAACGCCGTTTGGGTAAAAACCCTTAGAGCCGGGATGTCCTCCACCCTGACTTTCACGAAATAAACGCTTTCACCATGGCTCGGACGCCACTCAACCGGAAGGGAAACTCTCCCCTTCGGATCAAGCTGACGGTCCAAATGACCTGAACGATGATGTCCGCATTTTTTCATAAAAACGCCTTTCCAAGTGTATTGGCAGTCACCGGAGTACACTGAAGATCACCAAAGATCAACCAGAAAGCCTAAATAATCAGGGTTTTCAAAGGATTAATCGCCATTATCGACCAAAAATCAAAGAAGAAGCCCGCTTAAAAGCGAGCCTTCAGAATAAAGCACTTAGAGTTAGTTTTTTATGTATGCCTGATGTCTTCAGCTGATGTTGAGAAGACCACGTCCTCTGCAATATTTACGGCGAGATCACCAATTCGTTCCAGGCTCCTGGAAATGAAAATGACATTGAGCAAAGCCTCGGTATCACAACCTCCCTCTGAGATTCTCTGACTCAGTGACTTACCCAACGATTTGTGAATTTCATCCACCTTTTGGTCCATTTTGATCACCTCATGAGCCATCGCCTCATCCACATCGGAGTAGGCGGTCAGGGCTACCGAGACTATCTTGCGGGCCTCGGCAAATAGAGGCTCCAACAATCGCGTCTCATCCAGCTCGCTGCTCCGAATCACCTTCCGGGCCCGCTTGGCGACATTCACGGCGTGGTCCCCGATCCGCTCCAGACTTCGACAGATGTTGATCGAAGACAACACGTGGCGCAAATCGGAGGCCACCGGATTGAAGCGCAGAAGGATTGCCATTCCGAGCTCATCGATTTTTTTCTCCTGCTGGTCGATGATTTCGTCCTGCTCAACAACGTCATAACAGAGATCGCTGTCCCGCGAGGCCAGCCCTTTGAGAGCTTTCTCAATTGCGGCCAAGGCCATCGTTCCCATCTCAACCACGCTGTCCTTGAGCGCGCTGAGATCTTCGTCATAGTTTCTGAGGATATGGGGCATTTTTTGTGGGGGTAAATTCAGCCAAAACGACCACTGATGTAGTCTTCCGTCTGTTTGGCTTTTGGATTTCCAAAAATTGTCGTGGTGTCGGCGTATTCAACTAGCTCGCCGAGATAAAAGAAGGCGGTCTGATCGGAAACCCGCGCAGCTTGCTGCATGTTGTGAGTAACGATCACGATCGTAAAATCATCCTGTAATTCCGAGATGAGCTCCTCAATTCTTGCGGTGGCAATAGGATCAAGGGCCGAACAAGGTTCGTCCATGAGGATAATCCGGGGCTTTACCGCGATGGTGCGGGCGATGCAAAGACGTTGCTGCTGACCACCGGAAAGTTCGAGGGCACTGGCGTCGAGCCGGTCTTTTACTTCCAGCCAGAGAGCGGCTTTTCGGAGCGACTCTTCGACAGCCTGATCGAGAATATCCATTCGCCTCACCCCCTGCACCCGCAAGCCATAGGCCACATTCTCGTAGATGGATTTCGGAAAAGGATTATACTTTTGAAACAACATCCCGACGTGCTTTCGCAACTCGATCACATCGACATCCGGAGCGTTGATATCCTGACCAAGAATCTCGATTCGACCGCCCGTAATTCTGGATGTCTCCACAAGATCGTTCATGCGGTTCAGGCACCGAAGAAGAGTCGACTTTCCGCAACCCGACGGACCAATAAATGAAGTCACGCGCCCTTCCGGAATTTTCAACGAAATATTGCGAAGAGTGTTTGTCTTCCCGATATCGTAGCTAAAGCTCAAATCCTCGATGGAAATAATCGAGTCATCGGCATTGTGACCTGTGGAAGTGGAATTCGTCATGACCCGGCAATTACCATTTGAGTTTTTTGCGATATCGCGAACGAAGAACCACCGAGATCATAGCGAAGCCAATGACAAGGAAGAGGAAGACCAAAACGGAGCCGTATCGCATTTCGTCAAGCGCCTCGTTGGACTGCAATTTTGAAATACTATAGATGTGGTATGGTAAGGCCTCAACTTTTTGGGTCAACACACTAGAAAGCCAATAGAGTCCACTTCCCTCCGAATTTTCCCAGGGAAGCTTCCCCTTGGTCACGACCGCCGCAGTGAACATGATGGGAGCGGTTTCACCGGCCACACGCGTAATTCCAAGTACCGAAGCCGTGAGCATTCCAGGCGCGGCATAAGGAAGAACGGCAGTCCGGATGCACTGCCATTTCGTAGCTCCAAGAGCCAGCGATGCCTCCCGGAACCCCTCGGGAACAGCTTTCAGCGACTCCTCGCATGCCGCCACAATGATTGGAAGAACCATGACCGCCAGCGTTGCACCGCCAGCCAAAAGAGAACTACCCCATCCCTGAAAACTTAAATAACCATCACTTGGCCAGAGCGGAATTGCGAGGAGGGATTTCTCCCAGTCCGGCACCGCGGTGAAGACGGGAAAAATCGGAGACAGACAGAAAAACGCAAAGCCAAATAGACCAAATACAATGGAGGGAACTCCCGCCAAATTCATGATCGCAAGCCTCAGGGTATTGGTAATCCTTCCCTCCTTTGCATACTCGACCAGATAGATTGCTGTTGAGATGCCGATGAACAAGGCAATCGCCATACAGAGAACAACCAATAAGACTGTCCCTACCAACGGCCCCAAAATCCCTCCACCGGCATTGGAATGGGTTTGTTCATTCTTGATCACCGCATTGGGATTGTTTTTCTTAAAATCCACGAAGCGGTCATGATCCAGCCGACAATTGTTTCCTTCCCCGTCCTCGAATTCATGGAGAGTCATCGGCGATTTTGAAAAGAACTCCGTATTCAGGAACGGGGCTTCACTTTGAAAGAGAACCGGAGCACCCGTCAGGGTAATCTTCCCGATAATCAAAAAGACACAGGCCAGGATGAAATAGGTGAAAATTGCAAAAACGCCAGTCCCCAACCGGTCGCGCCAACGTCGACCCCGCCCTCCGGAGTCGAAAGGATTTCCGGCCTTCACTGCCTTGTAATTTCGTCCAAAACTTTTAGACATGGGCTCCAAGACGTTTGGTAAGTTTTTGCGCGCTCAAATTGATCAGGAGCGAGACCACAAAGAGGACCAGCCCGATTAAGAACAACGCACGGTAGTGAAGAGTCCCCTCGCTCACCTCACCCATTTCCTGAGCGATAATCCCCGTCATGGTGTGACTTGGTTGGGTAATAATTCCCAAACCGTCTCCCCAATCCGGCATGGCGATTCGATTTCCAGCAACCAACAGGACAACCATGGTCTCACCAATGATGCGACCTAGCCCGAGCAAGACTGCTGCCAGAATCCCGGAAATAGCGGCAGGAACCACCACCCGTTGGACCGTCTGAAAACGAGAGGCCCCCAAGGCAAGAGAGGCTTCGGAAAATGATCGGGGAACGTTGTTCAAGGCATCCTCGCAAAGCGTAAAAATAGTCGGAATTGCCATCAACGCCAAGAGCATCCCGGCATTCAACATATTGAGTCGCTGGGTAATGGGAAAGCCGGGCAACCAAGACACCCATGGACTGTCGCTGTATTCCACCAACATGTTTCCAAGCACCATGATCCCAAAGAAGCCCAGAACAATTGAGGGAATGGCCTGAATCATTTCAATTGCCGGTTTCATGAACGATCTTTCCCATCTTGATGAAAGTTGGTTCACATAAATCGCTGCTCCGATTGAGAACGGAAGCGCAAAACAGAGGGCAATCATGGAAATCGTAACAGACCCGGTAAAGAGAGGAAGAAATCCGTACAGTTGCCTCCATCCCCCGCTTGCCGTTTTCCATTCTTTTCCCAGAAAAAAGCGACTCACCGAGGAACTCCAGTTCACTTCCTCATTCCAGGTCCACTCGCTTGCTTCTTCCAGACTCTGGTCGAGCGCCTCGAGATAAGCTGGTTCGGCCTCGCGAATTTTCATGACCAGTTTTTTAGAAGCCTCCGATGAAAACTCCGTGGGCAGCGCTGCAATCCCCTTTTTCAACTGCTCTTTGAGATGTTCCACTGCTTTCTGATGCTCGTCATGGGAGTCGATAATCGGCTGCACCCGCACCTCAAAAGGAAATTGATCCAGCACCTTCAAGGCCTCGGCCTCGGCGATTTGCTCTTCACGGGCCTTGCCGTCCAGTTTCCCGGATCCTTCCAACAACGCTTTTTTACGCATCCCAAGCGAGTAGTCGGTCTCTGCATCTTTCCTCGTGGCTGACGCGATTCGAACGAGACGATCTCGAAGATTCTTAAGATCAGATCCTGCCGAGGAAATCATCGTTTTCGCTTTACGGAATTCCGCCATTCCTGATTCCGTCCGGGCCTCCGCCGCTAAAATTAAATCCGGCGTCTCTTCCTCCACCGCATCGTAACGACGCGCAGCTTGCAGCAGACTCTGCCAAGCTGATTCTTCAGTTGAAAGTCTGCCAAAAGAATCAACCGAAGATCGCTCAGCCGAGTCGACAATCTCGCCAACCCGGCCCCAATAACGTTTCTCCGCGGCCCTTAAAGCCACTGGATCAGAGACATCGCGGGCTTCTGCCAAAGCCTCAATCTCAGGCTCCGCACCATCCTCGATCATTCCTTGCAGGACTTCAAACCCATCAACCAAGCCTCGCTGCACACCAAACCGTGCATCCAACTCCTGGAAGTAGGCTTGGTTTGTGTAGCTCGAAATCTCCTGATATCCCCTCGCCTCGCGCCTTAGGAAATCGACGTATTCCTGACCGGTCCTGCGGACCAGCTTCAGTTCGCGGTGGTGATCAGGGAAAAAGCGAACCGCTTCAAAAACCAGAAACAAAAAAATGAGGAAAATCACCCCCATTGAAACCCCGGCATTTCCACTAAAGAAGCCTTTGATCCACCCTTGGATACCAACGCCGAACAAGCGCCGCTCTTTGGATTGAAACTTATTTGCCATCGGGGGGAATTGGGAAACTCGTCACGGGTTTGCCTTATAATAAATTGCTTGAGAATACAGGCACAGAAAAGCGGTGTGTGACAATTTCGTAACATTACCTTCCAAAAAAGAAGCCCTTAAACGGTCTCTACTTAACTGAGATAAACCCAACTTTCGCGACAATTTCCTTGGCGGCATCCGACTTGGTGGCCCAATCGAGAAATTTCTTCACACTCCCTTTCGGCTCACCTGCGGTGTAGAAGAAAAGTTTTCGAGCGAGGGGGTATTTCCCTTTGTTTTTCGGACTGGGAGAAACACCATCGACTTTCACCGCCCGCAAACCCTTCTTGTCGATAAAGGCCAATCCAACATATCCGATCCCATTTTCGTTGGCAGCCACCTCACTGGCAATCTGCTCGTTCCCTGCCAGCTTTTGGCTCGATGCCGAGTAGTCCCGCCCCCCCATCGCCAGACGCTGGAAAATCTGAAAAGTCCCGGATGCGGTGTTACGGGTATAGACGGAAATCTTGCCCGGTTTACCTCCGAGTTCGCTCCAGTCCATAATATCACCCGTGAAGATCCCCTCAATCTCCTTGAGCGTTAGCTTACGGACACCCTTCTTTTCATTCACAATGACTGCAATCATATCCCAACCAGCAGCGTGCTCCACCAACTTCTTTCCCTTGGCGAGGAACCGATTGGCTTCCTCCTCCTGGGCATCCCGGCTGGACATGCCGATGTCGGCTTCTCCGGCCAGGAGATTGGCGAAGGCCTGGGAGGAACCCTCGGCGGAGATCTCGAATTCAGTATCGCGCCCTAACGTCATGTAGGCTTCCTTCAATTGGAGAACAAGTTTGGACCCAAGGGTATCGGACCCCATGATCACCAGCTTTTCAGGATCTGCGGCAAGAGGGAGACTAAAAAGGAGACCGAGAGCAAAAGCTGTGGTGGTTTTTTTGATCATTCCGGGAAGGGTTCTGAAAGCCGTCCTCCATGAACGTCTTGGGATCAAGTTAACAAAGTCGGCTCACGACCACAAACATGCCATGTGAGGATTTTGTCACATGGCGGTGTTCAACGCTCTAAAAATCGGGAACGACCTTGCGTGGAGAGATTAGAAATAGAAGCGTAGCGCTCCCCAAAGTGTGGTCGCTTCGGCATCGGTGATCCCCCCGGTCAGAGTCTCGTATTCGATACCGGTCATGAGCTTGAGATTGTCCTCGCAAAAGTAATAATTCAACCCGGCGTAGAAGGCGTGATTGTCATCACCTGGAGCAATTTTCACCCCATCCGCCTCCGCAATCGCACGGATCGAAGTGTGATTGTCGTTCCCGGGACGAAGTTGCAGCGAAGTCGAATGCGCCCATTGGTAACGAAACACCGCCTCCAGCCGGTCCTCGATGAGGTAAATCGAAGGCATGATGACAATCCCGTAAATGTCCCCGTCCTCATTGCGACCATAGGTTCCATTCACCATCAGCTCCCAATCCCCGATGTCCTTGTCGTAGGTCAATGAGACCGCCCAATTGAAGCCGAAGATTTCATCCTCTTCCTCGGTGGCATCCACATACATGTAGTCCGCCCTCAGTTTTCCCTTCCCAATCTTGGTCCGAATCGAAGCGAAATAGACCTCTCCGCCATCCCAATCCGCCAAGGCGTAATCACGATCGCGGGATGAGAAAATCCCGAAAACGACATCAAAATCCTCAATCTCAAAGGCCGAGAAGAATCCCGTGGCACGATCCGGAGAAAAAATGGTCGCGAGATTACTTCGCTCGACCGTCTTAATGTAACGAGAGGAAGTATACCACTCGCCTCCGAAATCGACTTTGGTTAAGCCGTAACCAAACATCGGTTCATTCAAAAAACCAATATCCTTGGACTCATATCGGATGATCAACGTGTCGACATCATTATGGTGCAGCCGGGTATTGTTGACGTCTCCCTCTTCCAGATTGATCCGCCCCTGGAACTTCCAGCGATCAAAAAATTCAACCGAGGCCCCCACCCGGAATCGCCTTAGTTCCTGGCCATATCCGCTGAAATCGCGACCACGGTCGGTGCCATCTGAATAAATCCATTGCTGCTGGTATCGTCCAAAAATCTCGACCTTCTGCACGTAGGGGTTCTTTTTTTTCTTAACATCATAAAGTTCGCCAAAATCCTGCAGAGTATCGCACCAATCGCCTGGCCCCTTCTTTTTTTTCTTCTTCTTGGAGTCTTCCGAGGAGAAATCCGCTGCCTGAAGGACCAACGGTCCCATGGTCAAAGCCAGACCCGCCAGTAATAGAAATCTGTGTGTCATTGATGTAGTTATAATCATTTCCACGCGGGCCAAACGCACGTGTAAAACCGGATAAAACCACAGGCGAACCCGTTTTCCAAACTCAATTTAAATTCGCAGATCTCCCCTCACCACTCCGCCCTAACGCGACGACCCCACTTCGTCTGCTTTTCGGCTTGGTCGTAAAGAGCTCCCGCGTCTGGGACCCGGGGCTTTGGTTGGAATTCCAAACAAGCCGAACCGGAACTACATCAAGCCGGTCCGCAGAAGGCCCACCAGGACTCCTTGCACCACGAGCTCACGAGCCGGAATCAAATCCCGGAAATCCTTGTTCTCCGCGCGAAGAAAAGGACGACCATTCTCCAGGACAAAACGCTTCAAGGTTGTTTCTCCATCAATCAAGGCGGCCACGATATCCATATGCCGTGGCTCCCGGAACTCCAACAACACCGTATCGCCATCGCAAATGTGCGCATCGATCATCGACTCTCCACGGACTTTGAGGGCAAACGTGCGGGCGTTGCGAGGAATTCCAAGCGACGCGATATCGATCGAAATACAACCTTGCTTCTCTTCTTCAATCGCTTCCGCCATCCCCGCTGCGATTGAACCGTAAATTGGAATATCGACGAGCTCCTCGCGCTCCAAATCCTCGGGGAAAACAACTGCTCTGGCCTTCCCGGGCAGACGAACGATCACGCCTTTCTTCTCCAGCGCCCGTAGGTGGCTCATCGCCGCAGTTTGACTCGCAAAGCCGAAATGCGCCTGAATCTCACGAGTGGAGGGCATCAGACCATTCTTGTTTTGAGACAATTTCAGAAAATCCAACAACTCTTGCTGCCGCTTTGTAAGATTGTGAGCCATTCAGGACATTGTTTCGATGAACACTATTTGTCCAGCGGGAAATATCTCTTCACCTTCCTCGAAAAGGACCAGGTCTAATTCCGCGACTAAACGACGGGTTCTTGACGGGGAATCCGGGAGTTGCTATGCTTCCTTTGTAAATATCGATAATTCGCTTATTTACAGACACCAACCTAATCCCAAGAAACAATGAAAAAAATGACCGCTAGTATAGCAATCGGTCTGGCGCTGACGTGTACCGGAGTCGCCCAGAGCAAAAAGGAAAAAGAACTGAGTGCCGCAGCCTGGTATCAGAAAGGCATGACCGCGCTGAAGGCCGGTGACCCGATGGCAGCCAAAACAGCCTTCGAGAATGTCCTGAAAATCAAACCAGGTTATACCCCGGCAAAGTTCCAACTTGCGCGAATTCCCGAGTTGAACGCGCGTGCCAAGGTGGCGCGCAGGAAGGCTCTCTTCGAAAAAGTCATGATTCCCGAGATCAACTTCAACAAAGCCACCCTCGAAGAAGCTCTTGAAGCACTCAATGTCCTCATCTTAAAAGCCAGTGACAAGAAACTGGCGGCTAACTTCGTCCTCCGCGACCCCAAGGTCAAAGTCAGTAATCAAGAGGTCACCTTGAAGATGAAAAACATCCCGGCCTCGGTTGCCCTCAGGTATGTTCTCGACGGGACCGGAGCCACCACGAAGTTCGACGAACACGCCATCGTGATCAAGCCACTCGGAGAATAAATTCTCTTTTTGTTCTGATTTTTTTTCGCGCCTCGAGCCGGTTTTCACCCTATGACTCGGGGCGTGAAAAAGTGGACCTGCCAAGATCGCATCATCGCCCCTTCCCTCCTCGCCGCTGACTTCGGCCGGGTCGGGGCTGAAACCTCCCGCGCCATCAACGCCGGAGCTGACTGGATGCACATGGATGTCATGGACGGGCATTTCGTGGACAACATCTCATTTGGGCCGGCGATGATTCAGGCGGTTCACGAGACCAATGATATCTTTCTGGATGTCCACCTCATGATCACCCGACCCGATCACTACCTTCCCCGCTTTATTGCGGCAGGAGCCGACCTGATCACAGTGCATGTCGAACCAGAAGCCGACCACGATGTCACCTCAACGTTAAAGGCGATTCGTGAAGCAAACTGCCTTGCCGGGCTGGCGCTCAACCCGGCAACGCCCTTCGAGACGGTTGTTCCTTTCCTTACTGAAATTGACCTTCTTCTCGTAATGACAGTTGTGCCCGGATTTGGGGGCCAGTCGTTCATGGAAGAAGTCATGCCCAAGGTCGAAGCCGGGGCAAAATACCGGGCCGAGAACAAACTCGACTACCATATTGAAGTCGATGGCGGAATCGGACTGGAGACCGCCGCGATTGCGGGGGCCGCAGGAGCCAATGTCTTTGTAGCCGGATCTTCAACCTTTGGTGCTCCTGATATGGCCATTGCGATCCAAGGAATACGGGAAGCATGACCGAGCCGGTGCTTTTGCCTCTTTGACATTGCCTCCTGCATACCATAGCTTTGAGATCATGAAATTCTGGCCACTTGCGATTTTACTCTTCGCACTTTCTTCATATGCGGGGGCTGTCGAGCCGACCGAATTACGCATTTGGACCTCGAAAAGCGGGAGCAAGATTTCCGCCAAAGCCATCGAGATGACCAAAAACGGTGCAATTCAACTTATCACCAAAGACGGTCGCGAACTCACCCTGGGCATCGACGAATTTTCCGAGCAGGATCAAGCGTTCCTCGAAAAGCATTTCAAGAAGAAGGAAGTCCGGCTTGTTGCCAATGCCGGCAGTTTGGAAGGCCCGGTTAAAGCGGATGCCGACACCTCCTACTTTGTCTACGTTCCCAAAGACCTCGATCCCGGGACTTGTGCTCCCGTCATGATCTGGACCCAGTCCGATGGTGCCAAGGCGGAAACCTTGCAGCGCTTTAGCGAAGCTGCCGACGTCCTCGGAATGATCATCGCTAGCCCGATCGAGGCTCGTTACGAGGGACAAGTCACCCTGCTCAACAATTTCGCCCACACCCGGGATGTTCTCGCAGACGTGAAAGGTGATTACAACATCAGCGGCAACGGCATTCACTTTGGCGGTGACAAAAGCGGCGGAACTGCTGCTTTCCACAATTCACTCAAGATGAAGAGCGCCGGCACCTATACCGTTTCAGGATACTTCACTCCGGACATGACCGGAGCGAATAAAGGGCACCACTTCATGGCAGGCAGCACAAATAGCAGCTATCGCTACCTGACAGCCTATGCCGCCGCCAAATTCGACGAGGACGCCACCCATAACTTCTATGTGGGTGCTCGTGAAATGCCCGATTCCCGGGACATCGCAATTGGCATGATCTGGATGTATGCCCAGGGGCTTTATGAACACGCCGCCGGCAGGAGCGAGGAGATCAACACCTTCGAAGAGCGGGTTCTTCCATACCTGAAAGAGATGGCCCTGTCCTCAAAAGGAGACGCCACCTATCTGACCGGAATACTGACATCAAAGTGCCAACTGAAGGGGCGGTTCAAGCAGAAAATCGAGAAGCTTCATGCCGGGCTTTCAAAAAGCGAGGAAGCTGTGGCCCACGTTCGGGGGATGGAGGCTCTTGATGTTTTCTCGAAAACCCAGCTCGCCCGCTACGGGAGCCACTTTACCCCTTTGACCGAACACGGCCCCACAAAGTTCGGGCGTATGATGGAAAAACTTGAGAAGACCTACGGGAAAGCCGGAGAGCTTCAGCCGATCTTTAAAGCACTTGCCGGGCCGACCCACCGGTAATCCGGCCGGTTCGGTCTTGGTCTAAAGTCCCCGCCCCTTGTTGAAGCGGGCCACTTCCCGCTGAGCCTCACGCAACTCGGTCTTCTTCTTGAGATCCTGTCGCTGGTCGCTATGCCCCTTGCCTTTTCCCAGGCCAAGCTGGACCTTAACGCGCCGTCCCTTGAAATAAAGCTTGAGGCAGATCAATGTGAAGCCCTTCTGCAGGGTAGCCTGGGAAAGCTTGAGGATCTCGTTCTTATGAAGAAGTAATTTGCGGGGTCGCTTCGCCTCATGCTGAAAATAGGCTCCGGCGGTTTGCCAGGGCTGGATATCACAGCCATAAAGCCAACACTCGCCCCGCTCGATCCGGGCAAAGGACTCGGTGATGCTGACCTTTCCCTCGCGGATCGATTTCACCTCAGTTCCACACAGAACCAATCCGGCCTCGAAAGTCTCCGTAATGTTATAATCACGGCGCGCACGTTTGTTGGTGGCTACTTCTTTAGACATGACACTCAAAATTGCGCCTGCCTTCAAAAAAAGCAGACCGCCTCTAGGAATTCGATCCTTCAATCAGCTTGATCTTACCCTCTATGATCTCGGTCAGGGCAATATCGGCAAATCCCATGCTGGGAAGAGCATTGATTAACGGGGACCGGCCCTGATTCAACTGAGCCACGCGCTTGGACACAAGATTGATGAGCACGAGGGGATCGGGGACAATTTCTGCAGCCTTTTCGACAAGATCGTTTTTCATAGGGATCGCACTGGAACGGGGAGGAGGAGTAGGTGCTTCAAAAGGAACGATATTGTCTGCATCCATAACTCCAAAATTTAGCGGGTGAAAATTTACCCGCGGGCGGAGTGGAAAACCACAAAACCGCCTTGCAGGCAAGCCCAATCTTTCTCTGAATTCTTTTAGAATTCCAAACCAACCCGAACCCCATACATTTCAGGATCACCCACAACGCCTGCCGAAATCTGGTTGTTCATGAAACTGTAGTAATCCTCGTCGAAAAGGTTACGGGCGAAAATCGCGGCATTCCAACTTTCTCCCTGAAAGCCGAATTGCGCATCCCATACCTCGTAAGAACCTTGGCGGAAGTCACCATTGTTGGTCTCGTCAAAGTAGGTGGCTCCCACGGCACGCACCCCGGTCTGGGCAAAAAAGCCGTTCTCAAAGTCGTATCTGACGACCATCCCGGCCGTAAACTCCGGCAAAAACGGCACATCGTTTCCAGACAAATCTACGCCACCTGCTCCAGTGTGCTCTTCAAACTCAATCTGATTCCAGCCTGCACTCGCCTGAACAGTCAACCCACTCACGGGCCTCCAGAAGACCTCACCCTCAACACCGAGGGCTTCCACCCGGTCGGCATTCGCGATGATGAAATCAGTCGTATTCGGAACACTCTGGTTCAACTGATAGTCATCGATCCGCTTGTAGTAGCCACGTAACTCCGCGCCGACGGATTGATCGCTGCTTTGACAACGAACCCCGATTTCAGTCTCCCAGGACTGCTCTTCATCAAAATCAGTTGTCGCCGCATTATCACTGAAGGCGGTGAAACCCTGGGGTTTGTATGAAAGCGAAGTCCGCGCAAAAACGCTCGTCTCGGAACTCAAAGCATAAGTCGCGCCGAGTGACGGGGAGAAATAGAAGCCATCACTCTCGTTGGCAAAGGTTGGAGGGAGAGGAATGAATCCACCTCCCGGCTCGTTCTTGCTCCGAATGATGGAGTTATCGACATACTCAAGACGTCCACCCACTTCGACGGTCAAATTCTCGACCGGGTCCCATTGAACGTTTCCAAAGAGTGCAAAGCTCTTTTCCTCAATGTCAAAGTTCGTGAACTGATTCGCGAAGATTCCTCCAAAGGGAAGAGGGAAAAATCGATTGGCCACGCCTTGGTTATCCTTGCTCAGGTAGGCCAGCCCGCCGAGCCAGCGAAAATCGGCATCTTGATCGGACTGAATACGGAATTCCTGACTAAAGAGATTTTGTTCCTGCTCAATCGATGACCTGGAGAGATCAAAGGCCGTCAAATCCAGATCGACCGTATTTGGTCCTAGCTTCCAATTCGAGAAGGCCGTGATGGATTTTAGGTTCCCCCACCCGAAATTCTGATCGATGTGCATCGACATTTGAAAGCGATCGATCTCAGTCACCCCCGGGACATTGCTGGCCACCTTGAAAGGGTCTTGCACACGCTGTGAATCAACTATCGGACCAAAAGCCGAATTCACACCGGGCAGCGCAGTCAGCCGCTGACTCCCGTCACGGGTCCGCTCATACATGAAGCGGAAGCGCATTTCCAAATCCTTGCTGGGAGTGTAGTAAAGGCTTCCAAGGGTCCCGAACTGCTCGCGGGTATCTGTATCACGACCAAGAGTGACATTGTCGACGAAACCATCCCGCTCCTTGGAATAAGTCTGAAACGCATAGGACCAATTCTTATCAAGTGGTCCGCTGGACCGAAACCGAAGGTGGGTGAGGTTGTAGCTGCCATACTCGGCGCTGAACGCGTGCTCATGCTCCTTTGTAGGTGCCAGCGTTCGTAGCTCCATCAGGCCACCCACTCCATTCCGGGCGAAGCGAGATCCTTGGGGACCCCGGTGAAGGGTGAAGGATTCCAGATCAAAAAACTCGGTCGAATAACCAAAAACATCACCGTAAGGGACATCATCTACCACCATTGCAACGCCAGCTCCACCAAAGAACAAGGTGTTCGTCGACCCCCTCATCCCGATTACGTCACCATAACCAGCCGAATCGGAGGCAACGGAGGCAAACCCCGGAAGGTATCCCAGGAGCTCATTTACCCGCTCTGCATCAAGCGCCTGCACCGCAACATTCCCGGCCGCATCAAACTCGCGGTAACCCTCGACTATCAGGGGCTTCAACACATCCTGCGCATTCAACAAGCCACCAACCAACAACGCACTCAGGCAAAATCCGATCTGTTTCATAGGAGAGAGGAGACTGACTGATTTCCGGAAACCGTCAACCAAGAAGGCTTGATAGATCCAGCGGTCGGGTTAAGTAGCGGTGTCACAAGACCTTACCATGACTCGTCCGCGACCTCTTCAAATCATCACCATTTCATGCTGCGCTCTTCTCGGATCCTGCTGCGACCGCGAACTCTACACCTTCCTTCCGGAGGAAAGACCCGAACCAAAGCCCGAGGCTCCGAAGATCAGCACGGATGGTTTGAACATCATCCCGGGTGACATGCCGGACAACGCAGCCAAGTTTCTTCCCGTCTCCGAGAAAATCTTTGCCAAGCTCAAGCCCGTTCCCGAGGGTGACCTCGAACCTTACACTGAAAACGTCCCCGGAGCAGACAATGCCACCTTCGAAATGCTCCCCATCCCCGGTGGTGAATTCACCCTCGGAACTCCGGATAGCGAAGCGGACCGCTCTGCAGACGAAGGCCCGCAAAAGAAGATCAAAATCGAGCCCTTCTGGATGGCTTCCACCGAGACCACATGGGGACTCTACCGGGCCTTCATGGAGAATGGCAAAAACCGCAACAAGGATGGCACACTGGACCTCGATGGAAACAAGCTTTCGCCCGAAGCCCCCCTGCAGAGCAACCCCGACCTGGTCGACGCCATTTCCCAGCCCACCCCTCCCTACATGCCCATGCACAACAGCATGGGAGACAACGCCGGCTACGATAGCAAATATCCAGCCGTCGCCGCCACCCAACACTCCGCCTCAAAATTTTGCGAATGGCTCACCGCCCAAACCGGCCACTATTACCGTCTCCCCACCGAAGCCGAGTGGGAATACGCCTGCCGCGCCGGCACCACCACAGCTTATTCCTTTGGCGACGACGCCTCCAAGCTCGACGAGTACGGTTGGTATTTTGAAAACTCCGATGGCTCCTATCAGCCCGTCGGCACCAAAAAGCCCAACCCCTGGGGACTCTTCGACATGCACGGCAACGTCACCGAGTGGACCCTCGATGCCTACCTTCCCGACTACAGCAAACACCCCGAAGGCTCCGCCAATCCCTTCGCCCTCTCGCCCAAGCGCTACCCACGCGTGACCCGCGGCGGCCACTGGGATTCCGACCCACAGGAACTTCGCTCCGGCCAGCGGCTTCCTTCCGACAAAAGCTGGAAGAACACCGACCCGCAGGATCCAAAATCGATTTGGTATCACACCGACAACTGGGGCCTCGGCTTCCGCGTCATCCGCCCCGCCAGGAATCCCACCCTCGAGGAAATGCACCTCCTCTGGAATACCGGCCCCGGAGAACGCTTCTAACCTCATCCCCAACCCACCAGACTTCATGAACAAACTCCTGCTCTTCACCTTCGCGATCACCTCGCTCATCGGCCGCGCTGCCGATCAACCAAACTTCATCGTCATCTTCACCGACGACCAGGGCTACGGTGATCTTGGCTGCTTCGGCTCCACCAAAATCAAAACCCCCAACATCGACCGCCTCGCCAAGGAAGGCCGCAAGTTTACCAACTTCATGGTCGCCTCCCCCGTCTGCTCCCCCTCACGCGCCGCCCTTCTCACCGGTTGCTATCCCAAGCGCGTCAGCATGCACCAACACGTCCTCTTTCCCTCCTCGACAAAAGGACTCAACCCCGAAGAGCACACCATCGCCGATCACCTCAAGGGCCAGGGCTACGCTACCGCCTGCTTTGGCAAATGGCACCTCGGCCACCATCCCGAAACCCTTCCCACCAGCAACGGCTTCGACTCCTACCTCGGCATCCCCTACTCAAACGACATGAATCACCCCGACAACAAGGGGAAACCCAAAGGAGGCCGGGTAGGCATGGACGCACTTTGGAAAGACCCCGAATCCACTCTCACCAAGTGGAAAACACCCCTCATGGAGAACGAGAAAATCGTCGAACTCCCAGTCGACCAGCGCACCGTCACCCGACGCTACACCGACCGGTCCATCGATTTCATCAAAGCCAACAAGGACAAGCCCTTCTTCCTCTACCTCCCCCACTCCATGCCGCACATCCCACTCTACGTGCCGGATGAAATCCGCGACCCGAATCCCCTCAACGCCTATACCAATGTCATCGAGCATATCGACGCCGAAGTTGGACGCATCGCAGAACTCCTTCGTGAATTGAAGCTCGATCAAAACACCTACCTTATCTTCACCACCGACAACGGACCGTGGCTTCAATTCAAACATCACGGGGGATCAGCGGGGTCTCTTCGCGAGGGCAAAGGCACCACCTTCGAAGGTGGCCAACGTGTCCCCTGTGTCATGTGGGCTCCCGGCCGCATCCCTGCCGACACCACCTGCGACCAACTCTGCGGCACCATCGACCTCCTTCCCACCATCGCCGCCCTTACCAAAACCCCTCTTCCAAAAGACAAGAAAATCGATGGTCTCGACATCTCCGACCTCCTTGCCGGTGGCAACAAATCGCCGCGCAACGAATTCATTTATTACACCTCGCGCGGCGATCTCGAAGGCCTTCGGCAGGGCAAATACAAGCTCCTCATTAAAAAGAACCGTCGCCAAAAAAACCAACCCGCGGATCGTGCAAACATCATGCTCTTCGACCTCAAAGCCGACCTCGGCGAGAAAAACAACCTCGCCGAAGAGCACCCTGAAATCGTCGCCAAACTCGGCATTCGCATGCAAGAACTCGACGCCGAGATCACTGAAAACCAGCGTCAACCCTGGTTGAAGAACTAAAATCCTCTCACAATTTCTTTTTTGCACTCGGCGCTTTTTTTCTCATCTCTTGCAGCGGTTCGCCAAACCCCAATCTCCCAGCGATACGCGATCGTGCCGGAGATAGCCGGGCAATAGTTCATACAGACTCCTCAAAAGACCGCGCACCCGAAACCGGAAACAGCTTTCCCGGCTAATGGAAGAAAGGCGGTCGCGAGAGAAACCTTCTCCCGACCGATTGGTATCGAGTCGGGGCGGGAACGGCAAAGTGCCCAAGTGGAGATCTGGTCAGCTTGGTCCTTTTTGAAAATATTGGAGGTCCTTCGCTCATGAACCCGATGTAAATTCACATGACTAGTTCACCTCCCGGATCTTAATATTCCGGAAGGAAACCACGTTCCCGTGATCCTGCAGACATAGATGACCCTTCGTTGCTTTTCCGAAATTTTTAAACTTACTAAACTTCGAAGCGGCCACCCTCTTGTCCCAATCTTCCGAGCCTTTGACATACTCGACGTATTTCGTTCCGTTCATCCACTGCACACATTTCCCGGGCGTGATGAGAATCTTCAGGGTATTCCACTCACCAGCGGGCTTGGTAGCATCGACACCCTTGGCCGGCTGGTAAAGTTGATAAAGCCATCCCGCTTTCTGAGGGTCGTGCCCATCGACATTGTCCTGGATTTGAATTTCCGGACCAGTGCGCCATGGAGTGCTCTCTGTTTCCTTCACGTGAAACATCAACCCGGAGTTACCACCTTTTGAGATCTTGTAATCCACCGTAAACTCGAAGGAGTCATACTGCTTCTTCGTGATAATATCTCCACCACCCCGACCGGTAAGCGTGAGCTCTCCGTCCTTCACCACCCATTTCGGAGACACCGTCTCCTTCTTGTAATTCCGAAAATGCTCCGTCGACTTTCCATCAAACAAGAGGGTCCAACCTGCCTCTTTTTCGGCAGCGGTGAGCTCGTTGGCCTTGTGATGGTCGGCAGCGAGAGGAAGAGTCAGCAGGAGGAAGGCAATAGCTTTCATGACGGATACTCTAGAAAAAGCATCCACCCATTCCAAGCCTCAAGAAGGCCTTGACCTCCGGTTTGAACTTCAACCCGGAAGAAAGCCCTTGGCAAGATCCTGTAGTCCGGCTTCGCTGAGATCAAATTCAACGAGCGTCGTAGTACCATCGTCAGCGTCAATTCCATCATCCAGGTCTGCGTCCCAATCCTCGAGGTCAGTCGAATACTTCACGGCGCAAACCTGACCGGGAGAGGAATTCCAGGTCAGAGTAAGAGTGTCGGCTACCGGGTTAAAAACGATCTCCGTGACCTGCAGACCCACTTCTCCGCCAACTTCCCCGTTGGTCGACAAATGATCAATCGCAGTGTGATTGCCAGCCTCATTAGCACCAAGGAAATCGCCTCCTTTGATTCCGAGAGTGTAGGTTCCCGGTTCGGACAATGGCACGGGAGCCTCGAAAGTCGCCGTCACATTCGAAACTCCTGCTGCCGTTCCGGACAGGCAATCAACCACATCCACCGACGCCACGGTCGCACCCGATGGATCAATCACTGCGTCGATTCACATTCTGAACCTGCCCTCCGCTGATTGACCAGTTGTCGAAAGTGATATCGGTCAAAGTCACGGAAGCGCCGGGAAGAACAGTCAGGCTGACAAAGGTTGTCAAAAAAGTATTTCCATTTCCGGTCTTGATCCCGGGAGCGCAAATATTTGAGGTATCTCCTCCGTTAAATATCGCCTGGGGCGCGTCGGCGGCATTGAGCGCGGACATACTGCCGGGATCACCCAGACCATCGGCAAACCAATTAAGGTTATTTGCAGTATTGGAAGGGGAGAGCGTTTTTTCATCGAAGCTTTTCGATGAAAGAACGACGGCGACTCCCCAGCCTCGGGAAAAATTCCCTCTTGATGCCCCTTCCCCAACTGACAGACTACTTAAAGATGGTTTTCAGATTTCTTCTCCCGCTCTCCCTCATCACAACCGCGCTTGCCGACTGGCCTGCCTTCCGCGGACCGGATAACGATGGTATCTATCCCTCACGTAGGGACGGCAAACTCCACGGCTTTCCCACCGAATGGAGCGAAACCAAGAACATCGTTTGGAAAACACCCGTCACCGGCCGCGCCTGGTCCACTCCCGTCGTCATGGACAACGAGGTCTGGGTCACCAACGCCACACCCGACGGGAAAAAGATGTACGCTGTTTGCCTCAATAAAACCACCGGCAATAAAATTCACGACCTCCTTCTCTTCGAGAACGCCGATCCCGAACCGCTCAGTAACCACGTCAACGGATACGGTTCCTGCTCTCCCGCCATCGATGCCGACCACGTCTACATTCACTTTGGCAGCTACGGAACGGCAGCTCTTGATCGCAAAACCGGCAAGAAAGTCTGGGAACGCCGTGATCTCCCCTGCCAGCACTTCCGCGGCCCCGGGTCGTCCGTCGTCCTCCACAAGCACCTCGTCATTCTCTCAATGGACGGTGTCGACGTGCAATACCTCGTCGCCCTCGACCGCAAGACCGGAAAGAACGTCTGGAAGACCGACCGCACCACCGACTTCGGCGACGTAGAAGCCGATGGCAAAATCCGTGGCAGTGGTGACTTTCGTAAAGCCTACACCACGCCCAACTTCGTCACCCTCAACGGCGTCCGCCAACTCGTCTCTCCGGGAGCCAAAGCCTGCTACGGCTACAATGCCGACACCGGAAAGGAACTTTGGAAGATCACTTACAAAGGCTTTTCCAATGCTGCCGCGCCCGTCTTCATTGGTAACGAGATGGCCATCATCAACACCGGCCTTGGCAAGGCCCACGTTCTTGGTCTGCGACTCGATGACAAACTTGCCGGCGACGTCACCGCCAGCCACATCGAGTGGGACATCTTTAAGCGCATGCCTGCCCGCTCCTCGCCCGTCGTCATTGGCAAAAAAATCTACCTTGTCAGCGAAAGTGGAATCCTAAGCCAAGTCGATGCTACCAACGGAGAAATCGAAACCTACCTGGCCCTCAAAGAACCCTTCTCCGCCTCCGGCGTATACGCCGATGGCCATCTCTACTTCAGCAGCGAAGAGGGAAGCACCTTCACCGTCCAACCCGGACCCGACATGAAGATCATCGCCACCAGTAAACTCGACGATGGTTTCATGTCTTCCCCCGCCCTCGATGGCAAAGCTCTCTACCTCCGCACGAAGTCGCACGTCTATCGGGTCGAGCAAAAGTAATTCCGCCAGGCGACCAGTCTTCGAAAGGATTCGCGCCACCGCGAGCACGTTTAGTGATCGTCAGATCAGTCACGGCATGATCATTCCTCAAGCTCCGGATCAGTCCAAACTCAGGACCAAAAGCTCCCCCACAGCGGACAGCGAAACGAAGTTATTTTTCGAATCAAATACTGCCCCAACCGCTGCCGTGACGTCGTCAAAATACTCCACGCCCGCATCGGCAGGTGCTGCCACCAACCCGCCGGTATCCACACGGCCGGCGGCATTGGATTGACCGAACGCTTTGTTCGCTTTGGCAAAACGAAATCAGATCTGCGATTGGCAGGAATGACCCCGTTTAAGGACCGGCTCGATGAACTGGCGACGCGGAATCGTGCGCTCTCCCAAGCGGAAGTGCTTCATCAATACGAATCAGCCCGCAGGTAAAAGAAGACCTTTGAGGGATTGGCAGGCCCGGCCAACAAGTTCCGAGTTCTCAGATTTGCAGCCTCGCCTGTCCCAGCCAGCGGACACCTCTACCTTTCCGCTGAAAAACATCGTAACCATCTTGGTCGAACGGCCCCGACATTGAAATCGTCGGCACCAATCTCGCATCCTCAAAACCCCTTTCCCCACTTTCCCACTTTCCCACTTGCTTCCCACTTCGCCACCCTCAAATCTCCGCCATGCGAATATTGCTTTTCCTAGTCTTTGCGCTTCCCATCCCCGCGGCGGACAAGCCCAACATCCTCTTCATCCTTGCCGATGATCTCGGCATCAAAGATCTCTCCTGCGAAGGCTCCACCTTCCACGAGACGCCAAACATCGACGCCATCGCCAAGAGCGGCATGCGCTTCACCAATGGCTACTCGACCTGCCAGGTGTGCTCTCCTTCACGGGCCTCCATCATGAGCGGCCAATACCCCGCCCGCATCGGAATTACCGACTGGATCGGAGCAGCCACCGGAACGAACTGGAAACGCAACGACCGGATTCTTCCACCCGAGAACGGCGCCCAGCTCCCAGCAAAAATTACCACCGTCGCCGAGGCACTCAGGTCAGGTGGCTATCGTACTTTCTTCGCCGGAAAATGGCACCTCGGCGGCAAAGGGTCGGGCCCCGAGGACCACGGCTTCGAAATCAACAAAGGCGGCTACCATTCCGGCTCCCCCCGCGGTGGATACTTCTCCCCCTTCAACAACCCCAAGCTTGATGACGGCCCCGCCGGCGAAGTCCTGCCCATCCGCCTAGCAAAGGAAACCAACAACTTTATCAGCCAACAAAAATCCAAGAAACCGTTCTTCGCCTTCCTTTCCTTCTACTCGGTTCACGGTCCCATCCAAACCTCCCCTGATCTTTGGGAGAAGTATCGCAAAAAAGCGACCACCGCCGGACTGGTCAAAGAGCGCTTCAAAAATGACCGCACCCTCCCGGTCCGCAAAGTTCAGGACTGCCCGGTATATGGCGGCATGATGGAGTCCATGGATGACGCCGTCGGCCTTGTCATGAACAAGATTAAGGAACTCGGCCTCGCTAACAATACCATTGTCATTTTCACTTCCGACAATGGCGGCGTTTCCTCGGGCGATGCTTTCGCCACCTCTTGCCTCCCACTCCGTGGCGGGAAAGGGCGTCAATGGGAGGGCGGCATCCGCCAGCCCTACTACATCGTGGCCCCCGGCGTCACTAAACCCGGTTCAGCTTCCAGCCAATTTGCCACCGGAACCGACTTCTATCCCACCCTCCTCGAACTTGCCGGACTCGAAAAACTTCCGACCCACCACGTCGATGGCATCTCGCTTGTTCACGCACTAAAAGGAGGCCACTCCGAACGCGTTCTTTACTGGCACTACCCGCACTACGGAAATCAGGGCGGTGAACCCTCCGGCATCATTCGCGATGGCGACCACAAACTCATCCGCTACTACGAAGACGGTCATGAAGAACTCTATAACATCAAAACTGATATTGGCGAAACCAAGGATCTAGCACCCGAAAATGCCGCCCTTGTCAAAAAACTCTCGGCTGAACTCTCGGCTCACCTCACTGAAGTCGGTGCCAAAATCCCCAAGCCCGACCCCCGCTTTGATGCAGAGAAAAAGGAACAGCAGATCGAATCCCTTCATACCAGGAAAAAGGCCCAGCTTGAAAAACAGCACGCCAACTTCCTCCAACCCGACTACAAACCCAACAATAGCTGGTGGGGTGCGTTGCGAGCCAAAGATTAATCCCCCGCGATACTCCTCAATCTCCTTCGCATCATCCTCACCGTCGCGATCCTGCCTGTTCCCGGATGGAGGTAGGTGCAGCCTAAACCGACTGCATGAGGAACAAATATATTTTCACTTCGACCTTCTTCACCCCTGCAATCTTCATTCTGTTTGTTAACATCTTGATCAAGCTGTGGCTCGCGCGCTTTTTCGCCAATGACAAGACTCGCCTCTCAAGCTTGCAAATCATTGTCACACGAGTCAATTGTGCTGATCCCCGACCAAAGCCTAGCTCAGGACCCTGGTCCGAATCTTCATTCCTCAACACCTGGTCGAACTTCATCAGGTAGGATTTGACACAATGACCATCTTGTCACGTTTCAATCGAATACAGAGTCGCACCTTCGGAATTCCACTCTAAGCTCCAAACCGATGGTTCTCCCTTTCCAAAACACCTGGGCACGCCTGCCCGGAAGCTTCTTTGAAAAAGCTCAGCCCACCCCCGTCATTCAGCCTTCTCTTATTGTACTGAATGAAGAATTGGCGCAAAAACTCGGAGTCGATCCAGAGTTTCTTCGCAGTAAAGAAGGCCTCGCCATCCTTGCAGGTAATGCCATTCCCGAAGGAGCCGAACCTCTCGCGATGGCCTACGCCGGCCACCAATTCGGCGGCTTCTCTCCGCAACTCGGTGACGGCCGCGCCATCCTACTCGGCGAGATCGGCGGCAAGGACATTCAGCTCAAAGGAGCCGGACCCACGCCCTTTTCCCGCCGGGGCGATGGCCGAGCCGCTCTTGGTCCCGTCCTCCGCGAATATCTTGTCTCGGAAGCGATGCACGCGATGGGCATCCCCACCACCCGCGCCCTTGCCGCCGTTGCCAGCGGGGAGTTGGTCCTCCGCGAGGCTCCCGAAAAAGGAGGTATCTTCACCCGCGTCGCCAGTTCGCATCTCCGCATTGGCACCGCGCAGTTCTTTGCCGCACGCCGTGATCTTGAGAGCCTGAAGGCCTTGGTCGAATACGCCAATCGTCGCCACTACCCCGGGACTACCAGTGCCCTCGGACTTCTTCAAAAGGTCATCACCCGCCAAGCGGAACTCGTTGCGAAGTGGATGGGCGTGGGCTTCATCCACGGTGTCATGAACACCGACAACATGAGCCTCTCCGGCGAAACCATTGACTACGGTCCCTGCGCTTTCATGGACCACTTTGATCCCGCCCGGAAATTCAGCTACATCGATCAGCAGGGCCGCTACGCTTATCAAAACCAGCCTGGCATCGCCCAATGGAACCTAACCCGCCTCGCCGAAGCTCTTCTCCCGCTCATCGATAACGACGCAGAAAAAGCGGTCGAACTGGCCAAGGCTAAACTCGAAAACTTTCCCGTACTTTTCAAGGCGACTTACCAGGAAGTCTTCTCGAAAAAGATTGGCCTCGCTCAAAACAAAGACGAAGAATTGATCAAATCTCTTCTCGATCTCATGGCGGAGGAGAAAGCCGATTTCACCCTCGTCTTCCGCAGTCTCGGAGAGGGGCGCGAGAGCTTCCTTGCGCAATTTCAAAACGACGCGAAAGCCCGTAGATGGCACGATCGTTGGCAAAGCTCAGGCGATCCGGACTCCTCGCTCATGCACACCATGAATCCGGCTTTCATCCCCCGAAATCACCGCATTGAAAAAGTCATCGAAGCTGCCAAACAGGACAATTTCCATCCCTTCCGGGAACTCCTCGGGGTCCTGCAACGACCTTACCAAAACCAAACCGAATTTTCGAAATACCAACGCCCGCCCTCTCCGGACGAAGTGGTCTGTGCCACCTTCTGTGGAACTTGAAAAAACCTCTCGATCTGTTGATACAGAATCGAAGATATCTGCTAGTTTCCGCCCGTGAATTTGGAAAAACAACGTCTTCAGGAAGACTATGACCGCATCGCCAACTGGAAGCGTTGGGGACCGTATCTTTCGGAGCGCCAATGGGGAACGGTTCGTGAAGACTACTCGGCTGATGGTAATAGCTGGAACGCCTTCAGCCATGACGATGCCCGCCGCCGCGCCTACCGCTGGGGTGAGGACGGCTTGCAAGGATGGTGCGACCGGAAATGCCGCCTTTGTTTTTCGGTCGCCCTTTGGAACGGGAATGATCCGATTCTGAAGGAACGACTCTACGGCCTTACCGGCCATCAGGGCAATCACGGGGAAGACGTTAAGGAAGTCTACTTTTACAAGGACAGTACCCCAACCCACTCCTACACCAAGGCCCTCTATCGCTATCCGCAAAACGCCTATCCCTACAGCAATCTCTGGCAGGAAAATGAAAAGCGTGGTCGGGATGAGAGTGAGTATGAGATCGAAGACACCGGGGTATTCGAGGACAACCGATTCTTTGACGTCGTTCAGGAAGTTGCAAAGCGCAATGACAACGACCTTTTCTGGCGGATCACCGCGACCAACCACGGACCGGACAGCGCTCCCCTTCATGTCATCCCCACCGTTTGGTTTCGCAATACATGGCGAAAGGGTACGGGCGAGGATGCCGGACTCGCAAAACCATCGATCAAACTGGAAGGAGATCACCTCAAAATCTGGCACGAAGAACTGGGTGACTTTGAGTTCCACGCCCAATCAGATGGCCTCGAAAACTGCTGGCTTTTCACCGAAAACGAAAGCGACAACCAAACGCTCTTTGGAACAGAGAACTTTGCCAGCCATCTCAAGGACGCCTTTCACAAACTGATCATCGACAAGAATATCGCCGCTGTTTCTCCGGATGAACAAGGCACGAAATCAGCCGCTCATTTTATCGCGCAGATTCCCGCCGGAAAATCCGTGACCGTTATTTGCCGGCTTAACGCAACCGGCTCGGGCGTCTCCGGCCTCGAGGGTTCCGACGAAGTCTTCACAGCCCGAATCGCCGAGGCTGATCAGTTCTATAACGATATCATCCCCGAGGAAACCACCGCCGAGGAACAGAAGGTTTTTCGCGAGGGATACGCCGGGCTGCTTTGGACCAAACAATTCTACTACTACATCATCGATGACTGGCTCAAAGGCAGCAAGGATGCGCCGCGACCGGAGGACGCCCGAAAGTACGGCAGAAACAGTAACTGGGAACATCTGTATGGGCGCGACATTCTCTCCATGCCCGACAAGTGGGAATACCCCTGGTTCGCGGCGTGGGACACCGCCTTCCACATGATTCCTTTCGCCTCCATCGATTCGGACTTTGCGAAGCACCAGCTCCTGCTTTTTCTTCGCGAATGGTACATGCACCCTAATGGCCAGATTCCCGCTTACGAATGGAACTTCTCCGACGTCAACCCCCCCGTCCACGCCTGGGCCGTTTGGAGGGTCTACAAGATCGCCGATCCCAAAGGCCACCGCGATCTCGACTTCCTGGAGCGCGCCTTCCAGAAGCTTCTTCTCAACTTCACCTGGTGGGTCAATCGCAAGGACAACGAAGGCCGCCACGTCTTCGGGGGCGGCTTCCTTGGACTTGACAATATCGGCATCTTCGACCGCTCCCACGGACTCCCCGGACGTGGGAAATTAAACCAGGCCGATGGAACCGCCTGGATGGCTTCCTTCTGCCTCACCATGCTTTCCATCGCACTGGAGCTCGCTCAGAAACGTCCGGCCTATGAAGATATTGCTTCCAAGTTCCTCGAGCACTACATCGAGATTTGTGACGCCATCAACACCCTCGGGGGCAGCGGACTCTGGGACGAAGAGGACAAGTTTTACTACGACCAGCTCGTCGTTGACAGCGGTCATTCCATTCCGCTCAAAACCCGCTCGCTGGTAGGCCTCCTACCCATCATGGCCACAACCGTGCTCAAACAATCGCAGATCGATGCGCTCCCGGGGTTCAAGCGCCGCATGGAATGGTTCATGAAGAACCGAACCGACATCATGAAGTATGTCAAATTCCGGCACGTCGAAGGGGAAAAAAACCCCGGTCGCTGGCTCATCTCCATTCCGGATGAAAACAAGCTCCGCGCGACCCTCACCCGCATGCTTGACCGCAATGAATTTCTCTCTGATTTCGGCATCCGCTCCCTCAGCAAGGCCCATCGAAAAGCCCCCTTCACCTTCGACACCCAAGGACAAACTTATAGCGTGGAATACACTCCGGGCGAATCCAGCACCGAAATGTTTGGCGGTAATTCCAACTGGCGCGGGCCCATCTGGTTCCCCGCCAACTTCGTCCTCATCGAGGCGTTGGAGCGCTACCACTACTTCTACGGGGATGATTTCACCATCGAGTATCCCACAAGTTCGGGAGAACAAATGACCCTTCGCGAAATCTCCATCGATCTCTGCGAACGCCTTATCAAACTCTTCATGCCCCGGCCTGATGGTTCGCGCTTCTTTGTCGGAGCCCATCACCCACATCGAGGCGATCCGCTCTGGAATGACCATCTCCTTTTTCACGAATACTTCCACGCCGAGACCGGCAAGGGATTGGGTGCATCCCACCAAACCGGTTGGACCTCCCTCGTCGTCCGCCTCATTCGAGAACGTCATCAAAAACTCCTCCACTTTGACAACCGGGACTCGTGATCAGCCCTTGGAAATCACTCATTTTCTGTAAGCGACATCGTGAGACACATTGATCAGACTGCAGGGCTCCAGAATCTTGGAATAATCGCAATTCCCGATACCCTCATTCCCACCTCCAGCCCCCCCAAGATCATCGGAGGACTCCGATCAAAGCCCGCCTCTATTACTTCAATTACTATCGAGATGGATTACTTCCATCCGCCCGAATTCCTCGACAATCGAATTCCCAAGGTCTCGGAATAGCTGGACGAATACCCGCAATTCGGAAAAGCTTCCTCCTCATGAAGAAGCTTTTTCTCTTAATACTGATCCTTCCCACCGTTCTCCGGGCAGACGAAAAGCCAAACGTCATCTATATCCTCGCCGATGATCTTGGCCTCGGAGATCTCTCGATTTATGGACAGACCAAATTCAAGACGCCCAATATTGATCGAATCGGCAAGGAAGGCCTGAAGTTCACCGCCCACTATTCCGGTAACACAGTTTGTAGTCCTTCCCGCGCCGTCCTCATGACCGGACAACAACCCGGTTCAGTCTATCTCCGCGCCAACGTCACCGAGAACAAAGTCGCTCCGCTCGACCCCAAGCTCACTGTTCTTCCCGAGGTCTTTAAAGCAGCCGGATACAACACCGGAGCTTACGGGAAATGGGGGCTTGGCCACACGCACGCTCCCGGCAACCCCAATCCTCTCAATCATGGCTTTGACGAATTCGTCGGTTGGAAGAGCCAAATGATTGCCCACACCTACTACCCGACCACCTACGTCCATAACGGAAAAGAGAAAGCGCTAAAAGACGGCACATATGTTAACGACATCATCATGAACCACGCCATGCAGTTCATTGAGTCCAACGCCAAATCAAAAACTCCCTTCTTCTGCTACATTCCAACCGCCGTTCCCCACGCCGCGATGCACGCGCCCATGGAACTTCACGAAAAGTGGCGTAAAAAACTTCCGCAATTCGACAAGGTCATCGGCAAATACAAAATCCACCGTGGCGATGGCACCGAAACTGTTCCCGATGTCATTAATCCCATTGCCGGCTTTGCAGCAATGGTCGAAAATCTGGATAACCAAATCGGAGACATCCTCGCTCTCCTCGAGCACTATGGGATCGATGACAATACCCTCGTCATTTTCACTTCCGACAACGGAGCCCACCGTGAAGGCGGGCACGATCCCGGCTTCTGGAATTCCACCGCCAACCTTCGCGGCATGAAACGTGACATGCACGAGGGAGGCATCCGCACTCCCATGCTCGCCCGCTGGCCCGCCGTCATCGAGCCCGGGCGGACCACCGGTCACATCAGCGCCTTCTGGGACATCCTCCCCACCATGGCCGAACTCACCGGCCAGCCCGTCCCGGCACAGTCCGATGGCATCTCCTTCCTTCCCCTTCTCAGTGGAGAGAAGCAGAGAAAGCACGACTTCCTTTACTTCGAATTTGGCATTGGAGATTCACAATATATCCACTCCCAAGCCATCAGAAAGGACAATTGGAAAGGCTTCCGCCAAATCATCAAAGGCAAAAAAAGTCAGCCTTCGACAATGGGCCCTCTCGAAATCTACGACCTCGAAAAGGACCCCTTCGAGAAAAACAATCTCGCCAAAGAGAAACCCGAATTGATCGAAGAAATGATGGGCCTCATCGAAAAAGCGCGCACTCCCCTCCCGGGTCAACCCAGGGCGGGCGCGATGAATTAAAGGACGAGTCCTCTCAAACAAAAACCTTCCTACCGGCTGATTGCTTTCATCCACACAAAGAATCGGTCACCGGGAAGGGCTGTCGCCGTCCAAACCTCCGGCTCACGACCACTGAGAATGAAAACTTCCGAAGACCAGGTCCACACTGCCCGTTGGGTTTTCCCCAGCTTGATCACCGCGAAGAAACTGCGGAAATTAAACTTTTTCGATTTGGCTCGAAAAATGGGCTTACACTCAACTACGACTCCGCGCCCCTCAAACCGAATCAAATTCTTTCCAACCCAAAACAAAATACAGACAGCCCAGCCAAGCTGTGAGTGTCATGAATCTTAAAATCAAATCTCGTTACGCTGAAACTCGACGAGTCTCCCCTGGCAAAATTTCGCGAGGAAGTCGCAATCCTCGTCTCCCTTCGAAACGAGGATCGACACTTCCCCACTCCTCCTCATGGGAATCCAACTTGATATCAAGAATGTAGAGTTCCCAGGGCTTTTCCGGAACGTCGCCATTCTTCATGGCAACGAGAGCAGCCCTCAGGCCCTCGGTCCACTGCCGTCAGGTATCGACGATTTCGATCAAGGAAGACCTCTGCATGATCGTCGGTTCGTGCGTTCCCTCACCTCGCAAAAAAAGGGGTTCTTCCACCTCCGTCAGATGGAGAATCGACAGCCAGCTGTCGCGGAACTTTGTTAGTTAACCAAAATCCGGATCGAGACATTCCTCGATCACTTTGGTCCCTCTCTTGAATTTAAAGTTCATCACTAGCAATCCCACCAACGGAATAGCCACGATTCCTGCGCAGAACGAATCCACGACCGTCCACCCCAGCCAGCGAAACACGGCAGAGCCGACCAGGATACCGGGAATAAGAATGGCCACCCAATCGGGGATCTCACCGATCCGACCCTCGATTTTTATCCATCGCGAAGTCGCCATTGCTCGCGAGCTTCCATCAGCCAACCAAAACCACAAGCCCCAAACCTGTCCGCATTTGGAATACAAAAATCACCTCATCTGATTGCTTCCGCCAGCCTCACATGATGGGATGGAGAGAAGTCATGAGGTCCCTCCCATCATTCACCACTCTTCTCGGCGGCATCCTTTGCTGCGTCCTTGTACTCTGGCTCAATCTTCCGGCCGATGACTCCGTGCCGGTTGAATCACCGCTTGAAGCAGGCGCTCACGTGCAAGATGTCACTCCACCCTTCGATTCCCTTCTCATAAACGGCGGCTTCACCGAGCGACGTCGTGGTAAAATGAATCCAGGTGATCTCAAGGCCCGCTGTTTTGTCCTCCGCCGCGGAGACACCCGTATCGCCATCGCTGTTGTCGATAGCTGCATGATCCCCCGTGATGTCTGCGACCAAGCTAAGCAACTCGCTTCCAAAGCCACCGGCATTCCCGTTGAAAACGTTCTGATCACCGCCACCCACTCTCACAGCGCACCCAGCACGATGGACTACTGCCTCGGCACCATGGCTGATCCCGCTTACACCGAGTTCCTCCCTTCAAAAATCGCCGAAGGTATCACTCACGCTTTCCAAAAACTCGAACCCGCCCGCATCGGATGGCAACAGGTCACAGCCACCGGATACACCCACTGCCGGCGCTTCATCACCCGTCCCGACCAAATGCTCACCGATCCCTTCGGCGAAAAATCGGTCCGCGCCATGATGCATCCGGGTTATCAAAATCCGAATTACATCGGCCCCTCCGGCCCGGTCGACGACGAGCTCTCTCTTCTCTCGATCCAGACCCTCGATGGCAAACCCCTCGGCGTCCTCGCCAACTTCTCCATGCACTACCATGGCGGCGGCGGCCCTGCCGACTACTTCGGACTCTACTCCGATCGCCTCGCCGAACAACTTACCGTCGATGGGCACACCCCGGTCTGTGCCATGACCCAGGGCACCAGCGGCGACCTCTACCGCGTCGATTATCGTGGAGAAAAGAAACCCGATGACATCTCACGCTACACCAACGATCTCGTTCGCATGTCACAAGAGGCCTTGAAAAGAACAACCTATCTCAATGCCCCCCAAGTTGGCATGACCGAGGACATCCTCACTCTCAAACGGCGCCTCCCCGATCAAAAACGGCTCGCCTGGGCCGATCAACTCCTTGAAACAATGAAAGGTCGTCGTCCCAAAAACCGGCCCGAAGTTTACGCCGAGCAAGCCCGCTATCTCGACGCCAACCCCACTGAAAAAGTCGTCCTACAATCCCTCCGCATCGGCGACCTCGCGATCACCGCGACTCCGAACGAAGTCTACTCCATCACCGGCCTCAAGCTCAAAGCCCGCAGCCCCTTTCACCCCACCTTCAACATCGAACTCGCCAACGGCGCCGCCGGATACATCCCGCCTCCCGAGCAACACGCTCTCGGGGGATACACCACCTGGCCCGCCCGCACCGCCGGACTCGAAATCGAGGCCGAACCAAAAATCGTCGATACCATTCTCAAACAACTCGAGTCCCTCTCGGGCCAACCCCGTCGCCAACTCACCACCCGTCCGAGCACTTATGCCAAAACCATTCTTGCGGACAAGCCCCTCGCTTACTGGCAGTGTGAAGAGCTCGACGGCAACACCATCACCGACTTCTCCGGACACAACCGCCACGGCATGATCGATGGACAAGTCGCCTATCATCTTCCGGGACCCGAGCAAAAATCACTCGAGGGAATAGCACACAACGCCTCCCTTCAACTCGTCGGTGGAACAGTCTCGGCCACTGTTCCAAACGCGCGAAGCCTCACCTTTTGGTTCTGGAATGGCATGATTACTGCCGCTCGCGACAACACCGGCGACCTCGTTCAAAACAACAACCTTCGCCTCCGCATCGGTGGAAAAGGAGATGGCAAGTCCGAAGGCCGCCTCATCCTCCAATCCCCGAATCAATCCTTAACCGGAGCCTCTCTCATCAAGCGTCATCATTGGCATCACCTCACCGCTTCCACTGATGGCGAAACCATCTCGATCTTCCTCGATGGCCAAGCCGAAATCACCGCCCCTCTTCCCGGCCTTCCTTCGAATCACTGGCGCTTCGGAGGCACTCTTCCCATCGAAGGACGGATCGATGAAGTCGCTTGGTTCGCAAACTCCCTCACCCAGAAAGACGCCACCCGCTTCTTCACACTCGCCAGCACCAGGGACTCCGCGCCCCTCTCCCCAACCGGTTCCCTCAAAGCCATTCACGTTCCCGATGGATACGAAGTCCAACTCGTGGCCGCCGAACCTCTCATCCAGGATCCCGTCGCCATCGACTGGGCACCGGACGGTCGCCTCTGGGTCGCTGAAATGGCTGACTACCCGTCCGGCATCGACGGAAAACCCGGTGGACGGGTTCGTCTCCTCAGCGACACTGACAACGATGGCGTCTTCGACCAATCCTTTCTCTTCCTCGAAGGCCTCAACTTCCCCGCTGGTATCATGAGCTGGAAAAAAGGCGCCCTCATCGCCGCTGCTCCCGACATTATCTATGCCGAAGACACCAACGGTGACGGTAAAGCCGACCTGCAGGAAATCCTCTTCACCGGCTTCAAACAAGGCAATCAACAACTGCGCGTCAACGGCCTGAGCTGGGGTCTCGACAATCACATTCACGGAGCCAATGGCAGCCATCATTCCGGCTACGCCGCCGGAACCAAAATCACTTCACCGGTTTCAAACCAAACCTTCAATCTCGGCAGCTTTGATTTCCGAATGCAACCAGACCATGGAATCCTCGAAACACTTTCCGGACCCTCGCAATTCGGTCGAACCCGCGACGATTGGGGCAACTGGTTCGGCGTCCAAAACAGCTTTCCCCTCTGGCACTACGTTCTCGAACAACGCTACCTCGCCCGCAATCCCGACTTCGCAGCGCCCGACCCGCGACGCCAGCTCTACCCGCGAAACCCGCCCGTCTTCCAAGCCACCCCTTCGCAAAAGCGCTTCCACAGTTTCAACAACTCCGGACGTTTCACAAGCGCCTGCTCGCCCATGATCTATCGGGACGACCTCCTTTTCCAGGACGATCAAATTCACGCCTTCACCTGCGAGCCCTTTCACAACCTCGTTCAGCACATGATTCTAAAACGCGACGGTTGCAGCTTCACCGCCGAGCGAGCGAGGGGTGAACTCGACTTCTTTGCCTCAGAAGATCGCTGGTCGCGTCCGGTCATGGCCCGCACCGGCCCCGACGGCGCCCTTTGGGTCGTCGACATGTATCGCTACATGATCGAACACCCCGATTGGCTCCCAAAGGAAGGCCAATCTGAAATGCAAGAGCACGAAAGAAAAGGCTCCTCCCATGGCCGCATCTACCGCGTCATCCCCAAAGACAAAAAACCCGCCGCCTTCCCTCGCCTCGACAAGGCCAGCCCGATCCAACTCGTCGCTCATCTCGCTCATTCCAATGGCGTTGTCCGCGACCTCGCCCACCGTCTCCTCGTCGAAAAGAAGGCCGTCTTCGTCACCGACCTCCTCATCGAAGTCGCCAAGACTCTTCCAAGTCCCAAAGCCCGCCTTCATGCCCTTTGCGTCCTCGATGGCATTGATCGCCTCACTCCGGACCTCCTCGCTTCCGCCCTCTCCGACGCTCATCCCCAAATCAGAAGACACGCCCTCCGCCTCGCAGAGTCACGCTGGCAAGAAGACCCCAAACTCCTCACCGCTGCTCTCAAGCTCAGCGACGATCCCGAACCCGCCGTCCGCCTCCAGGCCGCTTGCTCGCTTGGCGTTTCAAATTCCCCTGACGCCGGAAAAGCCCTCGCTCGAATCGCCGTAAAAGATCACGCCTCTCCTTTCGTTCGTGCCGCCGTCTTTGCATCGACCCACCTCCACTTTGATCACCTCGCCAGCGCCGCTCTCGAGAATGGCATCCTCATCGACGATCTCATCAAACTGGGCGGGAAACAAAAATCACTCAACGCCCTCATCACCCGCCTCGCCACTCCGGGGAAAAACGGCTTCACCGCTAATCAATTCAAAGCTCTTGGCACCTGGCTCGATCACAATTCAAAAGCCATCTCAAAACTCAACCAAGCAATCACCGCCGCCCGCCAAATCGCTGCTCGCAAAAACTCTCCCATCCCTCTCCGCATCGCCGCCATTTCTCTCCTCGGCAGACAAACTTCGGACCAAGCCCTTCTCTCAAGCCTGCTCACCAAGAATTCCCCCTCCTCTCTCAAGCTCGCCTCCATTGATGCCCTCACCCGCATCGCTCCCTCGAACCTCCCCGAAACTCTTTTTCAAAACTGGCCCACTCATTCAACGGACGAACGCACCCGAATCGTCGACGTCCTCTTCCGGCGAACAGCTTGGACGAAAGCAACCCTGACTGCCCTTCAAAATAAAACCATCTCTCCCACCGACCTCGACGCCTCCCGCCGCCAACTCCTCCTCACCCATTCCGATCCCGCCATCCGCGAACAAACCTCTCAGCTCCTCCAATCTTCTTCCAAAAAACTCACCTCATTCCTCCCCGCTCTCAAACTCAAGGGCGACAAAACCGCAGGCCGCAAAACCTTCGACCAACTCTGCGCCGTCTGTCACCTACCGGCAAAAGGCCTCCCCGCAAACGGCCCCGACCTCCGTTCCATCACCGACCGCAGCAAGGAAGGACTCTTCACCTCCATCCTCGACCCGAATCAATCCATCGACCCCACATACGAAAGCCACCTCGCCACCCTTCCCGACGGCTCCACCCTCTTCGGCCGCATCCTCTCCCAGAACCAAACCCACCTCACCCTTCGTCAACTCGACGGCTCAGACCGTCAACTTTCCCGCAAGACCCTCAAGTCGCTCCAAAAAACCGGACGCTCCCTCATGCCCGAAGGACTCGAATCAGCCATGAGCCAGCAAGACCTCGCCAACCTCATCAGCTTCCTGCAAGGCTTCGGGAATGAAAGGAAATGACTCCCGGTGTTCAATCAACAGGTTTCTCAAAAAAGCCGCGCTCTTTCATCCAATCCCACGCTTCATTACGTTGGCCACTGGGCTTCAGAAGCCAACGATCCGTGTGGGGATGAATATTCGTTTGCGTGGGGTAGATTCCGAAAATAGCGCGAGTGTCGACATCCAGAAAAGTGACATGCTCTGCCTCTGGAACAACCTTACGGACATCGCTCGTCCCTCCGTTCTGACAGATTAATACCGGCTTACCATTGAGTCTCTTAAAACGCTTCGCGGCTGCTTCACGATAGTCTGCAAGCGGGGCACCCCACTTGGTTCCCCGCCATTCCCTGACTCCGTCGTAGTGATCATGAGTCACGAAACCCGACCAAAGAGCCGCAATCTCATCATCGTGTAATCCGATATAGTTGACCGCAATCGCTCCACGCGAAAAACCACAGAGAATCACCCGGTTGGGATCAATGCCATAATCGGCAATGATTTGCGGAACGACCTTCTTGGCATAGGCCACGGTAGCTGCTTCATCACCCCACCAGTTGGGCTGATTGCCCTGACCCCCGGCATCCACAAATGGAAGGTTCAACCAGACCGACTCACCGGCGCTCAATCCATACCCCAAAACCGAATCCTCAACCCGCCCACTGGACCCAAGCGAGGGAGCTCGATTCCCGGAGTATTCCACGATCAGCGGATACTTGGTTCCAGTCTCCTCCCAATTGGGTTTCCAATTGGAAGGAAGATAAAGGGTATGGTGAACCTTCGTCCCGGAGTAATCAGGAGCAGTGACCGAGACCCGCTTCCCCGAAGCGGGATCTCCCTTGGTTACCTTTAGTGCGCGGAGAGTTTGATGACGTCTGACCTGATCAGGAAAATCTTTCTCGTATTGCTTCAAAAGCGCAGGCACATCATTGGCCATCACATAAATGGCTCCCCGAACAATCTTCTCCTCGCCCGGTTCCAGCCCACCGATTCGGAAGTCCGAATGCAAGCAACGAATCACTCCCTGAAATAGCTCCTGATAGGGATCCCAGGCCGTCGCCATCAACCATTTCTCGTCAGCTGACACGCAACCGATCAATCCATTCGAGGGCCGATCCGATGACAGTGGACGAGGATTTACATCCGTCTTTGGCACATGACAGGGGCACCAAACCTGACCAGGCACATAGCGCGCTTTCATCGCCCAATTGGTGGTCGGCATGAAGGTTTGTTTGCCATCGATAAAGACAAACGAATTCTTCAGGTAGGCATACTTGTCTTCATCATCCTGGGTTCCGGTAAACTCTCCCACCCTAATGCAAGGCTGTCCCCAATGAGCCTCGGATTTTTTATCAGTGGGATTCTTCGCAGTGAGGTGAAACAAGATCTTCTCACCCTCTACCGTGATCAGGTGATCAACAATCACGCCATCGGCCAATTCACACCTCAGTTTGATCTCACTATCCGTAGCAGAAAGAAGCTTCGTCTTATGCCCGATGACAGTTTCGTTCCAATCCCGGTCAGTTGATCCCGGACGACAGTAAGCCTCGAGATACCAAATCTCGAGCGGCTCCTCCGGAATTCGGTCATCATTGATTGTCAGTAAGTTCTCCTTCCAGCCAATCGTCAGCTTTCCAGAAAGAACTCCGCAGAAAAAAAGAAGTAAGACAGAGAGCAATCGCATCGACGCGAGTTTACCGACCCGCCCTCACAAAGCGAAGGCTTTTACTTCCTCAACTCTTCATAGCGGGCTTCCAAAGACTTGATCTTCTCAATCAAGGCCTTCCCCTCATCACCGGAAGCGGCCACGAGACGATATTGTAACGCCTCCACCATCTTCCGCTGCGCCACCGAAGCGGCTTGCAGATCCTAAATCTCTTTCGACTTAAAGCCATCGCGCTTCGCCCGCCGGGCTGCCTTGATTGCCTCGGCGTCCTTCGCCTTCAAGGCCGCTTGATACGCAGCCTTGGCCTCGTCACGAGCCTTCCACTGAGCCGCAAGCCCAGGATGCTCTTCGATTCCCTTACCGACGGCACTGATCGCTTGATACGATTTCTTCTGCTCGGTCTTCAACTCGTCGTTACCTGCTTTGCGAATTTCGGAAATCCGCTTTCGGTAGTCTTTCTTAAGCACACCCAACTCCTTAAAAACATCCGCACGTTCATCGGCAAAAAGTGAAAGCGGAACCTCAGCACAAGAAACCAACAAGAAGGCTAAAATCATCTTCATTTGAGTTCAGGGTAGTCCTCTCCATGAAGTGAGGAAGCATAAAAGCTCCCCAGGCCAAACACCGAAAAGACGATCACTCCAAAATGGCAAAGTTCGGTTGAAGTCGTAAATCCACGATTCAAGTTCTCAAATCCACGAGACTGTTCGCTGGACGCATCCAGCGAAATCAGGGACCCTGAAAGCCGGAATATGAGAATGATATCTTCAATCCTCTGCGCTCTCTCCTTTTCGGGAGCGCCCACGACTGCCACCGCAGAGAGCTTCTACCAAAATCCCAATGGTCTCTTTTCAACCCGGCCCAGCGAAAAAAAATCACTCCAAACCATCGATCGTTTTGGCCCCGTCGGAATCGGCATCGAACTCATTCAGCCCGCCTTCACAATGCGCATCAAGAATGTCGAGGAAGGTTCACCTGCCGCCGAAACAGGACTCTTAAAAAAAAGACAGATCATCGAAAGCATTAACGGGCAGAAGCTCGCCGACATCGATCCGCGGATCCAACTTGGCCAGATCCTTGCCGCCGCCGAGGCCTCCGACGGACTCGTCCAATTTGTCGTCAAAGGAGAAAGCAAACCGGTCACGGTAGAAATCCCCGTCCTTGGAGCCTATAGCAAAACCTGGCCCCTTGATTGTCCCAAATCAGACAAGATCGTGCGCCAGGTCGCCGACTATCTTTCCAGCCCCGAATCCACCGAAGGCCTCGGCGGTATCGGAATGCTCTTCCTCCTTTCAACGGTGGACGACAAGGACCTCGAAGTCGTCCGCGAGTGGGCTCGCAATGTCAAACCGCATTCCTATCCGTGGTATATTGGATACGGTGGAATCCCCCTCACCGAGTGCTACCTCCGCACCGGCGATCCCAAAATTCTCGAGAATATTCAGGACTGGGTCGACAACGCGGCCCGCACCCAACACAACGACGCCTGGGCCGGACGCGGCTCCGCTCTCACCAGCTACGGCAGCGGCCACCTCAATGCCTCCGGCACGTGCGTGGTGACCTTTCTCCTCCTTGCCCGGGAATGCGGAGCCGACATTCCCGACCACACCTTCGACGGAGCCCTGAGACACTTTTACCGCTACGTCGGACGTGGAAATAACCCCTACGGCGACGACCGGCCCGAAGTGGGCTTTGTCGATAATGGCAAGAACGGTAAGCTCGCCTTCGCGATGGCTGCCGCCGCCGCCATGGCAGGTGAGGATTCCCTCTATGCAAAGGGACGCGACCTTTGTGCCATGCAGAGTTTTTACACCACCACTTTCATGCTCCACGGCCACACGGGCGGTGGCATTGGCGAAATCTGGCGCAGCGCTGCGATGGGATTGCTTTACGACAAGAAGCCTGCGCAATACCGCGACTTCATGGACAAGCGAAAGTGGCACTATGATCTCTCTCGCCGCTACGATGGCTCATTTGGTATCATTGGCGGAGGCGGATACGACAAGGAACAGTGGGGAATCGCTTACCCTCTCACCTACACCATGCCCCGTAAAACCCTCCGCATTACCGGAGCTCCTCCCACGAAGTTTTCGAAACGCTACGAACTCCCTAAACAACCCTGGGGAACTGAAGCTGACAATGCTTTCCTTTCCCTCGAAGCGGTCCCGGGCAAAGACGGCAAAAAGCAGGACCTCTCCGGCGAAACCCTTGCCCGTGATTCCAGTATGCCATTCCTACGCCGCTTCCATGGCGAGGAGCAACCCAGCGATGATGATATCCGCCGCTACATTCATCATCCCGACTACTGCATTCGCTTCGTCGCCGCGATGAAGACCGTCGGCGTCAACAGCGGCTATATCGGCTGGCGCAAGCCCGGCGGAAAGGTGCGTTCGGAACTTGTGATGGAATTCCTCCAACACGATGATCCCCGTGTCCGGCAAATCATGTTCAAAGCCATCGCCCAAACCGGCGGGGTCAGTGATGAGATTTTCGAACTCGCCGTCAAGGCAATCAAAAATGACAGGGAATCCTGGTCGATTAAAGACGTCGCTTTGCAAATCATCGGAAAGGGAACGGCCGAACAAATCATCCCCCTCGTCGACACTCTTCTCCCCTACCTTAAGCACGAAGAAGCGTGGCTTCGCAATGCCACCCTTACCGCACTCACTCCGGTAGCCGGTCACGAAGCGTGTTTCGACAGGGTCCTCCCCGCCATCGGCGAACTCGTCCGCACCAACCAACGCGTTTCGGTCACCCGCGGCTTTGCCCCCGCCATCCGGGCTCAAATCAAGGACGCTGGACCAGCGGTTCAGGCTCTTGCTACCAAAACCCTCCGCGAAACCTACACGGGATACGCCGGAGAAACGATCTCGGTGGACGGACAAAATCTCAAACCCACTTACGAGTTCCACCTTGAGGCGATCGCCGAATCACTCGCCGACGTTCCCGGGGGACTCGACGCCCTCTACGAAATCGCAAAGCAGCGGAAGCCCAACGAGATTCTCCCCTACAAGGAATTCTTCCTCGCCGCCGACTCCAGCAAGTTTGGTCCGAAGCTCAAGTCTGCAATAAAACCCATCATCATGGACGAACTGGTGCCGGAGTTTGTCGGTAAGAACCGGGTCAGACTCCGCGAACTCGCCGCCGCCGAAACCCAATCCGCCCGCCCCGGCGGAAAAAGCGACGTTCTCGATGGGCTCGCCGCTCTGTACGACCGGGCTGGCTTCACTGACTTCGACTGGACCATGTTTGCCGACCTTCGCACTGCCGAATGGTCCTACCATTCCTTCGATCCAGTTCCAGCCGAGCAAGTTCCCTTTGATCAACTGATCACACGCTACCGCGAAGTGACCCTGCCCAATGGAATGGACAATTGGTTCACCTCTGGTTTCGACCCAGCCAAATCCGGCTGGAAGAAAGGAAAGAGCCCCTTTGGAAATTACGATGGCAAGCTTCCCTCCCGCCCCATCACCAAATGCTCCGATGACTGTGTCGGTCCGCACTGCTTCGGAGCCACTCCGGTCAATACCCTTTGGGAAAAAGAAATTCTCCTCATGCGGGGAACCTTTAAAATCCCGCCCCTCAAGGATGGGCATCGCTATCGAATCATGATCAATGATGGTAATCATGTCGGAGCCGGTGGCGGCCATATCATCTACATCAACGGCAAAGCTCTCATCGAAACCAAACAGGGTAATGGCCGCGGGTCCGGCGGAGTGCCCAAAGGAGCCTTCATCACCAAGGAATTCCTCGATGACTTCAAAGGCAATGACGTCACCGTCGCCCTCAAAACCTTCATTCGCTACAACGACAAATATAAGGTCAAACCAACTGTCAAAACCCCGCAGGGAAAAATCAGCCTTCACCTCGAGGAACAAAAGCTCCCACCCATGGGCGACGACCTCGTTACCAAATCCGCCACCGTCGTGCCCATGCTGTCGTCTGAATGGCAGGCCAACCTCAACCCCGAAGATGCCTCGCAAAACCCGGATGAATTCCTCTTCCGCTGGGATGGAAATTTCCGCCGAAATCAAAGGCTCGCAGGGACCTGGAATCTCATCACCGAAGTCAACGAAATCCCAGAGTTTGACCCCCAAGCAAAAAATCCAAAAGCCCGCCGTCCCGACTTCACCACCATCACTTTCCAAGAAAACGGCTCGACCGATAGCCCAACCCGTGTTTGGTCAGGCGACACACTCATGGACCTCGACAAATACCAAGCACTTAAAGTGAGTATCTCTCTTGATGGCGAAATTGAATACCTCTTTATCGAAGCCGGCGGCTTCAGTAACCGCCACAAACCCGATTGGAAAAGCAAGTGGTATGTCTTCTCCAGATAGCCGCATCTAAGGCAATCCCCCTTCGAACCGATCTTGCCATGACCACGCCTCGAAGGACCATCCCGCTCGTAATAGGCGTGCTCACTCTCATCGCCTACGCGATGGCCGCTCCACCGAACATCATCCTCATGATGGGCGACGACCACGGATGGGAGGAAACCGGATACAATGACCATCCCCATCTCAAGACTCCCGTCCTCGATGAGATGGCCGCCACCGGCCTGAAGTTCGAACGCTTTTACGCCGCCCACCCGAACTGCTCGCCGACCCGAGCGAGTTTTCTCACCGGCCGACACCCCAACCGCATGGGAACATTCGCACCAGGGTGGTCCATGCGACCGGAGGAGATCACCATCGCTCATCTCCTTTCAAAATCAGGTTACCACTGCATGCACCTCGGCAAGTGGCACGTCGGAACCGTTAAATCAGGATCGCCCCTGAACCCCGGCGCGATGGGCTTTCATGAATGGCTCTCACACGACAACTTCTTTGAACTCGATCCGTCGCTTTCCCGCAATGGAGCACCTCCTAAGATCTTCAAAGGTGAAAGCTCGGAAATTCTCATTCGCGAGGCCATCGCAGACATCGATCGCTCAATCAAAGCCGGAAAGCCGGTTTTCCAAGTGATCTGGTTTGGCTCGCCACACGAACCCTACAGCGGGCTGGCGAAGGATCTCGCTCTCTATGATGATTTGCCCGCGAAATACTCGAAGCAAGTCAGCCTGACTTCGAACAAAACCGGCACCCGAACCAAGCGCCCTCAAGGCGAGGTTCTCCGCGAACGCTATGCCGAGATCACCGCGATGGACCAAGCCATCGGCATGCTGCGAAACTATCTCAAAAGAATCAATCTTCGCGAGAACACCCTGCTATTCTACTGCGGCGATAACGGTACATCGCCCGAAAGCGCATTGGGCTTGCCTCACCGGGGCGTCAAAGGCGACATCTATGAAGGTGGCACACTCGTTCCCGGAATCATCGAATGGCCTGCGCGCATTCCGAAGCCCCGCACCACCCGTTTCCGATCATCCACCAGCGACCTGCTCCCAACTCTCGCTGCCATCGCCGGACAAGATCTTCCAGACCGCCCCATCGATGGTGTCAGCCTCATGCCCGTAATCGACGGTAAGCTCAACGCACGCCCCGCTCCCATGTCCTTCTGGAAGTTCGACACGAAGCGGCTAACCACCTCCAGACCAAAACCCTACCTCCCTGAAGAATTGCAGGAGGGCACCACCCCGCTCGTGAAGCTGAGCGGTGGTCGCGCCACTCGCAACTTCCGGAACCTTCGTTACCCGGCCGTCAACATGACAGATCTACGCGGGCCCCGTTCCATCATTGGGGGCAATTTTAAATTCATCATTCGCGAAAAGAATGGGAGCAAGCCCGTGGCTGAATTGTTTAACCTGAAGGTCGATCCCGCTGAGAAAACCAACTTGATCGACCAAGAGCCCACGCTTGCCCGCAAGCTCCAAGCCGAGCTTCTCGAGTGGCAAAAATCAGTCCTCAAAAGCCTCACCGGAGCAGACTACCAAAACTAAAAATGAGCCTTCCCCGCACATTTTCAAAACCCTGCATGAAGAATCCTTCCTCCTCACACCTGCAACCATGGATCGGCTTGTTCGTCATTCTTGCTCTCAGCATCTCCGGCCTCAACGCAAACGCTAATTCGGTTCGCTACAAACCTGATGTTGAGAAACTTGAAGCCAAAACCCTGGAATGCGATTTGGCCGTTTATGGTGGCACGCCCGAATAGTCTTTCCTGACCCGATGTCAACAGGCTTCCGGAGTGGAGGCAGGAGGCCCTATTGAGAGCGCCACCGCTCCCCCGGAGCCCATTCTTTTTCGAACTCCTCCGTAACCTTCATTCCGAGGCTCCGGTGTGGACGATGCTCGTTGTATTTCTGCTTCCAGACTGCAATCACGACTCGGGCTTCACTCAAGGCGTAGATGAGTTCTCGAGCCAGACACTCAGGCCGAAACCCGTCGTGGAAGCTTTCCACAAAACTATTCTGCCACGGGCATCCAGGCTCGATGTAAAGCGTTCTGATTGATTCTTCAGCCACTCATTGCTGAATGGACTTCCCCATAAATTCAGGACCGTTGTCGCTGCGAATGTGATCGGGGGCTCCGTGACGGTCATTCAGCTCTCCCATCAATTCGAGCACTTTGTCAGATCCAAGCTCAGGATGTTCCAAACTCAAATCCACAATCGCAGCGTCGGCTTCCTCTTTCTTTGAAAACGGAAACTTGGGGCGATAGCGCAATGAAGTAGCTTCAGGAAACGGAGCCAGAGCCTTGTTGATGAAATGAGCTGGTCTTTGAGAACTTTCTTGAAATAAGACCAAATGAGTAAACGAAAAAGAAGGCACTTGAGTGCCGAATTCAAAGCCCGTGTCGCACGAGAGGCGATGGAGAACCAAAAAACGATTCAACAAATCGCCACGGACAATGATGTCTCCCCAGCACAAGTGAGTGCCTAGAAGAAAGAGCTGGAAACTCGGATCAGCGAAATCTTCGGACATAAAAATGCGGCGAATGAAGCCGCGGATCAGCTCGAGAAGAAGTCTGCCCGACTTGAGTCGCAAAATTGGTCAGGTGATCGTTGAAAAAAAAGTCTACTTGAATAGTGCCAGAAGCTGGGGATTAACACGGTTTCAAAAACATGGACCGTCCAAAACGGCCTTCAAGACACCGACATGGACGGAATGCCGGACGATTACGAGGATGCCAATGGCTTCGACTTTGACAATCACGATGATGCCAGCGAAGACGCCGATGGCGATGGGATTTCAAACCTCGGCGAATACATCGCCGGAACCGATCCCAGAGATCTCGCCAGCGTTCTCGCGCTCAGCGTATCGCTTTCCGGAAATAACATCGCGCTCAGATTCAAAGCCGTTGCTGAAAAGTCTTACCAAATCCAAAGTAGCGCCAATCTCAAACCCGGATCGTGGACGGCGGTCGAAACAATCCTGAACTCCACGCCAGGGTTGCAAGATTTCATCGATACGAACGCTACGCAAGTTGACAAGAAATTCTACCGCCTCATCACCCCGGTTCCCGCACCCTAGAGTGCAATCTCAGGCTCTCTGGACGGGCCTGAGATCTTTTTGCTCGCTCCCTTTTCAAGATCGGGAAAACTTGATTCAACTCATGACGAGTTCTTTTCCGATAACGCGCTGGGCCAGGGTGTTTACCATGCGCGAGGACGATGCCGAGGCATCTGAAGAAGCGTTGGCGGAAATCTGTCACACTTATTGGTCGCCATTAAATGCCTTCGCGCGGCGCTCGCGAAATTCACCACAAGATTTCGAGGACCTTACGCAGGGATTTTTTTGTCTAATGATCGAAAAAGAGACCTTGGCCAAGGCGGATCCGACGAAGAGAAAATTGCGCTCCTTTTTGCTGGGAGCGAGAAAGAATTACCTTCGGGATGGATGGGCACGGCGCACCGCTGTTGAGCTTGGTGAGATGATCGACCTGACCCCGATCAACGCTGAAAAAGAAGAAGAGCAATACCAGCTGGAAGTCGCGAGCGAAGAGCAAAGCACTGACCAAATCTTCGACCACCAATGAGCATTGACCTTGCTGAACCGGGTTTTCGAGGGGGTCAGGAAGTATTATTTGGCAAAGGGACAGGAGGACATTTTTGACCAGCTCCACCAATACTTACCCCTAGCCAAAGAGAATCTGACTACCGCGGCGCTGACGCCCAACTTGGAATGAACGGGAGCTCGGTCCGAGTCGCACTTTTCCGAATGAGGCAACGCTATGCCGAGACCCTCCGAAAAAAATCCTTAAGACCGTTTCATCCGAGGAGGAAGTTACGGAGGTGGAGGCCAAGCTCAATCGTCACCCACGCAAATGTCTCGACTATCAAAATCCGAATGACATCTTTTTCGTACACCAACCGGTGCGCTAGTCGCTCGAATCCGCCTTTCGAAATAATCTCCATAATTACAAAAAATCTCCACCTGAATCTACCAGCTTTTACCTGTCATTTATGAACTCGCTAAAAACAACCTCTTTCCTCGCTCTGGGAGCTCTATTCGCCCTTCAAACTGTATCGGCAAAACGGCCCAAACCACCCGTTCGAACTTTCGATGCGCCGGGAGCTCCCGAGTTCGTCAGACTCGATGGCAAGCCAGGCGTAAACCCACCCGCTGACGCGACCGGAAACTACGTCATCGGCCCCGACTACAAACCCGCTCCCGAGCGCAGCGCAAACAAAAACGTTCCCAAGGGAAAGGTCTCGCAATTCACCATCGATTCCAAAACCACCAAACTCCTCAATCCAGGCATAGCCCGCAAGGAGTTCGGCAAGGTCGATCCTAGAAACCCCAAGACCTTGATCGTCGAAACTCACGAGATCGATTACACCCGCAAGATCACCGTCTATGTGCCCGCGCAGTATGAAGCGGACAGTATTGCTCCCTTCATGGTTTACCACGATGGCCCCAAGGGTAAACCCAATCAGACCATCTTTAACATCCTCGACAATCTCATCGCGCAAGAGCGTATCCCTCCCATCACTGTGATCCAGATTGCCAATGGCGGTGGCGATGCCCAGGGTCATCAGCGGGGCATGGAATATGACAATATGTCCGGGGTCTTTGCCGAATACATCGAGACTGAAGTCCTTCCTCGGGTTGAGAAAAACTGCGGTGTCAAACTCACCAAGGATCCCGACGGACGGGCCGCGATGGGAAACAGCTCGGGCGGATCAGCCGCCCTCATCATGGCCTGGTATCGAAACGACCTCTATCACCGGGTCCTCACCACTTCCGGAACTTTCGTCAACCAGCAGTGGCCTTTCGATCCCAAGACGCCGGGTGGGGCCTGGGACTTTCACGACAAGCTCATTCCAAACAGCCCGAAGAAGCCGATCCGCCTCTTCCTGGCCGTTGGCGACCATGATCTCCTCAATCCAAACGTTATGCGTGATGGCATGCACGACTGGGTCGAAGCCAACCACCGCATGGCCAAGGTCCTCAAGGCCAAAGGCTACGAATACCAATATCTCTTCTGTCAGAACTCAGGCCACAGCGTTAACAATGCCAAAGCCCAGTTCCTCCCCCACGCCATTGAGTGGGTCTGGCACGGCTACCAAAAAGAAAAGTAGGAATCACCCGCTGCAGCCAGTGACCCGGCTTCTTTTCCAGCGGCTTTTCACTCCTCCGATATTGTCTTGGGAAACTCTACTTCTTCACATCGAAGCAAAAGACCAAGTCCTGGTCCCGCAGGTAAAGTTTTCCATTGAGCACCACCGGGTGGGTCCACACTTTACCATTGGTTCCCTCTCTGAGCTTGGTCTCTTTCGGCATCGGGAATCGGCCCTTTTCACTGTAGCCATCCGGAGTAGCGACGGAGAGAAAGACCGAGCCTTCGGATTCATCCACACAATAGAGCATCCCATCCGCGTAGTGAACCGCGCCTTTTTGGATTCCATTTCCACTCTCATTCCACTTCCGTTCCCCCGTCTTGAAGTCCTGGCAAATCAGTCCTCTTCCATCTGAGAATCCGTAGAGGTAGCCGTCCACCAAGACGACTCCGCCGTGGTGGTTTTTCATCTCCTTGTTTTCCCACACATCCTTGGCTTTAGCCCCCGTGATATCGACCAACTTGCAGCCCGCCCCATAACCAGAAGTCATGTAAACTTTTCCGTCCTGATAAATCGGAGTAGGAATGACGGCGGTCCTTCCTTTGGGCCACTTGGACGTCCAGAGCAACTTGCCGGTCTCGGCATCGACTCCAGCCAGGGTCTTCATAAAGAGCTGGACGTATTGTTTCTTCCCATTCACTTCCGCAATAATCACAGAGGAATACTCAGCTCCATCTGTCAGTCCCTTGCTCCGCCATATCGTTTTTCCGGTCTTTTTGTCCAAGGCCGCAATCGCGCCATCCTTGCCTCCGGGGGTGACGATGAGCCAATCTCCATCCACCAGGGGAGATTCGGAGTAGCCCCATTGCGGCACCTTGCCAGCAAAATCGCCAACCAAATCCTTGCTCCAAATCTTGTTACCATCCGCCGCCTTGACTGCGGTCAAGGCCCCATTGGCACTGATGGCATAGACTACCCCGTCGCTCACGGTCGGAGTTCCACGCGGCCCGCTTCCCCAACCGGTGGAGTACCCTTTTGCCGGATCTTCACCTAGATCCGACGTCCAGAGTTCCTCCCCATCATCGCCATTCAGACAAATGATCTTGGCCTGCCCGTCGAATGATCCCGTGTAATAAATCTTACCGTCCACAATCGCCGGACCACTGTATCCTTTCCCGCAATCGCTGTACTGCCAAAGAAGCTTCGGCCCTCCCTCGGGCCATTCCTTCAACAAACCCTGATCAGGCGAGTGATCGGTCCGGGAGACTCCGCGGAAGGTCGGCCAATCTGCCGCTCCCCCGGCCTTGCCCTGGGAAGCCACAAAATCCTGATCCGATTTTGACAACAATTTTAAATCAATTTGGACCACCTTGCCATTGGAACGCCTTACGGAAACCTTCCCGTCATTCACTTTCACGAAGTCGCCCTCCAAAGCACGACCGGTCTTTGCATCAGTCCAGGTGCGCCCGGAGGTAGTCGAAAATCCCAAAAAAAACAGGAGCATGCTCGTTGCTGCGAGTGAAGAAATCTTTAATTTCATTAAGTGACTTAATAAACTGCAGCGCCCTCTTGTGAAAGCCGTAAAATATTTCGATTTCACGGGCAGCCCGGCTGAGCACCGGTCCTGATTCACGGCAACCCTCAGAATTTGATCAAGAGCCAGCAAACCTCTAAGATTGAAAACCTACAGTCTAAATGCTTGGATAGAGACGCGAAATTGGTGGGCATGTTTAAGGCTGAGCCCCACTGCTCCGGAAATCGCCATGAAATCGCGGCGAATAGGGCTCCCGCAACGATCCCAGCCTAGGGAAAGATCACACAAAGACATGAAAACAAGAATAAGCCTCCGAATTTTTTTCGCCCTCTGTCTCTCCTGCGTTCCCCTCAAAGCAGTCGAACCCGGTCCCTGGACCTTTGTCAGCATTCCTGACTTCCTCAATTTCGACATCGAATACCCACAGGAAGGTTGGGAGGACGCACTCGGCTTCATCATCGAATCAATGAAGAAAGAAGAACCCGCTTTCGCGATGGTCGCGGGTGATCTCGTCATGGGACATTGGGGCCCGACAAAGGAAAGCGTCAACAAATGGGCCGACCTTTACTACCCGCAGTGGACCAAGCGCTTCGCCGATCACGACCTCAAATTCTACACCGCCATTGGTGATCACGAAATCGGCGACAACCCGTGGCGGGGGCAAAAAGCCACCCTCATCCCAGTCTACAAGGACGCCTTCCGACGTCATCTCAAGATGCCCCCCAACGGGCCTGACCACATGAAGGGAACCGCCTTTTACTGGCTTCATCAAAACGCCCTTTTTGTCTCAGTCGACGTCTTCGAAAAAGGCCCAAGCAAGCAAGGCGAAATCGCGGCCGGAGTTACCGGCGAGCAACTCAAGTGGTTCGAGGGAGTCCTCAAAAAATACCGCGACCAAGTCGCTCATATCATCGTGATGGGCCACACCCCCATCCTAAGGCCCGTGCGGACCTTCAGCTCCTCCGGCATGCTCACCGAGCAAGGCCCGGAATCGGCTTTTTGGAAAACGATGGTGAACTACGACGTCGACCTCTACCTTTGCGGTGAAGTCCACGCTGTGACCTGCAAACAACAACATGGCATTCAACAAGTTTCACACGGCGGACTCTTGGGTCGCACCGACAAACCAAACTACATGCTCGTGACGGTGAAGAAGGACCGCCTCGATGTCACCCTCAAGGAGATCGATCTCGTCAACGGAAAGGGCCGCCTGTGGCAGCAGAAGAAAAGCAAAGGCCCTTGGGATACCATCACCATTACCGACACTCGCAAGAAGCGAGGCTTCACCCCCATCGGGCACGTCACCATCCTCAAAAAAGACGGCGAAAAATCATTCGGGTCCATCGACGGATTCTTCGACGAGACCAACAACCCCAGGTGAAATCTCATGATCCTCAAAAAACTCAGCATCCTCCTGCTTCCCACTTTCTCAAATCTCGCCGCCCTTGAACTCGGCCCGCCCTTTCGCGATCACGCCATCCTGCAGCGAGAAATGGAAGTCCCTGTGTGGGGATGGAGCAAACCGGGAACGGAAATCTCCGTTCAGTTCGCTGGCCAGGAAAAATCCGCCACCACCGGAGCCGACGGCAAGTGGATGCTGGAGCTTGCCCCGCTGAAAGCCAACGCCACCCCCGCCGAACTAGTCGTTACCGAAAGTTTCGACGATGGTTTGGGTGAAAAAATCATCCTCAAGGAAATCCTCGTCGGCGAAGTCTGGCTTGCGTCCGGCCAATCCAATATGCAATGGATCGCTTCCAAGTGTGATGTCGGCCGCACTCTCCAAAAGCAAATCGCGGCGCGAGTGGAATCCGGAGAGGAAAGCCCCCCCATCATCCGTGAGTCCAAGATCACTAACTATTTTGCCACCCTCCACCCCATCGAGCACGCCGAGGCTGAATGGAGTTCCGAAAGCGGGAACTTCAGCGCCATTGCCTACGCCTTCGCCTACGAGCTTTATCGCACCTTAAAGGTGCCCATTGGCATCCTCAACTGCTCCTTCAGCCAGACCTCCATCCAGGCTTGGACCCCTCGCGTTGGCTTTGCTGGTGGCAAGAGCGATTACACCAAAGCACTCTACCGCCAGATCCGCGAAACCGACCCAACCACGCCCGAGCACAAGCAGGCTTGGACGAAATTCTATCAGGACATCGAGGACACCCTCAAAGCAAATCAGGTCCGCGTGGCAGACGGCCAGGAAGCCCTTCCAATTCCAACCAAAACTCCCGGCAACATGTCAGGAAACCGCGATGCTTCCTGGCTCTTCAATGCCCGCCTTCACCCTATGATCCCCTTCGCAATTCGCGGCGGGATTTGGAACCAAGGCTACGCCAATATGGGCGAAGGCCTCACCTACTACGAAAACCTCCACAGCCTGATCGGCGGGTGGCGCGACCACTGGAACCGCCCGAAGCTCCCGGTCTACTTCCACCAGTTCTACTGCCCTTCCCAAAAAGGAGAATGGGACAACTCACCCAGCATTGACCCCACGGCTGAGATGCGACTTGGCACCGCTATGGCGCGCGACATTCCCCAAACCGGCATGGCCAGCCAGATCGATATCACCGGTGCGATCCACTACACGAACAAAGCCCTTCCAGGCCAGCGCCTCGCCCTCCACGCACTCAAGAATCAATATGGTAAAAAAGTCGTCGCCGATGGCCCCATCTACAAATCCTACTCGGTCGATAGCGACAAAGTGACCATTGAATTCGAGAATGCCGAAGGACTAGTTGTCGCCGAAACAGGAACCAACAGCAAAAGTGGCCTCGCCAAACCCACCGTCATTCCAAACGGCGACGATCAGGTAAAGCTCTTCTACCTCGCCGACAAAAATCGCGTCTGGCATCCCGCAAACATGAAAATCGATGGAAACAATGTCATCGTTTCCTCGCCCGCGGTCCAAGCCCCTCATGGCATTTCCTATGGCACCGGCGGAATCGGCTCTCAAGCCAATCTTTACAACGGAGCCCTCCTACCAACTACCCCTTTTATCGTCTTTGACCACGAAATCGTCACCAGCAAAACCTGGCCGGATAAAGCGCTCAAAGTCGCAGGAAAAGAAATCGACCCCGGCACCGTGGGCCTCGTTTACCAATATCGCAGGATTCCCATCCTGAGCACCCAATTCCGCGACAACGCGGTTTTTCAGGCCGGCAAGCCCATCACAATTTGGGGCTCCGCCGTGCACGACTGGGGCTACGACGCCAAGGGCAAGGCTGTCATCAAATTTAGCTTCGATGGAATCGAAAAAACAATCCCCGTCACTCCCGGCATGAAGGAATGGCAGGTCACCCTCCCGGCAATGAAAGCGAGCGCCGAACCCAAAACCCTGAAGGTCCGACTCGAGATCGATGGTGAACTGGCCCACGAACGAATCGCAGAAGGCATCGTGCTGGGCGAGGTCTTCTACATTGCGGCCCCTCCCCTCCAGGGAAAATTCCCGGTCGCTGAAAAGTCCACCAACTTCGTCCGCATGATCACCCGCAAGGCCAAACGATTCAGCCACAATCGCCCCAGTCGTTTCAGCGTCTGCGTTTCGACCACCCCCAAAAACCGCTTCGCCAGCGAATGGACCGACGCCTCCGGCTTCGCCGCCGCCCTTGGCCATCGAATCGGTAAGAAAACCGGTCACCCCGTCGGCATCATCTTCATGCAAACCAACACAACCGAAGGCGTAAGCATCGCCAGTTGGCTCCACCCCGACGATCTCAAACTCGCCGCCAGCCTGATGGAGGACTACAAGGACCTCGCCGCCGTCCACCCCGGTAATTCCTACTACGCCACCAACGCCCGACGTTACATCAAATCCTGGCAAAGCTACTGGAGTGAATACGTTCCCAAGCTCATCGAAACCAAAGCCGTCCCCGACGAAGCCGCCTGGGGCAGCTATCCATCACTCGCCGCCAACGTCACCAGCAAAGCCTCCGAAGTCTACAACGTCATGACCCACTGCTTCGCGCCAACGACCATGAAAGGAGCAGTCTTTATCACCACCGAGACCATGGAAAAAGAGGCTGGCGAAAAATTCGGAGAGCAAATGGTCGCTCTCTTCCAGTCATGGAAGAAACCCTTCGGTATCAACGCCAACGTCCTCGCTATCCCCCAAACCAAGGCCACGGAAAACACCACCCTCGACAAACTCGCCACCACCCTCATGGAGTAAAGAAGGCTCCCGCAATCCAGGACCCTACACACCCCGGGGCACTGCCTCGGGTTTTGCGCTCTATGGGATTTTCCCACAAAATTCCCTCCGCAACAATCCCCGCCCACCGGGGTTCCATCCTTCATGAAATCCATCTCAGCCCTCTTCCTCATTTCCGCGTCCCTCTCTTTTGGCCAGCAAGATCAATTCGAAAAATGGGATCTAAACAAGGACGGCAAACTCTCAAAAAACGAACTCCCAAAACCTTTCCAAAAAAACTTCTCAAAAGTCGACACCAATCGCAACGGGTCCATCTCCAAAGAAGAACACAAGACTTTCCGCGCCCGCAATCAACAGCGCCAGTCAAAAACTCCTGATAACATCACCATCTCCTCCGATCTCTCCTACGCCGCCAACGACAACCCGCGCCAGACCCTCGATCTCTATCTTCCCAGGCTTTCCGAAAAAACAAACACCACCAAATCCCTCCCCGTTATCGTCTTCATCCACGGCGGCGCCTGGCGGGCGGGCGACAAGCGCTCCGGCCTTGGACGCCTCGCGCCTTTCGTTGCCAGCGGCGACTACGCTGGCGTCAGTATCGCCTACCGCCTGACCAACGAGGCCAAATGGCCCTCGCAAATCCACGACTGCAAGGCTGCCATCCGCTGGGTCCGCGCGAACGCCAAAAAGCACAACCTCGACCCCGGAAAAATCGCGGTCTGGGGCAGCTCTGCCGGAGGACATCTCGTCGCGATGCTAGGCACCTCCGGCGAGGTTGAAGCCCTCGAGGGTAAGATCGGCCCTCACCTCAATGAAAGCAGCCAAGTCGAAGCAGTCATCAACTTCTTCGGCCCCTCCGAAATCCTCACCATGGGCGACCACCCGAGCTCCATGGATCACAACGCACCCGACTCTCCCGAGTCAATCCTCCTCGGCGGTCCCATTTTGGAGAACAAAGAACAAGCCCGCAGCGCTTCTCCAATCACCCACATCACCAAAAACGACCCACCCATCCTCAACGTCCATGGCACCGCCGATCGCCTCGTGCCCTATCCCCAGTCAGTCACCTTCCATCAAAAACTCATTGCAGCCGGAGTCTCCTCCAACCTGATCACCATCACCGAAGGCGGTCATGGAAACTTTGGCCAAGCCACCCCTCAAGTGAATCGAGTCGTCTCCGCCTTCCTCTCCAAATACCTCCTCGCAGACAAATCGGTCAGTATCAAGAATCAGGAATTCCAAGCCAAACCCTGACTATTCTTCATCACTTGTGTGCACCGTTCAAGATTCCTATTCCCTTCATTCCCCCCTAATCATACCCAATAAATCCGAAGAAACGTCGAAGTAATCACTGGTGAAATCTTGCAATCCAGTCTCCGAAAAGGTTCCAGAAGGCCCCAAATGAGAATCAAACCCGGAAGGCGGGGGCCCTTTTCTTTTATCTCTGGATAAGTCCTCGTCATGGTATATCGCGAACTACAGTCCGGCGGAGATCTCCATCGCTTCTTGCGAAATTCTGCCAAATCTTACCGAGATCGAAGTGCGGGAAAAGAACGCCGGGGCCGCAGCGATCCTCGAAGCACCCAAGCAATATCGTGACAAGGTTTTGAGTCATACATATAACAACGGCAAAGAATTCGCGATGCACGAACTCCTGACTGAAGTCATGGAAGCGCAAGCCTACTTCGCCCACCCGTATCACTGGTGGGAGCGGAGTCTTAACG
>JAURPJ010000031.1 GCA_030835305.1 Verrucomicrobiota bacterium | reverse complement strand
GACATGAACGACACCCGCAAGACCCCGCCTCTCGCCATGCTGATGGGGAAATACAAGAGCGACACCTATTTGGGAGACGTTTTCGTCAAGGACTCCCGGGGGCATCTCTGGACCCACTTTTGGTCATACCAGCAGCAATATGCCCGCTTCGACTGGGTCATGGTGTCGCCTGCGGTTTATCCGGATGTCGATAAGGACAATTCCTACATTGCCGACCCCGATATTTGGAATGAGGCCTCCGACCACCGTGCGGTTGTCGTCACTTTGAAGAAGTAGAGCAGGTGCTACTTGCCTGCAATCCAGGCGATAGCACCCGGCACAATTCTCCGCCAGCCGAGCGCCCGCACGAGATTTGCCAGCCTTTCCCCTTCGGAGCGACGGGCCACCAGGGCGGTCTCGTCCAACATCTCGGCCACGGTTCCGGCCGCGGCCCTTTCAACCGGAAGCGTAAACCACAAAAAAGCAGTCGCCAGCCCCAGCGAGGCCGCGACGACACCAAAGCAAAGTGAGGCTGACAATCGCCCCATCACCATCGCAAAAAACATCACAATCGTGGTGAATGCCGGCATCGCCGAGCCGAACTTTACCGCCCACCGTCGCCAGCCCACCACTTTCTCCTGCCGACGGGCCATCAGGACCAAGCCCGCCAAAATACCCGCTTCCGCGACATCGCGGGCCCGCCGGGATTCAGCCAGCGAGGGGGAGATCACAAGATGATCCGGCCCCAAAACCATAAAAGGCCGCTTTTTCAGCTGAATATCGACCTCTCCGGCCTTCCCTTTTTTGAGCACTCGCTCAACCATTTCGAGGCCGGAAAGCGACACTTCTTTCCCACCCTCTTTGCGAACGATCTTGTCGCTCAGAAATTTCCGGGCGACGAATGAGAAGAAAACGGGGAGTAACCCCAAAAGAAGAAGAAATTTGGACATTGCTAATTTTCAATATCCTCTCCTTTAATCCGTGAATTTTGAATTTCATTTTTCACCTTTTCATCCAGACTTCGCGCCCACACCTAGAAACACCTTTTCATGGCAGAAGATATAGAACAACCGAAGACGGAGGTCGGTGCAGAAAAACCGAAGATCGGGGTCGGGGCCACCCCGTCCTCTAACCAAAACCTTATCTTGGGGATCATTATGGGCGCAGTCGTCCTGCTCCTTCTTCTGCTGGTGATTACACAGCAATTTGATAAAAGCGGAGGCAACCAGGAGGATTCCGAAGTTGCCGAACTCCGAAAAAAACTTGAAGAACAGAAGGAAAAAAGCGAGCAGCTCCGCATTGCTGGAATTCCCGGGGTCACCACAGATCCCCAGGCTTTGGTCGTTCAAATCAAGAATGACACCGAGGCTCTCGCCCGACTTGCGAACTCCAGCGCCAGTGATGCCTCAGCTCTCCGCGCAGCCCGCGCCGATGCCTCAGCCCTCGCGGCTGCCAACGCAGACCTTCGTAACGAGAGAGATCAATACCGCATCGATGCCGCTCGGGCAGCGGATCTCCAGCGCCAACTCGAGCAAGCCCGCTCCACATCTGCTGGGATGGTAAGCCAGAGCGAGTACGACAGGCTCCGTGCCGAACTCGATACCGCCAAAGCCGAGATCGGCCGTCTGGGCACCCAAATGGCCGGAATGCAGAATAAAAGCAAGGGCATGATTGATGCCAACACCTACGCGCTCCTTAAAGCCCAACTCGACGACAGTATTACTGAAAATACGAGACTGAGGTCCGAGAACCAGCGGCTCATGACCGAGCTTGCCGGTCCCAAACTCTTTGTGACCCAGGACGACCTTTCGCCACGGGCAGTTGCTCTTTATCGAGCTCTCAAAAAGATCGAAACGGAAGATCACCGCGCCCGCCGTGATACCTACGCTACCTTCAGTGAGCAAATCAAAGCGAATGTTCGCGAGTCCATCAATTTCAAGGACGGTAGTGCTCAGATTGCTCTTGAGCATGAAGCCCACATCGAAGATATGCTGAAGTCGGCCAATCCAAATTCGTTTTTTCTCGTCGTCGGTTATGCCTCCACTTCAGGCGACTCTAAAAACAACAAGGAATTTTCCTCTCGCCGGGCCACCCGCGTTGCTTCAATGGTGAATTATCACAAAGGAAAGGACCACGGAGTCCAAGCGGTTTACCTGGGAGAAGGCAAACGCTTTGGCCCCGAAGATTCTCCCAACCAGGTCTGTGAAGTTTGGGAAATCCGGCCTTAGGCGGCATCACTTTTAAAAAAGGGCGGCCTTGGACGTGTTCGCTCTTTTTTGTGGCCAAAGAAAAAGCCGCCCGCATGCGATCAATCGCACACGGACGGCCCTGCTATTTCGGGGGATTTCCCCGAGCCCTATTTTTCGATCACGACAGGTCCAACCGGAGTGGTCGGACTAGAAGCCTGTGCAGGTGCCGAATTACAGCAACTGGCTAATCCGGCGACAATGAATCCAAGGGCGAGGATTGTTATCAGTTTTTTCATAAGAGTGTTTGATTATTAGTCGCGGGCCCGGATCGCGGGAGCCTCAGCAAACGGCCGTGCTCCCTGCCTTGCCCGGATTTCAGCTCCCGGCTCCCTACCTTTTTCCGTAAAAAGAGCCAAGCCAACCACCCCGACGTTACGGGTATTTCCGTGCCGGAGATTGGCATACGATGAACTTACTGATGAAAAGTGGAAAGCTGCCACCTTTTCATGACTGGTTCGAAATCCCTTCACTTCGAGAGTCTTGCCAGGACCAATGATGTAGCCTCTCTTCTTTGTCGAGCCAGGCTGTCCGTCGATCACGTCGAGACCATCGACAGTCAGGACGACTTCCAATCGGACACCGCTTAGATTTTTAAGTCTGAGCTGATAGTCGCGGCCTTTCTTGCCGATGACAAAGCGGGCCCCGCGCCACCAGTAATTATCGAGCATCGACCACCCACTGGACATTCCCCACTCCAGAAGCCCGCCAGCGGTCTTCTGCATTCCCTTGCCACTCGTCTTTCGGTCCACGCCCATCTCATGGGCACCTTTACTATCGTTGTAACGAATCATGGAAACGTATTTCGGCTTTGTCGTCGCCCTTTGAAAATCCGTGTAGCTCATCTGGGACTCCACTTCCTTCCCCCAACCTGTAGCGATCCCGGTGCGCTCTTTCTTTTTGAATTTTTCCTCTGCGGAAGCTCCGGCCAATCGCGGCGAATCGACCACCGGAACAGCCTCACCCATCGGCGAAGGCGGCCCCATCGCTGGCATTCCGGATGGCGCGGAACAACTGGAAAGAAGCGACGCAAAAGCACTCCCGTAGACCAAAACGCGAATCGTCATTTTCAACTTCATTGTGGTGCTAGAAAAACAGCAAAATTCCCAGTCGTCAAATGAAATGCTGTTTTTTTAACATGAATTTTACTCAGGAAGGTTTGCCATCTGTTCACCTGCCCTCTAATAACCCGTTGCCTATCGAGAAGTGCTCCTGATGAAAACGAATAATTTGCCCCCTCTCCTCTTGGCCATTGCAACGGGCGCTTTTTTGACAAGCTGCGGTAACAAGCCACCCAAACCCAACCCTGCCCAGACCGAAATTAAATCGGCACTAAGAGCCAATCCATACCCCCGCGGAACCTACGAGCACTTCAAGCTCGACTCATATCCCGGCACCACACGCACCTGGAAAAACACCGCACTTTTGGCAGAGGCCAATCCATCAAATACCAAGGTTCGCATTAATCTCTCCTCACAGCGGGGATTCCTTTTGGTCAATGACGAGGTGGCAATGGACTACCGTGTTTCTACCGGAAGCTCCAGACACAAGACCCCTACCGGCGACTATAAAATTATCGAAAAGATCAGACAAAAGCGCTCCAATCTCTATGGCAAAATCCTCGATGCCAGCGGAGAAGTCGTTCATAGCGATGCCGATACCCGCAAGGACATGGTTCCCGCCGGTGGAAGCTTCCGTGGAGCGAGCATGCCCTACTGGATGCGGCTGACCCGCACCGGGATTGGAATGCACCAAGGGAAAGTGAATCGCCGCTACGCCTCGCACGGCTGTATCCGGACCCACTACTCCGCAATTCCCATCCTCTACTCCAAGACCAAAATTGGCACTCCGGTGACTGTCACAAACTAGGCACCCTTCGTACCTCGCAGCTTTCTTTTGATGAGAGAAATACTTGCCTTATGGGTCTGGCATTTGCAGCGATCTCCCTAATAAGCTGCTCCAGATCCACCGGAGAAGGCAATGGATTTGGATCCTACAAGGCTTTGAAGGAAAAGAGTGACTACCGCACAACCGTGAAGGCCTAACAGAACGAGAGGATCTTCGCTGCCGCCACTCCGAAAAACACCAAGATCGGAATCAAGATAACTGATCAGCGCGCACAGGTCCTCGTGGGACGAGGAGAGCACGTCGCCATTGATACTCCGGTCTGCACCGGACGTCCAGCCAGGCCAACCCACCGCGGACCCATGCCATCATGGAAAAAAATCGTAAAGAAAGCTTCCACAATTTTTGAGACCACCTGGCACCAAGGGCGTTGTGTTCACTGTGGCGACCGCCACCAATACCACGGTCGTCGGGACAGGCATGTCGGAGCTCCCCTGCTTTTCTCGATGCGCATGACCGGCGGTGGGGTGGGAATCCATAGCTCCAGCAACGTCAAACGTCCACCCTGCAGTAGTGGATGCATGCGCATCCCACAAAGCGTTATCCAAAAAATATTCGCAAAGGTGACGACAGGGACTCCGGTGGAAGTCGTTCGATAATCCCCTGCTGCCACAAAGTTTCAAAAACGCGACCCGCAAACGGGATCGGTTTTTTTTGATGGCCCTATCGGAGCAGATTCCAGGCACAAACCAGCGCCTTCACGCCCGCCATCTCGATGGAGGGATCGCAGCCCACTCCCCAGAGGATGGTCCCATCGTCCTTTCGGAGCTGCACGTAAGCCGCGGCATCAGAACAAGAGCCACCCCGCACGGCATGGGAGCGATAGTCGGTGACGGTGAAATCCTTGAGTCCTGTTTTTTCGAGAGCATGCACGAAGGCGTTGATGGGACCGTTTCCGATTCCTTCCACCGTCTTGGTACGGCCGCCAATTTCAATAATCGCTTTACAGGACACTTCACCCCGTCCCGCACTATGATGATCCAGCTCGTAATCCTCCAGAGTGAGATGTGAATTCACATTCACGAACTCCTCGTGAAAGACACTCCCCACTTCTTCCGGGGAAAGCTCTTCCCCTCTCTGATCAGCCAGATCATAAATCCGCTTTCCAACCTGGGGGTGCATCGTCTTGGGAAGATCGTAACCGTGTTCCTGATCAAGAATGTAGGCCACCCCGCCTTTGCCGGACTGGGAATTAATGCGAACGATTGCTTCGTAACTCCGCCCGATGTCATGCGGGTCGATGGTCAGATAAGGAACGCCCCACTTTTCGCCTTCTTCTTTCGCCCGGCGATCGAGGCCTTTCTTAATTGCATCCTGATGGCTGCCCGAAAACGCGGTAAAAACCAACTCCCCGGCATAAGGTTGACGATCAGGAACGCTCATTCGAGTGGTCCGCTCATAGACTTCGCGAACACTCGAAAGATTGGAAAAGTCCAGTCCCGTTTCGATTCCATGACTGTTCATATTCAAGGCTACGATGACAACATCGAGGTTCCCGGTTCGTTCGCCATTCCCGAAAAGTGTCCCTTCCACCCGGTCGGCTCCAGCCATCAGGCCCAACTCGGTGGCGGCCACCCCCGTCCCGCGATCGTTGTGGGTGTGGAGGGAAATGATCACTGAATCGCGTTTTGAGATCTTGCAACACATCCACTCGATCTGATCGGCATGGACATTCGGGGTCGCCCACTCGACGGTCGCCGGAAGATTCAAAATCAGCTTTTTTTCAGGAGTGGGCTCCCAGATATCGATCACCGCCTCACAGCAATCGAGCGCAAAATCGAGTTCGGTATCCGAGAAGCTTTCGGGCGAATACTGTAAAACAATCTCGGTCCCGGTAAGGGTCGGGGCCAGTTCCTTGACCGCCTCGGCGCCGGTGACCGCGATTGCTTTGATATCCTCGCGCGACGCATCACCAAAAGTGACCCGGCGCTGGAGAGTGCTCGTGGAATTGTAAATGTGCACGATGACACGACGAGCGCCCTTGATCGCCTCGAAGGTTCGTTCGATCAAGTGGCGGCGGGTTTGCACCAAAACTTGCACGGTGACATCCTCCGGAATACGATCCTCCTCGATCAACCGGCGCATGAAGGCAAATTCGGTATCACTTGCCGACGGAAATCCAATCTCAATCTCCTTGAATCCCACCTTCACAAGTAGGTCAAACATCTCCATTTTCTCCTCCACACTCATAGGAATGGGAAGAGCCTGATTGCCGTCGCGTAGATCGACGGAGCACCAGGTGGGAGCTTCGGTAATGACACGGTCGGGCCAAGTCCGGTCGGGCAGAGCCACGGCCGGGAATGGGCGATATTTGCTAATGGATTCGGATTTCATTGTCTTGTTTTTTGATCGACAAGGAAACGCACCGACTTAGCTGAAAGGAAATTGCATGCCCTTGGAAAACAGTCCGACCGTTGAACGGATGGTGGAAAATGGCCCAAAGGAAACACAGCGACTCCGGACTCAATTTAGAGTCCGGGTCGCAATCCTAGAAGAAGAGCCGGAGTGAGCTTCACTGGCCTAGACAAACTCAGTGAATCGGATTTGTCACCCCTAAAAGTCGGCACTGCAGACCTTTCTTCGCCCTGATTCTCAAGTCGGGCTTCCAATTCCTCAAGATTGATCCTCGACGCCGAGCCATCACTCCAGATCACCAAAGCAGAGTCCAGGTCCCGAAGGCAATCGGCCACATCCATGATGGCTTTTGGGTTCGGGCCAAAATCGGAATCCACAAACGAATCAAATCCACTCTCCGCCAAAATCGACACGACCTCTTCTCCGGCCTCATTGCCAAACGATTTGGAGATCTTGCGCGCCATCCGTTCCATCTCCCGCAAGTTCAGTGAGGTTTCGAGAACCAAATCCGCTCCGGCTGGAGGAAATTTTCGGGCAGCCGTCTCTTCAGGTTCATCGCCCAGCAGAGAAAGCCCCCCCTCATGCTTTCTTTTTGTGAGGATAAAAAAACTGTTGTGCCAAAGGCCGGCGATTTGATGGGCGCTGGAACCTCGTCACTGAAGCGCATACAGCCCTAAATCATCGAGGAGCGTGTCAAATCGGGGCCTTAGCGGGAGTTCACCTTTCGGAACAAGAGATAAAATCTTATCGAGCAAGCTCGCGAGATCCTTGAGATCATCTTGGGAATCAGTGACCGACAAATGGACCTCGCCTCCACCGACGTGGCCCGCAATGCGGGTCAATCTTTCAGAAAGCTTCACATCAGCTGAAGCTGAAATAGCTGGCAGGATTGCTGCCGCGCAGAGGGAGATGAACTTTTCATGATACAACAAACTAGGCCAAGCTCACCAGACATTGATTACCATTTAATATCTCGTTCCGGCTGGCGACGGAATCCCGCTGGTTGGCAACGTTCGAAATAATCTCATCGCCACACAATAGCCTTCCCATTCCCATCGCCCCCTTCCATCTTCCCATGCATGGCAAGCTCCAGACAACTTCACTCCGTCATCGATGCCTTTGGCAGACAAGGTTGGCACTGCGAACCGGTCGAAAATCGCGAAGTCGTCACCTCGGCATTTGAAGCCCACCACACCCACATTCACCTGCACGCCCAGGCCTTTCCCAATCTGAACGCTCTTGCCGTCGTCGCCGAATCCCCAATGACCTTTGATGAAGAGCGGATGCCTCTCGCGCTGGAACTCATCATGCGGGCCAACAAGCAACTGACCCTCGGCAACTTCGAATACGATTTCGATAGAAATCTGATCGTCTTTCGCATCACCAATCTCTTCGAAAAAGAGGTCTATGATGCCGATATTATTTCATCAATGGTTCACTGCACCATCGCGGAACTCGACCGGATCGTCCCCCTCGCAGGAGTCATCAATCGAACCTCGGAAGACCTCCTTGACGACCTCTCCGTCCCGCTCCTCCTTGAGCGTGAAGATCTTCTCCCCCCTGTTCCCGAGGGAGGTGATGAAGAAGAAGAGGAACTTTAGCCAAGTCTTTCTGCCACAACCCGGAGGCCGGAAAACATCCGGAAAGCAAAATTCATCAAGTCCGCGACTTGACGGACCCCTTTTCCCGTCCTAAGTCCCTCCGGGCGAATCAAACGGTCCCACCCACTACCATGTCTGTCTTAGTTGGAAAACAAGCCCCGACCTTCACCGCGAAAGCAGTGCAAGGTGAAAACATCATCGACTCCTTCTCACTGGAGCAATATCTCGGCAACAAATATGTCGTGTTGTTCTTCTACCCGAAGGATTTCACCTTTGTGTGCCCTACCGAACTCCACCGCTTCCAGGATGAGCTCGCAGAGTTTGAGGCTCGCAACGTTGCCGTTGTTGGCTGTTCGACTGATTCCGAATTCTCCCACTGGGCCTGGCTCAACACTCCCAAGAATCAGGGCGGCATCCAGGGTGTCACCTACCCCATCGTTGCCGACATCAACAAGACCATCTCCGAAGCCTACGACGTCCTTGCCGGCGAGGAAATGATCGATGACGAGGGCAACATCGCCGTTGAAGGAGAACTCGTCGCTTACCGCGGACTCTTCCTCATCGACCTTGAAGGCAAAGTTCGCCACCAGGTTGTCAACGACATGCCTCTGGGCCGCTCGATTCAGGAATGTCTCCGAATCATCGATGCACTGCAACACTTTGAGGAGCACGGTGAAGTCTGTCCCATGGACTGGCAAAAAGGTGAAGACGCCATGACCGCCGACCACCAGGGTGTCTCCGATTACCTCGGAAACAAATAATCATACCGCTTTCCAAGAAATCCGGACTGCCACGAGCAGTCCGGATTTTTTTTGCGCAATCTCCCGATCCAAACTATGAACGAGCCCATGTCAGCCAAGAAAAAAGCCGCCTCCAAAAAAACCGCCCCTTGGGCCAAGTCGATGCCCGCTCGGCAGTTCGAATTCATGCGGGAGATTCTCGCCGCTCCCAGCCCGATCGGGCTTGAAGGCGCGATGAGCTACGGCGTCATCAAGCCGGTCTTCGATAAAATCAAGCCCAAGTCCTGGGCGGTGCAGCAATTCAAAGGAAACGCCGGTCTCGTTCTCGACACCCATCCGGGCGATGATGACAAAACCTCGGTAATGTTCATCGGACACGCAGACAAAATTCGCCTGCAGGTCCGCAGCATTGGTGGCGACGGAAAGATCTGGGTCAACAGCGACTCATTCCTCCCCTGCACCCTCATTGGCCACGAGGTCAAACTTTTCTCCCAAAAACCCAAGAAACCCGGCGAATACCGGGTCATTGAAGGTGGCACCATCGAAGCTCTTGGTGCCATTCACTTCTCCGAACCCGCCCAGCGAACCGGAGAAAAAGGGATCAAAGGAGAAATGCTGTTCCTCGAACTTCAAATGCACGGCGAAAATTGCAAAGAGCGCGTCGAAGCCCTCGGGATTCGCCCGGGTGACCCCATTCTATTGAACCGCCCTATTCGCAAGGGCTTCACTGACGACACCTTTTACGGGGCCTACCTCGACAACGGACTCGGCTGTTTCATGGTCGCCGAACTGGCCAAACTCCTCGCCAGGAAACCTCTCAAGAACATTCGGGTTCTTCACACCATCGCCACCCACGAGGAGATCGGGCGCATGGGAGCTGCCGCTATCGCCGGCGAAATGAAACCCGATATCCTGATCGGGGCCGATGTCAATCACGACTATGACGCCGCTCCCGGGCTCTCCGCCAAGCGCATGAACAATCTCTCCATGGGCAAAGGTTTCAGCCTCACCAACGGGTCCATCACCAGTGCTTTCATCAACAGCATTATTGAGAAGGCCTGCCAGAAGGCCGACATTCCCTACCAGATCGACTTTGCCGGCCGCGACACCGGAACTGACGCCATGGCTGCCTCTCTTGCCGGAGTCGACAGTGCGGCAACCTCAATCGGATTCCCAATTCGCAACATGCACACCATTTCTGAAACCGGCCACACCCTTGATGTCCTCGCCGCCGTTCATGGGATGGAGGCTACTCTTCGCGAGATGGATAAAATGAACCGGGGCAAAGGACTCAGCAGGAAAGATCTCCTCAACGAGCACCCCCGCCTCGACGAGGCCGGGACGGCCTAAAAGAAAGATCCCTTCGGGAATCAGTGGTTCCTTCGGCTTTCGGGGTGATGTCATCATCAGTCCCGGTTCGCTTTCCCGTTATCAATCCCTCCAATAATCGGATCAGGAAAAAGAATTTCTATCTTCACCCGAAATCGATGTTATAAGGTCTCCCTGCCATTTTACCTTGGGTGGGACTTCCCGTTGACCTTCGGCCAATTCCGGCTGACACGATCCCGTCGCCTCCTCCGAGCCTAGCTTGAGGAGAATCTATGTTTAAAAACAGCCAAGTCCCGTCGTCGTCAATTTTTTCCGACGCATTTACCCATCCAACGCCACCCGCCAAATCCACTCAACCGCCATCCGAAACAGCCATCGTTTATTGCGAGGGAAACTTTGGCGAAATTGATGGCAAGACAGCCAACGGCCTGATTCGTCATTCGGACAAGTACGAGATCCTCTCAATCATTGACGGAGAAAAAGCCGGACAGGATGCCGGGCAAATTCTTGACGGAGAAGACAACGGAATTCCCGTCCACCGGAATCTTGATGAGGCTCTTTCAGATGCCGGGCGGGTTCCTGATCACTTCATCTTCGGGATCGCCCCGGCAAGCGGGGTCCTTTCACCCGGGGAGAGAAAATTGCTACTCAGGGCGATCGCTCACGGAATGAACATCGTCAACGGACTTCATGAATTTCTAAATGATGACCCGGAATTTAACGCTGCTTGTGCCCATTCCGGCGTCGTCATTCGTGATGTCCGAAAACCCCGGGACAAAAAGGATCTGAGGGTCTTTACCGGTCGTATCACCAATGTCACCTGCCCTCGTATTGCGGTTCTCGGCACGGACTGCGCCATCGGCAAGCGCACGACTGCCACCATTCTGGCTGGCGCTCTCAAGGACATTGGGATCAATGCCCTCTTGATTGGAACCGGCCAAACCGGACTGATCCAGGGAGCCCGCTACGGGCTGGCACTCGACGCGGTTCCTTCCCAGTTTTGTGCAGGAGAATTGGAGGCCACCATCATCGAAGCTTTCGAAAACGAAAACCCGGATGTCATCTTGATTGAAGGCCAGGGGTCATTAAGCCACCCCGCATACTCGACTTCCAGCTTCATTCTTCGCGGAAGCTGTCCCCAGGGCGTCATTCTCCAACACGCACCGGCCCGGAAAAATCGATGCGACTTTGACGATATGCCAATGCCTGCACCGGCTTCCGAGATTGCCCTCATTGAAACATTTGCAAAAACGAAAGTCATCGGTCTTACCATCAATCATGAAAACATGACCGATGACGAGGTCTCAGCTGCCATTACGCGCTACGAGGAAGAATTGCAAATCCCCGCCACCGATGCCCTGACCCGGTCTCCCCAGAATCTAATCGCGTTGCTGCTCTCCGCTTTCCCACAGATCGGGGGCACGGTATCAAAGTGATTCACAAACCCGCTCCGCGACTCGATGTCGATCTCGAAAAGGTCCACCACAACGCCCTCATACTGGTGGACCGGCTTCGCAAACGAGGCATTGCCGTCACCGGTGTCACCAAATCAACACTGGGATCGCCTGAAATCGCAAAGACCTGGCTTCGGGCCGGCGTGCACGGACTCGGAGACTCCCGGATCGAGAACATTGAAAGAATGAGGGGCTCCCAGATTTTGACGCCAATGACTCTGATCCGCTCTCCGATGTTAAGTCAGGTTGACGAAGTGGTCGCACTGACAAACGTGAGCTTCAACACCGAAATCACCGTGATTCGGAAACTCTCGGCTGCCGCGAAGAAAGCAGATTGCATCCATGGAGTCGTTCTCATGGTCGAGCTCGGAGATCTTCGTGAAGGAATCATGCCACGCCTTCTCAAAAAAGCCGTTCGCGAAGTTCTCGGCCTTTCAAATCTCCTCTTTATGGGAATTGGTACGAACCTTGCCTGTCGAAGCGGAGTCTCCCCCAATCGCAAAAACATGTGTGAACTTTCAGCCTTGGCCAATTCCATTGATGCCGCTTTTGGCCCAATCGTGAATACGGTGTCAGGCGGAAACTCGGCCAATCTGGACTGGGCTTTTAGCGGAACCGAAGTGGGGAGAGTCAACGATCTCCGCTTGGGGGAAGCCTTGCTTCTGGGATGCGAACCTCTTCACCGGAAAATAATCAAAGGCTTGCACACTTCCGCCATCACCTTGGTCGCTGAAGTCATCGAGCTAAAAAACAAGCCCTCCAAACCATGGGGAGAGTTTGCCCAGAACGCCTTTGGAGAAGTGGTCACCAACAGGAAACAAGGTTTTACCAACCAGGCCATTCTCGCCATCGGCAGACAGGATATTGAACCTGATGGGTTGATCCCGCCAGCCGGCATCAAGATCCTCGCAGCCAGCAGTGATCACCTTATTGTCGATGTTGGCAACTATCATGGCATGATGACAGTCGGCACCGAGGTCTCCTTTCAGCTCAATTACAGTGCGCTCCTTCGTGCCATGACCTCACCCTTCATCCCTCAAATCATGAAGAAGCCTCAAATGAAACTTCTAACGACCACGCGATGAACTCCATATGGCAAAAGCTGCGTCTCCTGATCTCCGAGACATCAGCCAAATTTCAGACCCATGCCCCACAGCCACCCCCACCGAGGGCCTCAAATGAAAAACTCCCCGATCCAAAGTCATCGGAAGAGGCTCATTTTCGTCTCAAGCAAATCCTGCATCCGGCGCAACCGATCGACCAAATCAGTCGTGATAATTTCATTCTTGGCTGGGTCGCCATGGCCTATATTGCCCCGGGATTGAACCCCGATGAAGCCGCTGACGAAGATGGCGGATGGCCCATTACCTGGAAGCCAGTTGCAGCAGAGGCGTTCCGCCGTCACCAATTGAATCAGCTGACAGGCGAGGAACTCTATCCAAAGCCCTACTGATTGATCCGTTTGAGCGCCCCGGAACGATCGGTGAATCTGTCGTTTTTTCCAGAAAATGATGGTTAGTGCCATCAGAGCGGGTTACGGGCTGGGTTCGGTCGTTACTCATGTCAGCACTTATTGCCGACTTCTCTGTAGCAAGGGCCACTTCAAGTATTATGAAAATGTATATAGGCAATCTGTCGTTCGACACGACAAAGCAGGACCTCGAGTCTTTCTTCTCTCAGTATGGCTCCGTCACAGACGTCCACTTGCCGGAAGACCGCGAGACAGGCCGCCCACGTGGCTTCGCCTTCGTGACCATGGACTCCAAGTCAGCCATGGAAGCTGCCATTGAGGGTTCCGATGGAAAGGACCTCGCTGGTCGCAACATCAAGGTCAACGAAGCCAGACCTCGCGAAGATCGTAGCGGCAGTCGTTACTAGGTTTCACGATCATTCATTTGTCAAAAGGCGACGCACTTGAACGTGCGTCGCCTTTTTTTGAGTCTAATTTTCGGTAAGACTGCCCGCCCCCCAATCTTCGAATCAAGGAGGGGCACCAAGCCAGTCTCCCGAACTCACCACCTCGTAGCCTTCGACCCCCTTCAACCATTCATAAATCCAAGCCTCAGTCGCCTGCCCATCAAGATTCACCAGTGCCTTGATCCGATGATACTCTCCATTTTGATCATCGCCCAATCCGATTCCCTCAAACTCGTCCAGCTCTCCGAGCATCTCAGGCCCGACTTCATAAACCTCCCCCTGAACAAGGGTATCGCCCTTTAGCACCAAGCCTGGATACCAATCGATCTTGACCAGCGTTCCCGGAATCTCTGCCCCCCCCAACCAGCAGGCATCCTTCATTCGCCATTCGTTTGATGCTCCTTTCCGAAGCGCCCCGTAAACGAAGAGAAGATCATTCATCGCTGGTCTCCAAAATCCTCGATATTTCCTTCTTCAGTTCATCCAGCCCTTCTCCCTTCATCGCCGAAATTGGAACAATCGGAATTTTGGGAAAACGGTTTTTGAAAATCGCAAGATTCTCCTCGGCACCATCCAGATCCATCTTGTTGGCAACAACCATCCACGGGAACTTCGCAAGATCCTCTTCGTAAAGTTTGATCTCGGTTCGCAAGGTTTGAATATCCTCAATCGGATCGCGCAGCTCGCTACCTGGAATATCCACCACAAAGAGCAAGACCCGGCATCGGGTAATGTGACGTAGAAACTCGTGTCCCAGTCCCCGGTTATCATGAGCACCTTCGATCAGCCCCGGAATATCAGCAACCGTGCACCGTTGCTGGCCATCAAGCGTCACCACTCCGATCTGAGGGGTCAAAGTGGTAAACGGATAGGACGCCACCTTGGGTTGCTTAGCCGAAATTTTTCCCAGGAGCGTCGACTTGCCGGCATTGGGAAACCCGACCAGCCCCACATCCGCGATCCTCCTGAGTTCGAAATAAAATACCGCCTGGTCGCCCTCCGTCCCCAACTCCCGCTCTTGCGGGACCTGATTCGTGGCACTCCGAAAATGAAAATTTCCCCGTCCCCCTTTTCCGGGCTCAAGTAAGACAAACTCCTGTCCCTCCTCGGTCAAATCGCAAACCGGAACGAGATCCACTCCTTCCTCGCTTCGCTCCATTTCAACCGCTTCCTGGATGTCGACAGCCGGGCTCCGGTAAACAACCGTCCCGGGCGGCACACGCCCAATCTTGGTTTTGCCGTCCCGCCCATGCCGCTTCCAACTTTGCCCATGAGCTCCGTCTTCCGCATACAGCTTCGGATCATAATGAAAATTCCGAAGATTGTCGGTGTTCCCATCCACCACCAATTTCACCTTCCCGCCATTGCCGCCGTCACCCCCATCAGGACCGCCACGGGGAACAAACTTTTCCTTTCGAAAACTCACCGCTCCATGGCCCCCGTTTCCGGCACGGCAGTGAACTCGGATGTGGTCGACAAATGATTTATCTCTTTTCATGCGGTAATCTTTCCAAAGGTATTCATTAAGGAAACCTCAAGTGCGAGCGCCTCCACGACATTTGTTTCCAACAGCCGTCGCAGCTCCTCCATGGCCGCAACCCGTCGCAATAGCACGTCTAAATCTTCGTCCTCCACCGCTTTTCCCATCACCTCCATATACTCGGGGAACTCAAGGCCTTCACCGCCGGCTTTCAGTCGAAGCAAATCTCCCACCCAGGCATGGATGGTCTCAATCATCAACGCCCGCTCTCCGAGGTAATCCGCGGATGCCTGGGCAAGATACATCTTCTCCCGGTCATCCATCCACTTGGAGTCGACAATCTTCTGATACTTCACCTTGTCTTCCTTCAACAAGGCCGCGTATCCTTTCTCAATCTCTACCTTCCGGTCACGCAGCAGGTTCTCGAGCCCCGCCTTGATCGCAAGTCCGGTTTCCAGCTCTCCAATCCCTTCCCGCGTGACACTTTCCAAAAGGGGCAGGATCCGCTGAACCTGCTCCGGCCTCTCGGCTCCCGGTGTCGCGGCCAAAGAAAGGTGCACACAGCGCGACCATATCGTGGCCAGCAGCTTCTCAGGCTCGCTGGACAGCAACAACAAAATGCTTTCGCGCGGTGGCTCCTCCAGGGTCTTTAAAAAGGCATTGGCCGCCGAGTCCCCCATCCGGTCGGCATCAACAATCACTCCGATCTTCCACGTTCCCTCCGGCGACGATTGATTCATCATCTTTTCGAGCGCACGAATGTCATCCACCGCGATTTGCCGGGACTTTGATCGAGGCCGCACTACCCGGATGTATTCCCCTTCCTGGTCGTCGAGCGATGGAGCCTCAACCGCCACGGGCTCTCCCCAAAGGTCGTCACCCTCATCCTGTTTCCCATTCAGGAGATGAGCCATTTTTGCGGAAAGCTCTTCCTTCCCGCTTCCTTTCGCACCAGTTACCAAAAAGGCGTGAGCAAGCCGTCCCCGCTCGTGGGCCGCCGAGATGAGGTCAAATGCTTTGGCCACCGTAAACGCCATGACGGGAAGCTACCCGCCACCCGCGCCACGGGCAAGATTATGTCGCCTACGGAATCTCGGTGCATTCTTCACTCAATCTGCCACTCTCTCGACATGTTGAGACTGATTTCGCTTCTTACCATCTCTCTTTTTCTTCAAGTCAAAGCCCACCGGGATCCCATTAGGCTCACGCACGGACCGATGCTGGGAAAACCCACCAGCAACTCGGTCGCCGTTTGGGGACGGACCTCGGAACCGGGCGAATTCATCGTCAAGTTCGGCACGGATCCCTCTCATTTGAATCAATCAAGTCTCCCCGCAAAAACCGAGATCGATCGGGATAATACCGGAGTCGCCAACTTGGTCGGCCTCAAAGGAGACACCCGCTATCACTACCAAATCCATGTGAAGGACAATCCCCACGGACTCCCCGGAACCTTCCTGACCCTGCCTTCGGCTGAAGAAAGCCGGAACCCCGAATACAACCCAAAAGGCCTCTTCAACTTCCGCTTTGAGGTCGGTTCCTGCGCCAATCAAAACCCGCTCCACGGAATTGGCCACCGCTCTCCGGTTTACGAGAATCTCAACCTTGACTGGTCGGACAAAACCCACTTCCACATCATGAACGGAGACTGGCTCTACGAAGAGCTTCGTACCTACCCGCCTGAAGCCTGGCGCCTTGTCCAGGGGCAGTCAACCCTACCCCCAACCGTGCAAACAATGCCCTCCATCGTCGGAGTTTGGGAGAACTACAAACTTTACCTCAGCCGGGGGAATGAACTGGCCCAGTGGCATCGCAATGTCCCGAGCTATTTCACCTTCGATGACCACGAACTCGTCAACGACATCTGGGGCTCCGCCGAAATTGGCAAGCGCCACCGCCGCACTGTCTTTCGCGACATCGGAACGCGGGCCTGGTTCGACTATCTGGGGTGGGCCAACCCTGTCGAGCATCCTGAAAGAGTCCACGCAGCCAAAGGAGAAATGACCGCCGGCAGCAATTTCCTCGTCGACACCTCCACCGACTTCACCAAGCTTCCGCTTAAAAAAATGGGCACGCTTCACGTCCACTGGGGAACTCCGGAGGCTGGAGTGAACGATCTCAAGTTTGACAACGACGAAGGGCATAAAAACTCTTATGTTTACCAAATCACCAAGGTCATCGACGCACACACTCTGGAACTACACATGCCCGCAAAAATCACCGACGAAGTTACCTACTCAATCGGACGGAGTTCCTATGGAAAATTCCGCGTTGCGAATTGTGAGTTCTTTCTTCTCGATACCCGGGGATCACGCGACATGCACGACGTCACTGACCGCGGCAAAGAAGGAGTTTCCATGCTTGGAAAGACCCAGCGGGAATGGCTGCTTAAATCCATGAAGGAAAGCGATGCCGACTTCTTTTTCCTCACTTCCACCGTTCCTTTCATGATTCCCCACAGCGGTGCAGGCGGCTTTGAGGCGGCAGGGAACAAGGAAGAAGCCTGGACTGGATTTCTGAACGAACGCGAGCAACTAATCAATGAATGGGACAAACTTGGGAGAAAAGTCTTCGTGATGACAGGCGACCTGCACAACAGCTTTGCCATCAAAATTACTGACAATGTCTGGGAGTTTTGCTGTGGCCCGCACAACAGCGTAAACCACGTTCCAAAAAACGACGAAATGGATCGCCCGGCGACCGGGATCTTCGACTGGGGCCCGCGCGAATGTGACATCCGCTGGAGCTCCTATATTCTCCCCGACCTCGAAAGGCTCCAGAGGCTATACCCCTACTTCTGCATCGTTCAGGTCAACAACGTCTTCAACATGCCGCAGGAGCTGGGAGGCAAGCGTCTCGTCGCCTACCCTCATCCGCAGATTATTTTCCAGTACTACCATGGACGCACGGGAGAGCTCGCTTACGCCGAAGCGATTTCGCTTGATCGGTAATTTATTACTCCGTAATCGCCTTGAGTCGGAGATAGGCCCCGCCATTCCCAATCGGCGCCGGATGACGATAGGTAGAAGTTACCGAACCATCTCCAGAGACCACCCCGGGGAGAACCAATACTCCATCATCACTCCAACTAGAAAGATCCCTGCTCGCCTGCGCAACCAATCGAACCGCTCTTTCTCCCGGCGCACGAGTAACTGTCACCGTGAGATAATTTTCCCCGTCAATCTGTTTAATTTCGCTCGTCAACTCACCCGGCGAACTTGACGCGGAAAGCGGAAATGAACCCATTGCAAACTCGAAAAAGTTGCTCCAACCATCGTGATCGGGATCGGCATTCTCACCCGAAATCCCGGGATTTGATAAATCAGCTTCCGAAAAGACACTGGCTTGCCACGAGGCAAAATCCAATCGACCGCCCGGGGAACCACCTTCGGAACTCGAAACCCTCCAATTGACCGCGTCACCGTGATCCCCTGCTCGATCAATAATTTGAATTGAATAGCCATCGAGCAAAGAAAGATCCGGCCAGGGAGAAACATTGTCATAACTGAACTCATGCATGACCTCATCATCCTGGCCAATCATCCTCAACTGTTCACCTCCATTTGAAAGCTGCCCGGAGTATTCCCCGACAATCAGATTATCAAACCCGGTGCCGTAACGGACACGGAAGGCCTCGATATTCTTCACCAAGAGAAGCTTCCCCTTCGGACCAAGAACCCGGATATCCGAGTCTGCGAAATCGAAGAAAACTCCGTCAGTCAAACGGACCGGTCTGAGATCTATTGCCTCTTGTGAAAAATTCTCCAGGCGGATGAACTCGAAGAAATCGCCATCATCAAAACCGGCATCGACCTCGGCTTGGTTGGCACCAATGGGATTGTAGAGAATTTCGGCAATCGCGAGATTCTTCGAAGTGGCCGGAACTGAATCGACTGTGAAGCTTGCTGAAGTCACCGCACTCCATTCACCATTCTCAAAACTCCTCGCTTTGATGGTGACTGGTTCGTTTAAAAAGAAGGGAAGATTTCCATCTGCAGCACGCTTACCACGCAAGCCAACATCAAGGGCCATGTCGCTATTACCCGGAGCATTATGAAGTTCGATCGCGATAATGTTCGAGCCACTGATCAACAGAGCGGGATCGATGGAATAAGCGGTATAGTCCGCCTCATTGCCATCGTCAGTGTCAGAACTTGGTGTGGACAGATAATCCGATGGTGCAGGAATGTTGGAGCCACGAAACGCTTCCACCCCATTCAAATAAATCACAGCCCCACCATCAACCAAGAGGCTTACCTCTAGCGATAAGTATGCAGCCGGATCGTCTATCTTAAAAGTCTTTCGGAAGTAGCTGGTGGGTTGTCTTGGACGGACACTATTGACGTCTGTTGCAATTTCAACAGTGACTCCTCCACTTGAGATTCCACCATACCCAAGAGGAGCAGGCCCACCCTCCCACTGACCATCATCGAAATCCAGAAGGCGCCATGCGGCTCCCAAATCTCCCTCCGTTGCGTTGTGCCGCCAGGTCGACCCCTCCTCAATCAACACCTCGTCTTGCAGGCCACCCGGCTGTGAAATCGCCCCGGGATTGGGAGTTCCTCCGACTAGCCTTGGATCTGATCCATCGGTGGTATAGTAGAGCGTGGCACTTTCATTGGTGATGAGCAACGGATACCCATCGGACACTGTGCCTCCAAATTGGCTGAAAGCTGGCGGTGAAATCTCCGGCCACAAATTGTTGTCCCGAAAGTCCTCACGCACCGGGCCAAAAAGGTAACGACGGCGCCCAATCGACGGGTTAATCCAACGTAAAAAATCGCCCCTGTCCACTGACTGGTTTCCAATTAATCGCAGTAAATCTTCGAATTCATCCTCAAGTCCGTCAAAGCGTTTCCGGATGTGTGAATTTAGCTGATCACGGTCATCCAAAATCCCGCCGTTGAAGAGATGCTTCTGGATTTGGTCAGCAAATAACAATCGAAATTCCTCCCATCGATTAAGTCCTCTCCACAAATCGCGCAACTCCCCCCGGGTGCCGGTTTGTCCATTCTGTCCCGTGGAAGTGCCCAGAATATAAGTGCGTATCATTTCCTGTGACACCGGTCGATTGCCGGCATTATTCATGGCACCCTCCGCATCCCAAACATAGAGGCGGTAACGACCTTCGGAGGATCTTTCCTTGGCAGCAACCCAGTTGTTATGAGGCCAATCCCAGGTCGCCCCATAAATATTGAGGAGATAATAGTTCGCCATATTCTCGACGTCAGCGATCTCAAGCACCCTCTGCCAGTTTTGCACAGTCCTCGTCGCGTTTAACCGGTTGATCATATCGTCCCAGGCCGTCTTGTCGCCTTCAGCAATATTATCGTTCCCCTCGAATTGCAGAACATCCCACTCGGCGTCATCATCATTGCCGTGAAGGGAACGAAAGAAGGGTTCACGAAGTCGCTCCACCATATTGTAGTATCCCTTGAGATCTCCGTTCACATATAGGCTGTTGATGACGCCAAGGCTGGCACCATTTCCCATGTCCGAGCTGAGACGCCGGAACAACTCATCGATAATGAAGGGGTTTCGGATGTCATTTTTTCCCGCCCTAATTCGAAATCGCTCATAGCGGCTAAAAGTGCGCGCAGGACCATTCAAAGGCAGATCGACAGATGGATTTCCATAATCATCGCGGAAGTAGAGATTGAAGGAAGGCTTCTGAACCGGTTGATCCGGCCAGGGAGAAGCCGATGTCCGGCTCAACTGCATCCGCGGGCGGCTAAAACTACTTGCCGCGATCCTCAACCCAACATCTGTTCGAAATCCGACGGAACCATCCTGAAAATAATACTCGGCGTGAATCGGGCGTTCATACGCACGACCTCGATTAATGACGTTGTTGTAATCAAAAATGCCCGACGCCTGCCATCGGTTGTTCGGATAAGAGCCCCCGTTGATTGCCAACGCCCCGAATGGGTCATAAAGGGACCGCTGGGGATCACCTGCATACACCAAGGCAGGGCTTGTCTTCACCCGTGCATCCTGATTAATCAAAAAAGTATGCGTCTTGATATTCGAGGCAATATAGCCGTCCGCAAAGGCTCGAGCTCGGATCACATGCCCTCGCCTGGAATTGATAGGATTCAACGAAAGCGGCAACATGTAATCACTACCGTTTGCAAGCGTCGGTTCAGTGCCATCGGTAGTATAACGAATCAATGCCCCGGGCGTCATCGAAGTGAGAGTCACTGCAATAGCACCATCATAAAAGCCACCCTTTTGACTAAAGTCGGGAGCATCAGTCTTTCCTATAAAACCAGTCCCGGAATTCGGATTTTTCGGACTTGGCGTCTCAAAATATCGCCATTGTCCATCACCGGCATGGCCATAGCTGTAGTTTGGAAACTGCCGTGGAAACTCAGGTGCAATTTGAGAAACAGTATTTCCTCCTGCATCATATAGCCCCAAGCACTCGCCACCCGCACTCAATTTAAAATTCGCATGTAAAAAATTCGCCCCCGAAATCGGTTCATCAGGATCATCCGCCAATACCACCAAATATCCTTCCGCCGGTATTGTTGTTCCCGGGGGAAAGGTCCACTTGAGAGGCTCCGTCAAATCATCACTCAGACTCCAGCCTTCAAGATCCACGGAATCCGGCCCGCTATTATAAAGTTCAATCCAATCCGAGGGATCTTCCGAAGGCGTCGCGGGGTCGACCAGACCTGCCGTTGGTTCACGTAACCCGGGTAGGTAAGTCACGGTGCCACCCGATGAAAAGAGCTGAGGATCGACACCCGACGGCTCATTAATCCGTAGTGACATATCAAGCCGCATATTACCCGTCAGCGTGTGATTATTGATCTGAACCGCGATCACATTTTCGCCTTCCATCAACAATCCAGAAGCCACCGGCAAGGTAATCAACTCATTGGTCGTGCCCGAGGTGCTAACACGATGCGTCACCTGATCGTGGTAAATGTGAGCCTTCACCGCGCCCATATTTCGCCGGGCCACTTCCACCCCGTTGATCCAGGCGATAAACCCATCATTGTAATTGATACTCAGGATCATAGGGGCAGCAGAGGACACATCGGAAGCAGACGCATCAAAAGTCTTCCGCACATAGAATGAAGGCGAAATATTTCGTAGATCCGGACCCAAATCCGTGGATATGCTTCCCAGCGAATACCCCATCGGCAAATTTCCCGAATTCCACCTTGAGTCATCGAACGAGGTCGACCACCACGCCGGTCCTGCCCCCACATAAGCTTGATCATTCCCATCCCACCGCAGATTACGAGGGGTGTGCGTGGCTGATATTTCATTGATGACGACGTCGCCAAGGACAAGACCAGACAAAATAGCCCCTAAAACGATTGTAAGTGTGCGGCTCATAAGAGCACTATGCCTCCCATATGAGCCCATGACAGCCCGAAATTTCAAAAGCATGTCACGTTTTGAAGCTACAGAAGCAGCCCCGCCAAAGTCGCGCTCATTAGATTTGCCAAAGTCGCAGCAAAGACCGCCTTCAATCCCATTCTGGCGATTTCTTTTCTCCTGCCCGGCGCCATCACTCCCAAGCCTCCCAACAAGATAGCAATCGATGACAGGTTCGCAAAACCGCACAACGCAAACGTCACGACACCCTGGGTTTTGGGGCTCAGACTTTCCTTCATTGCCTCGAAACTCCCGAAGGCCACGAACTCATTCACAACCACCTTCTGCCCGATGAGGCTGCCTGCTTGCTGGATCTCCCCGCCGTTGATTCCAATCAAGTAGGCCACCGGCGCAAAGATCCAGCCGAGCAACTTCTCAAGACTGAAATCGGGATCGCCAAACCAACCACCCACTTCACCGAAGAAGAGATTGACCACTGCAATCAAGCCCACAAATGCCAGCAACATCGCCCCTACGTTGAGAGCCAACTTCAGCCCGCTCGATGCCCCCAGCGCGGCCGCATCAAAAACATTCTCCGGCTTCTCATCCCCGTCCGCCAATTCCAGCTTCCCATCCATCACCTTTCCCGTTTCCGGGATGATGAGCTTTGCAAAAAGCAAGCCGCCCGGCGCAGCCATGAAACAAGCTGCAATCAAATGCCCGGTATCAGCCCCCATTTTTTGGTATCCTGCCAACACCGAGCCTGCGATACTTGCCAAACCGCCCACCATCACGGCAAACAACTCGGAATGGGTCATTCTAGACAGATACGGCTTAATCACCAAAGGTGCCTCGGTCTGCCCCACAAAGATATTTGCAGCCGCCGAAAACGATTCCGCGCGGCTTGTGCCAAGCACCTTTCTCAGTCCTCCACCCACAACCAGAATGATGATCTGCATGATCTTTAGATAATAAAGCACCGAGATCAGTGCGGAGAAAAAGATAATCACCGGAAGCACAAAGAACGCAAAAACCCCACCAATGGTTCCTCCGGGATTGGCTAAATCACCAAACATAAAAGCAATCCCTTCCCCCCCGGCACCGATCAAAGCATTTACCCCGTCCGTTAGCCTACCTAGGGACCATTGCCCCCACGGCGTTGCTAAAACAAAAACCGCAAAAGCCACCTGAATTCCAAATGCCCCACCCACCGTCCGCCAGGAAATCGCCTTCCGGTTGGAGGAACAAGAGTAGCCAAGGACGAGAAGGAAAATCACTCCAACGATGCTCATGCGGGCAGACTAGTGAGGCGTTCTTGAAAGCGCCAGCTTAGGGTTTCCGGGATGGCACAAGACCATCCTTGCCAGCCCCACCGATCTAGGTTAACTCCCTCGCAGTCATGCCAGTCGCGACCCCAGAACAGTACGCTCAGATGCTCGATGCCGCCCAAAAGGGTGGATATGCGTATCCCGCCATCAACATTACCTCTCTTACCACCGCCAATGGAGCCCTCAAGGCTTTTGCTGAAGCAAAATCAGACGGCATCATTCAGGTCTCGACCGGAGGTGGTCAATTCGCCTCCGGCACCGCCGTCGGTGATGCTGCGTTCGGAGCCATAGTTCTCGCTGAAGCTGTCCACACCCTCGCTGAGAAATACGACATTCTCGTCGCTCTTCACACCGATCACTGTCACCCCGAAAAGGTCGATTCCTTCCTTCGCCCCCTCCTCGACGCTTCCCGTAAACGCATCGCCGGCGGCAAGGGTCCGCTTTTCCAATCCCACATGTTTGATGGATCGGTTGTCGACCTCGACGAAAATATGAAGATCTCCGCCGAACTCCTCAAGGAGTGCGTCGAGCTCAACATCATTCTTGAGATCGAAGCTGGCTGCGTTGGCGGAGAAGAAGACGGTCATGACACTTCCGGCCTTCCTGCCGAGAAGCTCTACACCACGCCTGAGGACATGATGCAGGTTTACGAAACGCTGAGCCCCATCGGCCGCTTCATGTTTGCCGCCACCTTTGGCAACGTTCACGGCTCCTACAAACCGGGCTCGGTCAAACTGAAACCGACCATTCTGCGCGATGGCCAAAAAGTTGTCACCGACAAATACGGACCCGAAGCTGAAATGGACCTCGTCTTTCATGGAGGTTCCGGAACCTCTCCCGAGGACCTTCAGGAAACGCTCGATTATGGAGTGGTTAAAATGAATATCGACACCGACACCCAATACGCTTTCTCCCGCCCAATCGTTACTCATATGTGTGAGAACATCGAAGGCATGCTCAAAATCGATGGCGAGGTCGGCAACAAAAAGTGCTACGATCCCCGCAGCTATCTCAAGAAAGCCGAGCAGTCCCTCTGCGACCGCATGAAGCAGGCTTGCGACGAGCTCCGCTCATCCGGAAACAGCATCTACTCTTCCTAGAGCTTCTCTTCTATTCCAATTTTCAATGGGCCCGCTAGCGAGCGGGCCCTTTTCGATTCATCTCATCAAAATTTTCCCAATGACTGACTCCAAAGAAGCACTCACCCCTGCCGCGAAAAAACAGGATAATCCTCTGACCGATATTATCGTCAACGTCATCCTTCCCGTGCTCATCCTGAGTCATTGCAGCAAAGATGGAGACGAAACCTGGCATCTCGGGCCCTACATCGCCATGGGACTGGCCATCGCCATTCCACTCGCTTACGGGATCTGGCACTTCATTCAGCACAAAAAGCTCAATACTTTTTCTGCAGTCGGTGTTTTCAACGTCCTCCTGACCGGGCTTATCACCATCTACCTCTTTTCAGGTGATGATCCCGAAACCCGCAAAAACGCACCGCTCCTTTTCGGAATTAAGGAAGCCGTTCAGCCACTTATTCTTGGCTCTCTCTTTCTAATTACCCATCGCTCAGCGACCCCGCTATTTAACGCCTTTGTCTACAATGACGCCATCTTTGATCACGGTCGCATCAATAAAAAGGTGAAGGAAAGCGGCAAGGAAACCGAACTCGGAAAACTCCTCTGGTCCTCCACTCTTCTCTTTTTTGGTTCCTTCTGCCTTTCAGCAGCCATGAATCTCGGCCTCGCCTACTACTTTCTCCACGATCTCGATCCCACGGCAGGGAACTGGAAAGAGCTTTACAACGAAGACGTCGGACGTATCACCGGCTGGGGCTTCCTGGTCATCGGCGTTCCCCTCCTTGTTGTCGGCGGATTCATCCTCGCCCGCATGATCAAGGGGCTCAAGGCTCTGACCGGACTCGAGACTGAGAAAATCCTGCAAGCCCGTTAGCGAAACCTAACCGGCGAACCTGAGGAAGTCAGCCAGGCTGAAAGCATGGCGGCTAACAAAGCGACGATTCCAATTCCTGCGATCGCTCCACCCGTAACGGCAAATCCATGCCACGAGTGCAGGGCTCCCAGAATCACAAAAAGAGCAACTCCCCTGAAGAGCAGCTGCCCTTTTTGCTCAAGATGACGTTCCAAACTACCTTGGCCTCATAAAGTAAACACTCCTCATTTGACCTTCCTCAGAGTCAGGAGACGGAATTCCATCGCTTCTTCCCCTGAAATTTTAAGCGCCCTCAGGACAAGATCACCTTTCCCCTGGCTCAGTTTGATACGGCCGACCTTCAAACGTTTCCAGTCCTTGGTGTAGGATTCGTTTCGCGGTGAACGATCCTCCTCCGCTCCCAGCTTTGGAACATTATGGGCCTTCGGGATTTCAAAATCCAACTCGCTCCCATGGAACGAAAGTCGATATCTCGACCCACCACTCCGGGCGGCATAGAAGATTTCTACTTCAAATTGTCCGGACTCTCCTGCTTCGGCTCTCCAGATGATCCGGTCATCGGTTGATTTCCAGCTCTCAAAGTAGGAATCGTTTGGGTAACGATTTGACCGCTTTACCCCACCGGTCGCCACGGCGTCGCGGGCCGGAAGCTGCGTCATCCGCGAACCAGGGTGCGCCATCACAAAGGCCCGCTCGTCCTTTGCTCCGCCATATCCCTTAAGAACCTCTTTCTTGTATCTTGCCAAGGCTTGCTTCAACTTGCGGGACGCTTTTTCGTTCTTGATCGGCTTGAGTTGCGCCGGATCTGCTACCATATCGAAGAGCTCCCCTTTCTCACCGAGTCGATGGGCTTGGGATCGCACTCCAAACTTATTCTTCCACTGACTCACCAGAATCCGGTCTTCCCATTCGGCTTTCGGATCTTTAATCAATGGAACTAAACTGTCGCCATCGAGAGGCTTCGGCGGAGAGGCCTCGATTCCCGCGAGTTCACACAAAGTCGGCAACAAATCACGGGCCGAGGCGATCTTCTCAACGCGCAGTCCCTTCTTGATCCCGCTCGGCCACTTAATGAACAAGGGACTCCGGCAGCCCCCTTCTTCAACCGATCCCTTTCGGCCCTTCATTCCACCATTCCAGCGCTTCCCATTCGGGCCATTATCATGGAACCACACAACGATGGTATTCTGGGCGATTTTAAGATCCTCCAACTTGGAAAGAATCCGGCCGACATTGTCATCGAGGTTTTCGCACATCGCCAGAGCGCAGCGGAGGTGAAGGTCACCTTGTTTCATCGTGAGCTTCTTCTTCGCAAATCTCTCCCAGTAAGCATCCGGAACCTGCATCGGCGAGTGCGGAGTATTATAGGGCAGATAGCTGAAAAACGGTTTACCCGCCGCCTTCGACTTCTCCATGAAGGTCATCGCCTGGCTCGTAAAATCATCGATACAAAATCCCTCGCCTTTCACTATCTCACCATTCCGTTCCAGCATGGGAGAGAAGTAATTTCCCCAGTGGCCGCTGCAGAATCCATAAAACTCATCAAAGCCCCGCCCATTCGGATGATAGGGAAACTGCATCCCATTGTGCCACTTTCCAAACGCCCCCGTGGCGTAGCCTGCCTTTTGGAAGAGGTCGGCGATCGTCGTTTCATCGAGATCCATTCTCTCCCCGCCTGCCGAAGTAGAATAGACATTCGAGCGCGGGTGGTAGCGCCCGGTCAGAAACTCCGCACGAGTCGGCGAACAAACCGGACAGACGAAAAATCGGTCGAAGCTCACCCCTTCGCGTGCCAACGAATCAATATGCGGAGTCTTCAGATCTTTGTTTCCCGAGTGACTCAAATCCCCCCATCCCTGATCGTCCGAAAGAAAAACAACAACGTTGGGGCGGGAGTCGGCGCAAAGCCCCATCATAAGAGAAATGAGTAAGACCACGGATTTGAACCATCTCATCTGGATGTTCTACCCCACCCGGCCTACTAAAAAGAATACAAAATCTGGAATTTCATTCTCCGCCTATTAGCTTTAGACTTCAGTTATGCAGCGAGTACTTCCTGTCATCGTCTTTGCCTTAGTCTTGATCTCGGCCCGAATTATTGGAGCTCAAAATTCAGAATTGTTCGGGAATCTTCAACCTCTTGGGGCCCTCTTCTTTTGCGGCATGGCTCTCTTTGGCCTTCGTGGCGTGATTCTTGCCTCAGCGGTTTGGCTCATTAGTTATCCAATTACCAGCATCATGCAGGGTTACCCGATGGGAGCGGAAATGATTGTTCCCGCTTTCGGCTTCGCCGCCATAGTCAGATTAGCGAGATTTTTCCGTAACAGCTCTGCGGTCAAAACCTTCGCAGGTTCAATTCTCGCAGCAGTCGCATTCTATCTGATCACCAACACCCTGAGCTGGGCCCTTGATCCCCTCTACGCACCGAAGTCACTCGCCACACTGGGCCAGGCGCTTTGGACCGGCCTTCCCGGATATGCTCCAACCTGGACTTTCTTCCGTAACGCCATGATCGCGCAAGCAGTCTTCAGCGGGATTTTCCTCGCAGCGACCCAGACCGTCTCGATAGCCTCCTCCAAAAGAACGACTCAAGCCTTCTCATAAGGTTGAGGCACACTTGTCTCTCTAATCGCAATAAACCGAACAACCAGTATTCCCAGCCTTCTGCTCATTGCATTTGGAATCGAGATCGGCGTCTTCGTGATTGATGGAGAAAACATGCTTTCACAAAACGAGAGCCCACGGGTTTACTCTGGGATTCTGAACGGAATGGCAGTCCCAACCGGTGGAAATTTTGTCGATGCTTCCTGCCTTTCGGTCCCGGGCTTATCCTGAACTTGTTCCGATTCCTTGACCTCATTCGCCTGATCGTCCTGGCAGCCTGTAACCATCATCGGGAAACATTGTCATCATTCCCTTCTTCGCCATAACATACAGAGCTCCCTTCCTTCTCCCTCGCGGGAAGAAAAAGTTTGGTTCGGAGGTTCTGCCCAATGCAATTCAAAATCGTTCAAGAAAAACCGTTCAAGCTCTGCAACCGTCACGCCAAAGGGCGGACCATCTTCGCCTTCGTGGTCCGGATTGAGAAAAAAGATCCCGAGAAGATGCCCGCATTTTGGAATCAATGAGGCCATGGCCGAGACATAATCCTCGCGGTGATCAATCGGGATGGCACAGAAGCAAGTGTGCTCAAACACCAGATCGTACTCACCTTGCCATACAAAGAGATCGCCAACCTCCCAACTCGTCCTCTCACGATTCGACTTCTCTCGCGCACGCCGGATGGGCTCGTCGGCAATATCCAAACCGAGAATATCCCCCCTGGCAGTCTCCCCTATCAAACGGGCATCATGTCCAAATCCGCAGCCTGGAACCAGAATGCTTCGCGAACTCTCGACCAAATTTTGATGAGTCGATAACAAAAAAGGAAGCCCCGGATGGTGCTTCCCTTTCTCCCATGGAGTGTCGCCGGTTCGGTAACGTTCGTTCCAGTCCACCGGTATTATTTCCAACCAAGACCTAGTAAGCCTCGCCGCGAAGACGAAGACTCTTGTATTCCGAGATTCCATTGACGATGCCGTCGGCGATGGCTTCACGATACCAACCTTCTTTGGTGCGACCGCGCTCCCTCGAATTCGAAACAAATCCGCCTTCCACGAGGATGGCAGGATTTTGAGCGTGGCGGATAACATAGTAGCGGGCGTACTTGACACCGCGATTGACCGACTTGACCACGCCGAGCATTCCCTTTTGAACAGCAGCCGCAAGAGGCTTGGAGCGGGGCGAGCAATAAAATGTCTCGAGACCGGAAACACCACGCTTCCAGGTGAAGTTATAGTGAATGCTTACAAAAATCGAGTTCGGGTAACGATTGCCAATTTTTGCCCGTCCCGGGAGGGTAATGAAGTTGTCACTTCGGCGGGTCATAACCGTCTTGTAACCTTTGGCTTTCAACTTCTTCTCAACGCGCATTGCGGTATCGAGAGCGAGCCATTTCTCATAAACTTTACCGTAGCTACCACCAGTGTCCCGTCCACCGTGCCCCGCATCAATTACGACCGTGTTGAAGGTGCCCGCAGACGCATACAGAGTGGCAACTGAAAGTAAGATAAGTGAAGTGAGGAATGATCTCATGATGTGAAAATCTTAGTTCGATTAATTTTTAAAAAATATTGATAATCCCGACAATCTTTTTCTGCCAACAAATAAAACTACTCGGGGCGCTCGGATGCCCGCCGGGCTTTTGGAGCATCCTTAGCCTCCTTTGCAGGGTCATATTTGATGGCCCCAGCCACTACGACCTGTCCGTCGGAAAACTCCACAAAATGCGGCTTACTGCCCGAGGCTCTCTTAAAATACTCGGTTCCGGTGTGCCTGCCATCTTGGTCTATCGTAGCGTGCACAAAGACTTCAGGGCTGGCCAAATAGAGGACGTGAAGGTGATTCTTGCGGTCCAGTGCCATTCGTGGCTTCACAAATCCCAGATACTCACTGAGACGGTAAGTCGAAAGTGAAATGCCTGTATTTGTGTCCATCACCTGGGTGTAAATCGCAGTTTTATTCCCGTCATTAAACGTCAGAACATTATACTCCCGCTTTGGAAACGCGCTGTTGGGAACACCAAAAGGCACACTATGAAGAGTGCTTCCACTCCCAACCGTAAAGTGACCCGAATTAGAGGTGTAGCTGGCTTCGTCAATTCCCGGGCGGCGGACATGGGCTGTCACCGAGAAATTGCCGACCTTGGCCACACTAAACATTCCGCTCAGGTGCACCCGGCGAGACATACTCCTGCCTGCCGGAATCACCGCACGCTGAAAAACCTTGTTATGGCGTTTCTGCATGGCACGACCACCTGAGTCCCGCATGCTGAAATCAAGCCAGCTGTGAGCGATGGAGCCCTCGAGCTTGCTTGCAAATTCGAGCTCCCTACCACTTCGATTCGTAATTGTCACAACCGCCGTAACCGGCTCGTGCTTAAGGTATTGGCGGCGATCCACCTTTAGTGAAATGCTCACCTGCCCTGCTGCCACGACAGTCGAGAGTGCGGTTAGTAAAAGAATCAGGGAGGTTTTCATGATCGCAGGCACGGAGAGCGAAGCGTTTACTGTGCCACGAGAAAAGGAAAAAGTCCCTGATTCTCCCTCTCTCAAAGGGTTCCTTTCTCTTTTTTGAGGCGAAGCTGACCGCACGCGGCATCGATATCATGGCCTTTTTCGAGACGCAAAGTTGCCGAAATTCCGGCTTGGGTCAGGACATTTTGAAACTTCCGGCAAGCGGTGTCGGAAGGTCTCACCCACTCCAGGCCCTCCACCTTATTATAGGGTATCAGATTTACCTTTGCTTTGATCGAGGCCGCCCGTTTGGCGAGAATCATGGCGTGCTCTGGATCTGCATTGATCCCATCGATAAGGATGTATTCCAGAGTGATCTTCTGGTTTTTCTTCGAATTCCAGACCCGCAGCGCTCCGAAAAGCTCACCAACCGGAAACTTACGGTTCACCGGCATGATTTTATCGCGCGTTTCATCATCTGGACCATGGAGCGAAATCGCGAGCCGAATCTGCTGGGGTAATTCCGCAAGATTCTTGATTTGTGGAACCAAGCCTGACGTCGACACCGTGATGCGACGACCTCCGATTTTGAGTCCCCAATCCGAGGTGATCATTTCAAGAGCGACACAGAGGTTTTTGAAATTGGCAAGAGGCTCCCCCATCCCCATGAATACGAGGTTATTCACCTTCTCCCCCGATAGTTCCTCGGCCAAAATAATTTGGGAAACGATTTCTGCCGCGGAGAGATTCCGGGTGAAACCATCGAGTCCCGAGGCACAGAACTTGCAACCGTAAGCACACCCAATCTGCGACGAAACGCACAGGGTATGACGGTCAGATCGCTCACCATAAAGCGCGGGCGAAGCCGGAATAAGAACGGTTTCAATATACCGGCCGTCTCCAAGCTCCAGAAGGAACTTCCTCGTGGTGTCCTTCGACCCCTTCGTCAAGGTGTGCTTGAGTGGCCGCAGTGGATATTTTCCAGCCAAATCCTCACGAAGCGACTCCGGAAGGTTGGTCATCTCATCCCACGACTTCGCGCGTTTCTTAAAAATCCAGTCAAGAATCTGGGTGGCCCGATAGGAAGGCTGGCCATGGTCGGCCAAAAGCTCCACAAGTTGTGACTGGGTGAGCATATTAGAAAATTGGTCGGCAAAGGACAAACGGAGAAACCACCAGAGCCTCAAACTGCTGCTCCGAGCCCTCCCATTGCATGGCGTGAATTTCTACGATTTTGACAAGGTCGGCCGATTTCAACCAAGCCTTCACCTTCGCGGTTTCGTCTTTCGAAATGGCAGCACCCACTTCCTCCAGAGACAACCCTTGGTCTGCAAAAAACAGGACGCCATTTTGATAATGCTCCTTGAGATATCCCCAACCGACCTCGCCGGAATACTTGGCAAGTTTCTCCTCCATGGACGAGTTGTCCTCGCCCAACATCCCGTAGCGCATTTCTTCCGAAGCCATTTTTAAAGCATTTCAAGTGGTTGCATTCCCTTGGTCAAAGTCCCGCTGGTCTTAATCCGGCATCGCAGCCCGCCAGACCCGCGAAGGAATTTTTCGACTCCCGGTGCACAGGCTTCGTCCATCCAGTAACAAGGCTTCGCCTCTTCACTTCCCGATAACTCGATTCCGCCAAGCCGAAAGCTTTTTCCAATCAAATCGTTCAAATCAGCGCCTTTGACGATCACGTTCCGCCGAAAAGCGCTCGGCTCTAATTCGGGAATTCCGAACTCGCTCATCACCCGTCCATAGGCGGCGTAATCAAAAAGAGTGAGTTGTCCCTTGTAGTCCTCCTTGTAGTCGAAAAAACGATCATCGACGAGCCCTCGTCCCGCGACACACTCGATCTCCTCCCGATCGAGAATCTCGTGATCCTCCGACCCTTTCCCGTGCCGACCATAGTAATTGTGGCCGGGAGAAATAAAGAGGTGGGTCAATTCCACCGACAAAGCGCTCATGCGGGAAGGCTAGCAAACATCACGCCCGCGCGCAAACGTCACGCGACTATCTCACGCTCCGTCGAACGGCAGAACGCAGTGTGGGAAGTCTCGGAGGGAGCAGAGCAGGGGTGTGGGGGCAGACCTCGGCGCGGACGAACGCGAACGCGGCGGAGCCTTGCTACTAGATCTCCTGGCTGGACGCTGCACCGTTGGACGGGATCTCTGGGCCGCTGAAAACGTCGAGCGCAGCAGTTTCGACTAATTGAGCGAAGGGATCTGGAGGTAGGTTGAAGTGCCCTTCCGGATCGTTGGAACATTCAAAGGCAGATTTCTGATCACCTGGGGACTCACAACCGGAGGGTGAATGGCTGGAAAGCATAAAAAACTCACCGCGCAAATCAAGCTGCTGGACCTGCAATTTGAAGCCTTGCGGAAATGACCGATGAGCGTCGGGAAGATTCCATTTCACTTGCGTTGACACAGAGTAAACACACCTCCGCAAAATACCAATATGAGTAAGCGGCGGCTCTTCTTCTTAAAATAAAAATGAAGCAACAGGAGACGCGCGTGGCTCTCTGTGTGCCTCTCAAAGCGATCATCGTCCGGCAGAAGCCCTACAAAGCCACCACGAAAAACCATCGACAAGAAAGGTCGCTTTTCAAATCAGGCCAAGATGACATGATCTCTTCCATGATTCGCAAACTCATTCTCACCGCCGCGCTTTCCCTCCCCCTCCACGCCTCGGAGTGGGTGACTCTTTTTAATGGAAAAAACCTCTCCGGCTGGACTCCGAAAATCGCAAAACACCCTCTCGGAGAAAACGCCTTCGACACCTTCCGCGTGGAAAACGGCATCCTGAAATGCGAATACGACAAATACCCCAAATTCGAAGGTAAGTTCGGCCACCTCTACTCCAACCTCTCCTATTCCCACTACATTCTCCGCATGGATTACAAGTTTGCCGGAAAGATGATGGAGGACGCTCCTGGTTACGTGAACCTAAACAGCGGCATCATGGTTCACTCGCAACCTCCGCAAAGCATGACTCTCAACCAAGGCTTCCCCGTCAGTCTTGAGTTTCAATTCCTCGCCGACGAAGGCAAAGGCAAGCGTCCCACCGGCAACGTTTGCACCCCCGGCACCAATCTGGAAATGGATGGAAAGCTTATCACCCAGCACATCGTGCAATCCTCCTCCCCAACAATCCCGGCCGACCAGTGGGTAAAGATCGAAATCGAAGTTCGAGGGAATAAAGAGATCATTCATCGCGTGAACGGAAAGGAAGTCCTGCGCTACCAGAAGCCACAACTTGACCCCCGGGGAGCCGTAGTCCCAACGAAAGACCTTTTCGCCGCTGGCGCGCCTCTCCAACTTTCGCACGGACACATCGCCCTGCAGGCCGAAGGTCAACCCGTCTGGTTCCGGAACATCCAGCTCAAACAAATTAAGCCCACAGAATAACGAAACCTCTATGGACGGAGAATTCCAACTCCGTAATCCGGAGATCGAAGACACCGCGCATCTTGCCACGCTCGGACGGAATACATTCACTGAGACTTTCGGTACCCTTTATCGCCAGGAAGATCTCAACCACTTTCTCGAGGAAGTCTATTCCGACTCCGTCGTCGCCCAAGAACTCGCCGACCCAAAACTCACCCACCGCGTCATCGAGTCCGACGGTGAACTCGTTGCCTTTATCAAAGTCGGCCCTGTTCATGTCCCCGCCAAATCACCCTCGCCTGACGCAGGAGAGATTTGGCAAATCTATGTGCGAAAATCATTCCTGGGCAAGGGACTCGGTGACCGACTCATGGAGTGGGCCATGAACTACTTTCGGTCAATTAACACTGACGAAATCTACGTCAGCGTCTTCAGCGAAAACCCTCGTGCCGTCAGGTTTTACCAAAAATACGGCTTTGAAAGAATCGGCGAATACGGCTTTCCCGTCGGAGATCAAGTAGACCTCGAATGGATCATGCGCAAAACACTCAAAGAGCTCTAACCCACAAAAAGAATAATCCCTCATCCGGCATTGGCGCAACAACCTCGATCCGGTCAATCCCAAGCCCGTAGCCATCGTTGGTTCGATTAATAGTGGCACCGTCAATCACGTCAGCCCACGACTCCAAATCGCTCGTAGGAGCGGGATCTCAACGAGAATACCAACGGGTTGATTCGCCAATACTTCCCAAAGAAATCAGACTTCTCAATGGAAACCCAAAAAAGAGGAGAAGAACGTCTAAAACGCATGCCCAATTTTAAAATAACAGAAGCCCGCACCGGCACTCTGCGGTTGCGGGGAATTTTCTGCTCGGGAACTCGATTTCGCCAATTTTAGAGTTTAGCAATTCCGATCTTCAAACTACACAAGCCCATGCCTCACACCATCACAGTGCTCCCCGGCGACGGAATCGGCCCCGAAGTCATGGATGTCGCCCTCGAAGTCCTCGACGCCGTCTCCACAAGATTTGATTTCGAAATCTCCAGCTCCACTCACCTCGTAGGTGGAGCAGCCCTCGACGCAACCAACAACGAGACACCTCTCCCAAGGGAGACGATCGAAGCCAGCGAAAAGGCTGATGCCATCCTCTTTGGTTCCGTCGGCGGTCCCAAGTGGGAAAACCTCGCTCCTGAAATCCAGCCCGAGCGCGGCGCCCTCCTACCCTTGAGGAAACACTTCGGTCTTTTCGCCAACCTCCGCCCCGGGTCCTGTCTCCCGGCTCTGACCCACGCCTCTCCCGTCAAAAACGAGCTCATCCCGAATGGCTTCGATGTCCTCTGCGTGCGGGAACTAACTGGTGGCATCTACTTTGGCGAGCCCAAGGGCCGCGAAGATCGTAATGATGAACCTGTCGCCTTCGACACCATGGTTTACAAGAAGTCGGAAATCGAAAATATTTTACATGTCGCCTTCAAGGCTGCCATGGGGCGCGACAAGCGACTCACTTCAGTAGATAAAGCAAACGTCCTCGCCACCTCTGTTCTCTGGCGCGAAACCGCCAACGAAGTGGCAGTGCAATATCCTGAAGTCACCATGGATCACCTCTATGTCGACAACGCCGCGATGCAGTTGGTCAAGCGCCCGGACTCCCTCGACGTCCTTGTAACCGAAAACCTCTTCGGTGACATCCTTTCAGACGAAATGGCAATGATTTCCGGATCACTTGGCATGCTTCCTTCAGCCTCGCTGGGCGAAGCAAAGAACAACGGGCTTTACTTCGGAATGTATGAACCCTCCGGTGGTTCAGCTCCCGACATCGCCGGACAGGGGATCGCCAATCCCATCGCACAAGTCCTCTCCGTCTCTATGATGTTACGCTACTCACTTGGCGAAACCGCCGCAGCCGACGCCATCGATGCCGCCGTCCAAGCCACCATCGATTCAGGCCTTCGAACCGGCGATCTCTTCACTGGCGCTGAAGGTGAAACCAAGATTAACACCGCCGAAATGGGCGCGGCCATCCTCAAGAATCTTTCCTATGCTCCATAAAGCTTAAATTGCCGAACCCTTCTGATTTTAGAGTAATGCCAGTTTGAATATCTATATCAATTGGATAGGTAACTGCAAAGTTGTATCGCATCAAGTTGGCTTCGAATGAGCGCATTGCTTTGAAAGAAATCCGTGACCGGAGACCTCAAAATGCCGGTAAGTTCAAACGGGCACTCGCTCTTTTACTTTGCAATGAAAGCAAACATGGATATGCCGTTGAAAACGCTGACGCTGTTGTGACCACCGGATTTTCTTCCACTCCCACTCTTGAGCTTTTGCAAAAACGATGTTGCGAAGTCGACCCTCTGGCTGCACTTGACCCCAAACCCCGTAGAAAAGGTCCACGTTAAGATCAAAATCACCGGTGAAGTCGAGGCCCATATCGCTTGCATCGCCTGCGCCGAACCTCCGGAAGGTCGGGCCCACTAGACCCTCTCATTGATCGCTGAGAAACTCATCGAGATCGAGGTTATCGACGAGATCTCTCTTACTTCGGTCACGGCCGTTTTAAAAAAAGCCAATGTAAACCTTTGCATCAAAAAGGATGGTGCATTTCTCAAAAAAAACACCTCCTTCGTAGCTGCCATGGAAGACGTTCTAGAAGTTTACCAACGCCCAAAAGATCCGTTGCGCTCATTGGTGTGCCTGGGTGAGTCTACCAAACAACTTCTCTCTGAAACGCGAAATTCGCGACCTCCATCACCGGGTAACTTGGCCAAGTATGATTCCCAATATGTTAGGGTGTAAACGCCGGGGCAAAAGCGGTAAGATTTTCGGGTCGGAGTAAAAGCGATACGCATCCAAGAAAGAACGCGTTTATATGGACATGGAACAATGGGCGCGCGGCAAAAATATTTTTGGAGGAAGAGGAACACCAATGGCCCGTAGTCCACCCTGAGATGAGAAAAGCAACTCGAGAACTGCCCGAATCCCCCTCCTTCTCTGATTTTCCGGAGACGAAAACCACCGCTCGACACGTTTTCCCCACAGGGAAACCTTACCGGAATTCTTGCGTATTCGCCACCCCAAGCCATTCTCTCGCACCCAAAACGTCCACTTTCCATGCGCATTTCACTTCTTATCGCATTCCTCGCCCTGCCCGCCACAGCCACCGACTTGGTCTTCGACGCATTCGAATCCGACGGTTTCGGCGAGTGGGCCGTCGAGGGCAATGCTTTCGGGCAAGCCCCCACCGCCGTCACCCCGCCGGGAGTGAATGGCAAGATTACCAATTTCTCGGACCAGTATTTCGTCAGTTCGGCTCACGGCGGCGACACGCCGACCGGTTCGCTCACTTCCCCCGGATTCAAGATTTCCCAACCCTTTTTGGGATTCAAAATCGCAGGAGGTAATCACAAAGGAAAAACCGCCGTTCAACTCCTCATCGGAAACAAGATCGCCTTCGAGGCGACGGGGCAAAACAGCCTCGAAATGCAACCGATCGTATGGGTCCTCAAAGAACATCAAGGGGAGCAAGCTAAGATCCGCATCATCGATGTCGAACCCGGTAGCTGGGGTATGATCAACGCTGACCATTTTGTCTTTTCAGACAGTCCAAAACCATTTTTCCCCAAACCCAAATATCGCGAAGCCAAACCTAACAAAGACGGGTTGGTTTCCACCGAGGTTATTCCCGGCCTCACCATCCCCGAGGGTGCGGTGGCCAAGCTTTTTGCTGAAAACAAGACACTCGGCGTCTACTCGCCCACCGCGCTTACGGTAGATGAAAAAGGTCGTGTTTTCCTCGCCGAAACCCACCGCTTCCGCTTCGGAGTCGAAGACAACCGGAACCATCTTTACTGGCTTATGGACGACATCTCGGCCCAGACCACCGACGATCGCATCGCGATGCACAAGAAGTGGCAGGAGAAACTCCCCCTCGAAAAACTGACCTCCGTCTCGGAAAAGGTCCGTGTCCTCATTGACACCGATGGCGATGGCGTGGCTGATAAGGCGGAAATCTTCGCCGAAAAATTCAACAATCTGCTCGACGGAACCGCAGCCGGCATAATGGCTTTCGAGGGTAAGATCTACTTTGCCTGCATTCCCAATATCTGGATGCTCGAGGATGAAGATGGCGATCTGAAATCTGACAAGCGAAGCTTCATTCAAAACGGATTTGGCGTGCGTGTCTCTTTCTCGGGTCATGACCTAAATGGCTTCGCACTCGGCCCCGACGGCCGCCTCTACACCACAATCGGCGACCGCGGATTCTCATTCACCACAAAGGAAGGCCGAGAATACAACTATCCGAACCAAGGCGCGATCCTTCGCTTCGAACCAGATGGCTCGAACATGGAGGTGGTCCACACCGGCCTGCGCAATCCCAAGGAAATCGCCTTCGATCAATTCGGCACCGGTATTACCGTTGATAACAACTCCGACCAAGGCGATCGCGCGCGCGTCGTCTTCATGCTTGAAGGAGCCGACTCAGGCTGGCGCATGGGCCATCAGGTGCTCCACTCCTTCCACAAAACGGCCGGCATTCCCGACCGTCCCATCAACCAGTGGATGCAGGAAAAAATGTGGGAGCCCCGGAATGACAATCAGCCGGGACACATCGTCCCTCCCATGCTGAATCTCACCTCTGGCCCGTCCGGACTCGCCTACTACCCGGGCACTGGATTCAGCCTTGGCTGCAAAGACAAATTCCTCATCTGCGACTACCGGGGTGGTGCCGCTGCCTCCGGAATTTGGAACTTCAGTATCAAGGATGATGGCGCCGGATTTGCAGTCGATCAATCCGGGAAGTTCAACTGGGGAGTCGCCGCCACCGACATCGAGTGGGGCTACGATGGGAAGCTCTACGTGTCTGACTTCGTCAGCGGCTGGCAATCGCACACTGCCGGACGTGTTTACACTCTTGAGGAACAGAATCCCGGGAAAAGTGTCGCCGATTTCCTCGCGGAAATTGACTTCAAAACCGCTCCTCCCCGAGACTTGGCAAGGCTACTTTCGCACGCCGATCAGCGTGTCCGCCTCCGCGCCCAACTTCACCTAGCCACCCGCCCCGAAGCACTCCCCCTTTTCGTCTCCGCAGCCAATCAGCAGCTCAATCATATCGAGCGCCTCCACGGAATTTGGGGACTTGGGATGATCGCGCGCAAGGGAAACAGTGTGGCAGCCGGCATCCTCGCCCAGCAGCTCCGCAGCAACGATCCCCGGGTGCGGGCACAGGTGGCCAAAGCACTTGGCGAAGCTCAGCTCAAGACCGCGGATGTCCTCCTTCCGGCTCTGACGGATGGATCCCCCCGGGTGCGCGCCCTTGCCGCGATTGCGGTCGGCCGCATCGGAGATCCCAAGGCGCTCCCCGCGATCAAAGCGATGATCGAATTCAACGGTAATAACGATCCCGTCCTGCGCCATGCCGGAGTGATGGCGCTCGTAGGAATTGCAAAAGACCAGGAGATCGCCGATCTGGTTCGCCATAATTCGGAAGCGGTCAGGCACGCCGCCGTCATCGCCCTGAGGAGAATGGGCAGCCCCAAGGTGATGGCCTTCCTTGGTGACACTAATCTGGGGATCTCGAATGATGCCATCCGCGCGATTCACGACACCCACATGGAAGCCGCCCGCCCCGTTCTGGCAGCCCTCCTTGATGACAAATCAATTGGCACTCCCCAGCGCCCGGTCAGCCTCATGATCTTGCGCCGACTCATCCACTCCGCCTACCGGATTCCCAACGAACAAAACCTTCTCCGTGTCATCAAAGCCGCCGTGAATCCACTCTTCCCCATTGAAGAGCGGAAGGAAGCGATGAGGCTTCTTGCGATGTGGGAAACCCCACACGTCGTCGATCAATCCCTCGGGTATCACTCCCCTCTTGCTCCCCGCGATCCCGCCATTATGGAGAAAGTTCTCGGCGAGCACATCGGGCTCCTCCTCGACGGTGGCCAAGAAATCTTCGGCGAAGCCATGAAGCTTGCCCTAAACTATGGCATTGAGCACAAAGGGCTCGATTCGGGAAGCCTCACGCGCATTATCCGTGATGGAAAGACCGACGGACAAACCCGCGCCGCAGCCCTCGATCTTTTCCTCAAAGGAAACCCCGAAAACGTCGATAAAATCCTCGCTGAAGCGGCCCGTTCCAAAAACGACGAGCTTGCCACCAAAGCCCTTCAACTCGCGTCTAAGCGGGATCCGGCTTCCACCATGGCGGCGCTCAAAGGAGCGCTCCAATCGGATAGCACCGCACGCCGCCAGACCGCTTGGGGAATTATTGGCGAACTTCCGGCCGAGTATGCCATTCCCGTCATTCGGGAAGGCCTGGTCGACCTCAAGGATGGAAAGAGCGACCGCGCCACCCGCCTCGATCTTTTGATGGCGGCCCGGAAACGCGGCGAGCCGGCGATCAAATCCGCCCTCGCTGATTACGAGGACTCGCTGCCAAAGGATGATTCGCTCGCTTCCTGGGAGCCTTCGCTCGCCGGAGGTGATGCCGGTCGTGGATTCAAGATCTTCCAAACTCATGCCGCGGCCCAGTGCATGCGTTGTCACCGGCACGAGCCTGGCCACTCGGAAGGCGGCGAAGCCGGCCCCAACCTCATGGGCGTGGCGCTAAGACACGACGCCAAGGGCCTGCTCGAGTCACTCATTCTCCCTCACGTGAAAATTGCCGACGGCTTTGGCGTCGCTGAGGTGAAGCTCAAAAACGGAACCAGCAAGAGCGGAACCATCGTGGCCAGCACAGACAAATACCTCGACCTCAGGGAAAGCGAGTCAGCTGTATGGCGAATTAAATTGTCCGACCTCGCCGGGCAACCGAAACCCGTTTCCGCCATGCCTGCCATGGGGGCCATTCTCACCCCTTACGAGGCCCGCGATGTCATTGCCTGGCTTTTGACGCTAACCAAATCCAATCCGGAAAAACCCACCCCTTATCAGGCCAAGGAACTTTTACTTGCCGACTCCAAAAAGATGGACGAAGGGACAAAAAGCATCGAGACTCCCGCCCGTCCGAAACCTGAACCTGATCAAAACGTGAGCGAAAATAACGAAATTGACCCCGCCGTAATGGAACTTGGAAAAGCGCAATACAACTTGTGTCTTGGTTGCCACGGCCCGACCGGTCAGGGGATGCCCAATGTCGGCCCTCCTCTTGAGAAATCCGAATGGGTCACCGGCCCGGTGGAAAACCTGATCGGAATCCAGCTTCGTGGACTTCAGGGTGCCATCACAGTCAACGGCCAGGACTATCAGTTCGCGGCACCAATGGTCGCCATGGGAGCAGGACAGCCGGACGAAAACATCGCCGCGGTCCTGACCTATATTCGTAATTCCTTCGGAAACAGTGCTTCCGCAGTCACTCCGGAGATGGTCGCTGAATACAAGGAAGCCAACAAAGATATTCTCAGCAAGGTTCCCCCGCCGATGCTCAACGTTAAGGATCTTATTGATCCTTTCAAAAAGCCAGTCAGTGCGGACGGCACTCCTGTTATCAGCGACGCTCCGGCCCCGGCCATTCCCGAAATTCCTTCGGCCGGTCTTGGCGCCCCCACAATTGGAATCATCATTACACTCGTCATTGCAGGCCTCACCGGTATCGGCATGCTCCGCATGAAGACGATTAACAAGTAGGTCCAAGCTGACGACAACCTTCCATCAAACGTCCCGGAAAACCGGGACGTTTTTTTGCCCGTATCTAGTAATTCTGCAGGTGAATTTCGTCCGCTTCATCGGTCACCTGATGGATGAAGACGAACTTGCAAGCTCCTGATGGGAAACAAATGAGGAGAATTCCAAAACCAGCATCACCGGCTGGGCTGTCTCAATCAGAGCAAGAGCGATCAAGCGACCTGACGACCGCATTCGCATCCGTAAAAAACTGGTCATTATGAGCCCGGTCATCCAAGTCGAAGATCTTTCTCAGAACCTACGGTTCTTCCACCTCGAAAGTTCGGATCCAATACTGAAGGGATCACCTCCCTCGAATCGCAAAGAACCAGATGGTCACTCTGAAACCCTCCACCAATAATATCCATGAAGCGATCACCATTATGGGCATATCTAACAAGGGTCTCAAATTCTAAAAAGTTTCTTCATACTCTCGAACTCGACATTCTTGCCTCAAATGGTATCAAAAGGGGCTATGAAGAATATTCTCCCAACTCTCACTATTTCCGCTCTCTTGGTTTTATCGCTTGCCGCCCAGGAGCGGGAGCGCGCTCCTCGTGGCAGAACGGATCAGCCAAAAGCCGAAAACTTTGATTGGGACCGCTTCAAAGAACGAATTGAGGGTGCCGTTGAGCGGGGTGATATGACCCGCGACCAGGCCAATGAAAAATATGCCGAACTAAAAAAGAAACTTACAGAAAAGGCTCAAGCCGAAAGAGATCAACCACTGCGGGCGAAACCGGAAAATCCACGCCAGTTCCCGGGACAACGACGCCCCGATGCTCTGGGCCGCGTGCTTGGAGAATTGATTGCCCAGAAGAAGATCAACCGTGAAGAAGCCCGGAAAATTTTTGAGGCCGCCCACGCCAGCAAATCGCAAATGCCAGCCCACCAGGACCGGCCCAATCCCCAGGGCAGGATCATGGATGAATTGCGCGATACCCTGAATAAAGCCCGGGAAGAACTTGCCGACATTCGGGAGGCACGTGAAGAATTAGCCAGGGGACACGAGGAGCACGAGTATCATCGACGTGAAATCGCAGAGCGGGAAGAGCTGCGCGAGCGTGAAAATGCCGAGCGAATGGAGCGAGCACGCCACGCTGAAATGATGCGCAAACGCGAGGAAGAAGAAGCCAGGGCCCACATGATTGAGAACAAGAAAAAAGAACTCGAGCGCTACAAGCTTGAGTTAATGGAACAAACCAAAATACTAGAAAAGCAACGTCGCCAGCTGGAAGAAGCTCGCAGAGAGCCTGAGGGGCGGAACAGGGAAAAGAAGGAAGCGTCCAGAGACAAAGAATAGATTTCATCATCTTTCACCCAGACCCGCCTGTTGAAAAACAGGCGGCTTTTTTATTTCATTGCAAGGTGCTCACTCGACTTTCGAGTAAAATCTGGAACACTCCATCTAATGCAGCTATTCCAGCTACTCGGCCTTGCCACCATCGTCTCTCTTGCCAGTTGTAAAGATTCGAAAGAGAGCTCCACTCTCAGGGGACAAACCATTCGGGAACTCACCGAGGCCGACCTTGTCAACGTCGAGAAGTTCAGCAAAAAGTTTGCCCAGGACGCGAAAGAAGGGAATGCCGATGAAATTTCCCGGGCCTTTAACCCGCGCGGCTATTTTTTAAGAGCACTTGATGGGATCGAATTCCCACCCTCTGAATTTGAAGAATTCATGGGAGGCATCATCAAGGGTACGAGCCAAAGGGCTGGCGGCCTTGGCTGGGGAGTACTGAACCAGCAGTTAACCTACGTAAAGCTGCTCAATTTCCAGGGCATGCAAATGCCCCTCTTCAGATTCACTGATGATGGAGGATTTGGATACATGATTGTCATGGCTCTGCCCGATGAGTCCGGCCAGATTAAAGCCTATGACACCTATATGTTGAGCAACAGTGACTGGAGCAGCATGACAACCCGGAGGCTCGTTCTCCCTACCATCAAACAGCTTCTGGGGTCAAAATTTACCCGCGCCTTCAAAAAGAAGGATGAGGCTGACATTTCGAATCACCTGGAAACCATCAAGGCGATTAACAATGCGACCCAAACCGGAGATATCAACGCTCTTCAAAACGCCTACCGGGCTCTCCCCGAAAAACTTCAAAAGGAACGCTTTTTCTGGAGCGCTTACCTCAACAGCCTGGTGGACAATGTCGACGCCCACCTAGAGGAGGCCGAAAAATTCGAAGCGGCATTTCCGGATGACGCCGGGGTTGCGCTCCTGCTTCTCGATGCCGATTTCAACCGGGAAGACTGGGATGGAACCCATCAAAAGTTGAATACCATCAGGAAATTTGTCGATGACGACCACTACCTAGACTACTACGATTCCTTGATCTGCGTGCTTGCTGAAGACTTCAGCAAGGGCCTGGAATGGGCCGACAAAGCTCTCGCAGCCAGCCCTGAAAGCGAGGATTATTGGTGGAGTAAAATAACGTGCCTGACCCAACTCGATGAGTTCGGCAAGCTGTCTACCTTGCTCGAAGACTACGCAAAACAATTTGAAGTCAGACTGACCAAGGAAGACTTCGCCGAGGGTTTTCTCGACAAGTTCATCACCTCACCGGAGGGACACGCCTACTTTGGCCGTTAGTCTATTCGATGCCGCGCCTAAACCTCTCGTAGCCATCCCTGCCCATATATCTTTTCAGGAGCAAAGGAGGCGCTTGTTTCAGATCAACAAGAACCATGGCATCAAGGCAATACTGGAACTTGGGGTCGTAGGCGAAGTCCAAAAGAGTGGCGTTGAGCTTTAAATACTGACGCAGAAGCACGGGCACCCCTTTCCCGTCGGGCTCTTGAGTGGCGACCTTTGCCGAAACCTCCTCGATACTCTCAAATTCCGGGGTGAACTCTTCCGGACGTTCCTGAAATGGCAAGATGGCACGCATCGCATTCCCCCAGGTGCTGTCGGTTTTGGTTCTCCGCAGAAAACGAACGATTTGGTTTTGGGAAATCGAGGTGTAATCATCGCTGATCGTGACAGCTCCGAAGAGTCTGTGGTAACGAGGATAGCGGGTCACGAATTGACCAATCCCCTTCCAAAGTCCGAGCAAGGAATGCATGGAACGTTGGTAGTCGGGCTGCACCCACGAGCGGCCAAGCTCGAGGGCGGGATTGAGAAAGTCCATCAAGGACGGGTCACATTCGCAAAGTGTCCCCGAGTAAAGGCCCTCAAAACCAAATTCCGCAAAGATCAGATCGGTCCGCGCCAAACGATAGCCGCCGGCAATCCGCATTTTTTCCCGATCCCAAAGAAAGAGGTGGCCGTAATAGTCATCACGATGATCGAGGTCACGCGACTTGCCGGTCCCCACTCCAACTGAACGAAAGGTGACCTCGCGCAAACGCCCAATCTCCAGCATGACATGGGGAATCGCTTGCGCCTGAGCAAGATAAACGTCAAACGGTCCCTGGGTCGCAAGCGGCCCGGCCATCCCGATCTCAGCGATATCTTGCAACAAGAGATCAGCTGGAACCGCTTCTGCAATCTCTTGAAGCGAACTCTTTGTTTTCGTGATGGCTTTCATGAAGTCGCCGGTTTACCTGATTGGCTGAGGTTGGTCATATCGAAAGATGTGGGACGTTAAATTGAATCAATCGATGGTCGCGAGTTGGCGATAGCGCAGAGTTGAGGGCGCAATCCCAAACCCTTCCTCCATTTTAATTCCGCGATAAGAGCACATTCCGTTGATCATCGCAAAATGATGAACGGTATGACTCACCAGAAACTGAAGCTCCCGACCAAGCGTCGATTCATGCCAGGAGTGATCCGCGCCACCGCAATCCATTTTCACCTTGATACGGCTCGTCACATCGAACTCCGTAATCTCCTCAAGTCGGCTTCGAATCTGCAAAATCTCTTTCCGCGCACAACTTGTTGAGCATTCCAATTCTTGTTCACGAACACGGTCATCGTAATCGATGGATGACTCTGGCAGACCTCGTAAAAAAGAGGCATAATGATCCAGGCAATGCCTGAGGTGCTGTCCCAGACTGGAACCATAAAGGGTCGCATCGGGCGCTGCGTAGTCGGAATCTTTCATCTCGATGAGCAGGCGCCCGGCTTGCTCCAGAAGATAAATGTTTGCATGAATCAAATTTTTCATGTCGTTCGATTTTGAAGTGAGAGGGACACCAGGTCGATCTAATTCCCTAAATCTGAGAGCGACTCCAGTTTCTTGCGCAGCCACGATCCGGCATTATCACCCTGCTCCCGAAGTTCACGGCTATCGATGGGCTCCCCGGCACGGGCGACAATTTCCCGCCCTCTCATCTTGGCCAATCCGGTCGGGATTAAAGCCGTGCGAACAAATCCGGAAAGCCGTGAGAGAAAGCTGATCCCAGCCGGAGGCCTCCCATAAAACCATAGAGGAACGATGGTGGTATTCATTCGCCGGAGCAACTTTACGACATGCTCGCTCCATGGCGGATCAACCATTCGATCCCCCTTCCAAAAGGCCACGCGACCTGCAGGAAAAACCCCCAGTGCACGCCCCATCTTCACGTGCCGCAACATTGCCCTAAGACTGGCGATGTTTTCCCGCGTGTCATCCTGATCCAAAATTGAAACCGGGATCACGGTATCGGCAACTCCGGGAAGCAGCGTCACCTCACGATTCGCCAAGACCTTAAAATCATCCCTGAGACCATTCATCACCGCTTGCAAGGCGAGCGCATCCGATCCACCAAAGCCATGATTGGAGACCACAACAACCGGACCATCTTTGGGAATTCGCCCGGCCAAATCCTCAACCCGAATCTCCAGACCCAGTCGTCGGGCAACTCCGGCGAAGGGATTTTCTTCCCCTTCCGAATCAGCAAAAGCCCGACGGATCTCAGGATAGCAAAGAAGTTTTTCAAGCAGGCAGGCCAGGCCCTCGTGACGAGCTAGAAAGGGCAGATGCTTCCTCACATCCGCAAATTGCTCAAATCTCCCGCTCGAATTCATCAACTTCAAGATAGTTCTTATCGCAGTGTTTCCGGATTAGATCAAGCAAGTCCCCTGCCTCGGGAGGATCGACCCCCATCCTGCGCCAGGCGGCACCAATTTCAGCGGCCAGCTTAAAATGTCCGCACAGATCACTCATCCCCTTCCGCCACGGGTATCCCGGTTGATAAATGTGGGCAGGCTCTCCCATCACTCCATTCAGCTCAAGAACCCGGATATTTCGCCCTGCTTGTAAGTCTTCGACCGACGGAACCCTGACGTCGTAACGACCAAAATTAAATCCGGGAAAACGCTCTCCCAGCTCATCAAAAGCATCGCACATCCCATCGGTCACCAGGTGACGTTCGTCCGTAAAAATGGCGCCCCGGGAGTGGGTTCCAATCGCAACGAGAGTGAAGCGTTCGCCACTGCCAATCACGCGATCGAGGCTTTGTTTGAATTTCACGAAGTAGTATTTGGCCATGAGAACAGCCCGGTCATCAGAGAGGATCAACTCCTCCAAAGTCCGCTCACCATCACCAGTCACCGATTGTGGATACTTGCCGCAAAGCGAAGTAACCCTCCCTTTCTCCTCATCGGGAAATTTGGCCCAGTGCACGCCAAACTCGAGCCCGGCGATATACTCCTGAACTAAAAATCCTTCATCACAGTGATCAATCCAAAATCTTGCAGCCTCCCGGTCCTTCACGATCCCGACTCCCTGCCCCCGCTGACCAAGGTCGGGCTTGAGAACCAGCGGGAAATCCAATCCGTGATCCTCTAAGAACAAATCGATTTGTTCAAGAGCGTCATCGACACCACCCCGAATACGGAGATAACGGGCAAGACGGATATGACTCTCCGGCTCTTGAAATGAATCCAGAATATCGCCCTTTTCTTCCATCGCCATCCCACTGGCCTTCATGGCGGGATTACAATTCGTCCACAGGGTAAAACCTCGCAATCGAATCGAGTGCCAGAGCCACGAAACCAAGACCGGAGGATAGACCGCCCACACCGGCCAAAACTCCCAACGAAGCAATCGCTGCCATCTTCCCCAAAGAAGTCGTTTGGATCGCAAGCTCATTGCAAGGGAAGTTCGACGAACGTCTCAACAGGATCGCCCTTAAGATCCGCTTGTTCCGCCAAATAATGCCAGGAAATTTGATCACCAACTCGCAACCGCGAGCGACTCCACGTTTGCGCATCAGGACGATTCATCCGAACTGAGTAAGGCGAGGGTGGATCATGCCGCGAAGCGTGGAAATCCTCCCCGCGCAGCCCGGATGTGAAACAGGCAAGCCTCGCTTTTCTAACTTCATCAAACCGAAATGACGACGAGGTGAGAACCTCCGGCACCCCTCCTCTCGTCAACGCCTCACCCGTCCACTCCCAGCACGAATCACCACCGGGGGAAAACACCGCAAGTGTAAACGCCTGGTATCGATCCAAATTGGCCAACCTGTCCGCAACCTCGTCCAGTGACTTGGTCTCCGCCATCGACCAAACCAACCGCCCCCGGCTCAGCGGAGAATCAATCGTCCGCCCATCAAGCTCCCACTTGTTCAAGAGACAGATCACGACGCCACGATCGTTGACCAACATCCACGTTCCTCCACCCTTGGGATCCCTCGGACTTAAAAACGAAGAATCCCCGGACTCGAAAAGAGCCGGGGGATCCGCCACAGAACGAGTTTTGAGCTCATCCCGGTTAAAGTGGATCTCCAGCCCGGTCGAGGGTAAGCGGCTCCAGCTAAGAGTGCACATCGACAGCGCCGGGAATCCGAAGGAAATTAATTTTTATCCTGATCCTTGTCAGACTTATCTTTGCTTCCGACCGGAAGCGTTTGGCTGGCCTTTCCTCATCCTCCACCTGAGGACATTCCCTTGCTCGCTCAGGTTTGGACGCCCATCGCGGGCAAGATCCACATTTGCAGGGCCACGTATGCCCCGACAACTCCGGTTCCAATTAAGATTCCTTTCATAATGTTTTCGCAGGTAAGACTTCTGCCTACTCCAATTATTCCCGACTCTTTTCAAAAGGCAACCCACTGAGTTGCCAATCCACGCCAACTCGGGGGGGAATTCCTGCCATTGCGCTGTCAAAAAACCTTTCCCCTGTGGCATTTCTCCTGTTTCCTCGCGGCCCGCGAGAGAAAATTCCTCGACCCAAGACCATGGCCAACAAAGACCAGACCGATACCGCCCGCATGGAAAAAATTGTTTCCCTGTGTAAACGCAAAGGATTCATCTTCCAGTCCGCCGAGATTTACGGGGGCCTGAACGGATGCTGGGACTACGGCCCGCTCGGGACCGAAGTGAAACGTAATCTCAAGGATCTCTGGTGGCGTAAAAATGTTCAGGAACGCGATGATATCCTCGGAATGGATGGTTCCGTCCTCAACCACCAGGCCGTGCTCACCGCTTCCGGTCACGTCGGAGGCTTCTCCGACCCGATGGTGGACTGCAAGGTCTGCAAAAAACGCTACCGTGCCGACACTCTTGAAGAAGCTCCGCTCTGCGAGAAAAAGCAAACCCTGCCCAAAGGCGAGGACAAAACCTGTGAACTCACCGAACCCAGGGAGTTCAACCTCATGTTCAAAACCCAGATGGGAGCCTCGGCCGACGAGAACGATCCCAACGCGGTCGCTTATCTTCGCCCCGAAACCGCTCAGTCGATCTTCGTCCAATACAAAAACGTGATGGACTCGAATCGGGTAAAGCTGCCTTTCGGCATTGCTCAGATCGGGAAGGCCTTCCGAAACGAAATCAACCCGCGAAACTTCACCTTCCGCTCGCGTGAGTTTGAACAAATGGAGATTGAGTATTTCTGCCGCCCCGAGGATGGCCTCCGCCTGACCGACGAGTGGCTTGAACAACGCCTCGCGTTTTACGACGAGATCGGCCTCAACAAGGAGAAACTTCACGTCCTGGACATCCCCGATGGCGAGCGCGCACACTACTCGCAAAAGACATACGACATTGAATACGACTTCCCCTTTGGTCAGCAGGAGCTTGAGGGCGTTGCCTACCGCGGCGACTACGATCTTGGTAAGCATCAGGAACACTCCGGCAAGCCACTTGAATATTTCGACGAACAAACCAAGGAGCGTTTCATTCCCCACGTTGTCGAGCCGTCCGCCGGCTGCGACCGCACCATCCTTGCTCTAATTTGTGAAGCATTCGTCGAAGAAGATCTTACCAAGGAAGGCGGCAAGAAGGATATTCGCACCGTGATGCGCTTCAAGCCCTCGATCGCCCCGATCAAGGCCGCTGTTCTTCCGCTATTGAAGAACAAGCCCGAGCTTGTGGAAAAGGCCAGGGAAGTGAAGAACCTCCTCCAGCCATACATGAACGTTTTCTACGACGAGACCGCCGCCATTGGCCGCCGCTACCGTCGCCAGGACGAAGTGGGCACGCCTTTCTGCATCGCTATTGACTTCGAAACCGTGGGTCTCGAGGAAGGAAAGGAAGACTTGAAAGACACCGTCACCATCCGTCACCGCGACTCGATGGAGCAAGAACGGGTCGCCATTAGCAACCTACTTCCCTGGCTCCTTGAGCGAATCCGCTAGGAAACTCCCGGCTGGTTTTTAAAAGTTCGCCCACTCTCATCAATGGCCGCCCAGGAAACGATTGCCGGGCGGCTTTTTTTAGCGCTATAGCCCACATTTTTCATGAAGGGCCGACCGCGATACCTTGCTGCAGATCGTTAGAGTTTGAAGATGCGTTCATATAAAGATGAGTGATTGCAAGAAAGCCCCATAGCATTCCAAGAGGCCACGCCCCTGCGCAACATGCTCTCAGAACAGCCGAAACCGGAACACCAAAACAGATCAACAAGAACACCATGCCTAGGACCCGCATCTTAAGGTCGCTGGCACGATGGGAGGACACCCCGCCAAACAGAGGCCGCACCTTCTCCCCTTTTTACCTTTCGAAATCCACCCTTGTTTTTGTTGGGCTCTTTTGGAGTTAAAAAATTTCGCGGGCCTGCACTCATGGGAACGAAATTATACCCGCACCCAACTCCCGCCATGATAAGTTTCAGCGAACAGTGGAATCACCCCATCCACGGGGCAAGCTCCCGCTGCAAAGCCACATTGAAACTGGCATGAAATTCGTCCGGCAATTCAATCGTTGCCCGCTTACCCGCCCCGCTTTGGATATGCATGAGAACAGGTGTCTTCCCGGGATATTCAGCCAGGATACTTTTGATTCTCTGTAAATCATCCGGCGTGTTGCGCCCGGTCCAGAGAGTCAACTCGACCATTCCGTTTCTCTTCACTCGTTTCGCTTTGAGTTCACGTATCTGGGATCCGGTGAGACGGCGTTGTTCGGTCCGGTCATCCACCGTGACCTGGGCCTTGAATTGAATGACCCGACCGGCCTCCATCAAGCCAGCGTCCCGGGCCGGCAAATAGCTCTCGCTCCAGCATACCATTTCCCGGTCTCCGGTAAAATCCTGAACCACCACCACCCCAAAAGGCTTTCCGGCTTTGGTCACCTTGTGTTCGATGCTTCTAATCATCCCCGCAAAGGGGAATCGAGCACGTTTGTCACTCAAATCAACCTCGTCAAGCAGCCCCAACTTAACAAAGCGGTCGGAATCCACCAACCCCCGGAATTTGTCAAGCGGGTGACCCGTAACATAAAATCCAAGCAATTCTTTCTCATGCTCTAGGCGCTCGTCCTTGGGCCACTCCTCAGGCGCCGGGGAATCAGCCGTTACGGGTGGCGGAGCTGCAAACTCCATCGCATCAAACAAGCCTCCCTGCCCGGAAGCTCTGTCCTTCTGGGCACTACTGGCACTCGCCACGACCTTCTCAAGACGATCTGTCATTCCCGCACGGGTCTCGCCGGTCCAATCCATCGCTCCCGCCTTCACGAGGTTTTCCAGAATACGCTTGTTGATCACCTTCGAATCAAGCCGGTTGCAAAAGTCATCAAGTGATTCGTATTCCCCGTTCTCCTCGCGCTCCTTGATCGCCAACGCCATCGCTGCCGCACCCACGTTTTTAATCGCAGAGAGTCCGTAGCGAATCCCCTGTTTACCTCCCAGAATCTCTTCGGGAGCAAAGCGCAGCATCGACTTGTTTAGGTTTGGAGGGAGAATCTCGAATCCCATTCGGAAACATTCGTTCACGAACACGCTAATCTTATCGGTATTGGTGATCTCATTGGAGAGAAGCGCCGACAGAAACTCGATGGGATAGTTCGCCTTCAAGAAACCAGTCCAGTAAGAGATAAAGCCATAACAAGCGGAATGGGATTTATTGAAGCCATATCCGGCAAAACCTGCGATCTTGTCGAAAATCAGATTGGCATTCCGCTCATCGATCTGGTTCGTCTTAAAGGCCCCTTCCACGAAGATCCTTCGCTGCTTCGCCATTTCCTCCGGCTTTTTCTTACCCATCGCACGGCGAAGAATATCCGCACCACCCAGGGTGTATCCCGCGAGCATCTTTGCTGCGTTCTGGACCTGCTCCTGGTAGATCATCACTCCATAGGTATCACCACAAATCTCCTCCAGAAGGGGGTGCTCGTAAACCGGCTTCTTACGCCCCTCCTTCACCTCGATCATCTGGTCGATGTATTGCATTGCCCCTGGTCGGTAGAGAGCCAAAAGGTCAATGATATCTTCAATCCGATTGATCCCATACTTTCGGCAGGTCTCCACCATTCCACCACTCTCCAGCTGAAAGACTCCCATTGTCTCCCCCGCGTTCAACATCTTAAACGTCGCCTTATCCTCAAGTGAGATTTCGTAAATATCAAAATCAGGAGTGTGCTTGTGGATATGATCGATAGCCTCCTGGATTACGGTCATGTTCTTCAAACCCAGGAAATCCATCTTCAAGAGACCGACATCCGTAATCGCACTCATGTCATACTGCGTCACAACCTCCCCCTCGTTTCCCCTCGTCAACGGAACGTGTTCATCGAGTGCCCGATCGCCAATCACAACCCCCGCCGCGTGCACCCCAACATTTCGGCTCATCCCCTCCAACTTCAAGGCGTATTCCCACAATTCCTGATAGGTTGAACTGCTCTCAATCCTCTCCCGCAGGTCCTCCTTTTCCGCATACTCTTGCGCCAACTTCACCCCCGGCTTGGCTTCAATCATCTTGGAAATCTGATCAGCCTCCCCGTAGCTAATTCCCATAACCCGGGCCACATCACGAATCACCGACTTTGCCCCCATCGTCCCGTATGTGATAATGTGGGAGACATTACGCTCACCGTATTTCCGGCGTACATACTCGATCACCTCGGGTCGCCGGGTCTGGCAAAAATCAATATCAACATCAGGAGGAGATACCCGCTCCGGATTCAGAAAACGCTCGAAAAGAAGACCAAAACGCATCGGACAAACATCCGTAATTCCCATCGTGTAAGCCACCAATGATCCCGCAGCCGAGCCACGCCCCGGACCAACCGGGATATTCTGATCCTTCGCCCAGTTGATAAAGTCCGCCGTAATCAGGAAATACGAGGCAAACTTGAGTTGAACAATAATCCCCATCTCATACTCAAGACGATCAACAAGCTCCTTGTCCCGGGCCTTTTCCTTTCCATAGCGGGTTTCCAGACCTTCGAAACACAGTTTTCGAAAGTGATCATTCGGGGTGGACCCATCATCGGGCTTATACTCGGGATATTTCTCCGAAGATGTCGGATCCAGGACAAATTCAACATTGCACCGATCCGCAATTTCCAGCGTGGTGTCGCAGGCACCCGGGTATTCGGCGAAGAGCTCGCGCATTTCCCCGGCTGTCTTAAAATAAACCTCCGGCGTGTAGCGCATCCGGTTTTCATCAATCAACAAACGGCTCGTCCCGATGCAGATCATTACATCGTGGGCTTCATGATCCTCCTTGTTAAGAAAATGGACATCATTTGCGGCGACAAGTTTGAGATCCATCTTCTCCGCAAATTTCACGAGAGTGTCGCGAATTTTCGCCTGCTGCTCCATCCCGTGATTGTGAATCTCAAGATAGAGATTTTCCTTCCCGTAGATGTCGAGCAATTCTTGAGCAGTCTCCCAGGCCTTATCTTCCTGGTCCTGTAAAATCCACTCGTTGATCGGCCCGGAAATACATCCTGACAAGCAAATGATCCCTTCGGAGTGTTCCCGCAGGATCTCCCGATCCACGCGCGGCTTGCCATACCACATTCCCTCGAGATGACCTTTGGAAACAAGTTTCTGCAGGTTCACCCAACCAACATTATTCTCAGCCAACAAGGTCATGTGACAGGCCCGCTTTCGGCCTGGAATTTCTTCCCGCTTTTCAATCGATTCCGGAGCCAAGTAGATCTCACACCCCATGACAGGCTTCACCCCTGCGGCATGACACGCCTTGTAAAAACTAATAGCCCCGTATAAATTGCCATGATCCGTCATCGCAACCGCCGGCATTCCGAGTTCCTTGGCCCTTACTGCCACATCTTTCGTGCGACACGCCCCGTCAAGAGTCGAATACTCGGTGTGCAAATGGAGGTGAACAAAGGAATCGGACATCGGAGGAACTGTGACGTGTCAACGAGGAGGAGGAAATCCCGAACTGCTCAGCCTTGTCGGATCATTGTGAATAAGTGGTGATAATCTTTCAAACTTGCCCCCAAAGGATCTTCCGGCACCCGGGCGGAACACAAAAAAGAGTTCGCCGACACCCCCCCATGTCAGTTATGTCGAGAGGCATGAAAATGGCGATTTTTCTTTCCGGGACCTTATTGGGAATTCTTTCCCCGGCCTCAAAGGCCAAAGACTGGCCCCAGTGGCGTGGTCCCGACCGCACCGGTCTCTCCTCCGAGAAAGGAATCATCAAAAGCTGGGAGGACTCAACACCAAAACTTCTCTGGAACGTTGAAGGATCTGGGCGGGGGGTTTCTTCCGTCTCCATTTCCAAAGGAGTTCTCTATACCACCGGCAATTTCGAGGGTGGCCAGGGTGTAAGCGCTTTCTCAATCAAAGATGGTAAGCTTCTCTGGAAGACTCCGGTCACCGACTTCGTTCCAGAGCACGGATATCAGGGAGCCCGCTCCGCTCCCACCGTCGACGGGGAGCGCCTCTACCTCACCACTTCAAATGGCGTCATTGCCTGCCTCTCAACCAAGGGAAAACTGCTCTGGTCAAAGAATTTTAAAAAGGAATGGAAGGGCAAAATGATGTCCGGTTGGGGATTTTCGGAATCGCCCATCGTCGACGGCGACCGCGTGGTCTGCACCCCGGGCGGAAACAACGCCTTCATGGTATCTCTCGATAAGCAAACGGGCGAAACCAAATGGAAGACTCACATCGATTCCGAGGAACTCGGCAAGAAGGGCAAAGACGGTGCCGGCTATGGATCCATCGTGATCTCCAATGGCGGCGGCGTAAAACAATACGTTCAAATGACCGG
>JAURPJ010000030.1 GCA_030835305.1 Verrucomicrobiota bacterium | reverse complement strand
TCGAGCGAAACGTTGTTGAGCGCGGTTACATTGCCGAATCTCTTTGTGATCCCGGCGGCGCGGATTTCTTCCATAGACACTCCATGCTTTAATTTCTTTCGAAAAAGGCAAGTCCAACCCAAAGTAGTTTTCTTGTGGTCATCCGGCATCCGGTGTGGTCAAGTTTCCCTAACAAACTGCTGAAAGTATGCCTCGCGTCGCAATTACCGTCCCCGGAAAGAATCCCCAGCCCTATCGTTTTCAACTCGACCGTAAAAAAGTCACGATTGGCCGCAGCTCCGATAACGATATCATCATCGATTGTCCTTCTGTTTCCTCTCTTCATTGCACCATGGAGCGTGTCGATGGCGGCTATATTCTCCGCGACCGGCATTCAACCAACGGGATTAGCCTTGGTGAGGACGAAATGGCCATAATCGACCTTCGTAATGACAGCCAGATTAAAGTCGGAGACGTCAAATTCGAATACACCCTCAGCGAAGAGGAGCTTGATAAAATCGACGACGAAGACTTCGTTCCCCACAGCAAGACTGCTGAAGAGGCAGCAGAAGAACCCGGGGAAAAGCCAAAGCCCAAGAAACCAAAGAAGAAAGCGAAGGCAAATGTCGTTACGACTGCTCGCCCACCTGCCTCGCCCATGCCTCCTCCGGTTCTCGCCTCGACAAACCAAGGGAGCGGAGGCTTGTATGGAATTGCCTTGTTCGTATGCGGAGCAGCTGCGTTTTACGGCGGACTTGAATCCAGATACAGAGGTGAATCTTTTAATGACGGGAGGGAAAGTTACTCACTCATTTCCGATTGCTTCAATGGACGTCCAGCCGTTCCCGCCGAGGAAGAGGCAGAGGAGGACGCAGAGTAAGCTCTCTGCGCGCACTCACTCAGGATTTTTTTCTATTCGGTCGTTTTGTCGAATTGCTTTGATGTCCCATGAACCAGCCGACTAAAACCGAACATCTCACGACTCTTAAGTCCGACATCCGCGCAGCGACCGAGGCGCACCTCGAGGATACGGGAGGATTGCTTCGTCTTTCTCCAACCTGGGTTCCCCGCTCCTTTCTCCAACCAGGTTTACGAATCAAGCTCCACCCGGACGATACTTATGCCTACGGGTTGAGCCGCGGAGGAATCGATGAGCGCTGGTTTGGCTCGACAACCGTGACGGCGAACGAAGGTCGCGCCGAAGATGAAGGTCTCTCTTATGTCGTGGTGGGCAGGGAGCGTTTCAGCCTGCTCGATGCCATCAATACGTGTGGAGCTGATATCATTGGCAGCGCCATTTGGGACAAATACCGCAAGTGGCCGGTCTACTCGAAATTCTTTGATAACATGGGGCCTATCCCCCATCACATGCACCAGAGCGCAGAACAGGCAGCGCTTGTCGGCCAGGAAGGCAAACCCGAATCTTATTACTTTCCGCCCCAGCACAACAACGTCGGAAACAATTTCCCTTATACTTTTATGGGCCTGGAACCGGGAACCACCCGGCAACAGGTTTACGATTGCATCGCCAACTGGGACAAGGGCGACAACAAAATCCTGGAGCTTTCGAAAGCCTACAAACTCCAACCCGGAACCGGCTGGCTGATTGATCCCTGCATTCTTCATGCGCCCGGCTCCCTATGCACTTACGAACCCCAGTGGGGCTCCGATGTTTTTGGAATGTATCAGAACCTGGTGGAAGGTCGCGAGGTTCCTTGGTCGCTTTTGGTCAAAGACATGCCCACCGACAAGCATCGGGATATTGACTTCATCATCGATCAACTTGACTGGAAAAAGAATCTGGACCCCAACTTTAAAGACAAGCATTTCCTTGAGCCCGTCACAGCCAGCAAGGGGGAGGAATTCCACGACCGCTGGATCGTTTACGGCAAGGTAGACGACTTCCAGTATTTCACCGCCAAAGAATTGACGGTGGAACCCGGTGGCCGGGCGACAATCGTTGACAATGGAGCCTATTCCGCAATCGTGGTGCAAGGAGAAGGGAGGGCGAACAAGCTAAGGCTAAACTGCCCCAAGCTCCTGCGGTTCAACGAACTCTCGGAAGACGAGTTCTTTGCAACAGAGTGCGCTGCCCAAGCCGGCATTACATTTGAAAACACCAGTGCCACCGAGCCTCTTGTGCTCCTCCGCTATTTTGGCCCGGAAGTGAATCCCGAAGCACCGGCGATGGGAGCACACAGACAATAAATCGGGAACATTTCCGATCCAACAATTCCCAACCGGAGGGAATTGAGTCATAAATCGCGCGATGATTGACACCGCAGGCGAACCAGAAGTGACACCATAATACAAGCGGCTCATCGAGGCGGTCGAAGCACGCAACCTGGTGGTTGCCCAATTTATCATCAATGAGGCCTCGGCAGATGATCAGCGGAAAATTGTTTCGCAGCTCGAGCTTGAGACCAGTGAAAAACTTTGCGCATTACTCCCACCCGAAGAGACCGCAGCGCTCCTTGAGGAACTTCCCGCCGATATTGCAGCAGATGTTGTCGAAGAAATGAATGCCGACGTAGGTGGCCATCTTCTGCGGGCACTTAACGAAGAAGACAGCGAGGCCATCCTCGCCGAATTTGATGACCGCCAGGAATCCGAAGATCTCCGCGAACGGGTTGGGTTTGACGAAGACTGTGCCGATAGCCTGATGTCCGACCAGGTTTCGCTTTTCCCACCACTGCCACAATCTCCGACGTCCTTGCTGATCTTCAGAAGAATGCGGAGGATTACATCGATGCCGCTGTACAATACTTCTTCGTTGTCGATCATGATAAGCACCTTAGGGGCGTGCTGAGCATGCGTAGCCTCCTTCTTGGCAGAACGGTCATCACTGATCGAGCAACTCATGATCGCTGACCCACTTTTAGTTTCGGTCCACACCCCTCTTGAAGAACTCGAAGATCTGTTTGACGAAAAACAATATCTTGGTCTGCCAGTGCTCGATGAAGAAGGCCGATTGAAAGGAATTGTCTCACGCCGCGCCGTCACCGAAGAATTGAGCGAACATCAAACCGATGACTACCTCAAGGCAGCGGGTATTGTCGGCGGTGAGGAACTTCGATCCATGCCACTCCGAAGCCGCTGCCTTCGCCTCCTCGCCTGGTTGGGGCCAAACATTCTGCTCAACCTTCTCGCTGCAAGCGTCAACGCTTCTTATGCAGATACGCTGCAAGCCGTCATCGCATTGACAGTTTTCCTGCCGATGGTCTCCGATATGAGCGGGTTCTCCGGTAACCAGGCTGTTGCCGTCAGTATCCGCGAACTCACTTTGGGCATCATTCAGCCGCGCGACTATCTCCGTGTGACTATCAAAAAGGGTTTACTGGGAATAACCAACGGGATCGTCCTAGGAGTTGTTCTGGGCTCGATTGCTGTTGTTTGGAAAGGATGGCCGTCGCCAAAAAAAGTGGTCCATGTTGGGTGAGAGGGTTTAGTGAAATCCAAATTCTCGCAAATAAGCAAACAAAAGAGACATAAACCCTAAAAAATCATCCTGTTGTTGTGTGAATTCGACAGCGGAGGCCTGAGCCAGGCGAGTGTGTGTCAGCAGAAACAGATCCCGGTGGCAAAATACACTTCTCTCATGAAGGACTGGCTCCTGCTGGGCACCTGGCATCAATTGCGGACCGTGAACACGCAAGGGATCGGACGGACTCCAACCGAAAATCAGATTCCCGACGAAATCAAAAAACTGAAAATTAGTAATCAAATCCGAATCTTCGGCGCTGTAACCGATAGTTTCATTGAGTCGGACAAGCTGATAGCATCCCGGATTGAAAAAACTTGGCAGATTCAAGCTGCTAGCGCAGCGGTTGGTGGTGCTAAAAAGATGTCATCCGGTGATCAACCCCGGCATCACCCTAGGAAACAATATCGTGGTCGCAAGTGGCTGCGTGATAAAAGATTTTGGTGATCAGGTGCGCATCGGTGGCATTCCTGCCAAGGTTCTCAAAGAACTTTTAACCGAGATTTAATCAAAAAAACTCGATAGAACTGGCATGCTTTCTGCGTTCACTATCCTGATGAAAAGCATCAAAAACATCGCTAAACTCGCCCTTCTAGGAGCAGCCCTTACTGCTGTTGGAGCCATGACAAGCTGCTGTGGATCCCCTGATCCAATCGCCACCCCACCAGTCGTGGTTGAGCCCGGCAAGTAAGTTCAGTCTCGACTGAAATTCTGCAAAAGCTGTCCCTGTTATTCAGAGGGCAGCTTTTTCATGGCCCCATATTTGCACTGAGCAGAGTCCTTGCAACCAAGGGCAGGCAGACAGGACCCGCGATCGAATTGGAAGAACAGCCCCCCAAGGATTCCTTGTGGATGAGCTTAGTAGCTGCCATCGCCTTTATCCTTGGGGGCTTTACTCCAAATGGCACTAAGACTGGCAGGCCTGAGCACAAGTTGCAATGACACAAGGTATTACCAGCCGTGGTTCGACCTATGTTGCAACTGAATCTATTATTTACATTGTCCGTAGGTATTAAGATTCATCATTTTAGGTGCTCTGTCGAGCTATCTTGTCATCCATACGCTCATATTAGGGGGACATTTTGTCGCAGAAACGCCCGAATTTTGGCCCAAAGTCCTCCAAGGAATAACCTCAGGGGGGTTTTTTGCGCGGGATCCAGCCTGAGAGTGCAAAAAAAGCTCAATCTTTCTTAAATAGCATGTGTTGATTGTTAGATACCCGCAGGTTGGCATGGTTCTAGCAAACTGGTCCCGCATTATGACAAGTCCTGACAAAGACAGCAGCATCACAGTCTACATGCGTGAAATCGGCAAGACTGAGCTCCTGACGCCTGAGGAAGAGATAGAACTCGCTTCCCGCATTGCGAAAGGCGACGAAAAAGCACGGGCTAGAATGATTGAGTCCAACCTTCGTCTCGTTGTGAAAATCGCCAAGGACTACTCCAACTATGGAGTTCCCTTGGTCGATCTCATTTCCGAGGGCAACATGGGCCTGATTCGCGCCGTGGAAAAATTTGACCCAAAAAAAGGCGGCAAGCTCAGTACCTATGCGGCTTGGTGGATCAAGCAGTCGATCAAGCGGGCTCTTGCCAACCAAGGCAAAACCGTTCGGCTTCCGGTCCACCTTGTGGACAAGTTGGCACGCGTCCGCCGGATCTCAGCACTCATGACTGAAGACCTTGGTCGGGAGCCAACTGACTCCGAGCTCTCGGAGGAACTGGGTATCCCCCGCGAAAAGCTGGCCTTGCTTCTTCAGGCATCAAAGCAGACCCGCTCCATTGATGAGCCGACACATGATGACAGTGCTCCGAGCTTTGGGGAAATGTTGGCTGATGACCGTGCCATCGATCCTCTCGAAGCTCTCACTCAAAAAGGTGGGCTCGATGAGCTGGATGTCGTTCTCGAGACCTTGAATGAACGGGAAACCGCAATCATAGGTTCCCGCTTTGGGCTCAATGGGAAAAGAATCCTCACTCTCGAAGAAATCGGCCGAAATTTTGGAGTCAGCCGTGAGCGCATACGACAAATTCAGAACGTCGCTCTCAATAAGATGCGCAAGGCTCTTACCAAGAAGAACGCCATCGCTCCGCCCAAGCTTCACAAGTCTCTGGTCTAGGTGGGTCCTTAAATGTGGCCATCAAGCAGCGCTTTCAGCTCCTCCTGGAAGCTGACAAGGTCTGACTCGGATGGCTGGTAACCGGGCTGATCCGGATCAATAGAGGGGCGACCCATCTCATCGATGAGCCATCGGCCTTTCATTCCGTCACTAAAGGTCACGGTTCCGCTTACCATGGAGCCAGGTCGGGCAATCTGGTCAAGGGTGGCTGAAACTCCACCTCCGGCTGGCTGGTTCGGGACAAGATCAACCTCCTCGGGTACTGGTGGCGATTCATTATCATCGGGAGCAAGCTGCTCGGACTCTTTCTCCTCGACTTGAAAATCAAGTTCAAGGTCGAGCGAGAGAAATCGCGTGTCCATATAGGTTACGTTGAAGCCAAAATCATTCTTCAATCGCTTCTGAACATCGGCCATCTGGGCACCCTCGGCGACCCACCCCTTGATAATTTCAATTTGATCCTTGCTCAGATCACTGGCGCTAAACATGTCGGAGAACTAAGTGTTTGGAGTCCAAAACCCAAGACCCAATTCACGCGCCATGCCACTTCCTCACGAAGTTGAGCATCTCTTCCTCCTGGTCTTCGATTGATTTCACCAAGGCCAACTGGGTCCGGCATCGATCCAGATTGTGATTTTCCCGATGAACCTTGAAATATTTGTCCCCTTCCAAATGGTCCGTCAGGAAGCGAATACCAGTCTCCAGAGAGATCAATTTGGAGGAAAAAGGGAGTAGATCGATCTCGAGCGGAGTGAGAAAATTGCCAGCGGTTTCAAGATAGCCTTCGACAATCGCCTCAAACATCGGCAAGCGCATTTCGACTTTGGACGCGTCCGGTTCATCCTCGGCAACAGGGCTGGTCGCGCCACGGATCAAATCTCCAAAATCATAGAGGGCAAGACCGGGCATCACCGTATCCAAGTCAATCACGCACACTGCCTCGTCGGTCTGCTCGTCGATCATGACATTGTTCAGCTTGGTGTCATTATGGGTAACTCTCTCAGTCAAACGCCCTGCGACAAGGTGCTCTAAAAGCACTCCGGTGATCGACTCACGTGAGGTGATAAAATCGATCTCTTTTTGTACGCCCTTCACTCGATCACACGAATCTGCTTCGACCACTCTCATCAACCGGGCAAATCGTGCCGGGGTATCATGAAAGCCTGGAATAGTGACCTCTATTCTTTCAACGGGAAGATCACTCACAAGGTCCTGAAAGGCGCCGAAGGCTTTGGCCGCCTGATAAGCCTGTCGGGAATTTTCAACCACGTCATAAGTTCGGCAACCCTCGATATAATTGTAGCAACGCCAGACGCCACCCGAGGCCCCCGACACGCAATTTTTCCCGTTACGGCCGGGGTAAAGATTTAGCGTCTGACCACCGAAATCCCGCTTCTTTCGAAAAACCTTACGGTTGATGTGGTTTGTGACGCGTTCAATATTCTTCATAACAACCAGTGGCTTCGGAAAAACGTTTTCGTTAATCCTCTGAAGAATGTAGCGGGAAATCTCCCCTTCTTCATTCTGATACGAAGCCAAATAGGTCGTGTTAATGTGGCCACTCTGGATCTCTTCGCCTCCGACAAGGGTGCCGTCGATCGCAAACTTTGCACCAATTTCGGTGATATTTTTCAAAAGAGTATCCATGGGGGGAGGTTGATTAGTTAAGTTCCGCTAACAATTCAAGCCAAGAGTTTGATTCACTCTCCCGAGAAAACAAACTAAGGCGTTCGCTTGCCAGACGAACCCAAGCACCCAGATCCACCCGCTTTTCAAGAATGATTTGGAGAGCATCGCCCAATCCTCCTTCATCAAAGTAACCGGGATAGCCTTCGCCAAGAAGGCCAACGTTCCCCTCAATCCTGCTGGCCAAAACCGGAACACCCATTGTCATGGCCTCCAACACCGCATTGGCACCACCCTCAAGAACCGAGCTATTGATCGTCAGCGAGCTTGCAGCACATCGAGCCAGCGATTCCTCCCGCGGCAATCCGCCAAACCAACGATACCGCCCCTCTTTTTGAGCCCAAGACTCAGCCGTTTTGCGGGATTCCTCATCGAGCGCCTGACCAATCTGCCAGACCTCAATGTCACGCCACTCCGGGTGCCGGGCCACCGTTTCAATCGTCAAAAACGGACGTTTCACCGGCCTTGGGTGTCCTACCACCGAGATGACAAATGGTGTTAAGATGGGTGCAGCCTTAATCGAAACGGGGTCCAGGCTTGCCCGAATCACCAAGGTTTTTTTACGAACTTCCTCGGGAAGGTGCCAAATTACTGTCTCTTGTGGAACCACGATCCGGTCGGCTGCCCGCAGGGCGTCATGGCCAATTTTAGAGCCCATCGGAAGTCCCCGGTAAATGTCCGTACCCGTCAGCAAGACGATCACCTTCCCCTTTGGGAGCTTCTTCTGAAAATCAAAGACGGCCGGGGCACCTTTGACAGCGTGAAGAGAGATCAGAACGTCGGCGGGCCCATTGTCGTAACCATGAGAACCTCTCGCATTGACTCCCCCGTCCCTGAGGATTGCGACAATCCTTTCAGTTGTGACAGAGTTCCCTTTCAGCTCGGAAAGCGGATAAGGAGAGGCAACACAGACTTTCATAACGGAAGAACCTCGTAACCGTCGCGTCCGTCCTTCACGATCCAGCCCTTCTCTGCCAACTCTTCACGATAGCGATCTGAAGCCGCCCAGTCCTTTTCCTGACGGGCCTTCCACCGCAGCCCGGCAAGCTTGGCAATTTCCTCTGGAACCTCGACACCTCCGGGTTCGGGCAAAGTCAGACCGAGAGCTGCAAGAACGGTAAAGAATCCACGCCAATCGTCCGGAGATTCCGCTCTCTTGAGATTTCCGAAAAGTTCCCCCAGCGCTGCCGCCGTGTTCAAGTCCTCGTTCAAACTTTCGAAGGCTCCGGTGAAGACACCTTGATCCCCCCCTTTGGCCAACTCCCGATATCCGGGAGCCTTTCGTCCTTCAGCTGCTTTCGCCAGCTTGCCGAGAGCTTCACGGGCAGCGTGAAGAGACGCCATCGTGAAGTTCAACTGTTTACGGTAATTCGCTCCAATCAAGACATAACGAACTTCCATCGCCGTCCACCCTTGATCCGCGAGATCACCCAGCGTGTAAAGAGTGCCACTCGATTTCGCCATCTTTTTGCCGTTCACCAGCAAGTGGGTGGAGTGAAACCAATGGCGAGCAAACTCACCACCGCAAGAGCACTTGGACTGCGCAAGTTCGTTTTCGTGGTGAGGAAAGACCAGGTCCTCGCCACCGCTATGAAGATCAAAAGTCTTCCCAAGATATTTTAAAATCATAGCCGAACACTCCAGGTGCCAGCCCGGGCGACCTTCCCCCCACGGGCTGCCCCAGTAGTTCGCGCCATCCTCGGTGCGGCGGCTTTTCCAAAGAACAAAGTCAGCGACATTGTCCTTCTCATATTCGTCGGAATTAGCTCGCTCGTTCTGAGTCTTCCCAAGATCAAGATCTCTGGTGTCCAAACGCGACAACCTTCCGTAATCCGGGAACGAAGAAATCTTAAAATACACCGAACCATCATCCGAGGCGTAAGCATGCCCCTTTTCGACTAGTTCCTCGATCATCGCGATCTGCTCAGGCACGTGCTCCACCGCACTCGGCTCGATGTGTGGTTTAAGACAATTTAGCTCCTCGCAATCGGCATGAAACTTGTCCCGCCACTGATCCGTGAACTCACCCAGTTTCATTCCCGCAGCCACCGAGTCTCGAATCGTCTTATCGTCCACATCCGTGATGTTGCGGACGTGTTTCGTTTTCATTCCGCCCAATTCAAGAACCCTCCGCAGGACATCCTGCATCACGAAGGTGCGAAAATTCCCAATATGGGCTGGACCGTAAACTGTTGGCCCACAGCAATAAAATCGAAAGATCTTACCATCAACCGGCTTCAGGGGAACGACTTCGCGTGTCAGAGTGTCAAACAACCTCACGGTTTGAGCATTAACAACCCCGCTCTTTCGAGCAATCGAATTTCCCAAGATTGCGTCTCTTCTCTTTTCTGTCAGAATAGAGGAATGAAGAAACGCACCCGGATCATCTTTACCGGCTTTGTCCCAATCCTGGCCGTCTCGGCAACTATACTTGGAATCGGGCTCGGCGGACGCCTTCCCGGATTCGCCGGGGAAGTCTTTCGAAAGATTACCGGTTTCATGTTCACTCCCGTCTTTTTGGAGCTGACCTTCGCCTTTCTCGGCCTCCTTGCTGTTTTTTGGATCAACAACATCCGACTCCAAAAGGAGGGCGATGAGTATGTCTCTCTCGAGATTGAAGACGATCAAAACGACCAGAAGTCATGAACCTTGCCGACCTTCGCGAAGACTACACCCGGGGTGGAATTAGCCGCGCGAGTATTCAAACTGATCCTCTTGAACAGTTCAAAGAGTGGCTCAAAGTCGCCCACGAACAAAAAATTCCGGATGCCAACGCCATGACTGTGGCCACTGCGGGGAATAATGGAATCGTGACATCCCGCACCCTCCTCTTGAAAGGAATCGTCGATGGCAGGCTGCAATTCTTTACCAACTACCGCTCACAGAAGGCCCGGGATCTTGCGGAAAACCCAAATGCTTCAATGACCCTCCTCTGGAAGGAATTGGAACGCCAAATCTGCGTTCGTGGAACGGTCGAAAAGACAACGCGGCAGACTTCCGAAGACTACTTCAAAGTCAGGCCCTACGATTCGCAGATCGGAGCGTGGGTCTCAGAAAACCAATCGGAATCCATAAGCAACCGCGCTGCCATTGCAAGCAGACAAGCAGAGCTCGAAGCCCAATTTCCCAAAGGAACCGAGATTCCCTGCCCCGATTTTTGGGGAGGCTATCAACTCACCCCAACCTACATCGAGTTTTGGCAGGGCCGACACGGTCGTCTCCACGACCGGCTGTGCTTCCGGAGATCCGGAGATGCTTGGGATCTCAAACGCCTCAGTCCCTAGCTTCCAAGGCACCTTTGATCCGCCCAGGAAAATCAGTGGTCACAGATCGCGTTCCCCTATCTAAAAACCAATGTGCGGTTCTGACGTCATTGATAGTCCAGACGTGATGTTCGAATCCGCCTCTTTGCAGACCAGCTATAAATCGCTCGTCAACTTCGTCTCGGCTGGAACTCATGCCATCGGCCTTGACCTGCCGCAGCGTCGCCAAGGCACTTTTTAAGGAAGGAATCACAACTCCGCCTTCATTTTTCTTCAGGCTGCAAAGCCAGTAAGCTTTGAATTTGGGAGCTTGCACCTTAATTTCCCGGATGACATTGGCATCAAAACAGATGAAGACAACCTGCTCCTTCTCAAGATTGGATTTATTGACCTCTTGCAAAACCGGCGTAACAATTTCCAGTCCACACTTAATCTCGATATAGATTTTTTTGGTTGCCGGAATCGTCTCGAATACCTCCGCAATAGTAGGGATGGGAGTCCCCTCAAATGCGGCACCCTTCTTGGCCCCCACGTCCAATCTCTTAAGCTCGGCCAAGGTGGAATTTTTAACCACCAGATTCTCGCCCGCTACCTTCTTGGTATTCCCGTCGTGAATACAAACCACCTGCCCATCCTTGGTGAGATGAAAGTCTCCTTCAATGGCATCGGCACCTTGTTTCCACGCCAATTCAAAGGCAGGAATAGTATTTTCAGGAGCTTCGCCGGATGCCCCCCGGTGAGCAACCACCAAGGGCTCGACGGCCGGAATGAACTGCCCGGTAAAAAGAAGGATCGTGATGTAAAGAAACGCTTTCACAGAACAGACGATGTCCCAACGCCCCGGAAAAAAAAGGGAAAATTACCCAGCGCCTTCACCAAAGATTTAAACCGCGGGGCGATAATGCTACGTCCGCAACCCAGCAGTCTTGCGGTTATACGGGCTTTCAAAGATGGTGGTGGCTCATCCCGGAATCGAACCAGGGACACAGGGATTTTCAATCCCCTGCTCTACCAACTGAGCTAATGAGCCATACAGTTTTTGCTGCGGGCGGGTGATAAAGCGGCACGAAGGACTTGGCAATAGAAAATGGGACCGAAAAGCTTACTTTTTTCAATCTCCCCATTCGAGCAACTCCATGAATTGAGGAAGAACATGAAGGAAAAGGGAGTTTTTACCACCTCGCGAGAGCTGACTCGCGACCAAACCAGCCGCTTCGTCGGAATCGGCAGGACCACTGAGCTCGACACAATGGTCATCCGAGCAAACCGATTGGCAAAGGTGGGAGTTTCCGGCTTCACGGCTAATCTTCACCTTGCAATTCGGCGCGCCAATCTCCAACTCGGAAATTGGAGCACCCTCATCATCCCAAATCAGCTCGGCAACAACTCGACGACCTTCGCGGGATTCCAAAATCACCCGATCAGATTCCTGCGTTTGCACCGACCAACCGGAACGCGTAATCACCCAGGCCAACAGCAGAAGCGCCGCTGTACGATGTTGCGACCGGGCTTTCACCCGCACCAACTCAATCTCAGGAAAGGATTTTTGCGCCATGGGCTCGTCAAAAAGACGCGCCACCGCCAGTCGATAAAAATAGCTTCTGGTCCACGCCAAATCTTGCGTCACCACCCCACCCTTGGTATCTTTGCGGACCTCAAGCAAACGAAGGAAGCCCGCTTTGGGGTCGGACCAAGATGAGCTGTCAAAAATCAAACGATTCAATAGTCGATAAAGTCGCTCCTCAAAAAGATCGCTAAACTCGCCCTGCCACCAAAAAACCAGCGGGAGGTCACTATTCAAGTGTGCAAAGACGGTGTTCCGCAGACGGCCCAGCGACTTGCCATGAAGCAGAAAAGAAACCTGCTCGGAGCAGATCGATTTCTTACCATGTGCCAGATGGCAGTGCGCTGTGATCCAAGCCTCAACCTTGACTTCCGTCGCATTCCGATTCAAAGCGATTAAAACTGCTCGGCACGCATGCTCCCGGGTGAGTTCTTGAATCGTTTCCGAGTTTCCCTGCAACTTTGAAGGATGCTCGGTATAAACCAGGAAGTTCATTAAAGAGGCGTTTGTACTGGCTTCGTCAGCCTCCCAAAGCTTCTTGAGCTGACTATCAATGGCACCGACCTCAACCGGTATTCCTAAACCCTCTGTCGAAATTATTTCACTCATTACTAGAGCCTCCTCCAGGTGCGCCCGTCTTTGGCGAGCATTTCATCCGCTTCCCTCGGACCCCACGATCCGGCTGGATATCCCGCAATCGGCAACTCCTCACTGCTCTCCGCCCATGCCTTGTGAATCTTATCGATAAACCGCCAGGCTTCCTCGACTTCATCACGACGAGCGAACAAAGTTGCGTCCCCCGCCATTGCGTCGAGAAGCAGGCGCTCATAGGCCTCCGGGCTGCTTTTCCCGAAACTGCTTGCGTAGTGGAAGTCCATCTTAACGGGCTCCATCCGCAAAGTCGTTCCAGGCAGTTTTGAATTCATCATCAGGGAAATCCCTTCATCGGGTTGAATCCTGATTACAAGAACATTGCCCGCCGGAACGCCACCAGGCATCGCATTGAAGAGGACGCTGGGAGTCTCCTTAAAGTGAATGGAAATCTCCGTTGCCTTTTTGGGCAGGCGCTTGCCCACACGAACGTAAAAGGGAACTCCGCTCCAACGCCAGGTATCGATCATGCAACGCAATGCCACATAGGCCTCGGTCTCGGATTCGGGATCCACCCGGCCTTCCTCACGATAGCCCGGAACTTCCTTTCCGTTGATGTTTCCAGCAACATACTGCCCGCGAATGACATTCTCTGCGACCAACTCCGGTGTGTTCCACTGCCTGAGTGAACGAATCACCTTCACCTTCTCGTCACGAACTCCATCGGCGGTCAGATCAGTCGGAGGCTCCATCGCCACCAAACTCAAAAGCTGCAAAAGGTGGTTCTGAACCATGTCCCGAAGGGCTCCGGCCTTGTCATAATAGCCACCACGACCGCCTTCCATGCCCAGCTGCTCCGCGCAGGTGATTTGAACATGATCGATATGCTCCTTGTTCCACATGGGCTCAAAAATTGCATTCGCGAAACGAAGCACCATGATGTTTTGCGCCGTTTCTTTGCCCAGATAGTGATCGATTCGGTAGGTATCCCTCTCTTCAAAGGTACCATTCACCACTTCGTTCAAATGTTGCGCCGTCGCCAGGGTTGTGCCAAAGGGCTTCTCAACAATCACCCGCGACCAACAGCCATCACAATTCGGAACCTCCTGGCTCAACCCCGCTTTCTTGAGGTTCAGCAAAATGTCGTCAAAGTACTCCGGCGCACTCGCGATGTAGAAAAGACGATTTCCCTTTCCGCCGCGCTCGCGGTCGATCTCGTCGAGTTGCTCGGAAAGTCTCTTGTAACCGTCCTGATCTTGAAATTCACTTTGGTGATAGTGAATGTTGGAGGCCAAACTCTCCCAAATTTCCTCGTCGTGACCTGTCCGGGAAACCTGGCGGTTTAACTTCTCAAGCCCCTCACGAAAAAACTCATCTGTCCAGTCCCGTCGTGCGAAACCGAGAATTTGAACCCCGGCCGGTAATTCTCCGTCCACTGCCAAATTGTACAAAGCTGGAATTAATTTGCGATGGGTCAAATCACCCGTCGCTCCAAAAATGACTACGCTGCAGGCCTCGGCAACATTGCGGGACACTAAATCCTCGCGGAATGGATTACTCACACCGGTTTTTCCCACACCCCGTTCACCTTTTCAACCCCCGAGCGTGTCTTTTACATTCCGCCGCCTCATGTTCAAATCGTAGAGGTCATCTCCCCTATCGCCCCAATCAAAGCCTCACGAACGATACCAATTCGCTCACGCCCTTTCTGACGATTGAATTCAAAATTTATCTCTCCCGTTGCCAATCCCCTAACCGTGGAGAGCGTTTCTCCAAAGAATCATGGCCTATCCGATTGGGCCGGCGTCAATTGCTTCTAGGAATCCCTCTCGCACCTTGGATACGGCAGGCCCGACTTTGTCATCATCCTGCCCACCTTTGAACCTTGCGGCCTACCCTAGGTGACGTCTTCGAGCTTATTTTGCCAGTTTGGGCTGAGTTTTTCGGGAGGTGGGGCAGTGAAGCAACTAGCTAAAACTTTGCTTGACCCGCTTACTCTCCATGATATTCCTATAAGCTCTTTTACACGAACTCGACCTTTATGTATACCGACGCAAAATATAAATATGCTTTAGTAGGGTGCATGGCTGTTCCCATGCTTCCCGGAGTGTGGGCTGCTGACCTTCTCAATGAAACCTTTGATACGTCAGACGGCGGATTTGTTCAGGAAGCCACCGGAAATACTCCGATTCCAGCCGTTTACAACGCTGGAGCTGGAACTTGGTCGATTGAAGGTGACGACGCCGGTCCTGCCACAAACACGTTGACCAGTCCCATTATCAATAACCCCTCCAACGCTGGGATCCAAATCAGCTTTGAGCATCGGTATAGCATCGAGATTGACTGGGATGGATGCGGCCTCCAGGTCTCCGTTGATGGTGGGGATTTTGTAAATGTTCCTAGTTCAGCCTTCACTCAAAATGGATACACCAACCCAGCTCCTCTTATCGGGAACCACGTGCTGGGCGGTCTTGATGGATTTAACGGAGACTCTCTGGGATACTACGATCCTGCTTTTATTACCAGTGTTGCTGATATCGGAGGTTTAGCAGCTGGTTCAACGATTCAAGTAAGGTTTGTTGGAGCGTGGGATGAGGGAGCACGCGGCCCGGGTATCCCTAACTGGGAAATCAACTCGATCCGTGTGGAGACCTTGCCTGACTCAGACGGCGATGGTATGCCCGATAGCTATGAGACTGAAAAGGCGTTCGATCCTAACGACGGGGCTGATGCCGAGGGTGATACCGACTCGGATACCATCTCGAACCTCGACGAATACCTGCGAGGCCTTGACCCGACAAATGAGGACACCGACAGCGATGGCCTGAACGATGGTACAGAAACTAACAGCGGTAACTATGTCAATGCCGACGACACTGGGACCGATCCTCTGAATCCGGACAGCGATGGTGACGGGCTCCTTGATGGGGCTGAGAATCCCAATCTTCCATTCGTCGATGAGAGTCAAGCCGGCACCGATCCGCTAACAACCGACTCAGATGGTGATGGTTTTGACGATGGACTGGAGACACTGCTATCTACTTCGAATCCCACTAACTCTGCTTCTCGCCCACTCCGGTCTGGTCTTCTGGATATCCTCGCTTTCTGGGATTTCAACGACGATAGTGATCCAACAAAAGCTTCAGATCTTATCAAGGGCTTCGAGGGTAATTTGCTAGGTTCGACGGTCTATACTGCAGATGGCACGGGCCGAAGCGGGAATGCGGGCGACAAGGCCATCGACATGGGTTTTGCTACCCAAGGGGGCACTGGAGTCGTGGTGGAGCTTGGAGAGGTGATTAATATTGCAAGTCAGCAGAATCAATTTGCTGTGTCTTTTTGGCAAAAGCTCAATGGAGTTTTTAATACTACTTCCTTCCGCGGTATTTCACCCAGCAGCCCAAATGCCCAAAGGGGGCTTAGCGCTCACGCAACTTGGGGAAATGGTAACATCTATTTTGACACCGCCGGCTGTTGTGACGCAGTCTCGCAACGAATCAATGGACCCGGCTCCGATATTACAGTTTTGGACACTTGGAAGCATATCGTATTTCAGAAAAACGGTGATGAAAAAGAGGTTTGGGTAGACGGCACGCTTATTTTGTCAGGTAATAACACCGCTCCGCTTCCTTCAGATTTCAATCGCTTGTTCATTGGAACTGATAACCAAGGCAATAATATTGCAGGTCAGCTAGATGACTTCGCCTTTTTTGCCGATGCTCTAAACACGGAAGAAATCGCAGCTTTGGCTGCAGGCGATGACCCTCGTTCCCTCGTTCCGGCCAATGACGATTCTGATTTGGATGGCATACCCGATGTTTACGAAATCGCCAACGGACTGAACCCAGCAGTTAACGATGCTGATGCCGATCTCGACAATGACGGTCTCTCTAACATTAATGAATTCATTGCTTCCACTGATCCAAATAATGAAGACTCGGACGATGATGGCCTAAAAGACGGCGTTGAAACCAACACAGGTGTCTACGTTGACGCTTCTAATACAGGTACTGACCCTCTTAATACAGATTCCGATGGAGACACCCTTTCCGACGGAGTCGAAAATCCAGACCTACCATTTGTTGATGCTAGTCAACCCGGAACCAATCCGAATCTCGCGGATTCCGACGACGACACTTACGGCGACTCAATTGAGTTAAGTTTGGGAAGTGATCCCACTTCATCAGACAGTATCCCGGATACTCTTAAACTACTCGCTTACTACGACTTCAATGGACAAACCAAAGATCAGGCGGGTAATACCCCTGACGTCGCCTTGCAAGGGGGCGCAGTTCTCACTAGCGAAGGGAATGGAGCTAGTGGAACCGCGGGCGATGAAGCCCTTGATCTGGGCTTTGCTGGTGATGGATCCGCAGGAACAGTCCCACCAGGATCTCACTTCGATTTAATCAATTCCAACAATTCGGTTGCGGTGAGCTTCTGGCAATTCAATAAGGGTTTTGCCAACAGTAGTGCATTTTGGCTTTTTGCTCCAACTGCGGCAGGCAATCAGCGTGGTTTCCAGGCGCATACCCCCTGGAGCAACGGAACGGTCTACCTTGATGTCGCAGGTTGTTGTAACCCAAATCAGCGTCTGACCGTGGGCGGTGCAGCTCTGGAAAACCAGTGGCAGCACTTCGTCTTCCAAAGAACCATTGGAGGAGACCTCGAAATTTGGATCGATGGTGTTCGGGCAGCTCAGTCAACTGGAAATGTAGACCTCATCGAACTCGATGGTAGTTTTAATATCGGGGCCGAAGGGGCGAGTTTTAATAATAGCTTTTCGGGACTAATCGATGACTTTGCAGTCTATTCCTCAGCTCTAAATGGCGATCAGGTCGCACAATTGGCTGGAGGCGCAACTCCCCCCGAGCTGTTCGGCTCTCTGGCTGAACTAGAGATCACAGCGATTTCATATAATCAGGAAGCCGACCAGACGACTCTGACCTGGAATTCGAGAAACAATCGTGTTTACTCCGTTGATTTCTCGACTGACCTCCAGACTTGGGAGGAAGTAACTGATGATGTTGGTAGCCAAGGTGAAACAACCACTCTTAAGCTCCCTGCCCTGAACAGGGATGAAAAGACCTTCTTTAGAGTCCGTGAGGTGAACTAATTCAGACAATCCTCAAATCTCAATAACTCACCCCTCGTGCCATTTGGTGCGGGGGGCTTTTTTGTAAAGAGAAGCCCTGAAGTGAAACTCTCTCATCACTAGGCGTTCGGCTGAGTGGGACGATCCCCATTCCTTTTCTTATCTCTTCGAAGGTGTGAACGGCGGCGAGGTTGCCACAACGGAGTAAAGCTGAGACATCTGGTAATGGCCAAGGGCGAATGGAGGCCGAGGAATTTTTTTGGTACTTCGATTCGTAGTCGGCGGCGCTTCACCTCAAAAGCAAATTACTAGCAACCAACAGCAACAAAGAAGACGCCCTAGCGCCCGGATCACCTCAACCCGGTCAAGATAAACGACAGAAGCCAAAGATCTGCTGAGTGACCATTCAGCAAATCAATCTCCCGGCAAGAAAGTCTTGCTTACTCGCTTTTCCGAGGGCATGCAGAGCCCGTTATGCCATCTCAACTTGATAGCCTGAAAGAATTTACGACCGTCGTTGCCGATACGGGAGACTTTGCCTCGATGCAGGAATACCAACCACAGGACGCGACTACCAATCCGTCGCTGATCCTTCAAGCTGCCAGCAAACCCGAATACAAATCCATTGCAGAAAAAGCCGTGGCCGAAAACAAAGATTCCGGACTCTCCGGAGCAGCACTGGTTGAGGCTGTGATGGACCGGGTCCTCATCCTTTTCGGTCTCGAGATTCTCAAAATCGTCCCCGGGCGGGTTTCTACCGAAGTCGACGCACGCCTCTCCTTTGACAAGGACGCCACCATTGCCAAGGCCAAACAACTCATCGCGGCCTACGAAAACGAGGGAATTTCCCGCGACCGCATCCTCATCAAGATTGCCTCCACCTGGGAGGGAATCAAGGCAGCCGAGGAACTCGAAAAGGAGGGCATCCACTGCAACCTAACTCTTCTCTTCGCCTTTGCTCAGGCTGTGGCTTGCGCCGAAGCGGGAGTCCAACTGATTTCCCCTTTTGTCGGTCGTATTTACGATTGGTATAAGAAAGAAACCGGTGAAGAGTATACCGGCGATGATGATCCCGGCGTCCAATCTGTGACCAAAATCTACAACTATTATAAGAAGCATGGTTACAAGACCGAGGTCATGGGCGCTTCTTTCCGAAATACCGGACAGATCACTTCACTGGCCGGTTGCGACCTTCTCACGATCTCACCAGGACTCCTCGAAGAGCTACAGAATGCCCACGGGCCTCTTGAGCAAAAGCTCAACGAAAACTCTCCCGATTGTGATTTGGAAAAAATCTCCCTTGATGAAAAAGCCTTCCGCTTTGAGTTCAACGGGGATGCCATGGCAACAGAAAAGACCGCTCAGGGCATCCGCGCCTTTTCAGCCGACATCGTAAAGCTTGAGAAGCTGATCGAATCGATGGTCTAGAAATCTTCCAGTCATTTAAAAAAGCCTGCATCGCCTGTTGCGGGCTTTTTTTTTAGTTTTTTCGCAATAAAACTTTCTGCGCCCATCGCAACCTTCGTTCTGGGTGTTGGTTTTGGAGCACTTGGTCTTACCCACCTTATCCAGCACCGGCTATCAGTTGCGTGACTCTTCACAAGGCCTGGCTACCAATAAAGTGACCTTGTCCCTGTTTGGATCGATCACCGGAAAGAAATTCCCTCTCATAAAAATCATTGCCGAAATGAGCGGTGCAATGATCCTAGAACCAACCGATTCCAACCAACCTCTCCTGGAATTGATTCATTCCTTGGCCATGGAGGTTTCAGCAAAATTCAGCGAACCCAAATCCCCGGCACACGAAAAGCGTCGTATCAACGAAGTCTCGGCCCTCTTTGAAAATGCCCTCCGAATTAAGATCGACACGCATCCCGACTTCCCTAAAACCCAAGCAGGAGAAGTCAAGTGCTCCGGATATCCAGATCTCCGCGTCGAGCATCTGCCAACCGGAGCAGTCGCCTACCTTGATCCAAAACTCTTCGAGGAAACATCCATCAAGCCGAGCTTCCTTACTTTCTGCTTCGAACCCTCCCCGGAAAACGCCAAATTTAACGAAGACGCTATCCGTCTTTTCATCGGATTCCCACACGACGGCAAGACGCAAAAGTGGACTTTTGGCAAACCGCATCTTTTCGACCTCTCCCGTCTAACGGTAAAGCTAAAAACCGAGTTCTCGGCTTCCAATCGGGATCTCTATCAGGAAGCAAATTCCGATTAGTCTTGGAAGCTGTCAAAAAACCTAGTTTGCCGCAACAAAATACAATCCCAGGTCCACCAAGAGACCAACCATAACAAGACTGCGAAGGCGGGGGCTTCCTGAACGAATGGAGAACGCGATCAACCCCGAAATCACTGAAGTGAGAAGAAGGGCAAAAGTGACGACGACCGAGTAATGAACAAACATCAAACGAGGGCGGGTGTCATGCAAATCAATCAGAGACAAGACTGCATAAAATAGAATTGCTCCAAAAGTAGCAGTCACGGCAACTCCTGCTGCAAGGCCTCGATTTGTCTTGTTCTAAGTTGTCACGGAGCTTTCAACTGGCCCTCACCTCTCACCCGATACTGATACGAGGTAAGCTCACGGAGCCCCATCGGTCCCCGCGCGTGAAGCTTGTCGGTTGAAATTCCGATTTCAGCTCCAAAGCCAAACTCTTCGCCATCACTAAACCGGGTGGAAACATTATGGAACACACAGGCCGAATCAATCTGACGGAGGAATGCCTCCGCCGCGCTCTCGTCCCTCGTGATAATCACCTCGGTGTGTTGTGAGCTATACTCATTAATGTGATCAATGGCCGCCTTCATCGAAGGGACTACTTTAACGGCCAAAATATAATCCAAATACTCCGTACTCCAATCTTCATCAACGGCAGGCCTAGCTTCAATTATGGCACAGGTTGCAGCATCACCACGCAACTCGACATTTTTCTCGGCCAGTGCCGATGCCACCTTGGGGAGAAATTCCCCTGCAATTGCCTCGTCGACCAATAGAGTCTCCAGAGCATTACAAACGCTTGGTTTTTGGGTCTTGGAATCAACGACGATTTTTACCGCCATTTCCTGATGGGCATGGAGGTGCACATAGGCATGACAGATGCCATCGTAATGCTTGATGACGGGCATTCTGGCAAGCGAAACCACGGTCTCGATCAAACCCTTCCCGCCTCTTGGAATTATCAAGTCAAGATACTTGTCCATCCCCGCCATTACCGACACGCTCTCACGATCGGTGAATGGAATGAGCTGAATCGCCCCATCGGGAAGACCAGCTCTTTCGCCACCCGATTGCAAGGCCTCGGCCAGCGCCCGGTTCGAATGAATAGCCTCAGAACCTCCCCGCAAGATCGTGGCATTGCCCGACTTCAAACACAGAACCGCGGCATCGCTGGTTACATTCGGACGGCTCTCGTAAATGATGCCAATCACCCCGATGGGAACGCGAAGTTGTTGAATGCAAATTCCGTTGGGACGATCCCATTCACCCAATATCTCACCCACCGGATCCGGCAGGGTGGCTACTTTTTCGACACCAGCGGCCACTGCCTCGAGCCGTTCCGCATCAAGCCTCAGACGGTCCAGCATCGCCGAAGTCAGCCCACGTTCCTCACCTGCGGCGAGATCCCTGCTATTGGCCTCGAGAATTTTCGGAGCTGCCGCGCGGATACCACCAGCCATCGCCTTGAGGATTTCATTCTTCTCCTCCTCCGAAAGAACAGCTAGGGTCAGAGCTGCTGCCCTGGCTTTGCGCCCCATTTCGTATACCTGATCCTTGATTTCCTCGTTGGTCATTGGCGGAGAATTTAACGCCCTTCCGACAAGAAGCCACTGTTAAAAAGAATCATCCTTGGAGAACTTGCTCACCCTCGCTTTTTGCGATCACGAGCGCCGCACAGCTGTCTCCGAAGACGTTCACAGCAGTCCGGACCATATCGAGCAATCGATCCACCGCAAGAAGCGCCACTACCGCTGTCTCGGCTCCAGGAATCTTTGAACTGGTGAGAATGATCATAATCGCCACCAGGGAAGCGGAGGGGATTCCAGCCACACCGACGCTCGTTAGTAGGGCACTTATGACCACCATAAACTGGGCAGCCACGGGCATATCGAACCCCATGACCTGGGCCACGAAAATAACCGCAACGCACTCGTAAAGAGCTGTGCCGTCCATATTTACAGTGGCCCCAAGTGGAATAGTAAAACTCGCGGTTGATTTTGAGACCCCGGCATTATTCTGAATACATCTCATTGTGACTGGCAGAGTGGCAGAAGAGGAAGCGGTCGAAAAAGCAGTCAGGAGAGCCGTTCGCATCGCCTTGAAATGATCCAGCGGATTGACGCCGGCGAGAACTTTGATCACCAAGGGCATGACAACAAAAAGATGGAGTCCCAACGCTAACAAAACCGTCGCAAAGTATTTGAAAAGCGCCTGAAAAATGTCTCCACCCGTTTTATAAACGACAGGAAGGATCAGGGCGTAAACTCCGATCGGAGCCATCGCCATGATCCATTGGGTCATGAGAATCATCACGTCATTCAAGGCAACAAATGCATCGCGAAGTGGTGAAACCTGCTGCAGTGGCAGCCGGGTCATTGCGATGGCAAAAAGCAGACTAAAGAAGATCAACCCCAGCATCTGCCCGTTATCCATGGCCGCTGCAAAAACATTTGTAGGTACCATGCGAACAAAGAATCCGGTCAGCTGCTTGACAATCCCGCCCTGTTCCTCCCCAACAAGCTTAGCTTCCTGAACGGTTTTGAGGGCCGCTTCATCAGCACTACTTTCCTTATGATTCTCGAAGGCCATGCGAATCTTTTCATTAGGTTCGCCGTTGGTAAGCCCGGGCTGAATCACATTCACCAAAACCAATCCCAGACAAATCGCCAGCAAACTGGTCAACCCATAGAATCCAGCGGTCTTTCCCAAAAGACGGCCAAAGCCCTTCATCCCGTGCAGGCTGGTGATCCCGGAAATGACAGACGAGACGATCAAAGGAACGATGATCATCTTAAGGAGATTCAAGAACAACTTCCCCACATCCGCCGAAAAAGAAACGACGCTTTCCACAAAGCCCCCGGCCTGCCCGCCGCTCGCGGCAATATTCCGAAAAAGGAGCCCGGTCACCGTAGCGAGAGCTAACGCGAGGAGGATTTGCCAATGCGGTTTGATCTTCACGCCGCAACCCTAGGACTTCCACGCCGCCACACCAAGAAGGAAGCGAACTTGTTGTGGGTTCCCTCCCAGAGCATTGGTAAAGCGCATGCCTTCGGTCATCGCAACTTTGGAGGACAGCGCCGTGGCAATGGAGTCGAAAGCTTTTTCGCGAGTGGTGATCCGCTCAATTTGCCGGGCACTCTGGGTAGCCAGGGCCGACTCACTGACCGTAGCAAAACTCAAGGCAACCCGCTGATAAGCCACATCCCACAATCCGCTGTTGGAAATCGAAGCTGCCGTCGACAGCGCAGAACTGGCGTCACCTGTTTCAGCAAACACCTCGGCCATTAACCCTTGTGTCCGGGCCTTGTCCCACGCATTTCCGATCTGCCTAGTTCACTTTTGGCATCTTGAACCATCATTAGAGGGAGTCGATCCTGACCGTAATGGGCCCGTATCAGCACAACACTGGCGAAGTCCAGCTCCTTCTCCACCGGATCATCAATAAACTGGATCGTGTCGATAGCCCCATCCTGCTGTCCGTATATCGCCGCCCGTTGTCCAATCTTGGCATAAGTATTTCCCCCCTCAAAATCACCCATCAGGTTAACGATCTTTCGCGTGGAATGAACTCCTTTCAAGCGAATCTCCGCGATCGCCTGAAGAACACAGTGTCGCGCATCTTCCTGGTAAATCCGCTGGGCTCATACAAGCGCACCATCGAGATCTCCTTGTTGGATTTGGAGCATTAACAGGAACTCATAAGCCTTTGTCCGCGCGGCAAGGGTCTCGATTTGATCCACCGAAGAAGAGGCCACGTTCTGACCTAGTCGCGCTGCCTTTTTCACAATAACCTCCCGCATCACTACATATCGAAAGATGGCGCCATTAATCAGCCCTAAAAGGGCTTCGATCGAGACCTTTCTTGCGTTTTCCTGGATGCTTGCAATTCGAGCAACGGTCGAATTGCGCGTCCGCCGATTTTTGATTTGCCCGAGAAGAGACATCGCTCCGTCGGAATCGCCCATGGCCGCCCTCAAGCCCGGCAGGGTCCTAAAGACGCAATCCCGCTCGGAAGCGTGGGCGATCGAACTTAAGGTAACAAAAGTTTCCTAAAGATCGACATAGCGGGTTTCCGCTTCCGCAATGCTGCGAAGAGCAACTCCGCGGGACTGTGCATCTCCCGGACTCAAAGCAAGCAATCAGGCTGTAACCAAAACGACAGAAAACGCCAATGGTGCCAGAAGTGGTTACGCAGGATCCTTTTCATTGGGAGCTCGCAGGATCCTCAATGTGAATAACTTTCAAAAGGTCGATATTTTAGGAATGCCGTGTTTGCTTCTCCCTAACGCCACGCTAGGCTCGCCGCCGTCCCTAGCTCCGTTTCATGCGTCGATTCCTCCCGGCCCTCATTTTAACCGTCATCGGCATAGGCCTAGCGGTGGTGCTTGCGTCACGGGAGGCATCAGTGGTCGGCGATCACCTTGTAGGTTTTCCGGATGATGACAAAACGGCTCATCTTTTGCGACCCGCTGTTCTCTCAGCTCTTTGCCTCGTCCCCGCCATCGCTGCACTTTACTACGGTTTGGCAGGGGCTCTCGATCGTTATCTCATTCGCTCCTTTCTGGGAGCGTTCACCCTTTGCTTTACCTCCCTGTTTTCGATTTGGTTGATTGGAGACCTCACCGAAAAACTCTCGGACTTCCGAAAAGGCGAAAACACCTTCAGCTTCATGGGAATGTATTACGGCGCGGCATTCCCCAAGTTTTTCGTCGACTTCGCTCCATTTGGATTGCTTCTCGCCATGCTTTACTCGCTTGGAAAACTTTCACGAAGTCAGGAAATTGTTTCCATCATCCAGACGGGGCGTGGCGTTGCCCGGCTCATTGCGCCGCTCATCACAATGGGCTTTTTGGTTGGCCTCGCGTGCCTCGGCTTTAATTACCGCTGGGCACCGGCAGCAGAAGCGTATCACAATGCTCTTTTTGAGGAAGCCAAAATGGGATCACTCAACAGGGCTCGCGACGTGGTCTATTTTACCGAAGAGAACCGACGCCTCTGGCTCATTGGCGGATTTCCTTATGATTATCATCGGGGCGAGCCGCTCAGAAATCTCATCGTTCGATCGTTTTCAGAAGACGGTTCACCGGAATGGCGCCTCCGCGCCGAGAAAGCGGAATGGGACCGCGAGAACAACAACTGGATTTTTCAAGGTGTCTCAAAATGGGACCTGACCCACCGGCTCGATACCGAGGAATCGCCAGTCGACCCGGAACGTGACCTTGATTTACCCGATCCCTATGTCGTCGAGGGCTGGAGTGAAACGCCCTGGCAGCTCATTAAACCTGGCTTGAAAGCAGAGGAATTGGGTATTCCCGGACTCTACAGTTGGCTGGTTCAAAATCGCGAATCGGAATGGGTGAACAAGAGACGATTTTTGACCCAGTGGCACTATCGCTGGGCCCAACCCGGGATTTGTCTCGCCATTGTGCTACTTGCCGCACCGCTGGGAATCGTCTTTAGCAGACGCGGTGCCGCCGGAGGAGTTGCGCTCGCGATTTTCATGTGCGCCGGCATGATGTTCTCGTCGACTGTTTTCCTCTCGCTTGGCGAGTCCGGATATATGCCGCCCATGTGGGCCGCCTGGGGAACCAACATCCTTGCTACTGCGGTAGCATTGCTTCTCATTCAGCGCCGACTCGTCGGACGCCCAATTTATCAAACTCTCAGAAAACTCATACCCGTATAATTCCACGACATGAAAGAACCATGGAGCATCAAATCGCGGGCCCGTGCATGTGCCGAAAGCGGAACTGCTTTTGAATCAGGCCAAAAAATTCGTGCCGCCATTTTTCCGGACCCGGACTCATCGGGCTACCTCCGCAAAGACTACACGATCGAAGCCTGGACAAATCGCGAGGACGAGGACAAGCCTTTCTCCACTTGGATCACCTGCTATGAGCCACCGATGATCGAAGAAAAAGCCGAAGACGTTGTCGATGACGACCCCGAAACCCTTCTGAAGCGTCTTATTGAAGAGGACGAGGAATACACCGAAAATGCCCGCTATATTCTGGCGGTCATGCTGGAACGGCAAAAACTTCTCCGCGAAACCGACACCCAGGAAATGCCTTCCGGGATCCTTCGGGTCTACGAGCATCGCAAAACCGGGGACGTCTACATCATCAAGGATCCACAAATACCCCTTTCCGACGTTGACCGCGTTCAAGAAGAAGTCCGCCAACTTCTTGACCCTGGTCCCGAACCTGAAGTCGCTGAAATTACCGCGAATTCTGAGGAAAATGAACCATCCGGAGAAGAAACACCGGAAAGCCCCGAAGACTCCGAAGCGGATTTCGAAGAAGAAGGCGATGCCACCGAATCAGAAAACACCCAAGACGAGGAATAATGCTCCCTTGGTTTAAGGATCAATTTGCGATCTATCTTGCTCCTATGGCAGGAGTGACAGATGTCACTTTTCGGACACTCTGCAAAGAGTTGGGGGCCGATGTTATGGTCACCGAATTTGTCTCGGCGGAAGGTATCATGCAGGCCGACCATCGGACCCGGAAATACACCACCTTCACCGATGCCCAGCGGCCCGTTGGAGTGCAGCTCTTTGGAGCCGATGGCGAGCGGATGGGAGAGGCCGCCAAAAAGATTATCGATTGGAAACAGCCCGACTTCATCGATCTTAATTTTGGCTGCCCGGTCAACAAGGTGGTCTCAAAAAACGGAGGCTCCTCTCTTTTAAAGAACTGCCCTCTCCTGACCGATACCGCCTCGAAAATTGTTAAAGCAGTAGGATCCCGGGTTCCAGTAACCGGGAAAATCAGGATCGGGTGGGATCAACAATCGATCAACGCCCCTCATGTCTGCCACCTCCTTGAAGACTGTGGCATTCAAGCGATCGCGATTCATGGCCGCACCCGTTCACAAGGATATCGGGGCGAGGCCGATTGGGAGGTTATCGACGAATGTGCCCGATCTTCCGGAGTCCCGATTGTTGGAAATGGGGACATCGACTCGGCTCAAATCTTGAAACACCGCAAAGAGACTACTGCGGTTTCCGGGGTCATGATCGGACGGGCTGCCATGCAAAATCCGTGGATCTTTTCAGAAGCAAAAAGCTTCCTAAAAACCGGAGAACTCCCGCCCCGCCCGAGCATCGCCGAGCGTTGGAGCTTCGTGATCCGGCACTGCCGCCTCGCGGTTGAGTCAGATCGATACGGCAAGGAAAAACACACGCTCATGGCCATGCGCTCCCGCCTGATGACCTACTGCAAGGGATTTCCCGGGGCCAAACCTCTTCGACAACAACTCTCGCAGGTCTCCTCCATTGCTGAAGTCGAGGAAATTGCAGCCCGCAGCCAAACTCTGCGCGAGGAAAATTGGAATGGAGTGGTGCCGGATTAGTTCCTCTTGTCTGAAAATAAAGAGAGTTGAATTAAATTACGGCGGGAACTAACATTCGCTCCATGAGTGTGCGCCTTACATTTTTCGCGCTCCTTTCAGGGGCCTCCATGCTCTCCGCCGCCACGTTTTCCGAAAGATTGAACCGTCTCGAATTAGAAGTCGCGCAACTTCGAAGCCTTCTGCAAAAAATGACCGGTGAAGAACTTGCCCGACCGATCGCGTCCCGCCCTCGAACCGCAATGAAGGAAGGCCGAACCCACCATATCCGTTCCGGCGATTCCTACTGGTCAATTGCGCGGCGCTACAAAACCACGGTGAATGCCCTTCAGGCCGCTAATCCGGGCGTCGATCCGCGTCGTCTGACAATCGGGAAGCGAATATCTATTCCGAGTGGGGACCAATCTCTACCGACCCCAACCTCAAGTGGAACCTATCGCGTCAAGAGCGGAGATATTTTGGGTCGTATTTCAGAAGCTCACGGAATCAGGCTACACCAGCTTCTTAGCGCAAATCCCGGCTTGAATCCCCGCAAGCTCAAAATCGGAACCATTCTCACGATTCCGGGACAGCCAACACAGCCAGTCCCGCTCGCCAACGCCGCCCCAGAGCCCGATAAGACCAATCCCGGGCAGCCCCGGACTTCGGAAGATTCAAAGCCCGCAAATCAGACTGCGAGACGCCCCAATCCCTACCTTTCTGACACCAGCGGATACAAGCAAGCGAAAGTTCGGGAGCCAGAGGAAGCAGAACTGGATAAACCACGCCTCATTGTGATTGAAGAAGACCTTCGCTTTGCTGACATTGCCGAGCGTTACCATACAACCGTGGCAAACCTGAACAGACTCAACAAACGCGAACTCAGCCCCAAGCAGATGATTAAGGGCGGATCCCAACTGTATGTCCCGACTCAGTAGAGGCGATTTTGCGATCGCGTTTTAGCAGTCTTGCCAATGGCCAAGACTTTTCCTAGTGTGTTATCAATGGAAAGTTACGAAATCTTCAAAGGGGCTTTTAAAAACTGCAGTCCAAAGGAGATTGCAAGTGAATTGGGTGTCTCCCTTTCGCTTGTTTACAAATGGGCCCAGGAACAATCTGAAAGCGGGAGTGGTTCCCGAAACCCGCTGGACCGCCTTATTCAAATCATTCGCCTCACACAGGAAGAGAAGATCGTCGAGTGGCTTTGCGAACGCTGCAACGGCTACTTCGTTCGCAATCCGTCCACTTCGTGTGAGCAGGA
>JAURPJ010000029.1 GCA_030835305.1 Verrucomicrobiota bacterium | reverse complement strand
ATCACCAGCCTGATTATCGCTCTTTTACTGATGATCCTCGTGGGACTGATCCTCTGGATCATCGCGATGAATCTTCCGTCCAAGAACATCCCGCAGTTGGTCAGTTACAACGGAACTCCAGAATCCGAGGAAAATCTTAAGCAGAAGAAGGTGCAGACTCAAATCGAGCGCAAGCCTTCCGCCCCTTCTGCCTCCATGTCCAAGGTCATTGCGGCCAACACCTCTTCCCCTACCGCTGTTCCTGTTCCGGAAATCGACGTTCCCGATCCCAGCACCGACTTCGGTGACGGAAATGATTTCGGTGACGGCTGGGGAGATGGAGATGGTTCCGGCGCCGGTGGTGGTTTTGGAAATATCCCCACGGCAATGAAAAAGCGTTGTTCCAAGGCTGACCGCCTGCAGCGACTCACTTCCAACGGCGGCACCGAAAAGTGTGAAGACGCCGTCGTCGCTTCACTCCGCTGGCTGAAAGAAAAACAAAACAAAGACGGTTCATGGACAGGAAGCCAGCCCGTCGCCATGACCGGACTTGCCCTCCTCACCTACCTAGGCCACTGCGAAACGGCGGGCTCGGAGGAATTTGGCGATACCGTTCTCGCCGCCATCACCTTTCTTGTCGACAAGGCCATGAAGAATAACGGCAAGCTTGCCAATGACTTCAAAGCGAAAAGCTGGTGCTATGAGCACGCCATCGCCGTTTATGCTCTCGCCGAAGCCTACACACTCTGCGTAAAATCGTTTGGGGAAAACATCACTCAGCTCGAAGACGCCGTCATGGCTTCCGGTCAATTCCTCATCAACAGCCAAGCCTCCAATGGTGCTTGGGCCTACTCTTACGTCGAAGAAGGAGGACACACCGATACCTCAATCGTGGGATGGCAGCTTCAGGCCCTCAAAGCCTGCAAGTTCACCGGCCTCGACTTTGCAAACCTTCGTCGCTGCGTCAAAAAAGCCCTCGACTATATGGAAACCAAGCAAGCTCCAAGTGGTGCCTTTGGCTACAGCAGCCAAACCATTCGCCATGACGGCACCACACTTGCAGCCGTTGGCGCCCTTTCCTTCCAGATCTGGGAATCGTCCGCAAACCGCCAAGCTCGCAAGGCCGTCAAGTTCATGGACAAGAACATGAAGTTCGACTGGAAATCCAAGGAGGAATCGGATCTTTATGGCCACTACTACGCAGCTCAGGTCATGATCAATCACGGCGGTGAAGAGTGGAAAAAGTATAACGGACTCTTCCGCGACGAAGTCCTCAACAACCAAAACAAGGATGGTTCCTACAAGTCGGTTCAAGCCGGTCACGGCCTGAGTGGCGGAGGCTTCGCCGAGCACTATCGGACTTGTCTTGCAACCTTGATGCTTGAATCCTACTACCGCTTTCTTCCAGGAACAGGACAAAAGAACTAGACCGGCAACCTGATTGAATTTCCCAAAAACCGCGCATTCTAGGTGAGCAGTTTATTGGTCATAATTTCTCACTGGCACTGGCGAGCAACCAAAGTGCGTCAGAAAGACGGTTCAAAAATATCCTAACCTCGGCCGACGCCACCTCATCGATCACATCCCAGACCCGCCGCTCGGCCCTTCTCGCCACCGTTCTGGCCAGATGAATCCGGGCTGCCAACTCTCCCCCCCGCTCCCCGGGTCTCAGCCAACCCTTGAATTTTTCTTCTTTCTCAATCGAGGCACACCAGTCCTCAATCCACCGGATTTCTGTTTCTCCGATTCGTCCAAACCCGGCATTTTCATAGTCGGCATCATTGCCAACAGGCATTGCGAGCTCTCCCATTAAAGTCACCAACCACCCCTGAACTCGATCAATCGCCCCGGCAGCCTCTCCATCCAAAAGAACGCGGGCCATTCCAAGATTCGCATTCAATTCGTCAACGGCCCCCAGAGCCTCAATCTGGGAATCACCTTTGGAAACTTTTCCCCCAAACAATAAATCGGTGAATCCCTGATCTCCTCTTTTAGTCGTAATATTCATTGGCGGGGCAACTTTCGCCTTTCCTTCGCCCACGTCCACAACGAAACTCAACGCAATGCAACGTCGACACTTCATTCATACCTCATTTGCCGCCCTCACCGCCTCCGCCTTCGCCGACCATCACGGAAAACACCCCGCGGCCAAGGCCGAGGACCTCTTCAATATCTCTCTTGCCCAATGGTCAAATCACCGCGCCCTGAAGGGAGGAAAAATGACCAACATGGATTGGCCGGAATACACCAAAAAGACTTACAACATCCTGGCGCTGGAATATGTGAATCAATTCTTCAAGGACAAAGCTAAGGACCTGAAATATCTTGGCGAACTCAAGAAGCGGGTTTCCGATCTCGGCATGACCAACGTACTGATCATGGTCGATGGCGAAGGACACATCGGCGCGGGGTCTGACCAAAAGCGCCAAAAAACAGTCGACAATCATAAGAAGTGGGTTGAAGCCGCCAAATTCCTCGGATGTCATTCCATTCGCGTCAACTCCCACGGAGAAGGCAAGGACGACGCCGAAAAAGCAACAAATTGTGTCAAAGGACTGACCGCCCTGTCAACTTTTGCCGAGGATCACCAGATCAACGTCATTGTAGAGAACCATGGAGGCTTGTCTTCCAATGGCGCCTGGATGTCCAAGGTGCTGAAGGACGTCGGACTAGACAACTGCGGCTCGCTTCCCGACTTCGGAAACTTTCACGGATACGATCGCTACAAGGGCCTCGAGGAACTCATGCCATTCGCCAAAGGGGTGTCTGCAAAATCACACGACTTCGATGAAAAGGGCGAGGAAACCAAGACCAACTTCACCAAAGCTCTGGGAATCGTTCTCGCCCATGGTTACCACGGCTACGTGGGAGTCGAATATGAGGGCGGCAAACTCTCCGAGGATGACGGCATCAAAGCCACCAAAACCCTGCTTGAGAAAAGTCGCGCCGCTCTTCACGCCAAGAGAAAGTAGGCCCGGCAATTTCAACTCGACCGTGCGCCCCCGGGGGTGCACGGTTTTTTCCCTCCCGGACGGGTGCCCGCCCCCCAATTCATAAGTACAGAATAGAAAGCGTGTATGATTTTTATGTAATATTCATCATCACTTCCACCGTCTTTCTAGCATGAGAATTCGGCTGCTCGCCTTTATTTATTTTGCAGTGGCTGATTTCCCATTCGGTGCCCCGGTCGAGGAAGACTGGCATGCTATCTGGGCCGATGAATTCGAGGAAACCGGCGAAGAAGCTAACGAAAACTCAGTATATCTGGGCCAGCCTCCACATCAAGGAACTTGCATTCAGGAATTTAACAGGATCGAAGTCCGGGCCAGAATCCCTTAAAAAGGCAGGGCGTCTGGCCTGTCATCTGGTGTTTGGATAATAAAAAACAGAAGGTGGGCTAGCCACGCTGTTGAGAAATCGATATTCTGGAGGTTGTGGGTAAAGAAGTAGCGCAATAGGCTCACACCGCACCTTTCCCAATCATGCCTGCAAACAAGCACCGTTCACTTTTCAGGAAAACCTCCTACCTTTTTATCGCTCTTGCCACGACGCTCTCCGCCGTCCCGGTCGCGAATAACGACACCTTTAAGGTCGATGAAGACCGCATCCTGATCATCTCAAGCGGAGATTCAATTCTCTCTGCAAATTTTGGAGGAGGGAGCTCAGTCCTTTCCTCAACGTGGCAATACCTCGATCGCATTAAAAACGAAAATGGCTCCAACCAAACCTATCCCCTTGATGGTAACGGACTCTCGTGGAACTCCCCCCAGTATGACACAGCAACTTCAACAAGCGGACCTTGGTCGGCCGGAAACGCGCCGTTCCAAGGAGGCACCATTGATGGTTTTCCTCCCGGGACTCCCGCTGTCCTGGGTGGCCTCGCGGCAGCGGGAAATGGAGAAAACCTGATCACCACCTACCTCTTTCGCCAACAGTTTTCACTGAGTGCCGCTGAAGCGTTCGAAGACTCATGGGTTCTCGGTCATCTGATCGATGATGGCGGAATTATCTACCTCAACGGAACCGAAGTCTTCCGCACCGACACCATGCCTGCCGGTGTAGTCACCACCAATACGCTCAGCCAAAATGCAAACGAAACCAACTTCGGAAGCACGACTTTAGATCTCTCGGGAATCATTCAGGAAGGAATCAATACTGTCGCGGTCGAAGTTCACCAAACTACTCTCACCAGCACTGATGTCGGTCTTTCTGTAAATCTGATACCCGCCTCCAGTTCCCCACTGGCTGGATTCACCTACGCGGACGATACCTTCAACAACACATCCCGACCAAACAATGCCGACGGCGAACTCGATCCGACCGGTGGATTTACCGGAGGGGCACTTTCAGTCCAAGTAGGCCGCAGACTCGACAACAATCAGTCGACTTCCGGTGGCTGGCTGCGCACCTTCACGCTCGAAAATCCTGCCGTCACTACAATTTCATTTCGATACCGTCTCACCTTCTCCGACGATTATGAGGCAGATGAATATGGTGAGGCCCTCTTTGAAATCGATGGCATCCGCTACGGAAATGACATTGAAAACTCTCTCGTCCGCTTTCGCGGCGATGGCAATGGCGGAAATGGATTGGATGATTCGGGATGGCAGAATGCGAGCTTTGATATTTCTTTGGACGCCGGAGATCACACTATCGTCCTTGGGGCATTTTCGAGTAAATCGACAGCGGCAAACGAACTTACCACTGCTTGGTTCGATGACGTTGAGATTTCCATCCCGGAGAGCGGAGGAGGCGTCCTAATCAACGACACCGGAGACGAACCCCAAGCAATCCTTCAAACTGCCCCACAAAATGGAGTTTTGAGCCTGAATCCCGATGGCTCTTTCATTTACCGGCCGGCTCTAAATTTCAATGGAATTGATAGCTTCACCTATTTTGCCCGAGATCCCGGCGGCGACTCTCCTGTCGCGACTGTCACCTTAACCGTTAATCCGGTAAATGATCTCCCGGTTGCGCTTCCCGACAACTATTCCGGTGTCGAAAACTCAACACTTGTTCAATTTGCCCCAGGCTTGCTTGGGAATGACACCGACATCGAAAACGATCAACTCTCCGCCGTGCTGGTCAATGATGTCAGTCAGGGCACTCTCAGCCTCAACTCTGATGGATCATTCGTCTACAATCCCGATCCTGGATTTTTCGGAACCGATTCCTTCACCTACCGGGCCAGTGATGGCAAGCTCGACAACAGAGGAGAACGGATCCGCCTTGAAATTACGAACATCAACGCAGGGATTCATGACTTCGAATACGATGACTGGTATCCCGCGTCCGACGGAACCGGATTCTCGCTCGAATTTAGCGACACTTCGCTTCCCGTCGAAGGATGGAATCTGAAACCCAATTGGGCACCAGGGCTTACCATCAATGGAACTCCGGGAAACTCAGGAACCTTCTTCGTGAGCACTCCGCCTAGCGAAACGATCACTCTGCCGGACAGTCTTACCATCGATCCCTTCGTTTCATATGGCTCGATCAGCCCCGCTTCTGTGACCTTCCAATGGGAGCTGCTCAACGGTCCAGCCCCGGTATCTTTCACCACCCCCGGAGAAGCGTCGACCGAGATTTCCTTCGACCTGCCAGGAACCTATCATCTACGCTTGAATGCCACCGCATTTGACTTTGATCGATCGCAGGAAGTTGAAGTGACTGTTCACGACTCCTATCCTGCCTGGGTGAGTCGAACCTTTGGCAACGCCACTCCAGGCCAAACCGACAAAGAGAATGATCCCGACGACGACGGGATTTCTAACTTCTTCGAGTTTGCTCTCGGGATGGACCCTACCATACAGGACTCCTACCTCTTCCCCGTCCCGGTCTTCGATCCCGAGTCCAAAACCTTGAGCCTGACCTGGACGAACCAAAAACTTGATGCCGGGAATTCACCGTCATTGCCGAAGTGTCAAAAGATCTCAAAACATGGCGGAGCGGACCTTCTGCCATTCATACCGAAGCCCTCTCCTCAACGGATCTCACGGAAACCTTCCGTGCCATTGATCTCACCACAGCGGATCAAACCCGCACCCGCTTCATTCGTCTGCGAGTCATTGGCTTTGATGGCATCATTGCCAACACTCCACCGGAAATCACCAGCATGACCAATCTCGAAACCGAACCTATCATTACCTTCACCAGCCAGCCCGGCCAAAGCTACCAACTCGAAGCCTTGTCCGACCCGTTGGCTGGATGGTTCATCGTCGGTGGGGTAATCCTCGCAAACTTGGAAACATCGACTCTCGTTGACCAAAGCCAGCGAGACGGGCGATATCGTTTATACCGGGTGAGAGCCATTTCCGGTAATTAGCACCACACGGAGTCCCTGGGAAGCCGACCGAAAATGCTGCGTGAGTGGTGCGGAGGAATTTCATCTCAAGCAAAGCACGATGAGGAAGCCGGTCGAGACCGGTGAATCGGTAGAAACGCAGCTTGACCCGAAAGGGCCTCGCAGCCCGAAAGGGATCCTTTTCTAATCAATCGGCGCAACCGCCATTCTTCACCACTTTAAATCTGAATAACTTGTTTGGCAGTTTTTTGACAGTCTCTTGGATCGAGTGACATCACCCCTGGAAAGCGACTTCATGGTCTCAAGACGAGACCGCAGAATCTCTTGAAGATGCTTCCCTGAAAACACCAAAATTGAACAACACAAAAAATATCCACATATCATCCCAAACCCCCAAAAAAATTCCAATAAGAAGCCCCCGCTTCATTCCGAAATGATTCAATTTTGGCCCTCACTTGTCAGACCTCATTCCCCTTGCTCATTCCTCCTCGTCTACTAATCTCACGGCTTCATCGCCATGCATCGCCTTTTCGTCGAAAAAACCGCTCCTTTCGCCAACGAGTCCGCTCACCTCATTGCAGATCTCCGAAATAATCTTGCGATTGAGAGCATCCAATCAGCCCGTATCGTGCAACGTTATGATCTCGATGGATTGACCGACGGGGAATTTGCCAAGGCGAGTCAACTGATCCTGTCCGAACCACAGGTCGAAATCTCCTCGACCGAGCTTTCGCTCTCCTCCGGCGAAACTGCTTTCGCAGTCGAATTCCTTCCCGGTCAATTTGACCAGCGCGCTGACTCAGCCGCGCAGTGCGTTCAAATTCTTACCGGCAAGGAACGCCCCTTCGTATCCTCTGCGCGCATCATTATTCTTAATGGAGATCTCTCCGAGGGCGATCTGGCCGAGATCAAGAAATACCTCATTAACCCTGTCGATTCACATGAGGTTTCAGTCACCGCACCCTATCAACGCAGCAATTCCCCCGAACCCGGGGACGTCGCCATCCTTGAAGGGTTCAATGAAAAGTCCGAAGCTGACTTTGAACAATACCGCAGTGAACTCGGTCTGGCCATGTCCACAGCCGACCTGCTTCACACTCAAAAGTATTTCCAAAGCGAGGAACGGGAACCAACCATCACGGAACTTCGCATGCTCGATACCTATTGGTCCGACCACTGCCGCCACACCACCTTCATGTCGAAGATCGCCAAGGTCACCTTCGACGAAGGCACCGAGGTTATCGAGGACACCTATCAAACCTACCTCGCCACCCGAAACGAAGTTTACGGAGCCAATACCGACCGCCCCGTGACCCTCATGGACATCGCGCTGATGGGAATGAAGGAACTCCGCAAGTCCGGAGAACTCGATAACCTCGAAGTCTCGAACGAGATTAACGCGGCCTCCATCGTGGTTGATGGCGACGATGGCCAGGAGTGGCTCGTCCAATTCAAGAACGAAACCCACAACCACCCCACCGAGATCGAGCCTTTCGGTGGTGCCGCCACCTGCCTCGGCGGTTGCATTCGCGACCCCCTCAGTGGTCGCTCCTATGTCTATCAAGCCATGCGCGTTACCGGTGCCGCCGATCCTCGCACCCCTTACGATGAGACCATCCCCGGCAAGCTTCCCCAGCGGAAAATCTGTCAGGAATCGGCGCACGGTTACTCCTCATACGGTAACCAAATCGGCCTCGCCACCGGCAAAGTCTCCGAAGTCTACCACCCCAACTACGCCGCCAAGCGCATGGAGATTGGAGCCGTGGTCGCGGCCGCACCGCGCAAGAATGTCTTTCGCGGTGGCCCGGAAAACGGCGACTACATTCTCCTCATCGGAGGGCGGACCGGTCGTGATGGGGTTGGAGGTGCCACCGGATCATCCAAGGAACACACCGACGATGCTTTAGACAACTCAGCCGAAGTCCAAAAAGGAGATGCCCCGACCGAGCGAAAAATTCAGCGACTTTTCCGCAACCCCGAACTCGCTCCCAAGATCAAAATCTGCAACGACTTCGGCGCCGGCGGCGTCTCGGTTGCAATTGGGGAAATTGCCGAGAGCCTTGAAATCAATCTCGATGCCGTCCCCAAGAAATACGATGGACTCGATGGTACCGAACTTGCCATTTCAGAATCCCAGGAGCGCATGGCAATTTGTGTCGACCCTTCCAAGGTCGCTTACTTCATCGCTGAATCGGACAAGGAGAACCTTGAGTGTGTTCACGTTGCGACTGTCACCGACACCGGTCGCCTGCGCATGACCTGGCGGGGAAAGACCATTGTCAATCTCTCGCGCGAGTTTCTCGACACCAATGGCGTCCAGCAGGAAGCCACCGTCCACGTTGAAACGGTTGGCACGGAAAGTCCTCTCGGCTGCACTGCCTTTGAAAGTTTCGAAGAGGCACTCGGCGATCTCAACATTGCCTCTCAGAAAGGGCTCGGTGAAATGTTCGACTCTTCAGTTGGAGCGGGCACCGTTCTTGCTCCATTTGGAGGAACCTACCAACGCACTCCAGTCGACGCCATGGTCGCCACCCTGCCCTTCCTGGAAGGCCAAACCGAAGTCTGCACGCACATGTCGTGGGGCTTTAATCCCAACATCGCAACCTGGTCACCCTACCATGGAGCGGCCTACGCGGTGACCGAGTCTGTTTGCCGGGCCGTGGCCTCCGGAGCCCGACTCAGCGATATCCGGCTTACCCTGCAGGAATACTTCCCCAAACTCGGAGACGATCCCACTCGCTGGGGTCTCCCTTTCGCCGCTCTGCTGGGCGCCTTCAAAGCGCAGCATGAACTCCGACTCGGAGCGATCGGAGGAAAAGACTCCATGTCCGGAACCTTCAACGACATTGACGTTCCCCCCACGCTCGTTTCCTTTGCCCTCGCGCCAGGAATTACGAAAAACGTCGTCTCTCCCGAATTCAAGGAGGCCGATTCGATCATTTCCTTCGTTGAAATCCCACGCGACGGAAACCAGCTTCCTGATTTCAAGAAGCTCCGGGAGATCGCAGCCACCCTCTACGGCGCAAACATCCTCGCAGCGCACACTCTGGACCACGGAGGCATTGCCACAGGACTCAGTAAGATGGCTTTTGGAAATGGCATCGGAGCCGTCATCGAAACAGATCTCGACCTCTATCAAGAACGCTTCCTTTGCTTTTTGATCGAGTCGAAGGACAAAATCCCGGGAGGAATCGTGATCGGGAAAACCCAAACTGAACCAACCATCCAAATCGGTGACAAAGCTCTTACGCTTGGAAACCTCCTTGACGCTTGGACCGAGCCACTCTCTGAGGTCTATCCCGAAACCAAAGATCCATCGACCAGTGATGCCCAAACCTTCTCTTCCAATTTCGAAATTAAACCCTCAACAACCAAGCTTCAGAAGCCCAGAGTCATCATCCCTGCTTTTCCGGGAACCAACTCCGAATACGATTCTGCGAAAGCCTTCCGTGAAGCCGGAGCAAAAACTAAAATCCAGGTCTTCCGAAATCTCACGCCACAAGCTGTTAAGGAATCCCTCGCGGCTCTCGCCAAGAACATCCGTCACTCTCAAATTCTTATGCTCCCCGGTGGATTCTCAGCCGGTGACGAACCCGCAGGATCAGGTAAGTTTATCGCGACCATCCTGCGAAGCCCCGAGGTCGCCGAGGCGGTCATGGATCTCCTCAAGAATCGTGACGGACTTATGCTTGGAATCTGCAATGGATTTCAGGCCCTCATCAAAACCGGCCTTGTCCCTTATGGTGAGATTCGCGAACCACAACCCGGCGATCCCACTTTGACGTCCAACGATATCGGCAGGCACATTGCCCGCTACGCAACCACCCGTATCGCATCGACACAGTCACCATGGCTTGCAGATAATCAGGTTGGCGATCTTCACAACGTCCCGTTTTCTCACGGCGAAGGCAAATTCTACGCCAGCGAAGAAGATGTTCAAAAACTCGCAAGTGCCGGTCAAATTGCGACCCAATACACTGACCTTGAGGGGCAACCCACCATGGCTCCCGAATTCAATCCGAATGGTTCCATCCACGCCATCGAAGGGATCTCATCACCCTGCGGTCGCATCCTCGGAAAAATGGGCCACACCGAACGACGGGGGCCCGATGTCGGGCAGAATGTTTCGGGTAATCTTCACCAGCCCCTCTTTAGCACGGGTGTAAAATACTTCTCATAATGCGACAGAGGGACTTTCTCTGAATGCCACCATTGAAGAGACTTACAATGAACTGCGGACCCGAACAGAAAGAAACCACGGGTATCCGGTTCTCGATGACGTGCGACTTTGCGGAATCGTTACCCGTTCGGAAATCCAATAAGCCGCACCGGATTCCGACCTCTTGGACCTCATCGCGAATCAAAAAATCTTTGTCGTCGACGCCAACTGCTCGATTCGTAACGCCGCCAATCACCTGATTTCGCGCGACTTTCAGCAGGACCCGATCGCAAGCCCCACCGATCGCGAGAAAACAGCAGGGATCCTCACCTTAAACGATATTCCTCGTCAGCAGAATCCCTCCGACGAGGTGATCTAAGTCAGCACTTTCTTAACGGTGATTCCCATTCCGTCATCGCTAATGACTCGCACGGACTCCCCTCTCTTCAGGAAAACTCCGTCTGCGAGAACCTCAAGGATGGCACCATCGATCTCCGCTTTTCCATTCGGTCGTAAATCAGTGATTGCGACGCCGGTCATGCCGACCAAAGCTCCCGCCTCGGAGGGATCTCCAGAGCCGGTTCCTCGCTTCAACGATCCGGGCAGCATGGTGTTCTCAATGAACTTCACCTTGGGAAGAAATTTCATCATAAAAAACAAAATGAAGAGTGATCCAAAAATTCCCAATGCCACATTCATTGCGGGCTTCCGAAGAGCATCCAGGACGCTGATCTCCTCGGAGCCTCCCCACTGATAGGTATCCCAGGTCACACCGTCGAACATCGAAAAAACCAACGATCCCACGACCAAAAGAAGCCCCGTGATCCCGGCAACTCCAAAGCCCGGAATCACGAAGACCTCGACTCCGATGAGAGCGATCCCAATCACAAAAAGTGCCGCGAGTTCATAGCCCGCCATATTGCCAGCCATGTAGTTTCCAAAAAAGAAAAGACCAAAAGCAGAGAGACAAATGATTCCGCCAATTCCAAAGCCCGGCGTCTTGAGTTCCAGATACCCTCCTCCCAGACCAACCATAATCAGGACTCCGGAAAAGCCCGCGATCCACCAGGCAAGACGCTCAAACCCGGTCGGCTTTGCGGTGATCAAATCCTCCTCACTCCAGCCCTCTGCTTTTAAGACCTCCCCGAGAGAAGCCAATTCCGCTTGAGCCAGAAGAGGTCCATCGCTCATCATTTTCGTCGCTTCACTTGAATTAAGATTCAGCAAGGCACCGGGCTTCACCTCGACATCCCCAATCACCCGTTTCTCGTCGCTCAGAAACATCATGGCTTCAATCACCTCCGGATTGTATCCCTTCTGCTCCGCTATATAGCGAATCTGCGCGCCAAAATAACTCTCCAACTTTGCCCTTCTCACCGGATCGATTTCCCGGCCCGAACCGTCGATGATACCGGATGAACCAATTTTCGAACCCGGCGTCATGTAGATTCGGTCGGTCGAAACAGCGATAAAGGAGCCCGCGCTTATAGCGTTGGGATTGACGAAAGCCACCGTAGGAACACCCACATTCGCAATCTTCGTCATGAGCTCCTCGGTCGGAAAGGCCAAACCACCGGGGGTATCGAGATCGAAGATAATGCCCTTGGCCCCTTCATCAGAGGCCCGCTCCAGAACCCGCTCCCAGAACTTAAAGCTTTGACCGTTTGTGAGTGAATTTTCGCCCACCTCAATTCGGATGATTTTTCCGGCATAGCTCTCTTCATCGGATTTCCCAAAAATCTTCTTATCCTGACCAAAGAGCAGACCAACGCCTGCAAGGATGTAAAAAATGACCGCTTTCATATGAGGAATATAACCCAAGGCTGGCGAAGTCCAAACATCCGATTTACACTGCGTGTATGGGATTGATTCCGAGAGAAACCATCGAACGTATCCTTGAGGCGACGGATATTGTCGACTTAATCGGAGGATATTTCCCACTCAAGCGATCCGGTTCGGATTTCAAGATCAACTGCCCGTTCCATGGCGAGAAGACGCCTTCGTTTAATATCAGCCCTGCCAGACAACGCTACAAATGTTTCGGCTGTGATGCCAGCGGTAGCGCTCTCAACTTCTTGATGGAATATGAAAATCTCCCCTTTGTTGACGCCGTGAGAAAGCTGGCTGATCGGGCAGGCATCCCAATCATTGAAGAAGCTCATGACCCCGAGTCAGACCGCAAGCGCCGGAAAATTTCCCGCTTGAAGGAGCTGAACAACAAAGCCGCCCGCTTCTTCCACGAACAACTCTTAAAAAACCCTGATGCGGCCCACGCGAGGGAATATTTAAAGAGCAGAGGCTTCAGTAAGGAAACCGCCCAAAAATGGCTGATTGGTTGGGCGCCTAGTAACTCAAATCTCTTTTTACGAATGGCCAAGGAAGGTGGATTTAACGGCCGCGAAATTCTTCAGGCAGGGCTGGGAGGATTGCGGGAAAAAGACAATCCCCGCTCCGGACTCTGGGTAAAGTTTTACGATCAACTCACTTTTCCCATTCAAAACGACGTTGACGATGTCGTCGGCTTCAGCGCCCGAATCCTCCGACAAGATGACAAGCGAGGCAAATACATAAACACCAACGAAACGCCCCTTTTCAACAAGTCAAAGCTTCTCTTCGCTCTCAACAAAGCGCGGCGCGCCATGGGGAAAGAGAAGTTTGCGCTCATCTGCGAAGGTCAGGTCGATGCCATCGTCCTTCACGAATCGGGGTTTGAAAATACGATCGCGCCACTCGGCACAGCTTTCACCGAGCAACACGCCCGTATGATCAAACGCTACACCGACCGGGTTGTTCTCTGCTATGATGGTGACAGCGCAGGACTCGCTGCTGCCGACAAAACATTCAAGCAACTCACCGCACAGGGGCTTCCGGTTCGTCTCATGCATCTCCCCGAGGGTGAGGACCCGGACACATTCGTGAAAAAAAATGGCGCCGAAACTTTTCGCGAACTTCTGGATTCGGCCAAAGAATACTTCGACGCCAAACTCGATAAAGAGCTCAAAACCATTAATTTATCGTCTCCTGCGGAAAGGACAAAGCTGCTACAGGATCTCGCCAAATCGGTCTGTGTCATGGATGACGATCTCCTCCGGGACGCCACCACTCAGAATCTTGCCATTCGACTCCGCCTCGGAGTCGATGATTTCCGACAGGCGGTGGCAGCAGCCAAGAAGGATCTCAAGCGCTTCAGCCCACGAGAGAATGACGATAAAAAAGCGGCAAAGGTTGAACCTACCGCGATTGACCATTTTGTAATCTACTTGTGCCACCTTGCCCTGAACTCGGAAGCTGCAGCCGAATATATCCGAGAGCAATTGGAAAACCTCCAGGAATGTCTCACCGAAACTCTGGGAAGCCATGTTCTCCTCGATATCCTTTCGAAACGCCCCAATCCCGAAAGTTTGGCATCTAAACAGGCCTATCTGATGACGATTCCGACGAGCGATCGAATTGCCTTGGAAGATGGCTTTAGCGATTCCCTCCCGGAGGACCCGGTTACCTCGGCCAGCGACACGATCACGATGCTTTCCGCTCGCTTTTATCAAATCAAGGAAAAAGCCCTTCGGACAAGACTCAACGATCCAAACCTCACCTCCGAGCAAATTTTTGAAGCATTTGACGAAGTGAAACGCTTGCAACTGATCCTTAAAGAACTCGATCAGAGGTTTTAGGATCCCGGAGATGCAAGCGCATAAAGAGCTTGCACAAAGTCGGTTCGCTTATTAGCTTGTTTCTATGAAATTGCGACTTCCATTAATGATTGCCGCCGCCTTCGGATCCTCACTTTTACTTTCATCCTGTAATACCTTCCTTGGAATGGGCCGTGATTTTCAACGCCTCGGCCAGGGGCTGGAAAATACCGCATATGGTAAGAAGTGGTGACCCAGCTCTTCAAACAAAACGGGAGGCTCATTTGACCCTCCCGTTTTTTTGTGATTTGATCTTGTGACAGCGTTTACGCCAGCGCCTGAAGCTTCTCGGAAATTTGTCCCTGGGTGACATTTGCACCCACAATCTGGTCCTTCACTTCCCCATCCTTGAAAAACAAGAGGGTTGGGATGGAACGAATGCCATACTTAGCTGCAAGAGCCTGACCGTCGTCCAAATTGCATTTTCCGACCTTGGCGGTGCCTTCGACCTCTGCGGCCACCGCGTCCACCATGGGAGAGATCATTTTGCAGGGTCCGCACCACTCGGCCCAAAAGTCGACAAGAACGGGCTGGTCGGATTTGAGGACTTCGGCGTCGAAGTTTTCTTCAGTAATAGTTAAAGCCATCGGGTTAATATGTACGTAAAAAGGGTGGCGTCAAGAGCCACCCTTTGAGGAGTTTGCCGACAAACAGGGCCGGAACAAAAATCTTTACGAGTCTCTCATTCCGGTATTTATCCGCCAACGCCCATGGTTAGGAAGTTGAGGACCGCAACACCGGCGGCGATAACAAAAATGATCAGAGGAAGTGCCATAATTTTGGTATATATAATTTGAGTCTTATTTGAAAAGATCACCGAACTCTTTCTCGGTAATCCAGAACATGACAGTCAGCGCAAGAACTGCGAGACTGAGAACAAACGCAAGAATGGACATCACCGTTGGAATGGTGTCGCTTGCCTCCTCGTCATCATCGTCCATCGCAATGGTGCCGATCGTTGCCATTGTCGGAGCAGTCGGAGCAGAGGGCTGTCCGAGTTGTTGGGTATTTTGCAGTTGCACCGTAGCCTGTGGAAGCGCCGCTGTCGGAGCTCCCGGAGCGGAAGGTGCAGGTGAAGTCTTGAGAGGAACAGTTGCCGGTCCAGAAGCTCCCGGACTCGTTTTGAGAGGAATAGTAGGAGCTGGTGCCGGCGGCCGGGGAGCTCCACCCGCAGTTGGGGCCGGCGGAGGAGTCGGAGCGCCGGTCTGGGCCGGAGCGGTCTTCAAGGGAATTGTGGGTGCCGGGGCCGGAGGCTTGGGCGAACTCGCAGTCGGGGCCGGCGGCGGAGTGGGAGCACTCGGTGCCGTGGGCGCAGGAGGATCAGCCTTGAGAGTCACGCGGACGGTCTCTTTCTTAACGGGCACCGATGAAGTCTGATCATCGGGTGCGGGCGGTGCGTTTTCATTTTCGTCGGCCATAATTAAATCGTGGTGTTTGTGATTGGAATAGTCGCGTGGTCCTTTTTACCAGTGCTTTCCAAGATTAAACAAAATTCAGCCTCAACCTGTCAAACCACGAAGTTTGGAAAATGTCGGAAATATTGAGAACAAGAGGCTAAATCGGGGGGAAAAAGAAGTGGCGGCCCAAAAACCGCCACTTCCCGATAAATTTGGTGCTCTTAGGCCGAGGGGCCTCGCCCCTTAAAGGTGAGCTCGGCGATCCCCGATTTGTCGAGTTCACCGAGTCCCACAGTCACCATTCTATCAAATTGAGCCTTGGTGGCGTCATTGACAGGAAGATTGATACCGGCCTCTCCGGCCAGAGCGGCAGCAATTCCGGAATCCTTGGCAGCGTGCTCCGCTGAAAACCAACATTCGTGATCCCGGGCGATCATATCTCCGGAATCAGTCTCGAGCACGCGGCTATTCGCTCCGGTCTGAGCGAAAATTTCGCACACCATCTCCAAATCGAGGCCCAGGCTATCCGCAAGGCCCAAGCCCTCGGCGAGAGCCGCGGTATTAATATTCATGACCATGTTCACCAGGGCCTTCACTTCGGCGGCCTTTCCGATGGGTCCGCAGAGACGAAGATTGACCGAAAGTTGCTCAAGGATGTCCTTGTGCTGGTCGAAGACCTCCTGATCTCCTCCGATCATGAGGAATAGCTTCCCTTCGCGGGCCTGGGAAATCGATGAGGCCATCGCACCTTCAAGAACGTGGGCTCCGACACTCTTTCCGGCCTCGTAAACTTCCTTGTGAATTCCCGGTGAAAGAGTCGCGCAGTTGATGAAGGTTTTGCCGGATGAACCGGAGAGGAGATTGTCACCGTCCTGCAGGAAGATGGCCCGCATGGCATCATCATTGGTCACCACGGTGAAGATGATCTCCGCAGCATCGGTGACTTCCCCTAGGGTGCCGCAGTCTTTGGCCCCAAGCTCGTTTGCAATTCCTGCTGAGGCGTCCTTGTTCACATCATAGACTGCCGTGACATCGTGTCCGCAATCGAGTTGGAGGTGACGTGCCATATTGGAGCCCATGCGGCCAACGCCGACGAATGCTACTTTACTCATTATATTTTGGTGGATTGAGTGGTTATGATTTGAATTCCGGGAAAAATGGATTGTGGGCTTTTTCCTCGCCCACCGAGGTCATCGGTCCGTGTCCGGGACAAACGACGGTTTGATCTTCGAGAGTAAAAATCTCTGACCGGTTGGTGGCAAGAGCATCCTTAAAGGAGATCACGCCTCCGCCCATCGACTGAGCAAAAAGAGCATCACCAACAATGGCAACGGGGCGAGCAAGACCATTGACCAGATAGGTGGTTCCAGCGGGCGAATGGCCCCAGGTCAGGCGGGTGGTAACCCGAAGAGTTCCAATGGAAAAAGTGTCACCAACCGCAAATCGTTCTGCTCCGGCAACAGGCTCTTTGGCATTCACCAAAACACGCATTTCAGGGTGAGCCGCGACCACCTTTTCGCGATCAATAATATGATCGATATGGGAGTGCGTGATAAAGAGCGTTTTCAGCTCAAGTCCGAGCTCCTTCACCATCTCCAAGGCGGGTCCGGCGTCCGCTCCTGTGTCAAAAAGGGCCGCTTCCCGGGTCTGGGGATCCCAAACGAGGTAGGAATTCACGGTCATCATGTCGTCAGGATCGGGATCGAATACGGTATTGGACTGCCGGAGTCCATCGAGTTCGACCGGTTCGGGCTGCCACGCCCGCTTTCCAAGCTCCACCAGACTATCGGCATCAAGTCCGAGCGCCGGAGCAATGGCACGGACCGCCGCTTCTTCGAACTCACCGCCTTTCAGCTTGGCGATGGTTTCCGGATCCACGTTAGTAAGAAATGATAAGACCCCATCGGCCATTCCTGTGCCTTTGAGAGTTTTGCCGATGACATCTTCAAAAAAGTCTTCAAGTTCGATCATAATTTTAATGAGAGTTTATTTTTTAGGAAAAAGGGCAATCAGGCGGCCCGCATTGGAGTGCTCGGTCACGTAGATTTGCCCCTGCGCCCCCCACTTGATGCCGTGAGGTGCGGTGAAGGCATTGTCGTGAAGTTGTTCAGCCGGGATTCGCTCCATTGCCCACTGATTCCGGTCCGGGTTATCCAAGAGTGCCGAGACAACCTTGCCGGCCTTGTCCATCAGAACGACCCGTCCTTCAAACTCGGCCACAGCCGCAAAATCGCCCCGTAGAGCCACATCGGCCGGACGACGCATTGGAGTCTCGCCGTAAATTCCGATCCAATTCAAGTCCATGGTGAGGTGAATCATGCGCCGCCCATCGCGATCGCAAACGAGAAGACGGGGCTCACCATAGCGGTGGTCGATTCCGGCCCCGTGACACGATTTGAAGCGATCCTTGCCAGTGCCCCTGCCCCCGTAGGTTTTCACAAGAGCTCCATCAGACTTCAACTTGTGGATTTTTTTCGATCCATATCCCATGAGTAAGTAAATGTGTCCATCCGGTCCGACCAACAGCTCAGTCAGCCCGCCAGCTCCACCTTCTAGTTCACCGGTTTTCTCGTTCGGAAGAATCGAGACAATATTCCCCTCAAGATCAAATTTGACCGCGCGATTTTTTTTCAGCTGTGATCCCCAGATAAATTGCATGTCTCCTTCGGTCACCACAGTAAGAGAGTGCATTCCGGCCAAACCTTTCTTCAGTGATCGGCAGTAGTTCCCAAAACGATCAAACACCGCGATTCCCGGTTCAACAGTGGTCGCAACGTAAACATTCCCTCTTTTATCAATAGCAAGGTCGCCATGCAACGGGCCGATATTTTTTCCGTCCGGAGGAGCACCCCAACCCGGAACCGTGACATATTCGTGTTCCCCGGAACCTGTTACCGTGGCGGTGGTGATAATCGCTCCCACCCCGTCTCCATGATCGTGACTCTCATGGGCATAGAAAGGAGAAGTAAGAAGCAGAGCCACGAGCAGGGCGGGTGGTTGTTTCATCACCCCAGAATGGTGTCTGACATCTTGACCGCGAAAAGAAAAAAATTGAGACTTCAAACAGTGCGTGGTTTGTAATCGCAAGATTGCGCCCGTCTTGCCGCCGCCCCAGCGGATTTTTTATCATCAATTCCACACTTCTGTGCTATTTGTTATGCATGATTCGGAAGGGAATTGCCGCAACCGCAACTTTGTTGATCGGTTTCTCTGTCTTAAAAGCAGATCGGGAATCACCACAGGGCTCGACCTCGATAAGGCTGGCCTACCCCCGGAAATTTGGAGAGCCCTCCCTTCCCAAGGACAACGCGCTCACCAAAGAGAGGGCCGACCTGGGAGAACGGCTGTTTCATGACACCATTCTTTCCATCGATGGAACCGTTTCGTGCGCTGGTTGCCACGTCGCCGAACTCGCCTTCAGCGACGATGTCGATTTGTCCCGTGGCTTTGAAGGTCGCCTCGGAAAACGGAATTCCCTTCCGATCTTCAATCTCGCATGGAAAGACAACTTTTTCTGGGATGGTCGCGCCAAGACCGTTCGCGAGCAAGTCCTGCAACCGATTCAGGACCATCTAGAGATGGCCGCTAATCTAGACCGAGTAATCTTTCGACTCAACCGCCAGAAATCCTACCGCGAGGATTTTGAGAAGGCCTATGGCTCCGGACGAATTACCAGCGAGACGCTTGCGCTCGCTCTGGAAAACTATCTTCTGACCATTGTCAGCGGAGACTCCAAATTTGACCGTGTTCTTGAAGGGAAGGCTCAATTTAGCCCGCTGGAAGACCAAGGTCGCAAGCTCTTCTTCACCCGTCACGACAAAGGAGGTGCCGGGTGTTTTGAATGCCATAGTGGCCCTCATTTCAGCGACTTTGCCTACCGCAACAACGGCCTGAAACCGGCACGGGATTTGAACGACCTTGGGAGATACAAAATCACAGGGAACGAGAAGGACAAGCTGCTCTTTGCGACGCCAAGCCTCCGCAATATCGCCCTGACGTCACCATACATGCACGATGGGAGTTTGGAAAAACTCGCAGACGTGATCGAGCACTACAACTCCCCCCTCCATCAATCACCTACGCTGGACCCAAACCTCAAGAATCAAGGCCTCGAATTGGACGACGGGGAGAAGAAGGCGCTCACCGCCTTCCTGGAAACACTCACCGACCCTCAGTTTGTTGAGGAGACCGAGTGACCTTTCCAAACTTCTCTTCAAGAACCTCTCGACGATGTTCGAACATCCTCGCCAATTGATTTTTCACCACCAGGGCCCTGGCCAGTTCGCCAAAGATGCCAAAGCCGACCGAGTAATGGATGAGATCTTGCACCAGCGTCCCGCACTCCGTTTCCTCAAAGGAATGACGGTGGTGCCAAAACTTGAATGGACCCGAAATTTGATCATCCACGAAGCTTTCGCCCTTTTTAAGGGACTTGATCTCCGAAACCCACGGGATCCAGATCCCGGGAAAGGCCTTCACCGAATACTGAATAATTTCGCCTTCATATAGAGTTTCAGATGGAAGTGAAACAATCTTGAACCCCATCTCGGGAGGTGTCATTGCTTCGAGGTTTCGGGGGCTCGAAAAAAACCGCCACGCCTCCTCAGTCGAAATTGGAATCGTCTGTTCTTGCGAAAGCGAGTAGACCTTCATTTGAGCTTCAGTCTAACCTCACTTTGGAATTGGTCGCCCGAAAATGTCAAAAATGGCCCCGACCCCTTTCTTGATCGTTCCGGTCCCGTTTTCAATGACACCCCCGCCTCCTTCGATCACTGCGGCCGGTGTATCAGTGCTATCGGGGTTGAGAAGGTCAGAGGCCTTTTTCAGGACCGTCTTCCCCAGCCCAAGAATCAAACCCTCTTCTTCAAGGGTTGCCTTGGTCGATTCTCCAATCGGCTTTCCGGTGAACTTGAGTGCATATTCTCCGATCCCGGGAAGCAACTCAAACATCCGTTCCTTAGCCGCTGCAATCAAGCGATCGCTCAAATCTTCCTGGGGAGCGTCGAGCGTGCCGCTTATTTTGAGCGGACTCCATAAAAGCCCTAAATCGCCACGGCTGAAGACCTTGGTCTCGGCACCCGGAATGTGAGCCAAAGTCCCCGGAGTAATTCCGACGCGAAAGTCTCCTTTGAGGATCTGACTCCCTTCAATCTCCATCACCCCTTCAAGCCGGACCAACCCCTCGCTAGACAAAATAATATTGGTAAGCTCGATGTTCTCCCCGACTTTTTCGAAGTCCAGACTGGCTTCATTCAGAGCCAGCCGACGAAAACGCGAGGTATTGGCGTAAGCCGCGATAGTGTCGAGCACCGGAAGGGCCGTGAGCATCCCATCCTTAATTCTGAGATGGCCGGTTACCCGGGCTGGAGAGTCAGGCTTTCCGGTCGCTTCGAAGGAAAGATCTAGCGGCCCCATAAGACGCTGTTTCCAGTCCTCAGCCACGACTTCCTGGATCCGGGAACCGGTCACTTCCCCCCGAAACTGCCATCTACCATCGTCGACCCCAAAATCCCCCTCCGCCGTCATCAAACCGTTCTCCAACAACCTAATTTCAGACGAGAGCAGGTAAAAACGTTCCCCCGAATACCGACCCTTTGCTGTCCGCAGGGTTACTCTTTCCGCAAGTGGTATTGGGGTTGAGATTTCACCGCCAGCTAACGAGATATCATAAACTTCCTTTGTGGAACCAGGACGGATTTTAGCCGAAGCATTTTCCCAAGCCCAAATCCCACCGTCCGTAGCGACCGACCCATTCACGGACGCGACATCAACCCCCGTCACCTCGAGAGATTCGGGCAGAAAGGGATCCCAAAAACTCTTCTCCTTCACGGGACGCTCTTTGAAGACGATCTCGCGGTTAGGATCGTTCCGAAAATCTCCGATAAATTCAAGTTCGCGCAGATGCACATTCTCTATGCGATAAACTCCGCTCCAAACCGCTCCAACGTCCACTTGGGCGTCAATTCCCCGCGCATTGAT
>JAURPJ010000028.1 GCA_030835305.1 Verrucomicrobiota bacterium | reverse complement strand
ATAACCAGTTCGCCCACCTTGCTCCGTGAAGTCCTCCCAAAGTTGCGACCATGCCGATGTTCCGGCCTGACCTTTGCGCTCCTTGCGCGCATCGGAATAGATGCCAGCCACCGCAGAGGCAATCCGCTTCGGGTTGGTGACAGCCTTCTCCGATTTGGAAGATAACGAACGCATCCGTGCCGGGATTGCGACTGCCCTCAGCACGACCATCGTAGGTATTGCCATCACCGTTCCGGCAGTGATCGCGCAGGGGGTGTTTAGCCGCAAGATTGAACTGTTTTCCGCCCGACTCGAAGTTTTGCTCGGACGGGTGGTTTCGGCCTGTCACCAACACGTTTTTTTTCGCGATAAATCGTAAAAACTCCTCGAGTGGAATTTCATCGCACAGCCCAGAAATCGGCCACGGTCTCGATCGTTCCCCTGATCGATATTTTGGTAACCCTCTTGTTCTTCTTCATTGTGACAATGAAGGACCCGGATGACTTTGAGAGAAAAAAGCTCAAGCCGGAGATTCAGATTTCACTGCCATCGGCTCATTCAATGAAGGTGACCACGACCAAGCAAACCCGGTCAACCCTGTCGCTGGGGAAAGATGGCCGGGCCGAACTCGATGGGATCCCGGTTGTTCCGGGCTTGCTTAAGGAATATCTCATTGCCAAAATTGAGGAAAGTGCTGGCTTGAAGCTCGCTCTCCGGGTGGACAAGAACTGCCCGTTTCAGGCAATATTGCGAGCCCACAGCGCGGCCATTGATGCCGGTTATTCCGAAAAAGAAATTTACTATCTGGTTGATAAGCCCCAGTCAGAAATTCCTTCATCCACTTCCAAAAATCCCTGATCATGATTCTTGAAATTACCCAATACGGAAACCCGGTTCTCCGTAAAAAATGCCGGAAAGTCACCGAAGTGACCGATGAGCTCAAGCAGTTCGGAGAGGACTTGATCGAAACTATGGTTCACGCGCAAGGTGTCGGGCTTGCCGCGCCCCAAGTCGATAGCGATATTCAAATGGCGGTGGTGGATGTATCCCACGATCCGGAGTGTATTACTTTTTTGAAAGTCGATGGTGAGGAGACTCCTCTCGATGATCTGATGCCCTTAGTCTTCATCAATCCATCTCTTGAGTTTGGGAGCGAGAAAGAGTCGGCGACGGAAGGTTGCTTGAGTATCGAGGGGATCAATGCCGAGGTTCGGCGGCCCGCTCATGTCAAGGCGACTCTCGAATTGCTCGATGGTCGCAAAATTCTGGTGGAGACCGACGGCTTGTTGTCCCGTGCCATTCAGCACGAAACTGACCACTTGAACGGAGTTCTTTTCGTGGACCGGTTGCCGACTGCAACCAAGCTTTCGATTAAAAGGAAGCTTAAGCGTTTGTTTTTTTAATAAGATCTGTAACCTCCTCTAAATCTATGAAGCCTGATCCTTCCAATCCCTTTTTAAGAGCACAAAGTGACTCTTCCGGGCAGCCGGAGAATCCCTTTGAACACGCCGCCAGACAGGCGCCCTCGCCATTTCAGTCGGAAGAGCCGATCAATACACCCCCGACCAAACTGCCTGAACGGCGGAATCAAGACGAGGATGCGCCCTCGCCGTTTTCAATCGATGTCGACCCCTCGCCCGAGGCAGGAGAGCCTTCCTCAATTCGCTTTTCGGAACCGGTGGAGGGATCTGCGACTCCGGTCAGAGAGGCGGACATTCCCAAGCCTCCTCGTGAGGTTCTTGAAGTGGTGGAAGAGAATTTTGTGTTGCCTGCTCTATTCGAGCAACCCATTCCGCTGGCTGAAGCTGAAGTTTCGGTCCCGTCGAACCCGGCTCCCGACTCCCGGCCGGTTGATGAACGGCAGCTGGTATTACGGGCAATTTTCGGGGTGGCACACAACTTGGATCGAAATGAGATTCTAAAAAAAGCATCGTCTCTTCCCGGAATAATCAGTGTGCAAGTGCTGGGGCGGGCCGAGTGTGCTGCGCTGGGTGTTTTGCTCGACGGCATTAAACGCTTGGATCAAGGTGCCGATTTGAAACTTGTCTCGAGTCAAGGTTCTGTCGAGTTAATCAAGGACGGAGCCACGACCCTGTTTGTTCTTCATGAAGGCGTCTATCGTCCGGGGGTTCGTGAGATTCTAACGATCGTTGCGCGGGAATTGTCCCAAGTGGATTGAGTTTCTCCGTGCGCCATTGACGGCTAAAAGCACCAAGGTATGTCAGAATGGCAGATTCGGATTGATGTGGGTGGGACATTCACAGACGGGTGGGCTTTAACTCCGGCTGGGTCTCAAATTAGGTGCAAGATTCTTTCGTCCGGGGTTCTTCGTACGTCGGTTATTGCAATTGAGGATGGGTGGTTGGTGTGCGATCGGCCGCTGTCGCCTCACGACCGTGGGCTTGAAGGATTCTCGGTTGATGGTTCTGTTATTACAGATTCCATCCCGAGGCGGGGAAGGGTTAAAGTCGAAGGGCAATTCCGGTTGAGCCAGGTCATTGAGCTGGCTTCGGGCGAGGATGCGCCTGTTGTCGCGGCGCGTGTTTTGACTGGCACTGCGCCGGGCAGGCGATTTCCCAAGTGTGATTTACGGGTTGCGACAACCCGGGGAACCAATGCCCTGCTGGAAAGAAAAGGAACCCCGGTCGATCTATACACCTCGAAGGGTTTCGAGTCCTTGTTGGAGGTTCGGGATCAACGTCGGCCCGATTTGTTTGAACTCTCGCCTGGCCATTCGGTTTCGGTGACGAATCGGGTGATCGGGGTGGGCGGCCGGTTGGACCGGCAGGGGAATGAGTTGGAGCCTCTTGATGAATCGGCGCTTGCTGATCACGGGGAGGCGCAAGCGGTGGCCGTTGCCATGATTCATGCAGATGTGGCCTCGGAACATGAAGAACGGGTGGCCGGGATTTTGCGCTCGGTGACGGATGCCGAGGTGAGTGTGTCTCATGAGATTGCGCCCATGATTCGACTGTGGCCGAGAATGGAGACGACGGTTGCCAATGCCTATCTGACTCCGGTGATGGGAAATTTCTTGAGTTCTCTTGAGGATGCCCTCCCGGGGGTTCCTCTTTCGTTGATGACGAGCGCGGGGCAGTTGAAAACCGCGGAGGCATTTCGTCCGGTGGATAGTTTGTTGAGTGGTCCGGCAGGCGGGATCGCCGGTGCTGCTGCGCTGGCCCGTGCTTGTAATTTGGAGCAGGTTCTGACCTTTGATATGGGCGGGACCAGCACCGATGTGGCCCGAATTGCGGGTGAGCCGGGATATCGCTATGAGCAGGAGGTTGGCCCGGTTAAGGTCTTGGCACCGGCTGTGAAAATCGAGACGGTGGCTGCAGGAGGAGGTTCCATTTGCCAATGGAGAAATGGAGGGCTGGAAGTGGGGCCGCAAAGTGCCGGGAGCTCGCCGGGACCGGCTTGTTACGGATGCGGTGGTCCGCTCACTGTGACCGATGTGAATTTGCTCCTGGGGTTCATGGATGAATCGCGAGCGGATATTCCACTGGACCTGGAGGCTGCAAAAGGGAAGCTGGATGAACTGGTTCGGGAGATTGGAGGGGAAGTGGACCGTGGTGAACTTTTGGCAGGGCTTCGAAAGATTGCCATTGGGCATATGGCCGAAGCCTTACGTCAGGTTTCGACTCGTGATGGGTATGATTGCCGGGATCACGCCCTTGTCGCTTTCGGTGGCGCAGGCCCCCAACACGCGTGTGCTTTGGCCAAGGAACTTGGTATAAAGACAATTTTAATTCCGGCTGATGCTGGGTTGCTGAGTGCATGGGGATTGCATAAGGCTGCCGACAGGGAAATCAAGGTACGACAGATCCTAAAATTATTGGATGATTCGGTTGCCGGGGAGGTGAATCAGTTGCGGGAAGGTCGGGGAGTTCACCGGAGCTTGTTTGAGCTAAGATTGAAAGGGCAGGATTCGAGTATCGAAGTTGAGGCGGGGCAGGAGGTTTCCGAGCCGGAATTGCGAGAAGCCTTCGAGACCAGGTATCGTGAACTTTATGGCGAAGCCCGCCCGGTTGGTCGAGAAATCGAATGGGTTGCTCTGCGATTGGAGTTGGTGGGAAAGTCTGCGGATTTGGATCCCGAGCGATTTGAGCGGGGTAATGTGGTGGATGAGTTGACTCTTGAGCAGGATGGTTTTTCCACTCTTCTTCTTGAGAAAGGGTGGCGGGTTTATCGGGGGACGCGAGGCTCGGTTCGGTTGGATTGGGAAGGTAGGGATGTGACTGGCGGAGGGATGCCCGCGGTCGTCGAAGCTGAACTTTATCGGCGTCGCTTCGAGGGTTTGGTTGAGGAGATGGGGGAGTTGTTGAGACGGACCGCGATATCAACGAATATCAAGGAGCGGCTTGATTATTCGTGTGCGCTTCTGGATGCCGGAGGGCGCCTCGTGGTGAACGCTCCGCATATTCCGGTTCACCTGGGGGCGCTGGGGCTTTGCGTTAGAAAGGTGTCTGCCAATCGAAGTTGGAAAGACGGTGATACCGTAGTGGTGAATCACCCGGTATTTGGTGGCTCACATTTGCCTGATGTCACCGTAATTAGCCCTGTTTTTTTCAATGAGCAATTGCTCGGATTTGTGGCTAATCGTGCCCATCATGCCGAAATTGGAGGGATTACTCCGGGTTCCATGCCTCCGGATGGGCGATGTCTGGCCGACGAGGGGATTGTAATTCCACCCACTTCCATCGAGGCCATCGGGGATGATTTCTTCAAGCAATCCCGTTCTCCTGCAGACAATCTGGCCGATTTGAAAGCGCAGGTCGTGGCGAATCGACATGGAGCCACTGCATTCGCAAAGCTCGTTGATCAATCATCAATGGAGGTGGTTAAAGGACACATGAAGGGCCTATATGACCGGACATCGAATCTCCTTGCCGGTGCATTGACGGGATTTGAAGAAGTGACGGCAGAAGACTCGCTTGATGATGGTTCGGTGATCCGCGTGAGGATATCGAAAAGTGAAAAGCTGCTGGTTGATTTTTCGGGTTCGGCTGGTGTTCATCTGGGCAATTTAAACGCCACGCCGGCGATTGTCAGGAGCGCTGTCTTGTATGCCCTGAGACTGTGGGTGAAAACGGATATTCCTTTGAATGAGGGACTCCTCGATCATGTCCAAATTATCACCGAAACGGGTATTCTGAGTCCTCCTCTCACCAGTGATCCGGAGAAGTGTCCGGCGGTGGTGGGTGGGAACGTTGAAACCAGCCAAAGGATCGTCGATGTTCTTTTAGAGGCCCTTGGCCTACAAGCGAACGGGCAGGGGACGATGAATAATTTTCTCTTTGGAAACGAGGGCTTTGGCTTTTACGAGACGATTGGTGGTGGTGCCGGTGCCGGCCCGGGATGGCATGGCCGGAGCGGGTGCCACGTTCACATGAGCAATACCGCCATTACCGATGTGGAGATTCTTGAGGAGAGATTTCCTGTGCGGGTCCGCGAGTTTGGAATCCGGCGCGGTTCCGGTGGAAAGGGCAAGTGGCATGGCGGCGACGGCCTTGTGAGGGAAGTAGAGTTTCTGGAAGATACCACTGTTTCTCTGCTGACCCAGCGCCGTGTGATGGGGCCACGACCCAATGGGCTTCTCGGGCGCAACTTGCTGTGGCGCGATGGTCGGTGGCAGGAGTTGAAGGGTATTCAGAAGCTTATCGTGAAGCCCGGAGATCGGGTTCGCATTGAGACTCCCGGTGGCGGTGCGTGGTTGCAAGAGCCCAAGAGCCCGCTATAATCCTGCCAATGAGCGACCAAAAACCTCGAATTACGGCTTATCTGAAGACTTTTTGCGGCTGGAGCGAAGGCGTCCGCGCAATCATGCGAAAGTATGAATTGGAGTTTGATGAGAAGGATATCATCAAAAACCCTGCTTTTCGTTGGGAAATGGAGCAAAAAACCGGTCAGCCTCTCAGCCCTTGTGTGGAGGTGAACGGAGAAATGCTTCCGGATGTGAGCGGAGAAGAAGTGGAGGCATTCCTGCTGGAAAAAGGCCTCGTGGAGTCAAGCGAAGCGGAGCCTGACGCTCCAATCGATTCTTCCTGCTCACCCGAGCAACATGAGAAGCAGGTCCAGGCGGAAGCTGCTGCAAAAGGGGAGCCTGGAAAGATTGTTTTCCTGGACTGATCCGGTGCGGACAGCCGAGCCTTTTAATTTCAGCCTCCGGCGACTGTTCCGAATCAGTTTCCGGAGGTTTTTTTGTCCGTGGTGGAATCGCGCTTGCTTTCAGGTGCCAAATTCCTTTGATTCGTCCATGGCGGAACCATCTTTGGCCCTTTCTTTTGACGACGTCCTTTTGACGCCAGCTTTGAGCGATTTGCTCCCTTCCGAATCCGATGTGAGCACCGAGTTGTGCAAAGGGATCCCTTTGAATATTCCGGTTGTTTCGGCTGCGATGGACACGGTTTCTGAAACCGAACTTGCAATCGCTCTGGCCCGCGAAGGCGGTATTGCGGTCATCCACCGCGCTTGTCCCATCGAAGCACAGGCCTCAATGGTGGCCAAGGTGAAACGCTCCGAGAATGCAGTTATTTACAAACCACTGACGGTCTCCAGAAAGCTGACGGTGGCCGAAGTGCGGGGCATCATGGAGCGGGAAGGGTTTTCCGGGTTCCCGGTCGTTGATTCGAATGGCCGTCTTGAGGGAATGGTCACCGGGCGCGATCTGCGTCATATCCCGAGCGAAGAAGCTTTGGTTGAAGATGTCATGACTCCAATTGATCGTTTGGTGACCGCACCAGCCGATATGGATCAGCGGCTGGCCCGTGAGATTCTTTATAAGAACAGGATCGAAAAGCTTCCTTTGGTAAAGGCTGACGGAGCGTTGGCCGGCTTGATTACCGGGGCCGATATCGAGAAGCGAATCACTTTTACTAGCGCGTCCAAGGATCCAAACGGCCAACTTCGGTGCGGTGCGGCGGTGGGACCGGGTCCTGAGTTTCTGGAGCGTGGCAAGGCTCTCATCGAGGCTGGTGCCGATGCTCTCTTTATCGATGCTGCGACTGGTCATACGACCCGGGTCATGGAAGTGATCGGGAAGTTACGGGAACTTGGTGACACACCGATCGTCGCCGGGAATGTGGTCACAGCCCAGGGTGCGAAGGATTTGATCAGTGCGGGTGCCAGTTGTCTTAAGGTGGGTGTTGGACCGGGTTCAATTTGCACGACCCGGGTCATTTCCGGAGTCGGCATGCCTCAGTTTAGCGCAGTTCAAAATGTTGCTGATGCGGCTCATGAGCTTGGGGTGCAGGTCATTGCCGATGGTGGAATTCGATACTCCGGAGATATCACCAAGGCGCTCGCCGCCGGGGCGGATCTTGTTATGCTTGGCTCCTTGCTCGCCGGAACAAGAGAAAGTCCTGGGCAGACCGTGCACTCGCAGGGACGCCGTTTTAAAACCTATCGTGGCATGGGCTCGATTGGAGCTATGCGAAAAGGAGCGGGAGATCGATACGGCCAAAATTCCAGTGGTAAGCTCGTCGCGGAAGGGGTAGAGGGTCGCGTCCCATACAAAGGCCCGTTGGCGGATGTTGTTTTCCAATTGATGGGTGGACTTCGCTCCGGAATGGGCTACGTGGGCGCAAGAACCCTGACCGAACTCCGGGAGAAGGCGGAATTCGTCCGCATCACTCCGGGTGGACTCCGCGAAAGCCACGCCCATGATGTCACCATCACGGAGGAACCAACCAACTATCAACCAGCTTCCTAGTTTTTTAAGATGCAAGAGATTCAACACGTCGCCGTTCTTGACTTCGGCTCGCAATACACACAGCTCATCGTTCGCCGCGTGCGCGAACTCGGTTTTTTTGCCAAGCTCTATTCGCCCGAAGAGATCGCTGAGATCGGCCAACCGGGGGCAATCATCCTTTCGGGCGGTCCCAAGAGTACCAGCGAACCGGATGCTCCTGACATCGACTTTGAGAAATTGAAGTCCTTTGGAGTCCCAGTCCTTGGAGTTTGCTACGGGATGCAGCTTTTAAATATCAAGTTCTGCGGGTCGGTGAAGAAGAGCAATAAGCGGGAGTATGGGGCCGCGGCCCTCACTCCGACCTGTTACAATGATCTCTATGAGGGAATCTCAACCCAATCGCAGGTTTGGATGAGTCACTCTGATACCGTGCAGGACCTTCATGAGGATGCCGAGGTCATCGCCACCAATCAACACGGGACTCCGGTGAGCCTGCGCTGGCCGGGTCGATTTTTTGGAATTCAATTCCACCCGGAAGTGACGCATTCACACGAAGGGTTGCGCATTTTGAACAACTTCCTTCTTCAGGCTGACAAGCTTCAACCTTTCCATATCGAGGACTTCAAGCGCGAGATGATTGATGGAATCCGCGAGCGGGTTGGAGATAAACAGGTTGTTTGTGGAGTGAGTGGGGGAGTTGATAGCACGGTTTTAGCGGTGCTTCTTAAAGAGGCCGGAGTCAAGGTTCGCGCAATTTTCGTCGATAACGGACTTCTTCGGAAAGATGAATCAGCAGTGGTGCAGAACAATTTCCACCGAATGGGTGTGGCAATTGAAACCGTGGATGCGTCTGATGAATTTTTGACGGCTCTGGCCGGAAAAGAGGACCCGGAGGAGAAACGCAGAATCATCGGGAATCTTTTCATCAAGGTGTTTTGGGATTCTGTCGGAGATGCCGAGATGTTAGCGCAGGGAACCCTCTATCCCGATGTCATCGAGAGTGCTTCGAACTCGAAGTCAAAGGCTTCGGTGATCAAAACCCACCACAATCGGGTTCCCAAAATTTTGGAACTCCAAGAGCAGGGCAAGGTTCTGGAGCCACTGGCCGAGCTCTTCAAGGATGAGGTTCGTGAACTGGGTGCGGCGCTTGGAATCGCGCCGGATATTCTGGGGCGTCATCCCTTTCCGGGGCCAGGATTGGCGGTGCGTTGTCCGGGAGCGGTGGATCGTGAACGTCTCGATATTATCCGGGAGTGCGATGCGATTTTCATCGGGAAGCTGAAGGAACACGGTTGGTATGACCGGGTTTGGCAGGCTTATGCCGGATTGATTCCGGTCAAAACGGTCGGCGTGAAAGGGGATGAGCGAAGCTACGAGTGGGCCACGAACCTGCGTGCGGTCATTTCCGAAGATGCCATGACCGCCGAGTGGGTGGACCTGCCAGCCCAGCTTTTGCGAGAGACGAGTCAGAATATTTTGAATGAAGTGAGCGGAATTAACCGGGTCCTTTACGACATTTCGACCAAGCCTCCCGCGAGTATCGAGTGGGAGTAGGTGGCACTACTTCTGATAGTCTTTCAAAAGCTCCAGGGCCTTGGGCGTGCCAATGGCCTTGAGTGTTGATATCACCTTGGCGAGTGCTTCCTTTTTGTCGACAGCAGTCTTGGCATAAGTGCTCTCCACGACAATGTAGTGGCGGATGGCGGCGTCGGGCTTTCCGGCGGCGATGTCGATATCTCCGGCGAACATACGGAGTCGTATGTCGAGGTCTCCGGCCGGGCGGAGGTCAAGGGCATCGGATGCCGCCTGACGGGCTTCATCGAATTGTTTGAGGCCGTTATGGGCCTGGGATTTCAGGTAAAGAGCTTCGGCTTTACGGTAGGCGTTCTCCTCAAGTTTCAGGATGTTCCCGGCTCCACGGAGGGCGTCAGCATTTTTGTTGAGATTGAGCGAGGCCTGGGTGTAAAGTTTCCAAACAAGTGGCTTGGCCGGAGCGGTTTTATCCGCAAGTCCTTCGTCAAGAAATGGCCATCCGCGTTGATTCTCGCCTTTTTTGATGAGTGTGGCCCCCAGCCACTGGAGAATGGTGGAAGAGAGTTCCATCTTGGGTGAGTCCTTGCGAGCCCGGTTGATTTCCTTTTCAAGAAGGTCGAGGTTCCCGGCTTTGAAGGCACTCTTGATGAGGATGGGGCTGACCTTGGAAGCAAAGGTTTTGGGGTCGAACGTTCGTGCTTTGCGAAGATAGGATTCTGCTTTCGCGCTGTTTTTAAGCCGGAGTTCATTCCATCCGAGCCAGAAGTTCGCGGAAGCTTCCGTTTTTTGATCGATTCCCGGTAGGAGAAGAAGCTTGTTCTGCATGGCAGCGAGTTTTTCCCAGTTTTCCTGCTCTTGATAGATGGCGGTAAGGCGGAGGATAAGGATTCTCTTCAGTTTTTGGTCGGTGGTGTTGAGCAGGATGGCTTCGTAATCGCCGACAGCTTCAGCTTCCCGGCCGGCGGCATTCAGGAGTTCGGCGCGGTCGAGCCGGAGCTGGGCACATTGTTTTGCTTCTGGAAACTGCGTGATAAATGCGGCGATAGCTGCGAGTGCCCCCTTTTCATTTTTTAGGGCCAGCTGGGATTTTGCGACGTGATAACGGACACCAAGAGTATTTGAGGCGTCAACGAGTGTGAGATCGAGCAGGCGGTAATGCGAGATCGCATTTTCGTAACTCTTTGCCGAGTAGTAGTGTTCTGCGAGAAGAAGGCGAATGGAGTGAACTTTGGGATCCTTCGCCTTTTCGGTTGCGTAGCTAGTAAGAAAAGCCTCGGCGCTTTGTGCAAAGCCGCGGGCGTCCTTGTCATGATCTCGAACAAGAAGGTTGTAAGAGGCGTCAAAGCTCGAAGCCGATCCGGGCGATAGCTTGGCGATTTGCTGGTAGAGCTTGGTGACCTCGTTCTGTTGGTCCAAAGCGTCGTAGGATTTCGCGGCCATGATCAGGCGTTGAAGCTCGGCATTCTTTTCGAGTACGAAGTTTCCAATGCGAAAAATCTCAATCACGTCCTGCCATTGCTTGTCTTTGTAGTGAAGATTCATGAGGGCAAGCTGGGTCTTGCCCTTAACATCCTCCGGCTGTGCTTCCGACAGGGTCTTTCGGAACCATGTTTTTGTGAGGGTTTTGTCTCCAAGAGATTGGGCCATGACTGCGGCCTGAAAGACGGCCTCGGCGCGGATATTGGCGTCTCTTGATTTCGAGAGAATGACGAATTGCTCGTGAGCTTGTCGGGTGCTCTTTGAATCGCGGTATAGGCGGGCGAGTGCAAGGCGCGCCATTTCGGCATAGGGACTTCCTTCGTTGGCGAGGACTGCCTTCAAGGAGAGAAGCATGCCGCCTTTATCCTCGAGCTTGTGGAAGCAGAGAAATCTTCGGTAAAGCGATTGGTGCTTAATTTCCTCGTTCTTTGTGGTCTCAGCGACGATTTGAAACCACTTCGCGGCGTCGCGCCATTTCCCGTCCTTGTAATCGTCGGAGGCGAGAAAGAGTGCGGATGCCTCCGTGAACTTCCCGGTCTTCCACGTGGAGGCCGCAGTTTTGAAACAGGTGCGGCTGGCTTCGTCCTCGCCGATTTGGCGATAGGTCATGCCGAGGAAATACCACGCTTCGATTGCTTTCTCATCGCGGGGAAAGGTCCTCAGGAATTGGTCAAATTTCTTTGCGGCAATCCGGTAGTCTCTTTCGCTCTTCCTGGGGTCCTTTGCGTTCCTCGCGTCGTTGTAATTCAGGGTGGCGAGATCGTAAAGGTCACGGGCCGGATCGACCCGGAGGGGGGCTTTTTCTTGATCAGGCTCTTGTCCCGGAGAGGGAAGAGACAGCCCGATGAGAATAGTGAGGAGGGCTCGAATCTTCATCGGAAAAGTTAGGGGGTTTTGGGCGAGCGGGTCGCAAAATCGATATTCCAGATGCCGGCTTTTTGAATTTCGTCGACAAGCTCGAGAAGTTGTTGGTTCCGGCCGTCGCGGTCTGCGCGGATTCGTACCGGTTGTTGGTCGGCTCCACCTTCGTTGGCGAGTTCAGCGGCTTTGACGATTCGTTCGAGCTTCTGCCGAAGTTGGTCTTTGGTATAAACTTCGCCGCTGATGGTGATTTCACCATCGACGGATAGGTTGATCACAATTTTGTTGGCGACCCGGGCTTTTTGGGAGCCTTCGCTGGTGGTGGGAACGGTAACCTTGAGGTCTTTTTCCTGCTCGGTAATTTGGTAGGTGACTAGGAAGAAAATCAAGAGGAGGAACACGATATCAATCATGGGCGCAAGCTGGAAGCTAGCGGGCGGGGGACTGTTATCGCGAATACGCATTTCGGGTTTGAATGTCTGGAAATTCTAGAGGTCGCGCATGGGGAAATCATCGCGGAGGGGCTGGCTTATCGCACCGGCGTGGCCGGAATGGAGTTGAGAGCCCACCAAGGCAAGAATATGGGTTCCGGCGGCTTCCAACTCAGCGGTATGGTTCTGAACACGGCCACGGAAATAAGAATAAAATGTCATGGCGATGATGCTGATGACCAAGCCACCGGCAGTAGTAATCAAAGCCTCCCAGACTCCCTGGGCCAATTCCAGCTGTTTGGCTCCTTCAATATTACCATTGGCAATTTCCATGAAGGACTTGATCATGCCAATTACTGTACCCAGGAGACCGACCATCGGGGCAATACCTCCAATATCGGCCAAATAGCTGATTCTCTGGGTCAAGATTCCCGCTTGGCGATTTCCTTCAGCCTCGGCAACTTCCCTGATTTCAGGTTGGCTGGCATTTGGGTTTTTTGTCAGGAAATCGAGGGTCTTTTGGGTGACGCGGGCAACTGCTTCGCCACGACGGTGGCAGTATGCGATGAGGCCCAGGTAATCGCGCTTCCGGATCATGGCTTCGGAAGCGTTCATGAAGCGGTTGGAGACCACGGTGCTGCGGCGGAGGGTTAGGAAGTAGAGCAGGATAAGAATGGCAGTGAAGATAGAGAGGATGACAAGGGCGCCCATGACCCACCCTCCTTTTCTGAGGATTTCCACCAAGGTGATGTCTTTGGTGACTTCAGACACTTCTTGGGCGGAGGCAATGGATGGAATCAGCGCCAGAATTAGCGCGATAAGAAAAGTTGTCTTCATGAATTGGTTAGGCGAAGTCTAACGAGAGATTATTCAGGTGCAAGTGCAGGAAAACCCGCCGTAACACACGGGTTGCATTTATTAGCGAGATGGATTACGGGAATTGTGCCGAAAATCTTCCAGTCAATGCCCGATCTCCCCTCACTTCAAGCCCGCCTTGCAGAGGTTTCCCACAAACCGGGGGTATACCTGCACAAGGACCGGTTGGGCTCAATTATTTATGTGGGCAAGGCGAGGGATTTGCGGAAGCGGCTGAGCAGCTATTTTATGCCATCAGGCAAGACCCGGGCAGATCGAAAGACCCGAGCACTCATTGACTCGATTTGTGACTTTGAGGTTCATGAGGTCCGTAATGAGCAGGAAGCACTTTTGCTGGAGGGAAAGCTTATCAAGCAGTACCGGCCCCGCTACAATGTAAGCTTTCGGGACGACAAGAGGTTTCTCCTTGTTAAAGTGAATTTTGATGATCCATGGCCAAAGTTTCAGACGACGCGGCTCAAAAAGAGCGACGGAGCACGCTACTTTGGTCCTTTCGCGCATTCGGGTGCCTTAAGAGCCACCGTTGCCTGGTTAAACAAGGAATTCGGACTTCGCAGTTGTCGCCCTCGAAATCCGGGAGAGCAGGACTACAAGCACTGTAATGCCGATGTCATCCGGAATTGCATGGCGCCATGCGTGGCAAAGGTGAAACGTGGAGACTATCTTGAGCAACTCGAGCAGGCTTGTGATTTATTGAGCGGGAAAGGTAAGCGGGAGCAGCTCAAGAGTCTGAAGGTGGAAATGGAGCAGGCGGCGGTGAAGTTGGATTTTGAGAAGGCCGCGAGACTGCGTGACGTGATTGTGAATCTGGAACGCGCGCTGAGCCCAACGAGGCAGTTCACCCGCGGGCGGGGAGTACCGACAACGGTGCAGCCGACTGAGGATCTGGCAGAGTTGGGTGACTGGCTTTCGCTGGATGGTCCGCCGGCGATCATGGAGTGCTTCGACATTTCCAATATTTCATCGACTCACATTGTGGCCTCAATGGTGCGTTTTAAGAATGGTTTGCCGGACAACCAAAACTACCGGCAATACCGGATCAAGACGGTGAACGGGCAGGATGATTTTGCAAGTATGGCGGAAGTTGTACGGCGTCGGTATGGGAGGATCTTGAAGGAGAATATGGAGGCCAACCCTGAAGTGGCGGAGTCGACCCAGGATAGCCACGTCGAGACCTTGCGACGATTGGCGGCGGAGGGGAAGAGTCCGGTGATCTTGCCAGATTTGGTCATTGTGGATGGCGGCAAGGGGCAGCTTAGTGTATCCGTGGCCGAATTGCAGCGCCTAGGATTGGGTGGCTTGCCGATCTGTGGACTGGCGAAGCAGCGGGAGGAGATTTTTTTTCCAGGCGAAAGCGAGCCCGTGCTCATTCCACATGACCGGGGTGCTCTCAAGCTGATGCAGCGGATTCGGGATGAGGCCCACCGCTTTGCAAATCGCTATAACGAGTTGCTTTTGCGAAAGCGGGTGAAAGAAAGCCTTCTGGATGATTGTCCGGGGATCTCACCGGCAAAGAAAAAAGCTTTGTTAAGGCGATTCGGATCAGTGGCGCGAATTAAGGAAGCGACCGTCGACCAAATTGCCGGGATGTCAGGTTTCTCGATGAAATCCGCCGAGGGGATTCTAGCCTGGCTGAAACGCGATTGAGCTACCGTTACCGGTGGTGAAAAACAAATTGATGGGTTGGCGAGTCATAGCAAACACCTCCCTTTGAGCCCTGGTTTTGGTTGTGCTACCCCCAGCAGGTTTTGCGATAGTTGGCAACCGAAGCAATCTCGGGTTCTGATATTTTTGCCAAGTCGAGCTGTATTGGAATCCGGTCTTATTTTTCCAGAGTTTCCCAACGCCCTTTACTCTTGCAGGCAGAAGAGGAATTCCTGACGACTACCCCGATCGACTTTGCCAACGCGGAGGAAGAGCTGCTTGTCCAAGGCTACGGGGCTGGCATAAGTGTCATCCCCCAGAGTGTTTTCGGCGATCTTTTGGAATCCTTCTCCGGACGCTTTGAAGATCACGGTGGTGCCATTCTTAAGAGTGGCATAAACGTGACGACCGACTGCAAGCGGTGAGGCCATCACTCCTCGACGGCCTATTTTCTCGGACCACTTCTTTTCCCCTGTTTTGGCATCCCAGCAATAGGCCCGGCCATCATCGGCGATGGCATAAATAAGTTTGCTATGAGAAAGAAGAGATTGCTCGTAGCAGACGACTTTGTTCTGCCAAACCTTCGTTCCGGTTCCGTCTGCTTTCACCGCGGCAGTTTCTTTCTCGGGAAAGCCGCCACTGGCGAAGATCATATCATCGGTCCAAACAATGGTGCCGCACATGGATTTGGCTCCCGCTTCGGTTTCCCAGTTCAGTTTTCCGGAAGCGGGTTGGTAGCTGGAGAATTTATTGATCCCGGAGATAAAGAGTTGTTCTTTTCCTCCGACAGTGGCGACGACGGGACTGGCCCAATAGTCATGACCGGCGCGCGGGGTTTTCCATACCTCCCTGCCATCGGAAGTCTTGATGGCTGTTAGGAATCCGCCCTCTTTGGTGCCAATCACCACGATTAGACTCTTTTTATACAGAACAGGAGTTGATCCAAATCCAAATTGGTAGGAGGGGAGGTAGTCGCCCAAGGTTTTCGACCAGATAATCGTTCCATCGCGTGAAACGGCGGTGACTTTGATTTTTTCTTCGTTCTGGAAGGTAACAAGAACATTGTTTCCATCCCACTGGGCGGAGGCTGAAGCGGCGGAGTTTTCGGAGTGAAGTTGTGCGGGGAATCCTCCTCTGTGGATGATCTTATTCCAGAGCACTTTGCCCGTCTTGCGATCGAGGCAAAGCAGAGATTGGGTCGACGTGTTCTTCTCGGCAGTGGTCAGATAAATCTTCCCGTCGACAAAAATTGGAGTGGAGTGGCCACGGCCCGGAATGGGCGTTTTCCAAGCGACGTTTCTTTCCTCCGACCATTCGAGGGGCGGCGCGGCTTCGTTTGAAGCGTGATTGTTTTTATAAGGGCCCCGCCACTGGGGCCAGTCCTTGGCGTATAAGAGAGCGGCGCTGAGAAAGAAGAGAACGGAGGCGATTTTCATGATTGGCGCGGGTTGATGCCATCGGAATCTTACGTTCCAGGGAGCAGATTTCCATCGAAAGATTGTTTTAGGTAAGCCAGTCGTCGATTCAGCATTCGCGGTTTGAACGGGAATACGGCCTTGGCAAGGAAGGTGGTATTCCGGATGCTAGCGCATGTGAGCGCTCGTTTGGTGAATCTTTTTTGGCTTTGGACCCTGCTTGGGACGGGGTGGGCATGGTTTTTTCCGGAGCACTTTACTTGGTTTCTGGGAATGATTCCAGGGACGGAGCTGAAGTGGATTCCGGTCGGGCTGGGGGTCATTATGCTGGGAATGGGAATGACGTTAACTTTCGCAGATTTTCGCGAGGTTCTAGAGATGCCAAGCTGGGTGGGGTTGGGGGTTTCGGCACAGTTCATTATCATGCCTTTGATCGGGTGGAGTGTGGCGACGGCCTTCGCGCTGCCGGACCAATTCAAACTTGGAATCATCCTGGTAAGTTGCTGTCCGGGAGGAACGGCGTCGAATGTGGTGACTTATTTGGCGCGCGGAAATCTTGCGCTGAGCGTCATGATGACGATGGGTTCGACTCTGCTGGCGATTGGAATGACGCCATATTTGACGAAGGCCTATGCTTCGGCAATTCTTGAGGTTAATGCGTGGAAAATGGTAGTTTCGATGGTGATGATCGTTCTGCTACCGATTGTGGTCGGAGTGGTATTAAATTCGATGGCAGGAAAAAAGTTGGAGGCGATCAAGAAGATATCGCCGCTAGTTTCGGTCGTGGTTATTGTGCTGATTGTTGCCGCGGTAGTGGGGGCAACGAAGTCGGGAATTTTGGCTCATTGGCAGACCCTTCTTCCGGCCGTTTTTTTGGTGCATGCCTTCGGGTTTGGTCTCGGGTATTTCTGGGGAAGAATTTTCGGGCTGAAGGAAAGGGAATGCCGGACCTTTTCGATCGAGGTCGGGATGCAGAATTCCGGACTTGGTTCCGAACTGGCAAAAACTCACTTTACTCTGCTGGCGGCAGCCCCGTGTGCTATCTCGGCATTTTACCATTGTATGATCGGAAGCTTTTTGGCGAGCCTGTGGAGGCGACGGGGGGTATCAAAAGAGGATTTAGAGGGGGCATAGGAGGTCTTGGTGTCTTTCCGGGCGATACTTCAGAGTTGGCGAGCAAAGTTTTCTTTCAGCGAGCGGCTCGGTTCCATATGCGGACTTCATTCAAATTTTTGCGAAGATCCGGGGAATGATCGATCAGGTCTTTTTAATGGACCGGGAAGATCGCGGGAAGAAGTCAGCACCCCCTCGAAAATCAGATATGATTCGAAGGAGGCCTGCGGCTCCGACTCCGACGCGCTTCCCTTCGCGTCCGAAGTATTTTTAGCTTTGGCGTTGGAATTGAAGGTCGGGAGCCTCTTCACTCTTTGTGAAAGTTAGAATCGAGGCGGTGGGTGTAGTCGGGAAAGTTGAGTTTGATGCTTTCCGTTGGTGTGGTGTTTTTGGGAGGGATTGGGAAAGTTGAAGTTTTATTCTTCAGGCAATGGTCGGTAAAAGCGTAAAGGAAGTTGAGGAGGTCGGTGATTTCATCGTCGCTGAGGCCGAGGTTTCCGAGGTCGTCGTGGTTGACGGTTTCGGGATAGTCGGTGACGCCCCAGCGCTCTGGTTCGAGGTCGCGTTTGTTGTAGAATTCCAGGACCTCGCGCAGGGTTTTGATCGAGCCGTTGTGAAGATAAGGTGCAGTGATTTCGACGTTGCGAAGGCTTGGTGCTCGAAATTTTCCGAGGTCGTCAGGATCTCCGGTGACAGCGAAGAGGCCGGGGTCTTTCTTGCCGATGGCCGGGGCTCCAAGATTGTCATAGCCGAAGTCAGAGAGGAGTGGTTGATTCCAGTTTTGAGGTTCGAGGAAGTGACAGTCAGCGCAGTGGCCGGAGTTTTTATAGATATCGAGTCCTCGTTTTTGTGATAGGGAAAGGGCGTCCTTTTCTCCAGCCTGGTATCGGTCGAAGGGAGAATCGAAGGGTCGGAAGGTAGGGGATTTTAGAAACTCAACCAGAGCGCGATAGACGAGGAAGTTGAGTGGACCGTCGTTATTGAGAGTTTCTGGTGGGAATCTGTCCTTATATCTAGATTGGCGGATTCGTTGGGCGAGTTCGGCTTTGTTTTGGAGATTCATTTCATGGGCTTCAAAGAAGGGTTGGCTTACTTGCGCGAAGAGGTCCTTGGCCCGGCCGTCCTGAAAAAGGCCTCCTTCCCAGGCGAAGATTTCGGTTCCGTCGGGGAGCAAAATATCTTCGTATGCGAAGGGTGGGATGAGCGCCGCATACATCAGCGACGGGGCGTTTCGCTTGCCGGAGAGAGCAGGGTTGGCGCCGGGAGAAACGCGTCTGGGGTCCGCAAATGCGTGGTCAGATTGGTGACATGACAGACACGACTGGCCGGGTGGGTTCGAGAGTGTGGGATCCGTGAAAACAAGACGCCCGATCTCAGCGAGATCGGGCGTGGCTTGGGAGAAACTGAAGGATGCAAGTGAAAGGTAGAGAAAAATCCGAGCAAGCATCTTGGGTGAAAGGTGACTACTTCTTGGTGCCAAAATGCTTCTCGAAGTCGTGCATGAGTTCGTGGAGCGCAGCGACATTCTTGTCATCGGTCGACTGTTTGCATTTCATCGCGGTGACGATGACTTTGTGGCAAAGAGTGAGTTTGGCGAGGTAGGTTTCCTTGTCGGATTCTGCTTCGGCGAGCTTGAGGCGCTGAGCGAGGAAGTAGTTCAGGACTTTCTCCTGAATCGCCTGAGCGTGAGACTCCTTGTTGGTGATCCAACGGGTCAACTGGTGAGCGTTTTTGGATGGGTCTTTGGAGAGTTCGATGATCTGTTTTGATGCTTTTTCAATGGTCTCGAAGTCGGTGTGCATGGACTCAATGACATTGTCATCATTATAGATGCCACAGGGGATCTGGCAGTGGGCTGAGATCGTAGCGGGAGCGAGGAAGAAAAGTGCGCAGAATACTAGAGTTGATTTTTTCATGTCGGGGACAGATTAACTGATCAGAATAAGGGCGCAAGGAACGAAAAGGACCCCGGACTGCAGGGAAGCGGGTTGGTGCAACCGGGCCGATTGATTTCTAAGCAGTGAGGTCTTTGGTGTCGCTACCATAATTCATCCCAACCGACGAAATGCCATTGTCCCGCCCGGATTCAGTCTTGTATTGCCGGGACTGTCCGATGATCTGGTCGTTTCCTACTTTGAGGACAAAGTAGAATTCGCCGTTCTGGGCTTTGGGGCGAAAGCGTTTTTTCCCGGTTTTTTCCCTTCGTAAACCCTCGCTAGGGTTCTAAAAATAAGAGAGGGGCAACCGGCGCGTTTGTCAGAGAAAATTTTTCCTCAGTTCATGCAGGAAAATTGCCGAGGCGGAAGCGACGTTCAGCGAATCGGTTCCACGTGACATGGGAAGGTGGACGAGGTGGTCGCACAGGGATTCGATGATCCCGCTCAGGCCGAAGTCTTCCGATCCGAGGAGAAGGGCGATTTTTCCAGAGATCGAAGGGAGATTGCAGATTGGGATGGAATCCTTCGACAGACTGGTGCCCAAAATGGTGTGGGTTTTGCGCAATTCAGCAAGATCTGAAAGAAGGTCGGGAGATCGTCGGACGGGCAGACGGAAGAGATTTCCCGCTGAGGCACGAATGGCCTTGGCGTTGAATGGCGAGGCACCCTTTCCGAGGATGACACCGGCTCCATCGAGTGCGGCGGAATTGCGGATTATTGTTCCAAGGTTCCCGGGGTCGGCTATCTCGGGGAGGACGACGAGAGTTCCTTCGCTCATTGCCGATAGCGGTGGGTTTTCTGGTTTACGTGCGATCGCGAGATACCCACGGTGAAATTGAAATCCGAGGAGGGATGAGGCTTCGTCCCGCGAAATATCGTCGCCAATACAAATGATCTTTTCCACAAGGTAGGAAGACTCCTGAAGGCGCTCGACGGGCAGCTGACCTTCGACGATGAAGTGAGTTCCGGTTTCTCGAGCCGACAGCAATGACTTCCAGTCCATATACACGCTGCCTTATGGAGTTTTTCGGACTTTGCAGGTTTGAATCACCTGCTCCCAGGAAAAGTCCTTGCGGAGCATGTCAGCGAGGAACTGATCCTTGGGCGACAACCGTGAGACGTTTAAGAGGTTTTTTGGTTGGGTGAGACGTGAAAAGAGGTGATGCCTGATCTTCGATTTGCTGACGGTTTTTTTACCGTAGCCGGAGGGCTCGTTCGCGGACCAACAGGTTACGGTGGTTGGAGTTTGCGAGAGATAGACGACGAGATGTCCGCGTTCCTTGCCGCCAATGGCTTCGGTCCACCAGAGCTTGAGAAAGTCGCCTGGCCGGGCGTGCTCGAAGGAAGTGAAGCTGATCCCGCAGTTGAGGTCGGCGAAGAGCTTGGCTGTTCCGGGGCCGTTGGCATTCCAGCGGCCGAAGACCTCCTCTCCGTCTTTCACATCGAGATTAGCCAAACGGTTGAGTGAAGGTTTGGGGAGAGAGTTCGTCCAGCCAAGTTTTTCGATGGTCCGGAGGAAAACAAGGTAGGTGGCCCCAGAACAGAAGGTAGGGCCGGTTTTTGTGAGGTCTTGTTTGAAAGTGCGGTTTTGGTGGGAAACGCTGGCTGCAAGTCGATCAACGGCCGCTTGGGAGGCGTCGTATCCCTTGCCCGCGGGCATGCTGTGGACTGTGGAAAGAACTTTTGAGTTCACGGTGCGCGAGTTCGCCGGTAGTTCGACCTGGGCACAGGAGGGGAAGACGATCAAGAAGGTTGGAAAAAGGATTTTCATGCTAGTATCCAAGCCAGGGCCCCAACCACTTTTCAACTTCTTCCAACGGCATGTTTTTCCGCTTGGCGTAGTCTTTCATCTGATCCTTCTGAAGGTTGTCGATCATGAAGTAGTGGGAGTCGGGGTGGGAAAAGTAGAGTCCGCAAACGGCCGATCCCGGGTGCATAGCGCAGGATTCGGTGAGTTCGACTCCGGTTTCTGCTTCCGCGTTGAGGAGACTGAAAAGAACTGGCTTTTCGGTGTGGTCGGGTTGGCTGGGATATCCGGGAGCGGGGCGGATGCCCTGGTATTTTTCGTGGATGAGTTCAGCCTTGGTGAATTGGCCGGGGCGTTCAATTCCCCAGGCGATGCGGGCGCGATGGTGCAGGAGCTCGGCGAAGGCTTCGGCGAAACGATCAGCGAGGGCCTGAATTATGAGCGCTTCGTCAATGTTGTTTTGCTCGCGGAGTTCGGCCGCCCATTCATCTGCTCCGTGAATGCCGACGACAAAGCCTCCAAGGTGATCACGTTCAGGAGCCAAGTAGTCGCTGAGCGCGTAGTTGGGCTTGCCTGATTTTTTGTTTTGTTGGCGGAGGGTGTGAAAGGTTGTGTCTTGGGCGGGAAGGATCAAGTCGTCACCGTTGGAATGGGCGGGGAAGAAGCCGTAGATGCCCGAGGCGATGAAGCGTTTTTCGGAAATGATTTTTTCGAGGAGTTCTTTTGCCTCTGTGTATAGTTCTTTGGCGACTTTCTCTCCTTCCTTGTTCCGAGTTTTGAGGGTTTCGGTTTCGGAGTCCCAGACGCCGCGGAGTTCCCAGGTATGGAAGAACGGGGTCCAGTCGATGTAGTTGGAGAGTTCGCGGAGAGATTGGGATTTGATGGTGCGGGTTCCGGTGAACTCAGGAATGGGCGGGCTGTAGTTTGCCCAGTCGATGACGACCTTATTGGCACGGGCTTGCTCAATGGAAAGTGCCTCTCTCTTCTTTCCTCCGGCAAATTTTTCGCGGGCTTTTTGGTGATTTTCCTCGTTGGTGGCGATGAACTTCTCGCGGTCTTCGGAGAGCAAAGCGGTGGTGACCGGCACGGAACGTGAGGCATCCAGAACGTGGACGAGAGGTCCCGAGTAGTGTTCCGAGATTTTGATTGCAGTATGAGCAGCGCTGGTGGTGGCCCCGCCGATGAGGATGGGGATTCCTTTTTTACCAAAGCCGCGTTTTTCTGCTTCTTTGGCAACGGTGATCATTTCGTCCAGCGAGGGAGTGATGAGGCCGGAGAGCCCGATAATATCGGCATTGTGCTCATCGACAGCATCAAGGATCTTGTCGCAAGGAACCATGACACCCATGTCGACGACATCGAAACCGTTGCAGGTGAGGACGACTCCGACGATATTTTTGCCGATGTCGTGAACGTCGCCTTTGACGGTGGCCATAATGACCTTGCCGTTTGAGAAAGATCTGGTGGCGATGATGCGGGCTTCTTCGTGCGAAAGGGCTGGATCCTCGCTGCACATGCTGGAGGCCAGCGCCACGATTTTTTCTTCCCTCTCTTTTTCCATAAGCGGCTCGAGCCAAGCTACTGATTTTTTCATGACGCGGGCTGATTTTACGACCTGGGGTAGGAACATTTTTCCGGCTCCGAAGAGGTCTCCCACGATGCCCATGCCGTCCATGAGTGGTCCCTCGATAACGCTCAAAGGTTTATCGTACTTGGCGAGAGCTTCCTCGGTGTCCTGGTCGATAAATTTGTCGATTCCTTTGAGGAGGGAATGCTCAAGTCGTTTCTCAACGGGGTGTTCGCGCCAAGCCAAGTCTTCAACGAGTTTTTTGGCTCCTTGTCCCTTGAATTCCTCGGCAAGGTCCAGCAGCCGTTCGGTGGCTCCGTCGTCCTTGTTTAGGAGGACGTTTTCAACTGCTTTGAGGAGGTGTTTTGGGATTTCGTCGTAAACCTCGAGCATACCGGCGTTGACGATGCCCATGTCCATGCCGGCCCGGGCGGCGTGGTAGAGGAAGGCGGAGTGCATGGCTTCGCGAACGGGGTTGTTGCCACGGAAGGAGAAAGAGATGTTGGAGACGCCACCGGATACCTTTGCGAAGGGGAGGTTCTCCTTGATCCATCGGGTCGCGTTGATGAAGTCGAGGGCGTAGTTGTTGTGCTCCTCGATACCGGTGGCGACGGTAAGAATATTGGGGTCAAAGATTATGTCCTGGGGAGGGAAGCCGACCTCATCGACGAGGATATCATAGGCCCGCTGACAAATGCGGCATTTGTCCCCGTAGGTGGCGGCCTGGCCCTGTTCATCAAAGGCCATGACCACGACGGCGGCTCCGTAATTCAGAATATGTCGGGCATTGGCTTTGAAGGATTCCTCACCTTCTTTGAGGGAGATGGAGTTGACGATTCCCTTGCCTTGAAGATGCTTAAGGCCTTCCTCGATGATTTCCCATTTTGAGGAATCGACCATGATGGGAACGGCTTGAATATCGGGCTCGGCTTGGATGAGGTCGAGGAATTTGGCCATCATGGCCTTGCCGTCTATGAGACCGTCATCGAAGCATACGTCGATGACGTTGGCTCCATTTTCGACTTGCTGGCGCGCAACTTCGAGGGCGTCTTCGAGTTTGTCTTCCTTGATCAGTTTGCGGAAGCGCGGGGAACCGGCAACGTTGGTGCGTTCCCCGATCATCAGGAAGTTTTTGTCGGGAGTATGATTGTAAGCTTCGGTGCCGGAGAGGCGGAGGAGGCGTGGGATGGTGGACATGTCTTAATGTGAGAATTCTAGGCCGAGGACGGGAATTTGGCGGGGGGCTCTGCCTTGCACGGATTTGGCGATAGCAGCGATGTGCTCCGGGGTATTGCCGCAGCAGCCGCCGGCGAGATTGAGGAGTCCGGCCTCTGCAAAGGCGGCGATATAATCGTGCATGTGATGCGGTTCCAAGTCGAAGCCGGTGGGGGCAAGGGGGTTGGGAAGCCCGGCGTTTGGGTAGCACGAGATGTGCGTGGTAGCAGCTTTGCCAAGGTCGCGTAGAAAGGGTTCCATGAGGTCGGGGCCCAGAGAGCAATTGAGGCCGATGGCGAGGGGATCGACATGGGCGAAGGTATTCCAAAGCGCTTCGACTTTTTGAGCGGAGATCATGGTTTCTCCACCTCGGCCAACGGCGGCGGAAATAATAACCGGAGCATTGGTTTGTGATTCCTTGATCGCAACGAGAGCGGCTTTGGCGTTAAGTGAATCGAAGATGGTTTCGACCATGAGGATGTCGCAATCTGCCTCGAGAAGGGCGTCGATTTGGTGGCGGTAGGTTTGCTTGACCTGGTCGAAGGTAACCGGGCGGAAGGAGGTGTCGTTAGGATCGACGACGTTGGTGAGGGAGACGGTCAGGGGGCCGATGGCCCCGGCGACGTAGCGTTTACGCCCGTCGTTCTGGGCAACCCGGTCGGCTTGTGTTTTTGCGAGCTGGACTGATTTGATGTTCAGTTCGTGGACGAGATCCTGGAGTTTGCGGTTGTTCAGGACTTGGTACTCAAAGAACTCAGGATCTTTTCTTCCCCCGGTTTTGCGCGGGTCTTCGACGAAAAATTCGGATTGAGCCAGAACGGTTCCGGAAAAGGTGTTGGTTTCGCAGATGTCCGATCCGGCTTCATAAAAGCGTTTGTGGATGTCGGCGATGACGCCGGGTCGGGTGATGGAGAGAATGTCGCCGTTATTCAACAGGTCCTCGTGGTTGTCGCGAAAGCGTTCACCGCGTGCGTCTGCTTCTGAGAGTTCATACCCTCGGATGGTGGTTCCCATGGCCCCGTCGAGGATCAGGATTCGCTCGGAGAGGGCGGACTTAAGTTCTTCCTTGAGGTTGGTTGTCATTGGCTTGCCTTAGGCGGACTTTCGGAACTATGAAGCGATTTGCAAGTTCAAATCTACGTATCGCGATATGTTGATAAGACTATTTGTGGTTGTTCTGTTGTGGAGTGTTCGTGGTTGAATCAGCTTTTTTTCCATTGCTAAGGAGGTTTTGGGGTCGCATAGTTCCTGCGGCGGCGTATGCCACCCCTGTAATCCCAACTATTTTAAGTTATCGCTAGACCAAGAAATTTCCGAAGAGGCGGCGGCGGAGGCCGTCGGCGCGGACGTCGTAGTATCGACAAGAGTGATCGTAATTCGGAGGAAGGCAGTGAGCAGAAGTCTGTCGAAATCGAGGGGACAATTTCAGCCGTACTGGCAGGAACAATGTTCAAGGTCGCTCTTCCGAGTGGCCACGAGGTCCTGGCGCACATTTCCGGAAAGATGAGAAAGCGCTTCATTCGCCTAGTGGTCGGCGATCGTGTTAAAATGGAGATGTCTCCGTATGACACCACGAAGGCGCGGATTGTCTTCCGCCTTGGTTAAATTTAAGGTTTCCGTCCGTTTCGACGGGTTTGGGTCTTCGTCCTTGCGGAGGTTCACCGTGAGGTCTATACCAACCCCACTCTGTTCTTACGACGGAGCGTTTAACCAGGATCGTTATTTTGGGACTCGTTGATCAAATCAGGCGATGGAGATTGGTTCAGCAGGGCCTTTCTTCTGGAAAGAAGCGTCGCACCAGCACCGACGGCGGCGCTCTTGGTGCGATGGACCGGAGTCTGGTTGTTCGAGGGGGCCTTTATCTGGGATTCGCTCTTGGGATGGTTGGATTGTTCTTTGGGCTGCAGGATAGTGATTCCCGGGCTCCCGAAGCGGTCGTCATTATCGTCTGTGGTCTCGCGATTTTTCACCTCAATCATCAGCAGTCGGCCCGCCGAAACGGCAGCGTGCTTCTGGTCTTCGGGGGGATATTAATTCACCTCGGGGTGGTGAGGTTGGCTTGCGGGGTCACTTTGAATTCAGATCTTGGTGAGCACTATGAGTTTTTGGTGATGCCGATGGCGCTGGCTCCGATGGTGCATTCGGTGCTGCTCGGTCAGCGTGCCGGGGTTTATTCTTCGGTTTTTGTCAGTCTTTTTGGTGCATTGACGGTTCCGAGTGATGATCGTTGGGCCTTCTTTGCGATCAGTCTTGTTTGTGGTCTGACTGCGGTCTTTGCCACTAAGCGGGTGAGCAAACGCGGGCGTCTCCTGCGGGCCGGTCTGTGGGTTGGGATCATGGCTCTTGTTGTCGACTTGGTTTTTGGCAAGATTGCTCTGAGCGCCCTCCAGATGGGCAGCGCCGAAAGTTGGAGGATTTTCGGCAAGGCCTGCCTGATCGCGCTTTCGGCAGGGCTTTTGACCGGCTTGTTTGTGGGTGGGATTCTTCCGCTGCTCGAGGGCCTGTTTGGTTTGACGACCGAGATTTCTTGGTTGGAGCTCAGTGATTTAAATCACCCTTTGCTGCGCAAAATGCAGATTGAGGCACCGGGAACCTTCCACCACAGTTTGATTGTGGCATCTTTGGCTGAGAGCGCGGCGGAGGCAATTGGAGCGAATGCGGTCATGAGTCGGGTTTGTGCCTATTTTCATGATATCGGGAAGTTGAATAAGCCGGAGTATTTCATCGAGAACCAAGGTGGCTTGAATCCTCATGATGGCCTGACGCCGACGATGAGTGCCCTTATCATTGTGGCCCATGTGAAGGACGGGGTGGATCTGGCGATCAAAAATAAGTTGAACCCAAGGATTCTTGAGGTGATTCAGGAGCACCACGGTGATTCATTGGTTTACTACTTCTACCGGAAAGCTCAGGAGCGGCTGCAGAAGCACGAAATCGAGGAGGGCAACGGGACGACTGATGCCGATGACCTGCCCAAGGTGGATGAAAAAAGTTTTCGCTATCCGGGGCCGATTCCCCAGACTCGTGAAAGTGGGATTATTTCGCTCGCAGATGCCATTGAGAGCGCCTCAAGGACGATTGCAAAGCCCTCTCCTAGTAGGATTCGGTCTTTGGTGGATGAGATTGTCTTTAAGAGGGTGCGTGACGGTCAGTTGGATGCTTCTGGACTGACCATGACTGAGTTGACAACGATCCGGAAGATTTTTGCCACAACTCTCCGAAGCATGCTGCACGCGCGGATCGAGTATCCCAAGGAGCAGATTGAAGATGCTCCGTCCGATCTCTCAGGAAAGGGCGAAAAAGTTTTTTCGGTAGAGGAGATCGAGAAGGTGCGCCGGCGACGTCAGTGAGGAAGGGAATGGTCGAGATTTATCCCAGATGTTCAACCCAGAATTTTTCCGGAGCATTTCTAGAGCTGCTGGAATCTGGTTGGGCCGAGGTATTTGGCATCCTGCGTGGAGCCGGGGTGGGTGTGATTTCTGATCTTGGAGGGATTGAGGTAACTTTGTTGGATGACGATGAAATGGCGCGCTTGCACGGCGAGTTTTTAGCAGATGCCAGGACAACCGACGTTATCACCTTTGAACATGGCGAATTGTTGATTGGAGTTGAGACGGCTGCTCGACAATCCCTTGAGTACAAAACTAGCGTTGACCGGGAGATCGCGCTTTATGGGATTCACGGGATGCTTCACCTTGCGGGGTTCGACGATCATGATCCGGTGGAGGAGAGGGTGATGGCGGATCGTCAGGAAGAGCTTTTTACAGAGGTATTTGCCGATCTGGCCTGATTGTTCGATTTTTTTTACATCAATCGGTTCCGACTGGTTGACACCTTACCCTCATTTCCGCAGTGTCCTAAAAACGCTGGGTGAGTGGTCGTCCACTTGTCTGGTGACCCACACACCTAAAAACGCACAACGAATTTTACACCGTGTATTCAAACGAAGACTATTTGATCCAGTTGTTGGTCGAGGGAGGCCACTTGACCTTCGAGCACGTCGAAGAAATCCGGGGAAAGCTCGGAGATGAGGGCTTGATCCAGCATTTCCTTGAACATGGAGATATCACCGAGACTGCTATTGCCGAGGTTTCGGCGGCGAACGTCGGGACACATGTCATCGATCTGGCCAGCGGGTTTATCGATCCTGCCTTCAAAAACTATCTTTCGCTGACTGATTGCCGTCGCTTTAATGCGGTTCCGTTTTCGGACGATGGGTCTTACCTTAGCATCGCTCTTGCAGATGTGCTCGATTTTGAGGCTCAGGATGCAATTCCGCATATTGTAAATCGGGAGTGTCAGTTTTATGCGGCTCCACCGAAGGGGATTCAAACCGCCTGGGAGCAAATTTTCGGAGATGAAGTGGGTCAGGCTGATGCCAGCGAACTTCAGGTGATGGGGGATATTGGGTCTGATGATTCTGACGCTCCGGTAATTAAACTGGTGTCCGGAATTTTGGTTGATGCCTTCAAAATGCGCGCTAGTGACATCCACATCGAACCGCTTGAAACCTCTTTGCGAATTAGAAATCGCCTGGACGGTAAATTGATCGAAGTCGCCAACCACCCCAAGAAGCTGTTGCCGGCGGTTATTGCTCGTCTCAAGGTGATGAGTGGCTCTATGAGTATTGCCGAGAAACGGATTCCCCAGGATGGACGAATTCAGGTCAAAATGGGTGGGAAAGAGGTCGACCTTCGTGTTTCTTCCGTGCCGTCCAACCACGGCGAGAGTATTGTTATGCGTATTCTTGATAAGTCCGCGTTGAGTCTCGGGCTTCCACAGCTGGGATTTCTCTCTGATGATCAGGCAATTTTTGCCGAGCTTCTCAGACTTCCTGATGGGATCATTTTGGTGACCGGGCCGACTGGATCGGGTAAAACCACAACCCTGTATGCTTGTTTGAACGAGATTAACAAGCCGGACAAAAAGATTATTACTGTTGAGGACCCGGTCGAGTATGAGTTGGCTGGAATCAATCAGGTGATGGTCCGATCTGACATTGGCATGACTTTCGCAGCCGCGCTTCGTTCGATGCTGCGGCAGGCGCCGAACATCATCATGGTCGGGGAGATTCGAGATGGCGAAACTGCGAATATCGCGATCAACGCGTCGCTGACCGGTCACTTGGTGTTCTCCACTCTTCACACCAACGATGCTCCGAGTTCAGTGGCCCGACTTGCCGATATGGGGATTAAGAAATTCCTGATTGCCTCGGCGGTTCGTGCGATCCTTGCCCAGCGATTGGTCCGAAAGCTCTGCGACAAGTGCAAGGCCCCTGCCGTCCTTGATGAAAAAGAGTTACGGATGTTGAACATTGATCCTGCTCAATTGGCGGATGCCAAGATCATGGGGCCGGTGGGCTGCGAAAATTGCCGTGATACCGGCTATCGTGGTCGAATTGGGATTTTCGAGATCTTCCTTGTGGATGACGAGGTCCGTCACTTGATCAACCAGGATCTCAGCACCCCGCAACTCCGTCGTCGTGCACGGGAATTGGGAATGCGGACTCTTCGGGAGGACGGAATTCGAAAGGTTCTCGTTGGAATGACTTCGGCGGCCGAAGTTATTGGAGTCACGATGGCCGATGCCGACTAAAAAATTTCACACTCACAAACACTTACCTTTTTAATCACGATGGATAACAATCAGATCCTCGACCTTTTTGTCAGCAGAAGCATGATCGATGGTGCTCTCAAAGCCGATGTTCTCTCGGAAATCGAAAACAGTGGAAAAGAAGCTGCTGAAATTCTTGCCGATTACCAGGTCATCAGCTCGCGTGACGACGTCTGGCCAATCATTGCTCAGGAACTCGGGGTGGAATTCGTGGATCTCAGCGAATTTGAGCCACCCGAAGCTCTGCTTTCGCTGGTGCCTGCGGGGATGGCCCGACTCCACGGTGCCCTCCCGGTCGCCTATAATGACGGCAATATTTCGGTCGCCTTGACGGATCCTCTTAATCCACAAATCCTTGAAGATCTTCGCTTCGCTGTTGGCCATGAACTCACTTTGGTCGTGGGTGCCGACTTCCTTGTTGAGCAAAAGATCAACGAGCTCTACGGGGGAGAGGAGAAGGCCATGGATGATATTCTCGGGCAGCTTGATGGTGGCCTGAGCTTCAAAGGGGGCGAAGCTGAGATGGAAGATGAGGCGAACTCGGCCCCCATAATGCGCTACGTAGATCTCGTTCTTTATCAGGCGATTAAGGAAAAAGCTTCTGACATTCACTTCGAGCCCTTTGAGACCGAATTTAAGATCCGCTATCGCGTTGATGGTGCTCTCTACGAGATGGCCCCGCCGCCGGTTCATCTGGCTCTGCCCATCATTTCGCGGGTTAAGGTGATGGCGAACATGAATATTGCCGAGCGCCGGATTCCACAGGATGGGCGTATCGTGAAGCAGGTTGGTGATCAGTCTGTTGATATGCGAGTTTCGTCACTCCCGACTCAATACGGTGAGAGTGTCGTGCTGCGGGTTTTGGACCGAAACTCGGTGAATCTCAATCTCGATAACCTTGGGCTTCCCCAGCACATTCATGAATACATTCATGATACCATCCGGATGCCGAACGGGATTTTTATCGTGACCGGGCCTACCGGTGCCGGAAAAACGACGACGCTTTATGCGGCTCTCCGCGAAATCAACCAGATTGATACCAAACTTTTGACGGCGGAGGATCCGGTGGAATACGATGTGGACGGAATCATTCAGGTTCCGGTCAACGACGCCATCGGGATGACTTTCGAGAGGGTGTTGCGCGCCTTCCTTCGTCAGGACCCCGATAAGATCCTGGTGGGGGAGATGCGTGACCTCGATACCGCTAAAATTGCCATTCAGGCCTCGCTGACCGGTCACCTTGTTCTTTCCACTCTTCACACCAACGACGCTGCTGGTGCGGTGACTCGCTTGGTTGATATGGGAACGCAACCCTTCCTGGTGGCCGCTTCGCTGGAAGGTATTTTGGCTCAACGACTCCTGCGGACCATTTGTAAGGATTGCAAGGCGCCTTATGAGCCCAGTGAGGCTATTCTGACTCAACTTGGAGTGGCTCCCCACGAACTCGGAGACAAGAGCTTCTATACCGGTAAGGGCTGCAAGACTTGTGGCGATTCCGGCTACAAGGGGCGTGCCGGTCTTTACGAACTCTTGAACGTCACTGATCCGATTCGTGAACTGATCATCGACAGGGCTCCTGCGGTTGTCATCAAGCAAAAAGCGATTGAGCTTGGCATGACCACTCTCCGGGAAGACGGTCTTCGTTGCATTTACGAAGGACGGACCACGATCGAAGAGGTTTTGAAATATACCTAGGCAACTCAACATGGGGCAGTTCATCGAATTCAATCAAGATTTCGTCATTTGGAGCTTCCCCAACCTTTCCTCAAATCTTTAGAACTAAGCAGAAACACAAACTCTCATGGCTAATTTTCAATACATTGCACTCGACTCCAAAGGTGAACAGACCACGGGGGTAGTGCAGGCCAATTCGGATTCAGAAGCGATCTCGGCACTTCGCGGACAAGGCCTCTACCCTACCCAGGTTGTTCCCGAGGGACAGGGAGGCATTGCGGCGACTCCCGGCAAAAAGGGCAAAAAGAAGAGCAAAAGCAAGACCAAGGGTGGTAAAGGCGGCAAGGTCGGTGGCAAGGTTAAGCCAAAGGTTTTGATGATCTTTACCCGCCAGCTGGCCACCCTGATCGATTCCGGACTCCCTCTTCTTCGCGGGCTCAACGTTTTGGGTAAGCAGGAACCCAATCCCGTTCTCAAGGCAACGATCAACAACATCGCCGATTCGGTTCAGGGAGGTTCGACTTTCTCTGAAAGCCTGGGCCAGCATCCCAAGATGTTCAACAAACTCTACGTGAACATGGTGAAGGCCGGTGAGCTTGGTGGTGTTCTTGAGGTTGTGCTTACCCGTCTGGCCGAATACCAGGAAAAGGCTCACAAACTGAAGGGGAAAATTGTTTCCGCGATGGTTTATCCCTTAATCGTGATGTTTATAGCAGTCGCTATCATGAGTTTCCTTATGTTGTTCATTGTTCCCAAGTTCCGCGATATGTTTCGTGACATGGGTGACGGCGCGCAACTTCCCTTGATTTCACGTGTGGTCTTTGGTTTCTCGGACTGGATGTTGGCGCGGCCTCTCTTACTTCCGAATGCGGTTTGGATTCTCTTTATTGCCGTGGGCGGCTGGACCGCTTTTGGTGCCTGGGCCCGAACGGTCAAAGGTCGTAATATGGTTGATGGCTTCAAGCTGAAATTACCCGTCTTTGGTGACATTCAGCGCAAGAGTGCGATCGCCCGTTTCAGCCGGACGCTGGGAACTCTGGTGACTTCCGGTGTGCCGATTCTTCAGGCTCTTAATATTACTAGAGATACCGCGGGTAACGTGATTGTCGCGGAAGCGATCGACAAGGTCCATGATGCGGTGAAGGAAGGTGAATCGATCGTGACACCCATGACCGGGTCGGGGATTTTCCCCAATCTTGTGGTTTCCATGGTTGACGTGGGAGAAGAAACAGGTCAACTGCCGGAAATGCTCCTTAAAATCGCTGATGTTTACGACGATGAGGTTGATGGAGCGGTGACCGCGCTGACTTCTATTTTGGAACCGATCATGATTGTGATCCTCGCGCTTGTTGTGGGTGCTATTGTTTTTGCTCTTTTCCTCCCGCTGATCAGCGTGATTCAAAAAATGCAGGGTGGCTAAGGATCCCGCCGCCATTTGATTCCCATAAAACAACCTGCTAATTTAAGCTGATGAAAACTCTACAAGTGACCAAGACAGGCCGATTCAACAAAGCTGGGTTCTCGCTCATTGAGCTTCTGGTGGTCGTTTCGATTATTGTGATCCTCGCCGGTATCACCATCGGTGTGATGGCTCGTGTGAATGTGAAGCGAGACATCGCCACAACTTCAAAAACCATTGGAATGGTAAGGACCAAGCTCGAAGACTTCTTTAACGAGCAAGGATATTATCCGGTCGGGCAAAATGCCACGAGTACGGCCGTTTATAAGGCTCTCTCCGGAGATCCGACCGGGCAGGGTGCTATCCCGACCGGCACAATTTACTGGCCTGAACTTAATGATAGCCGCAATCCGGCACTCGTAGGAGTCTTCCAGGGAAACCGCGTAATTCTGGACGGTTTTGGTGAATCATTTCGTTATCGGGCTGCATTGGATGCTAATGGAAACAAGGTTCAAAATGTGAAAAATGACGGAGATTTCGACTTCTGGTCGGTTGGCCCTGATGGTGAGCCTAGCGATATTAATGTGAGCGGACTCCTGAACAACGAACAAACACAAGATGACATCTGGCAATAAGCTTTGCCTGGTCTCATTTTGATTACTAATTATTTGCAGGCGGAAGGGAGCGACCTTCCGCCTGTTCTACCTAAAAAATACATGTCCGAAGAGACACCCCCACCCAAGAAGGCCGTGCGTAAAGCCACACGGAAAAAGAGCGCGAGCAAGCGCGCCCCAAAGAAAGGTGCTAAATCCAAGTCGGCCGACGATCAAGAGAAGGAGCTTCTTCTCGACGAAAAACCCGTCAGCGAAGATTCCTCTGATGCCGGTGTGTCTGGTGAGCAGGAGGATGAAAAGAGGTTAGTCAGCAAAGGTCGTGAACCCAAATCGGGTGTTCGTGATGCCCGCCGCGAGACTGCCGATGACCCAATTCCTGACGAAATCACCGAGAAGCTTGTCCCTGAGCTCGAAGACTCTCAAGAGACCAAGGAAAAAGGAGGGCAGAAAAAGCAGGCCCGAAAAGACGATGCTTCCAGTGCCTCCAAGGAACAAGGCCAAGTGCGACAGGATTCCGGTGAACGCCGGGGACGTGGTCGTGGTCGTGGAGGTAGAGAGCGTGGCGAACGAACTGAGAAGCGCGAGCTCAAACCGCGGGTAACTGTTGACTCCAAAGATCTTACCAAGAAAGCCTGGAAGATCTTTGAATCGGAGGTCACTGAGGAAGGTCTGGCTCTGCTGGATGACAACGTTCTTCGTGACTACGCCCGCAGCAGCTTTAATGCGGCGCGTCTCTTCCTTGAGGAAAAGGAGAGAGTCACTGGTCGCGAAAAACAGGTGAAGGCTGAACGCAAGAGGCGCGAACAAGAAAGGGAGTCAAAAAACGAAAAGTCTGAAAAGGACGAGAATTAAAATCGTCTCAAATCCTCCAGAAAAACTTTAAACCGGCACACGCATTCACGTGTGCTGTTTTTTATAATTACTTCTCTTCGACTTGAATCCTGGGGAAAACAGGCTTGGGTTTGCCGGTTTGATGACCAGCTTCAAGGAGACCCCATTTGAGATCATCAAGAGTGAACTCCGTTAGGTCTTCTTTTTTCAATTGGCTAAAAATTTTGGTGGCTGCGTTCGGAAGAATCGGTCGCAGGAGGACTGCCAGTTGGGCACATGATTCTGCGGTGTGGGAGAGGATCTCACCCACCCGGGCAAGTTTGGACTCATCCTTCTTCATCTCCCATGGTTTGTGCCTTTCGAGGTAGCCGTTGCAATGAGTGACGTGGTCGTTAATGGCTTGCAGGGCCACACTGACTTCGCAGGCATCCATCGCCTTGCGATAGGCGTCGATGGACCTGGTAAGCGATTCGCGCAAGGCCAAGTCTTCATCGTCACTCGTGTTGGTATCGCTGATGGTGGAGTTGCAGAAGCCCTTGGTCATATTGATCGAGCGGTTGAGTAGATTCCCGAGATCGTTGGCGAGTTCGGTATTGAAGAGCATGACAAGCCGCTCGATATCAAAGTCGCTATCTTTCCCAGATCGAATGTCGCGGCAGAGATAGTAGCGGAGGGTTTCTGGGCCAAATTTGTCGGCAAGCTCGTCAGGATCGACGATGTTACCAAGAGACTTCGACATTTTGTCGCCCCTCACATTCCAGAATCCGTGAACAAGGAGGGTGGGCATTTCGGACGCTTCAAAGCCCATGGCATGAAGCATGCAGGGCCAGTAGACGGCGTGTGCCGGAACTAGAATGTCCTTGCCGATGATTTGGAGATCAGCGGGCCAGAGGGAATCGAAGTCAGGGAAGTCGGAACCTTCGGCTTTGAGATAACCGGCGAAGGAGATGTAGTTGATCAGGGCGTCGAACCACACGTAGGTCACAAAGTCTGGATCAAAGGGTAGGGGGATTCCCCACGACATGCGTTCTTTGGGACGTGAAATACAGAGGTCAGTGTCGCCGGAACGCTCGAGCGCATTGAGGACTTCGTTTTTTCGGAATTTGGGAAAAATCTTAAGGTCATCACTTTCCACGGTAGAGCGCAACCACTCAACGTGGTCCGAGAGTTTGAAATACCAGTTTTCCTCTTCCCGTTCTTCAACCTCGCCCCACTCCGAACCAAATTCACCGTCGTCGTTGCGATCGCGATCGGTGAGGTATTGTTCTTGCCTGATCGAGTAGTGACCGGCGTATGATTTTTTGTAGAGCGAACCTTTTTTTTCAAGTTTGCTCAAGATTGCCTGCACGCAGGCTTTGTGGCGTTCATCGGTGGTCTCAGCCCAACCATCGTAATCAACCCCAAGCTTTTCCCACAAACGAATAAAGCCTTTGGTATTGCGCTTGGTAAGCGTCGCCACGTTGACGCCTTCGGCTTCGGCGGTCTTTACCATCTTCTGGCCATGTTGGTCGACGCCGGTGAGGAAGAAAGATGGCATGCCTTTGAGCCGCTGGTAACGGGTCAGGACATCAGCGAGGACTTTTTCGTAGGCATGCCCGATGTGGGGCTTGCCGTTTGGATAATCTATGGCGGTGGTTACGAAAAACATGGTTTGGAATTGTTCGTGTTTTGCAAACAGCGATCCGGCAACCCCGCTTTTGCGAGGCGCCCGGTTGGAATCTAAAGGTTAGGAAATGGTTGGCCTTGCAAAGCCTTAGAGCTTGGTGACTTTTCCTCCCATGGAGAGGATTCGTGCGTTTCCCTTGGCGTGTTCGGCTTCAGCAATTTGACCGTCGCGAACATACATTTGCGATAGCCCGGTCCAGGCGAGGAGATCATCCGGCTCAAGAAGGGTTGCTTTAATTCCGCAACCGATCGCTTCTTTGATTTTCTCAAGTTTCAGGAGAGTCATGCCGAGAGCCTGCCATCCGTCAAAAAAGCCATCATCGAAGTTAATCGTTTCCCGATATGCGAGTTCGGCGTCTTCGAGTTCCCCCAGAGCAAGGTGACGATTTCCCCGCTCGAAGGCTTCGTCTCGTGCGGAGTGGTCTGACATTCCAGGCGATTTAGGGTTACTGTTGTTCTTCTCTCTGCGGAGGGACGATTTCGCTTTCGGCATAGCGATCATAGAGCCAGTTTGACAGTGCGACGAAACGCATGTTGCCGCTGATAGACTCGTAACGTTTGTTGAGATCGGTCTGGTACTCGGCATTTTTGACAACTTCACGCTTCTCTACGAAAATGATCAACGCCTGGTCGGCTTCGTCCTCGGACGGTGTAAACTGAACGGGAGCGATCTCGCCCGGATTGGTATATTGCGTAGCGGTGAACTCGGGAGGGTCCGGAAGCTTCTGGCTTCTTTGTCCAAAGTTGAAGGTTTGGCCCTCCGTGATTCCTTTGAATTCGACAGCCTCTTTCTCAAGCTCCTTGGCTGAATCAGTGAAGGACTTGCCCCCTTTGATCGCTTCGGTGAGCTTGGTATGAAGTTCGTTGGCTTCCTTGATCATCTCCTCGCGAGCCATCTTCTTTTTGAGATCGACGGTGACCTTAACTTTTGCTTCCTCGAAAGTGAGCGGAATGGAGTCCTCCACTTCGTCGAGGCGAATGATGAACCAGCCGTCCGAGGTCCGGTAGAGGCCCACCTTTTCATCTGGATCTCCGTTCTCGGGGAGAAGCTGGAAAACTGCGTCGGAAATTTTACCCACCTGCAGGTTTTCGATGAAGGCGGAGAGCTCTTCCGGTGGATCTGCCTGCGTGAAGAATTCGGACTGCCTGACTTCGTAGTCTTCATCCTTTGCAAGCTCTTCGAAATCTTCGCCGAAGTTGTCGAGGAGCTTTTGGTAGAAATCGTTCACCTCCTGGCCCAGAGGGTCGACAGCTTCTTTTTTCTCGGCGCCGTTAAGTTGTTCTTTGGCCGTTTTGGGCTTCGGTGGTGTGACAGGCTTGGTTGGGGCTGGAGT
>JAURPJ010000027.1 GCA_030835305.1 Verrucomicrobiota bacterium | reverse complement strand
AGCCTTCTCCTTTGGGGGGGCTTGATTTTGGCCTTAGGAAACGGAACGGTCGAAGCATTCATTAACCCGGTGGTCGCAACATTGTTCGACAAAGAAAAAACAAAATGGCTCAATATTCTTCACGCGGGTTGGCCCGGTGGTCTTGTTGTTGCTGGAATTGCGGTCATCCTTATGGGGGGAATGTCCTGGGAAGCAAAATTAGGGCTGATTTTTATTCCTTCCGTCATCTACTTGGTGATGTTGATTCGCTGCCAGTTCCCGGTTCAGGAGCGTGTTGCGGCAGGAGTCAGCTATCGTGACATGCTTGCAGAGTTTGGTTTTGGCGGTGCCGCGGTTGTAGCCATCTTGATGTTTCTCCAGCTTGATCAGGCAATCCCCAATAATTCCGGTCTTTGGATGGTCATATGTGCTGCTATGGCAATTGGTCTTGGTGTTTATACCAAGAGTTTAGGGCGGCCGTTGATGTTCGTTTTAATTCTTCTGATGACTCCTCTCGCCACAACGGAAATTGGAACAGATGGCTGGATCGCAGGAATCATGGAGAACGCAGTCTCCTTCCACGGCGGTTGGATTCTGGTTTACACTTCCCTGATTATGATGGTTCTTCGTTTTTATGCAGGGCCGATTGTTCATCATCTCGCACCGATTCCTCTTCTGATCCTAAGCTCTATTCTAGCTATTGCGGGCTTGTTGGCGCTCTCGGGGGCTTCTGGAGTAGGCTTAATTTTTGCCGCAGCGACTCTTTACGCTCTTGGTAAGACTTTTTTCTGGCCGACCATGCTAGGTATCGTCTCTGAGCAGACCCCACGCGGAGGAGCCTTAACTCTGAACTCCGTTTCGGGTATTGGAATGCTCGCTGTGGGTGTCTTGGGTTTCCCTTACATTGGTGCCCTCCAAGAGAAAAAAGCAGTTTCCGAGCTTGCTGCTCTTGAAGAGGTGAAAGATGTGCCCGGATTGATTGTCGATGGTGGAATTTCGGAAGACGCACTCCAAGATAAGTCAATTTATTACGGAGCCATTAAATATCAGAGCCTCGAGGGTGAGAAAGTTGATGCCCTTCTCGTTGACCAAGAAGAGGACGTAAAAAAAGCAGTTGCCGAGTCCAAGGAAGGAAGCGGTCAAAAGGCGCTTGCTAGCATGGCAGTATTCCCCCTGATTATGCTAATTGCGTATGTAATTCTCTACTTTTACTTCAAAAGCAAAGGTGGCTACAAGCCTCTCGACGTGTCCGCAGCTATCTAGCGCGCTGTTCATTAGTGGACAAAGTATGCCTAATTTAAGCAGCGGTGGCCTCCGGGCTGCCGCTTTTTTTGGCCTGCGAAATCGGAGACTCTTTGGGGGATAAAAGAATAAATTGGTAAAAAAGTTGTAAAACTCTCGACAAAACCTTCTCACTGAGGACAAAACCCGGTCGTGATTTCAATTTTTGGCTCGCTGGGTTTTTCAACAAAACGATCCTTTCTAATCCCGATGATGAGCGCTGCCAGTGGGCTCATCTTATCCAGTTGTGGAGGTCTTGGATCTTCTGCGCTAAATTCCGAAGCAGCCGGAATACATGCTCGTATGCCGAAATTCTGGAATCTGTTCGAGTCCTATGCGTTTAATGTTCGAGGACGCAACAACGGTGTTCACCCAGCTTCAGTGTCGCAGTCTGTTGCACGAGCATCCAAGGGTTTTAGGAAGGATAAACATGGCATGCCGACCTATCCTGACAGTGTTAGCAGACGCATCGTGCGCACAACGGCATATTCTCACGAGGAGAAAGAGATCGGAGCACCTTGGCGAAAGAATGCCATTGGCACATTTTTGAAGTATGGTGATGTTCGCAGTGCAGCCGCTGACTGGTCCCGCTATCCTGTCGGTACGAAGTTCAAGATCAAAGGTCTTCCTTACACTTATATCGTTGACGATTACGGATCCGCTCTTGTGGGAACCAACACCATAGATATTTACCATCCAAACCTCAGCAGCATGCGCCGTTGGGGAACCCGGCCTGCCGAGATCTCGGTGATTCAATGGGGTGATTGGGATCGCACACTGAACATCCTCGCCGGTCGAACAAAGTATCCGCACACCCGCAAGATGTATTACGCGGCTAAGGCCAGGGTCTCTTCAGGAAATGTTGCGCGCAACTAGGATCCTTTCCTGACTTTTGCAAGCCCGGCTTCCACGCAATGAGGATGCCGGTTTTTTATTGGCCAAGTGTTAATCCTCGGGCAGGGATGGGGCATGCTGAAACAGGAACGCGCCGATTACGTCCTTCAACGATTGGGGGAGCTCTATCCCGAGACGCCGGTTCCGCTGGATCATACCAATCCTTTTACCCTATTGGTGGCGGTACTCTTGTCCGCACAGTGCACTGATGTCCGGGTTAATTTGGTCACGCCCGCCTTATTCAAAAAAGCAGATACCGCTGCCAAGATGGCGAAGCTCAGTGTGGAGGAAATTGATGCCATCGTAAGGCCATGCGGCTTGGCTCCCCGCAAGGCTAGGGCAATTCGTGGCCTCTCAGAAATTCTGCTTGAGAAACACCAGGGGGAGGTGCCTGCGGATTTTGCCGCGCTAGAGGAGCTTCCCGGGGTGGGCCACAAGACCGCCTCGGTCGTCATGTCGCAAGCATTCGGGGTTCCGGCATTTGCGGTCGATACCCACATTCATCGCCTCGCCCAGCGGTGGAAATTGACAGACGGGCGGAATGTGCAACGTACTGAAGAAGACTTGAAGAAACTCTTCCCTAGGGAGACCTGGAATAAGCTTCACTTGCAGATCATCTTTTATGGCCGGGAGTATTGCTCCGCCTGGGGGTGTGATGGAACGGTCTGCGAGATCTGCAAGACCTTGTTTCCTCGACGAAAAACGCCTGTTCAAACAAAAAAATAGGATCGGAACGCGAGCTCGTAAAGGGGTAGGGCGGGAGTTGTCAAGGCCGCATAAAAGTGGGGAATTCGCTGAATTGTGGAAATCTTCCTTTACTCATGGGATGCACTTTCGAGAATGTACGCCGGTCCCACACCAAACCGACCTCAACCTAAAGAATCATGATCAAGACCTCTAAGTTCCGTATCGCCAAAGGATGGCTCGTAGGCTCCGCCTTTACCCTTCTTTCAGCTGCTCCCGCTCTCGCACAAGACGGCGAAAAGGCTGCCAGTAACAAAAGCGCGCTCGACAGCTATCTCCTAGACGGTGGACCTCTTACAATTTTCATCGTTGCTGTCGGGCTTCTCTCGCTGATCAGTCTCACGGTCTTCAACTTCATGAACCTCACCAAGGCCAAGTTCGCACCAGACGATCTCAAGGCCGCTCTTTTCGATCACATGACGAACTGTCGCGTGCGTTCCGCGATCGAGCTTTCCGCTTCCCATCCCTCCTACCTAGGACGGATGCTGGCCTATTCTCTTCCCAATATTGACGCGACCCGCCCCGACGACCTTGGTCGCGACCACGTTGAGGACGCCATTGCTGATTTTTCCATCAACGAGACCCGCAAGCAGATGACCTTCATCTCCCTTCTTTCATTGGTGGCCCAGGCTGCTCCGATGCTCGGTCTCTTTGGAACCGTTTTCGGTATGATTGGCGCGTTTTCGACCTTGGGTCTGAATGCCGGGGCCGACCCGCAGGATCTTGCGAAAGACATCTCGGTAGCTCTTTTGACCACCATGTGGGGCCTGATCGTGGCGATTCTCTCCCTCTTTGCATACTTCTTCTTCAAGAACCGCTTCAACGCTCTTGTTGCTGATTGCCATGGCACTGCAGAGAACCTCATCAATGCATCCATCCAAACGGTGAATGCTGATGCGCATCTCGCTAAGATTCCTGAGGGGATTGCCGTTTAACCTGCCAGAGGGGAGGGAATCCCTTCTTCCCCTCGTGTTGAACCACCAAACCACCTTAGAAACCAATGGCCTCCGATAGACTCCGCGCAGTCAACAAGGAAGAAGGCGAAGCCGCCGACATGGACATGTCGCCCATGATCGACATGGTCTTCCTCCTCCTTCTTTTCTTCCTCGTTGTTTCCAATCCCAAGACGATTAAAATCGATCCGACCCTCACTCCTTCAGTCGCTGAAAATGCCGTGGCGGCGAAAACGAAAAATGGCAAGATTGTCGTGAACGTTAGAGATAACGGGGACTTCGTGCAGGAAAATACAACGACCAAGATGGCCGACGGTGCTGCTCTTCGCGAGTACCTGAAAGCTGAAAAAGAGCGAGTCGGATCGAAGGGCAATGAACCCGTCCTCCACATCCGTTCAGATAAGGGGGTCGAGTTCAAATATGTTCAGCGTGTCATCAAGGCCGGGGCAACCGTTGGTCTGAAGCAGGTGGCTTACGCTGCCTTCAACAAGGAATAGTCCAGCCTAAATCCATAAATCATAGAACCATCCCATGGCCCGCCGTAAAAAGAATCAAGCGCCCGAGGAAGATGAACCAGGTTTGGACATCTCCTCTCTGATTGATGTTTGTTTCCTTCTCCTTATTTACTTCCTGGTGACCACCCAGATCGTGAAAAAAGAGCAGGAATTGAGCACCGCTCTTCCATCCACTACTCCTTCTGAGACTCCTCCGGATCTTGCTCCTATGTTGATCCTGCTGGAAGCAAACGGAAACATCTCGATCAAGAACGAGACCGGAGTGATCGAGCTTCTCGAATCCGATTCTGACGCCCGTAAGTTGCCGAACCTTTCCGCCCGCCTTGAGCTGCACAAGAGTGCTGCCGACATGTCGAGCAGCAAGGCTCTTGTTCAAATCAAGGTTGATGGTGATGCGGTATCCCAGCGGGTGACAGATGTCCTGAATGCCTTGGCCGGCGCCAAGATTACCGAGATCACTTTCACCGATCTTCTCGACCCGGAAGCAAATTGATCTTCGCACTTTCAGGATTCTCGAGAATACTCTAAAGAATCCTTTACTCAATCGTTCCAACTCTTGCCCTAAAGGCTGATGAGCCGTCCGGCTCTCAGCCTTTCTCTTTCTGACAAACATTCACACCTCCAAGCGAATTATGAATTCAATCCAATCCATTCCACGAAAACTGGGTCTCGCCCTGTTTGCCTTCGTTGCTTTGTGCGGCACCAGCTTCGGTGCCTCCATCGGCGACATGAACAAGGACGCTCTCGAAGCAATGAAGACTGGCAAGTGGGCCGAAGCCCATGCTGTCCTCGTCAAGGCGACCAATGCTTACGACGCCCGCGCTCCGCAACTCTACGGGCCGCGCTTTGGCTGGTTCTGGTATCACCGCGGATATTGCGAGATCAAGATCGGCATGTTCGACGATGCCATGAAGTCGTTTGAGAAGTGCTACACGCGCTATCCAAACACCAAGCCAAAAGAAGGCCAGGCTCCCAGTAAGAACATGTATAACAAGCTTTCCCTGCTCATGTGGGGGCACGCTGCCAAGGGTGCGGAAGAGTGGGCGACCTCCATTCGCATGTATAAGAAATTCCTCGAAGAGCGCGACCCGACCCGCGACCGTTACGAGAAGGGCGTCTACTTCATCAACATGGCGATCAATCACTACAAGTTGAATAAGATCTCCGAGGGCAACAAGTATCTCGAGACCGCCATTCAGAATAAAGTCACCTTTCCGACTCCCAACAAGGGCATCATGGCCGCCTTCAACACAATGGTTGCTTCCGTGATTGAAAAGAAGGATGAAGCTTCACTTCTCGACTTTCTCTCCAAGAATCGCGCTCACATTAAGTTGGAGCCGTTCGAGGCTCATGAGTTTTCACCTCTCTTCATGAAACTCGCCCAGGACGCACGTTCGGCCGAGATGATTCGCTCAACCTTCGAGCTCTACGCGCTCGTTCCCAGCACTGTCGCTGCGATCGATGATATCAAGGGCCGTCTCTCCATGTTGTCCACATACGACCGCACTATTCGCGATGGTTCCATGATCGTGAATAAAGGCGATCTTGCCGAAGATCTCACCGAGCTTGAAAAAGCCGATACGGCCGGCAAGGTGAATGAAGTTTACGCTTATCTCAACACCGCTGTTCTTCACGAGGAAGACGGAAACATTCGCGGTGCTTTCGCTGTTTACGAGCAGATGGAACTTTACTTCCCAAACGCCAAAGTGATGCGTGACGGCAAGGTAAGTGCAGGGCGTGAAAACAATCTTTACAACCTTGTTCGCACCTCGGCTCTGATCGGCGAAGTTCTCACCACCGAGCACTATGGTTCGATCTTCCTGAAGGATTTTCCTGAGAGCAAGTATGTCAAGGAAGTGCGCCGCATGATGCTCACCAGTCTCTTTTTCAACGGAGAGTATGAGAAGTGCATCGAGGTTGCCGAAATCATGCTTCCCAAATTAACCAAGCCTTCCAAGCAGCACGATGTCTGCCTTTTCGTCCTCGGTGGTAGCAAGCACTACCTGGGTGAGTTCGTGGAAGCCCAGGAATACCTGAACGAATACATGGGCAGCTATGGCAAAAATAAGGAGGACGGCGACAAGCTCCGAATTATGGCGACTTCCTACTTCCAGGCTGCCAACTATTCACGTCTCCAGGAGTGGACCAAGTCAGCCGGGCTTCTCGACAAATTCTTTGAGAACTATCCCGATCCCAAGAGCAACGTTTATTACCCCTTTGCTCTCTTCGACCGCGCCAACTGCTACTATGCGGAAAGTGAATACGATCCTGCGCTTGAGAAAGTGACCCAGGTCGAGAACCAGTTCCCCGGAGTTTCCGTGATGGAGCAGAATCTCGCCCTCAAGGGCAATATTCTCGAGGGACTCAAAAAGCCCGAGGAATCTGAGAAGTATTACCTAATGGCTCTCGAGCTTGCCGAGCAGAAGAAAAATGATCTCGTTGCGGGTGAATGCCTCTTCTATCTGACATCACTCATCGGTAAGGCCAAGATTGGCAAGGAGGATAATCCCCGCGTTGCCGAAGCCGTTCCATACTACAATAAGTTCTGGGAGGAATATGGAAACGAGTCACCATTCAAGGCCAAGGTGGCTGTTGCCGGAATTCCGGGAATGCGCAAGATCGGCAAGATCGATGAGGCTCTCCAGCGTCTCCAGACAGTCATTTCGAATATTGCCAAGGAGCCGGGCACTCCTGGTCTTGAAGAGTCCATCGGTTCTTACACCGAGGAATACCTCGAAGAGAAAACCCCCGAGCAGCTTAAAGATCACTACTACTCTTTCCCGGGAATTGACTCCCGAGACATGGCGACCCGCGCGCTCCTGCGCATCGCGATCATTGGAGTGTTTGAGGAAGTGGTTGAATCTTCCGATCCTGAAAAGGAAGCGGATGTAATTCGCGATGGAGAAGCCATGATCGAGACTCTCTTCCAGGAGCTGCAGCGCGACTTCAAGCCGAAGGATCTCTCCAACTTTATTCTCGTGAAGGTCGGTGACTTCATTCGCAAGACCACCCAGCCGGAAGCAGCCGAGGTTTACTACAAGGAAGTGCTCAGTCGTTCTGATCAGTCCCACATGTTTGCCGCGATCTTTGGCCTTGCTGATGTTTACTCGAATGGCACTTCGGCTCAAAAGACCCAGGCCATCAAACTCCTCAAGCGGGTTCGTGATGACTCCGACGACAGTGGCGAGAAGGAGGAAGCTCTCTACCTCACCGCTAGCATTTATGCTGATAACGATGACTATGATGCCGCGATTGCTGCAGCCAAGGAGTACCTTGATACCGAAGGTTTTCGTCGCTATGCGGTCCCTTGCCGCATGCTTCTTGCCGCTTCCCATGACAAGGCCGGACGGGTTGATGATGCTCTGACTGCCTACCAGCAGGTGTGGATTTCGAGCATGGGAACCATCAAGTTCTCTGCTCCTGCCATGAAACGCTGGATGGAGATTCTCTGGAGCCGTGGCGGAGCCACCAAGGGAAAAAGTGACCGCCAGATCTCTTACGAGGGTGGGTACAGGTATCTCAAGATGACCTCGCAGGCCGTTAAAAAGGCCACCAAAGCGGAGAAGGAAATGTGGGATGAAGTGTCTGAATTGACCAATTCCTACGAAGCGAACTCGGACACTACCAAGGTGGTTGAGCCGGAAGACAAATAAGCCACTTTTAGTAGAAATTTAATGGACCAAAAGATATGAAGAAAATTCTTACCGCCGCCCTCCTCCTCGCCGCCAGTGTGGGATCCCTTTTTGGAGAAAAAGAGGCCCGGATTCTCATCATCACTGACAAGGATACCTTTACGGGTTGGATGATGGATGCCAATTCCTCCAAATTCCTATGGCGTGAAACCCAGCAAACTCTTGTGAAGCGTGAGCAGAGCCTTCGCACCTGCAGCGTCTACTTCTTACAGGCTCCCGAGTTCACCGAAGCCCTCGAGCTTTACAAGAGCCGGAATTACAAGGATGCCGCGCTCAAATTTGCCGCATGTGCCGAGGAGTATGGCAAGCTGACCGAGGTGAAGGGGAACCCCTCCACCTTGGCCTCTTTCTACGAGATGGAGTGCTACCGTCGTCTTGAGGATCTCGAAAAGCTCTCCGAGCTCGCCGGGAAATTTGAGCCTGAGAATCTCCTCTATAAATTTCATAAAGTGCAATATGAGATGTATGGTGTTTTCTGGGATGCCGTCCGGACCAAGAGCTGGAGCCGTCTCGATGCGATCTGCAAGGACGAAAAATGGCGTGGACGGAAGCTGCCCGGCAACTTGCGCGGACAGATTGCCTATTGTCACGGACTGGCACTCGAGGGTGCTGGCCAGCCAATCAAGGCCCTGAACGCTTACAATAATGCTTTTGTAGCTGATTTTGCAGCGTCCGAGGAAATCACACGCAAGTCTGCGATTAATTGCCTCCGGATCATCCTCGATCACGAGGATGTGAAAACCGCCATGGGGCTTTATTCGACCGAGGATTACAGCGACGACTCGAACGGAGCGGCACTCATCAAGGAAGCCACTGCTCTTCTCAAGCTTTGGGACAAAGTCCTTGGCTCCGGCGAGCAGGTCCCCGCCAAATACAAAATTTTCCTTAAGTATCCTCCCAAGAACCAGTAGGAGACCTCCGGAACTTTACCAATAACGGCAGTTCCCACGGGGAGCCGCCGTTTTTTGGTAGGTGATTGAAGCGGTTTCAAGTTTCTTAAAAGGGTCGGGCCCATAATCCCAGCCCGGCGCGATTCGCCGGGTGAGCGCCATTCTGGGGATGTTCGCGCTGAAGGTGGATGTCATCGAGCGCGATACACCATTTTGATTCTTCGATTCTCGAGATAATCTATGGGGGAGGTTCTTTGAGGCGGCGAAGGACGGAGCGGATGATGACGTTGGGAGGAGATTGGAGTAATTGTTTAGGAGGTTGACGATGTCGACCTTAAGGAGACGACAAGTTGCGACATGATAAAAGAACCCGACGTGTTTTGCCGGGCTGGTGTGAATTTGAGCGATTGGTTCACAGAAGCCCGGAGACCAAGATCGGGGCGTAGGGCTGGTCCTGTTTACGCCATGCCGTTCTAGTCTAGAGTCCAAACTCCTTGAGCTTGGGCTCAATGGCTTCGGCCCAGATCTCATAACCCTTTTGTCTCGGGTGAAGGGCGTCGGGCATGACCTCCTTGGTGAGGATACCGTCTTCGGTGAGGAATTTATCGGAGATGTCGAGGTAGTGAATGCGCTCTCCGTTGTGGAATTTAGAGATGAGATTGTTAATCTCGATGTTGTTCTTCCGCTTCGCGTCATCGGGATTGACTCCGCGCGGGAAGACTCCAAGTAATAGAATTTTTGCTTGTGGGCAACGGGCCCGTAGCGTGGAGATGATTCGCTCAAGGCCATCGCGAACTTCAGTCGGGTCCTGCATACTGTGGCCGGTGTTGTTGGTGCCAATCATGACGATGGCCGCTTTGGCTTTTTTCTGATTCCGAAGGTTTCCGTTATTGAGACGCCAGATTACGTGCTCAGTGCGGTCTCCGGAAATGCCAAGGTTGAGCGCTTTACGGTTTCCGTAGTATTTTTCCCAGGTTCCTTTGCCGGTACCTTCCCAGCCCTGGGTAATGGAGTCTCCGATGAAGAGGAGATCATGCTGCTTTCTGGCATTTTGGTTCATCGATTGATGACGCTTCATCCACCATTCTCCTTCACGTGCTTCGCCGATGATGGCGGAGTGGACGCGGTATTTTTTACGGGCTGCATCGAGCTCTTGCTTCATCTCTTTGAAAACGCCCGCGTAGGCGGGATCGTTGTGGACCGACCTCATTTCCTGGGGATCTTTCTTCATGTCAAAGAGTTGGTATTCCTTGGTCTTGGGAACCCAGAAGATTTTGTGATCGGCGGTGCGGACCCCATCGTGGGCGGCGACGTTGTGAGTGCGCTCGCCAGAGTAACGATAGTAGATGGAGTCCCGCCATTCCTTGGGCCTTTCTCCCGAGGCTTTGAAGATGGGGACGAGTGATTTTCCCTGCATGCCTTCGGGGATTTTGGCTCCGGCGAGGTCGAGGAAAGTGGGGCCGTAGTCAATGTTTTGGATGAGGGCGTCGGATACGGAGCCGGGCTTAATTTTGCCGGGCCAGCGGACGACGAAGGGCATCATAAGGGATTCTTCGAACATCCAGCGTTTATCATACCAGCCATGCTCACCGAGGTAGAAGCCCTGGTCGGATGAGTAAATAACGATGGTGTTCTCGGCGAGGCCGGAGTCATCGAGGTGCTTGAGGATTTTGGCGATGCCTTCGTCCATGGACTGGATGACGGCGAGGTAGTCCTTGATGTAGCGTTGATACTTCCAGCTTGTGATGGTCTTCTGGTCGAGTTTGCCAGCTTTCATGTCCTTGATGAACTGTTGGTTCTCGTCTTCGTAAGCGGCGATGAAGATTTTTTTATCTTCTTCCGAGAGCCGGCTGAACTGACCATTGCCCGGACCGCCGGTGAAGTGGCTCGGGAAGAGGTTTTTACCCTGCATCTTCATGTCATTTCCCCAAGACATGTGGTCCTGGATCCCCATGGCGTGCTCCTTGAGAACGGAGGAACGGTTTTGGTAATTGTCGAAAAGGGTTTCGGGTTCGGGCATGGTGACATCATCAAACATGTTGATGTGGCGGAAGGCGGGGGCCCAGTTGCGGTGGGGGGCCTTGTATTGGACCATGGCCATAAAGGGCTTCTTGGAATCGGCCGCTTTCTTCAGCCAAGTGAGGCCTTTTTCTGTGACGAGGTCATTACAGTGGCCCTGAAAACGCTTTCGCGTGTTATCCATCTGGATGAAATCGGGATTGTAATAGGCGCCCTGTCCGGGCAGAACTTCCCAGTAGTCGAATCCGACGGGGTTGGAGTGGAGGTGCCACTTTCCGATCATTGCGGTGGTGTAACCGGCGTCGCGGAGGAGGTTGGGAAATGTGGTTTGGAGGCCGTCGAAGTAAGAGGAATTGTTGTCGACGAAGCCGTTCAGGTGGCTGTGCTTTCCGGTGAGGATGGAGGCGCGTGAGGGGCCGCAAATGGCGTTGGTGCAATAGGATCGGTCGAATCGCATCCCTTCTTTGGCGATGCGGTCTATCCCTTTGGTGGGGGCGAGTTCATCGAAAAGTCCCCCTGGGTAGCAGGAGATGGCATTGGGAGCGTGGTCGTCGGAAAAGATGAACAGGATATTTGGGCGATCCGCAGCGGAAAGTGCCAGGGAGAGTCCGGTGGTGAAGGCGAGAGCGTGTTTCATAAAAAGTAAGTGGTGGATACGGAGGGTGAAGGGAAGATCTTAAAATTAAGATTCCCGAAATCAGGGTGCGGAACTAGCTTGGGAGAAATTCCATGTTTTTCGGAGCACATAGAGAGACGATGCGAGCGTCCTGGGCGTCTATTCTGGAGGCGATTAAAGTCTCGGACGGCATGCCGGTCTCGGACTTGGCCCGAGAGCTGAAGATGAGCTACATGGGAGTGAAGCAGCATTGCTTGAAGCTGGTGGAACTCGGATATCTGGAAGAATGGCGGGTTCCTCGGGCCAAGAAGGAGGTTGGTCGACCGGAGAAGCTTTATCGCATGACCCCAAAATGTGACGGGCTTTTTCCGGAGGCCGGAGTAGGGCTGACGCTGGCGGTATTGGAAGGAGTAAAGCAACTTTACGGCGATTCCGCGCCGGAGAAGCTCTTGTTTCATCATTTTCAGGTTTTGAAAGAGCAGTGGCAGCCCAAGGTTAGGGCAGGGAAGTCACTGGTCGAAAAAGCGACCCGGTTGGCGGATATCCGCGATAAGTCCGGTTGGTTCAGCAAGTGCCACTACGATGCCGGGACCGGGTTTCGAATTGAGGAATTTCATAATCCGTTGGCAAAGGTTTATGCGGAGTATCCGAACGCGGCGCGGATGGAAGTTCAGATGATGGAGCAACTGCTCGGGACGAAAATCGTTCGAAATGAGGCTTCGACCGGTAAAGGTCGAAAGCGGGTGGTCTATGAAATCGCCACCCTTGGAGTCCGGCAGGAGGGCGCGGAGAGATTGGAGCCTCCGGCACCGAAGGCTGCGGATGGTGAGCAGGGGAGTTTGTTTTAGCGATTCACTGAGCGTGTCTTGGGCGCGTCTCAATCCTGCCCAACTGTTGGTCAATAGTCCCCGGGGTGGATTTGTGTTAAAGGACCATCAAAAAGCCCGCCGGGTTGCTGGGGTTCGACCGGGCGTGCTTCCTTTGATTTTGGATTTTCTAGTTCAGTGAAGAATGAATCTGCTGAAGGGTCATTACGGCATAGCTGGTAACCAGAACGGGGTCGTTCTCCATCCAGCGGCTGGCCTTCGTGTTGATCCAAGAGCCGTCTTCGCGTTGTCCGTTGATGATGGCAGCCGCAAGGTCGGCGCGCCAGTCGATCTTGAGCCCGTCCTTACCTTCAAGATTGGGCTTGTTGGCTGCGACAAGACTTTTAGCCATGGCGTGGTAGTAATAGTATAGTCCCTGTCCGCCGAGGCCTGGATTTTCCTCCAGAGTGTAGTTATCAGAGAGCCAATTGAGGACAGCCTTGACGCGCTGATCGCTCTCGTCGAGGTCCGAGTAAACGAGGGAAAGGAGTCCTGAGTAAGACATGGATCCGTAGCCGCGAAGGGCGACGCGCCCGGTCTTGCTGTCGACTGCTTCACCGGCCTTGGAGTTCCCCGGATAGTAAACGAAGCTTCCGTCGTCGCCGGTTTTTTCGCCCTTGTTGGTGGCTTGGAGGTTTTGACAGCGTGAGACAAATGCCAGCGCCGCTTCCCAATCGAGCTCCATGGCCTTCTTGTCACCAGAATCGGTGGCGAGCGCCCGGGTGGTGTAAAGAGCTTCCATGGCGCGGTGAGTGTTCGAGAGGTCGGAATGAGCCACCGATCCGCCGTAGCCAATTCCGCCGTCGAACTTGGTGTCATCCTCGCCTTTTACACCCCAATCTGTTTGATGGTTGATAAGGAAATTACGGGCTTTGATGATCTGATCCCTGTATTTCTCCGGTCCGGCAACCCAGAGAGCCATGACGGAAGCGGAAGTTGAGTAAGTGGCCATACCGCGTCCGTAGATTCCGCCGTCTTCCTTTTGTTGGGCCAGAAGCCAGTCGAGGCCCTTTTTAATGGGGGAGGGGACAGGGCCTTTGAGATCGTAAGCCGGGTCGAGGAGGAGGCATTTCACAGCGAAGCCAGTGATCGCAGGGAGGTTTGGGTCACCCCAGTAGCCTTTTGCGTTTTGTTGGCTGATTAGGTATTTGTTTCCCTTGGCGATGACCTGCTGTGCTTCCAGCTTGATTGAGAGATGGGCGCCATTGAGCGGAGCCTTTGTATCCTGCGCAATCGCAGTGAGGCTGGCGGTGGCGAGGATGGAGGAAATGAGGAGTTGCTTCATTTTTTTGGAGTGTGGGGTTTAACAATAATAGTGACTTCGGTGCCCACCTTGGGTGCCACCTCTTTATTTGGTATCCAGACGTCACCTAATAGACGGTCTTTGCCAGAAAAATTTACGATTGCCTGCTCGTTTGTGTAGATCCCGAAGATGATTCCGCCGACTTCGGCCTTAAACCGGCCTTCATGCATGTAGGATCCCGTGGAAAGCCAGGGCCCCTTCTCCATGACACTCACAGTGGCTTCCTTGATCTGGACGTCTTCGTTGGGCTTCGGAGTGACTGCTTTATCGGGCCAGTTGATATGGTGAATGAGCTCGTTTACCGGAACTCTCGTCCTTTTTTTTCCTTCGTTCCATTCCACGAAGATATCGACGAGAGATGCAGCGTGAACTTCGGGAGTGACTTCGGGAAATTTCCCGGTGGGTTTCCAGGTGTCCTCATCGATGATTTCGAAGAGTTCCTTGGATTCCTTGATCCCGAGCAGTCTCATCGCGATGTTGATATTGAGCGGTGCAGCATCGGTGAGGATGAGGGTTTCGTGTACCTTGTCGCTCTTAGTTGTGGCCAGGAAGTATTCAATGAGGCCCTCTGTCATGTTGATCCCTCCTTTGAAGCTGGCCTCACGCTTCTGCTGATGAATGTGGATTTTGCCGATGCGAACTTCCTCACCGCTAATGCGCTCGATTTTCGGTTTTTCAGCGGACTTTGGCTTGGCCGAAGCGTTCTCCTGGGCGAAGGCAGTCCAAGGTAGGATGAGAGCGGCGGAGAGGAGAAGTTTAGGCATGGCTTCGAAGTGTTGGAACGGATGAGAGCAGGTCTTCTTAGAGAATTAGTCTGAATTCGAATCGGAGGATTCGGCAGGATCATCTTCAATTTCAGTAGCTGATTTTTCCAGCTGGTAAAGGGATAGGGCAAAATCCCGCCACATTAGGCGGGTGACGTGCCTAGAAAGGTAGTTCTTGCCTGCCTCAAGAATGTCCGGCGCCGAAGGGTAGCCTTGCTGCGCGAGATGGCTCCGAATCGCTTTAAAGACTGCTAGGGAGATCTCAGGGAGATGATCGCTTTCATCTTTCGAGAGCCGGAGAGTGATGACGGCAGAGGAGGCTGGTTTGTCGCCCGGAGTCGAGAGCCAAAGCGCGATGGGGCTGTCCTCGGGTGCCTCGGGATCATCGCTGCTGTTGATCGTTGGAATGATATCGAGTTGATCGCCAGAGGATTCACGGATGAGAATTGCCGTCTCCAGAAGAGCTTTTTTCAAAGCATCTGATGGTTTTCGGGCAGTTCCTAGATGCAGGTTGAGTGCGATTTCGTTGCTTGGGTCCACGTTCCAACTTGGGAGACTTTTCAGGAGAGCTGCGATACCTTGGGCGGCCTCCGTCTGGGCTTCGGGATCAGTGGCGCTTGTGTCGATGACCCGCTCGAAGGCAAGAAGAGCGCGTTGGAATTCACCTCGGGCACGGAGGGTGGAGGAAAGCTCAAACAAGCGGTCGGGCGGTTCGCTCCGGGCGAAGTCGCGATAGGCCTCCAACCCTGGGCTCGATCCCAAATCGCCCAATTCCTCCTCGGTAATTTCCTTGATTTCTGGTGGAGTGATTGTGTCCGGATCTATAGGTTGCTTGATATTACTGTTGATAATTGGCTGGCCCTTGATTTCCGGTTGCAGGGTGACGGAGGGATTGTCGAAGTCGGGTGTTTCGTCGTATTTTGTGATTACAGTTCCGTCAGGGGTGAGGAAGTCCATGTTCCTGGTACGCAGATACCAAGTGATGAGGATGGTCCCGATCACGGCAAGAACGACAAATGCCCAGTGGATTCGCACTGATACGAAGAGTGGGAGACGGTGGAGCGCAGGTGAAGCGCAAAAAAAAGCCGCAGGGAGAAAACTCCAACTGCGGCCCGTAAAGTTTAATGGCTGGCAGGGATCAGTCCGCTGATTTCACCTGGATGGCCCTCTTGCCAACACGCTGACGGAGGTAGTGAAGTTTTGCCCGACGAACCTTGCCGCGTGAAACAACCTCGACTTTCTCGATCCGTGGGCTGTGGATGCAGTAGACTCGTTCCACTCCGGTTCCGTATGAAATTTTACGCACAGTGAAAGCTGTGTTGAGGCCGCTGCCGGACTTGGCGAGGACAATACCTTGGAAGATCTGAATCCGCTCTTTACCTCCCTCGACCACACGGTTGTGCACCTTGACGGTATCACCGACGTTGAAGTCGGCGACGTCTGACTTCATTTGCTCTTTCTCAATCTTGCTGATGATATCCATGGTCGTAAGTTGGTTGACGGGGCGCAGGAACTACGGGAAGCCGGTAATGAATGCAAACAATTTTTTGAAGGATCGCCGAGATTCGGGCAAAAAAACGCCGGGATTGCTCATCCCGGCCTAAAATCAATGGGTCATCTCACGGATGACTTCAGAGGGTTGCCCCTCAGCAGGCATCTGGTGGAGATGGCGGGGCAGGGGTCGGCGCACAGGACGAAAATCCCAGAAGCGCTCCTATCAAAAGGAATAGCATGTTCGTTCTCATAATAATCAATAGCAAGAGCTTGTAGTGATAACGATTTTTTCTCGAAATTGAAGTAAATAGCTGAAATTAGAGTTCCTCCATCAATTCCTCGGCCACATAGGTCCAGATTTCACCCAAAGTGGGATGGTAAGAGGGGATTTTCAGAAAATCGGCAACGGTGAGATTTTGGTGAAGGGCGACCATCATCGTGTGGGCGTAATCGATGACGTGGGGGCCAAATCCGGCTGCGCCAAGGATTATTCCGGTCGTTCGATCGGCGATGATCGAGACAAGGCCGTGCTTTTCGCCAACAATTTCGCCTTTTCCCTGATCGTCGTAGCGATAAGAGGCCGTGACAGGGTCGAATCCTCGTTTCCGGGCCTCGTCTTCATTCCAGCCCAGTTGGACCAATTCGGGGTCCGTAAAAATGCCAAAGATGTTGAGTCGTTCATCCCAGGTGGCAGTTTGCTTCTCATTTTTCAAGTGGGCGGCAATGTTTTCGCCGGCGACCTCGCCCTGCATCACGGCAAGGTGGACGACGGCAAGAGGGCTCGAGACATCCCCCACACCAAAGATATGTGGCTTGGAGGTCTGGCAAGACTCGTTAATCTCCAGTCGTTTAAGATCCCCGGGAAATCCGGCGGCTTCGAGATTGAGCGGTGCCAGATTTGGCTTGCGACCCGAGGCCATGATCAGTTGATCACAGCTGATGTGGGCATCTTCTCCAATGGTGAGGGTGAAGCCGGAATCGTCGTGGCTGACCCTGGTGAGAGACTTTCCAATGATGATATCGATGCCAAGGTCCTGACAGCGTTTTTCCATGGCTTCGGAAAGAGCGGAAGCAACTCCCGATACCAGCGGACTGCTCCGGGAAATAATGGTGACCTTGGAACCGAGGCCTTCGAAAAGAAAGGCGGACTCCATTCCGACCGCTCCTGATCCCACCACCACAACGGATTTGGGCAAACGCGGGAGCTCGACAATGTCGTCGCTGGTCCAAAACGGGGACTCAGCGAGGCCTGGAACCGGGGGTATGCTTTCCACCGAGCCCGTGGCAACGACGAAAGTTTTCCCCTGGAGCGCGCCGTGCCCTTCGACTTCGATTTCGTGTGCTGAAATGAATCTAGCGTGCCCCCGTATGAGGTCGAAATCTCCATTTTCCAGCCCTCTTACGCGGTAGTGCTGGAAGTCGTCAATCAATCGCGATTTCCGATCGCGGAGGGCATCGATGTCGACCTTCGGTTCCTGAACGCCAATGGCAAACTCACCGGCCTCGCGGATGGCGCGCATTCGGCTGGAGGTTTCGAGGAGAGCCTTGGTCGGCATGCACCCGCGGAGAATACAGAGTCCGCCGAGTTCTTGGGCCCCATCGACTACGGCAACTTTCAGTTCGAGCCCCGAGGCCTTTTTAGCAGCGGCGTAGCCTCCGCTTCCTCCGCCGATCACAATGACATCATATTCTTCCGACATATTGCGGATCCTTATAGTCGGCTTCCCCAAAGACAAGTCGCAGTCGCGCTTTCTTTCCAGAGGAGATCATTTAGTCCCCCGCTGTGGCCTCAGTGGATGACTTACTGCCGACCGAATGTAGAGGGCTTCTCCATTGCTCGTTTCGTTTTCGACAAATTGACACTGGGTCGCTGTCACTTGAGATCGAAAAACTTAGACCCCTCGGCCTCTTTCTCCTTCCTTGATTGACTCAAAATGGCAGTTCTCGAGTGTGACTGTCGAGGTCGTAAAATAGCATCCTTTGGCAGTTCTTCCGTGGTTGTCCAGCAGTCTCAAGTTTTTCAGGATGACCGGGGAATTTTATGTGTTGATTCCGCTTCCGAAGAAGCTATTCGAGCTGTCGTTGGTCCCTCTGTTGGTGATCGGAAAACCGTCGAGAGTAGCGGCTTGTTGGACATTGCGATCGATGAAGATGTTTCTTGAATTGTCATCCCGGCTGGAGAATTCATCCGAATCGTTGTTCAGCAAATCGCCGGGGAGGACCGTCCCATTTGTCTCCGGGTCGGGATTGCGGAGCTTGTGTTCTGTTTCGGTTCCGACAAATCCTCCGTAGATCGCAACATCGGCCTTGAGTTCAAAAGCGAATTTGAGATCGCCCTGGGAAGCTGGTTTTTAGATTCCCGAGGTCATCCATAGTTCATCTCCTGGCTGGGCCGATTGAGGGTTGTCTTGAAGTTCCGGAATCGCGTCCGGCTAGTTTCCTCTGTCCGCTGCTCTGGTTGCTCCTTTTTTCACCCGGATTGTTCGACCGTCTAATGGAATGGTAGAGATGGTCGCAATGCTCAAAAAATCCGCCAATGCTTCTTCACCGAATTCACCGAAGGTGCGGAGAAAATGAATTCAATGCGAAAGCTGATGCCGTTCAATCGGGGTTTGTTGAGCGGGGCCGGCCCTCCCTATTTGCGCGGTCTTTCTCACGCGCAACACTGTTGACACGAAGGGCTTGGTTGCTAGAGTGCGCGCCTTTCCCACCGGACTGAAACGCAATCCTTTCGGGAATCTTGCCCTAAAATTCTCAAAACAAAAACACCATGGCTACCAAAAAAAAGGCTGCTAAAAAGGCCGCCAAAAAAACAACCGCCCGTAAGGCGAAACACGTCTACTACTTCGGCAAAGGAACCTGCGACGGAGATGGATCGATGAAAGCCCTCCTCGGAGGCAAAGGCGCGAACCTCGCCGAGATGAGCAGCATCGGAGTTCCCGTTCCTGCTGGTTTCACGATCACCACCGAAGTCTGCACCTACTACTACGACAACGGTAAAAAATACCCCAAGACCCTCGATGCTGAAATCGAAGAGAACATCACCAAGGTCGAGAAGGCCATGGGCAAGAAATTCGGTGATCTTGAGAATCCTCTGCTCCTTTCTGTTCGCTCCGGTGCCCGCGAGTCGATGCCCGGAATGATGGACACCATCCTCAATCTCGGTATCAACGACGAGGTTGTCGAAGCTCTCGCCAAAAAGACTGGCAACCCCAAGTTTGCCTGGGATTCCTATCGTCGTTTCCTCCAAATGTATGGAAGCGTTGTGATGGAAGTGGAAGCCGAGGAAGGCGAGCACCACGACCCTTACGAAGTGATCCTCGACAAGGCCAAAGCCAAGGCCAAGGTTAAAGACGACTCCGGCCTTAACGAAGCCCAGCTCCGGAAGGTGGTTGCCGAGTTCAAAGCCCTCATCAAGGATCGCTCCGGCAAGAACTTCCCTGAAGACCCACGCGCCCAGCTTAAAGGAGCGGTGAACGCCGTCTTCAACTCCTGGAATAACGACCGGGCGATCGTTTACCGTCAGAAGTATGGCATCCCCGCAGCTTGGGGAACCGCCGTGAACGTGCAGGCCATGGTCTTCGGTAACACCGGTAAGACCTCCGGAACAGGCGTGGCTTTCACCCGTGACCCTGCTACCGGCGAGAACGTTTTCTACGGAGAGTATCTCATCGATGCACAGGGTGAGGACGTCGTTGCCGGTGTCCGCACTCCAAAGCCCATCGCCAAGATGGCCAAGGACCTTCCCAAGTCGCACAAAGAGCTTCTCATCATTCGTAAGAAGCTTGAGAAGCACTTCCGTGATGTTCAGGACGTCGAGTTCACCATTGAGGAAGGTAAACTCTGGATGCTTCAGACCCGTAACGGTAAGCGCACTGGTTTCGCTGCCGTGAATATCGCTCTCGACATGGTGAAAGAGCGTCTCATCAAGAAGGAGGAGGCGATCCTTCGCATTCCTGCGGATGATCTCGGCCACCTCCTTGCTCCAATCTTTGACGCCAAGGCTGAGAAGGCTGCCAAGAAAGTGGGTAGCGGACTTCCAGCCGGTCCTGGTGCAGCTTCCGGAAAGATCTACTTCTCCGCTGAAGACTCTGTCAAGGCTGCCGCCAAAGGCCAGAACGTGATTCTTGTCCGCCAGGCCACTTCTCCGGAAGACCTTCGCGGCATGATCGCGGCTGACGGTATTCTTACCACTGAAGGTGGTGCTTCCTCACACGCTGCTCTTGTTGCCCGCCAGATGGGAAAAGTTTGCGTCTGCGGTGCACACGGCATGAGCATCGACTACAACAAGAAGACTCTCTCCGGAAACGGCGTGACTCTCAAGGAAGGCGATGAGCTTTCCCTGAACGGATTCGTTGGAAGCGTTTACAAGGGCAGCATCAAGGCCTCTCCTTCCCAGGTCATCCAGGGACTCATCGAGAACAAGGCCGCTGCCAAGCGCTCCGACACCTACAAGAAGTTTATGGAGCTTATGAGCTGGACCGACAAACTTCGTAAGCTCGGTGTTCGTACCAACTCCGATACTCCTGAGCAGGTTGAACAAGCCATCAAGTTCGGTGCCGAAGGTATCGGTCTCACCCGTGCCGAGCACATGTTCTTCGAAGGCAACCGCATCGACGCTGTCCGTGAGATGATCCTCGCTGACGACGACGAAGGCCGTGCCAAGGCTCTCAAGAAGATCAAGGTCTTCATGAAGAAGGATTTCATTGGCATCTTCAAGTCACTTGAAGGACGCCCGGCCACCATCCGTCTTCTGGATCCACCACTTCACGAGTTCATCGGCACCATGGATGCCGCTCAGAAGAAGGATCTCTCCAAGAAGATCGGCATGAGCGCCGCTGCCATCACCAAGCGGATCCACGCTCTTCACGAAGAGAACCCAATGCTGGGTCACCGTGGTTGCCGTCTCGGCATAAGCTACCCGGCTATCACCGCCATGCAGGTTGAGGCCATCCTCGAAGCTGCTGCTGAAGTGCAGAAGAAGGGCACCAAGGTTCTTCCCGAGATCATGGTCCCGCTTGTGGCATACGCCCGTGAGCTGGAGCTCCAGAAGGAAGTCATCGACACCACGGCAGCCGAAGTTCGCAAGAAGCTTGGTCTCAAGAAGAGCGAGCTGAAGTACACCGTCGGAACCATGATCGAGATTCCCCGCGCTGCCATCACCGCTGAAGAGGTGGCCAAACACGCTGAGTTCTTCTCCTTCGGAACCAACGACCTCACCCAGACCGGACTAGGGCTGTCCCGTGACGACTCCTCCAGCTTCCTCCCAACCTACCAGGATGCGGAAGTTCTCAACAACAATCCATTCGCTGGTCTCGACCAGGAAGGTGTGGGCAAACTTGTTGAAATGGGTGTCAAAGGTGGGCGCACCACCAAGAAGAAACTCAAGATCGGTATCTGCGGCGAGCACGGCGGAGATCCCGATTCGGTTAAGTTCTTCCACCGCACCGGACTGAACTACGTGTCCTGCTCACCGTTCCGTATCCCCGTTGCTCGTCTTGCCCTGGCGCAAGCGGCTCTCGAGGAGAAGGGTATGGCCCGCGGTGAAGTGAGCTAAACGTTGGCGATCCGAAAAACTTCAAAGCCCCGTTCGCAAAGGCGATCGGGGCTTTTTGATTAAAGAGATGTCTCTATTGAAGCGAAAGTCGGTCTCCTGGATTGAAACATGAAGGATTGTTTTTTTAAGTGCAACGAGATGAGACACTCGCATCCCAAGTTGCTCTAACTTAAATTGAGCCGTTTTTAAAAAAAGGTTGTTAGAAGACATGCTGAAGTGGATCTCCAAAACAGGGGTTGTCGCCAAGGGTTTTGGGGCCGTTGGCGAAAAGTGATTTACGTTGCCGCTCGCGGGCTTGCTCTTCTTAGTGGAATTTCTTTGCCATGCGGATCGACATGGTATAGCCGCCGAGCTGATGGGCGCAGCCGCTCCAGCCGAGGAGGGACTGAAGGCGATTTGATTGAGAGGTTTCCGGAAATCTGTTGAAGGAATTTTCAATGCAGTTTGCAGCCGTCTCCCACTTGTCTTGATGCCGGAGAGTAATTCTGAGACGGAAGAAAAGTAGCCCACCTTTAGGATCAATCCGGTGAGTGTAGTAATCTGCAAAGAGTATCGTGCTGATCAGTTTGTCTGCTTCTTGCCAAGTCTCACTGCGGTAGGCCCAATCGATATCAGAACGGAGATCAAAGACGGTGAGCTGCCTTACGAGTAGAAGTAAGAAGAACTGCGTCATGGTGATTTGAATGATATGGGCGGAAGTTTGGGTAAAAGGAGTGACACTCTTCAGATCGTGATTGGGTCTTGGGCAGTCAGGAGGCCGCCCCTCCTTGCGTGAGGTGTTTTTTTGTCGATGGCTGCCTTTAGAGAGGGTAATCTTTCCGCCTGATGATCGCGTCCCGAATTCTCCCAGCAAGAGTGGTTTTTTCGTTGTTTTTGATTGGCCTTCCTACAGTTGCTTTGGGGCTACGTTTGGAAAAGAATGAAAAGGAAGGGGTTATTGGAGTCTTTGTGGAAGGGCGCAGTGAGGCGATCATCACACAGCATGCGCGCGCTGGCTTTCGTCCGTATCTTCATCCCATCATGGCGCCGGATGGAAAGGGGGTGCTGACCGAGTATCAGCCGGGACACCACAAGCACCAGACCGGACTCTACTGGGGATTTACGCGACTGAACGGCCGGGATTATTTTCACAATGCGAGCGGCGACTATTGGAAGAGAAAGTCGCTTGAGATCGTCAATGGGGAAGGTGAAATCGTTTCCTGGAAGACGGTTTATGCCCTGCTGGGCAAGGGTGGTAAGGAAGTGCTGACCGAGAGCCAGCAATGGGAGGCCCGTGTTGAGAATGGGCAATACACGCTGGACTTGGTTTGGACAGGGAAGGCGGAGGAGGACGTGACGATTGGGAAGTATGACTACGGCGGTTTATTTCTAAGAATGCCTTGGCACAAAGGGATTGAAGGGAGAGTGGTGAATTCGAGCCGACTCACCAATCAAAATGCCGAAGGGAAGCGTGATGTCTGGGTGGATGTCGGGATGAAAGTGGAAGGTCGCGACGATCAGGCGCACATCGCCATTTTTGATCATTCCAGAAATGGAGGCTTTCCGCAGCCATGGCGGGTGGATCATCAATTAGGAGTTGGGCCGGTGAGAGCCCGTCTTGGCGATTGGAGCATTGGGAAAGGGAAGACCGAAACCATTCGGCATCAGGTGCTGGTCTACACCGGAGATTTGAATCCAAGAAAACTGACTGATCAGTGGAAAGTATACACGGGGCAGCGTCATACCTCGGGGCTCTGGAGTTTGGCGCAGCGTGAGGGGCGGGAGGCGGAATTTCTCTCACCCGAAAAAGCGGTTGAGGCGATGACGGTGCCGGATGGATTTGAAGTTCAGGCTTATGCGGCGGAGCCGATGATCACCCAGCCGATGGCTTTTTGTTGGGACGATCGGGGGCGACTCTGGATTGCCGAGAATCGTGACTATGAATCACGTGGCGGTGGGTTCTCAAACTCGGGTGATAGCCGGATTCTAATTTTGGAAGACACGGACCGGGATGGGAAAGCTGATAAGAGGACCGTTTTTGCGGAGGGGATCGCTTTTCCTGCAGCGATCGCGGTGGGCTTTGATGGCCTTTGGCTGGGAGCTCCACCAAATTTGCTTTTCCTGCCCGATAAGGATGGTGATGACAAAGCTGACATGGATGATGTCGAGGTGAGGCTCACTGGATGGGGTATTCGTGACCGTCACGAAACGCTGAACAGTTTTCACTGGGGACCCGATGGCTGGCTCTATGGTTGCCAGGGGTTCGCCACGCCTTCTCGAGTTGGCAAACCAAAGGGCGAGGGACGGATTTATCGGCATAAAGATCCTTTTCCAAAGGAGATCGATTTTGACGGTGAACCGGTCGATATCAATGGAGGGGTGTGGCGATATCATCCCACCAAAGATCGTTTTGAAGTGGTCGCTCACGGTTTTAGTAATCCCTGGGGGATTGATTATGATGCGAAGGGGAATTTCTTTATTACGGCCTGCGTCATTCCTCACATGTTTCATGTTATTCCCGGTGGAATCTATCATCGTCAGGGTGGCCGGCATTTTAACCCCTACGTCTACGAGGATATTCGTACTATTGTCGATCACACTCACCGGTCGGCTCATGGCGGGGCGAGAATCTATCTCTCGGATGCCTTTTCGAAAGAGCATCATGGCCGTCTTTTTATGTGCAACTTGCACGAACATGCCGTGCTGAGCGATGTCCTGACTCCGAGCGGCTCCGGCTTCATTGCGAGTCATGGCGATGACTTTGTGAAGGCGAACAATGCCCAGTGGGTTGGCTTTAGTATGGAGCTCGGTCCAGACGGTGCCCTCTATGCGCTCGACTGGCATGACGCCGACATCTGTGGGAAGGATGTTTTGAACAAGGATACGGGAAGAGTCTTTAGGATCGCGCCAAAGAAATCTTTGGCAGAAGAATGGGGAGGGCGTTACGGGGATCTTTCAAAGCTGACAGATCGCCAGTTGGTGGAGCTTCAGACGAGCAAAAGTTCTTGGCATGCCCGGCGCGCCCGGCTGATTTTGCAACATAGAGTACACCAAAGAGACCTTGAAGCAGCAGATCTTGACTATCTCTGGGCACTTTTTGACAAGCATCACGACCAAGATGTCAAATTGCGTTGTTTTTGGACAATGCACCTCGTCGGCAACCTTTCCACAGAGCGACTTCTTTCCCTCATTAAACAAGAGCCTTTGGAAACGGTGCGCGGATGGGCAGTTGAGTTCTTGACCGAAGATCAAAATGTCGAAATGGAGACAGTTTCGAAGTTCGTTGCCTTGGCAAGGAAAGAGAAGTCAGCCTTCGTTCGGTTGAAGCTGGCATCGGCCCTGCAGAGAATGCCAATGGAGTCGAGGTGGCAGCTGGCCGAGGCTTTGCTTTATCATGACGAAGATACTGATGATCACAATATTCCCAAGATGATCTGGTTTGGGATTGAGCCACTGGTGCCGCTTGATCCGGAGAGAGGGCTGCAGCTTGCGGGTCAAAGTAAACTGCCGCTGGTGAGCGAGTTCATTGTCCGCAGAGTTGTGGATGCGAATGCAATTTCCAAGCTCGTTGACATTTTGGGAAAGATGGAAGTATCCGAAGCGATGTTGAAGGGAATGCGGGACGGTTTGAATGGACGTCGCGATTTGAAAGCGCCCGAGGGATGGGGTAGGCTTTACGTGAAGTTGGAGTCAAAGGAAGGCGAGATTGCCCGACTCGCCGCGCAGATCTCACAGCAGTTCGGCGTGAGTTCGGCTTCAGACTTTTTGTTTAAATCGGCGATGGATCCCAAAGAGGTGGTCGATGAACGTCGTGATGCCATTCGCGCTTTGGCTGCTCGACAAGATGATAAACTGGTCCCTGCCATTCCGACTTTACTAGATGATCCGAGTGTTCGAATTGAAGCGGTTCGTGCGGTGGCTGCATTTGATCGCAAGGAATTTGGGGAGCTGCTTTTGAAAAAATATCCCGGTTTCACCACTGCGGAGAAATTAGAGGTGGTGCAGACGTTGGCGAGTCGGTCTGGGTATGGATGGCAACTTACACAGGCGATTAAGAAGGAAGATGTTCCACGTCGCGATGTGCCATCCTATGTGGCCCGCCAACTTCGCCGGGTGGTTGGGAATGGCTTCATGGAAGTCTGGGGATTGGTCGATGAGTTGCCCGGGAAGAAAGCGGTGGCTTACAAGAAATATCGTGAGTTGCTTAAACCGGATGTGCTCGATAAGGCTGATTTGAATAGGGGACGGTTATTGTTCCAGCGCAGCTGCATGGCGTGTCACAAGCTTCATGGCGAAGGTGGTCAGCTGGGGCCTGATATCACGGGTGCGAATCGCTCCAGTCTTGATTACCTTCTCGATAATATATTGGATCCAAGCGGTGTGATTCAGGATGACTACCGAATGGTCATGATCACGACGAGAGACGGGAGGACCTTTGCCGGAAATGTGGTCAGTGAGGACGAGAGGCAGCTCAAACTGAGGATCGTGGGGCAGGACATCGCACTGGTCAAATCCGAGATCCAATCGCGTGAGGTTTCACCTGTTTCGATGATGCCCGAGGGGATTCTTAACACCCTGAAGGATGCCGAGGTAGTCGACTTGTTTGCCTATCTGCAGGCGATGAAGCCGGTGAAGTAACAGGGTGATTAGATCTTCTTCAAAAACTGTGACTTCAGCTTCATTGGGCCGATTCCATCGACTTTGCAATCGATATCGTGATCAGCGCCGGGAGTGATGCGGATGTTTTTGACCTTGGTTCCGATTTTGAGGGTGGTGGAGGTTCCTTTGACTTTGAGATCCTTGGTGAGTTGTACTGTGTCGCCGGAGTTGAGTTCGTTCCCGTGCGCATCGCGAAGAATGAGGGCTTCTGCGGCAGCGGCCGCTTCCTCGGCGGACCACTCTACCCGCAGTCCGGGCAGGCGAAGAGCGGGCCGTTTTCGTAAACGTATTCGTAGTCGCACTTGGGGCAATTGGGGATGTCGGACATGATCTTTGTGAGGTGGCCGAAAGCTCCTGCTTTCGATTCTTGTTTGAGGGATTCCGAAAGCGGGAGCTTTCGGCTACGAGCTTGGTGAATTGGCCTTCACCTCTTCGAGAAACTCCCAGCGGTTGAGGAGGTCGTCGGCGACTTTTTTGGTAGCTTCGAGTTCGGCCATGATGATCGGAATTTGTTCGAAGTCGGTTTGAACTTCGGGGGTGGAGAGTTTCTCCTGTAGAGCCGTGACGGCATCGTCTGCTTCCATGACTTTGTCTTCGAGGGTTTCGAGCTCCTTGGCTTCGGCGAGGGTAAGCTTACGCGGTTTGTTTTTTTGAGCGGCGGCGCGTTTTTTGGCCTGGCGGTTGGCGGCGGTGGCTTGGGCGCGGGCGGCGTTTTCGCGGGCCTGGCGCTTCTCGAGGTAGTAGGAAAAGTTGCCGGGGCTGACCTTCACGCCGTCGTCTTCGAAGGCCACGATTTGGTCGCAGATGCGGTCGAGAAAGTAGCGGTCGTGTGAAACGCAGATGATGGTTCCGGGGAACGTGGCGAGGGCTTCCTCGAGCATGCGCAGGGATTGGAGATCAAGATCGTTGGTGGGCTCGTCGAGGACGATGAGGTTGCCCCCGGTTTTGAGAACCTTGGCCAGCATAAGCCGGGCGCGTTCGCCTCCGGAAAGGAGGTCGACTCGTTCGTTGATGCGCTCGTCGGAAAAGAGAAAGCGTTTGAGATAGGCTCGGGCTCCGATTGTTTCGTCGCCGAACAGGATCTTTTCGCTGCCGGCAGAAATTTCATCGAGAAGAGAACCGGTTCCGTCGAGTTGCATTCGGGATTGGTCGATGTAGTTGACCTTGACCTGTTTGCCGAGGACAGCTTTGCCACTGGTGGGCGCGAGTTGCTGAAGGCAGATCTTGAGAAGGGTTGTTTTGCCCACACCATTTTTTCCGACGATGCCCGTGCATTGCCCTTCTTCGAGGGAAAGATTGAGATGGCGGAAAAGAGTGCGGTCGCCGAGCGTGATGGAGACGTCCTCGAGATCGACGATGGTGTTACCCAGACGGGGAGGTGGTGGAATGAGAAGGTCAATTTCACCTTCCCGCTCCGGCGCATCCTTGTCTTTGACTGCGTAAAAGGCGTCGAGTCGTGAACGAGATTTGGTGGTGCGAGCCTTGACTCCGGCCCTGACCCACTCGAACTCGTCCTTGAGAAATTTTTGGCGTTTCTTTTCCGAGTTCTCGGCGATTTCCTGACGGATGGCTTTTGACTCGAGGAAGGCGGTGTAGTTGCCGGGGTGGGAGTAGGCCTTTCCACCGGCAATTTCGATGATGCGGGTAGCGATTTCGTTAAGGAAGTAGCGGTCGTGGGTGACAAAAATGACGGCACCTCCGTAGGTTTTCAGGAAATCCTCGAGCCAGCGAATGGACTCGGAGTCGAGGTGGTTGGTTGGCTCGTCGAGGAGGAGAAGATCGGGCTGGGAAGCGAGTGCCCGGCAGAGGGCGACGCGGCGTTTTTCTCCACCGGAGAGGGGGCCGGTTTCGACTTCAAGGGGAGGGCTTCCTAGTGCGTTTGAGAGCGCGTTGATGCGGGCATCGAGGTCCCAGCCGTCGGCATGCTCGATGAGAGTGAGAAGTTCGTCCAATTCGGTTTCAGTGCCGTCGCCATTTTCGTAGCGTGTAATGGCGTCGACGACGTCGGCGGCTCCGGCGGCGATGTTGTCGTAAACGGAAAGGGCTGGATCGAGTTCAAACTCTTGAGGGAGGTAGCCGATGCGAAGTCCGCGGCGAGCCGAGATGTCACCGGAGTCAGCCTGGTTCTCGTTGGCGAGGATTTTGAGAAGTGAGGTCTTGCCGCACCCATTGCGGCCGACGAGGCCGACTTTCTCTCCGGCTGCGATGGCGAGAGTGACTCCGTCAAGGAGCGTTTGGTGGCCGTAGGCGAGGCGGAGTTCGTTAGCGGAGAACAGAGTCATGGTCAGCAGGTGAAGCAGTATGCGGAGCTGCGGGCAATGTCGAGCGCGGGCAGGGTTGCGGTTGACGGAAGTTGTCCTGTTTTAATTGGGCGGAGTTTTGGAAAGGACTTCGATGAGGTAGTGGAGTTCTAAGGTAATCTCTCCGGGGGGCGACGGTTTGGGCGATTTCGGACCGGATGGCATCGATCGATTGGTGCGGTGCATCTCCACCGCGTTTTAAGAGAGATTGGTTGCGGTGGTGTTCGGCCAAGAAGTGTTTAAGATCTCAGAGAAGGTAGGATCGGAAACGACCTTTGGCGGGGTCGTTACTTTGAATAGAGTTTTTGCAGAGGAGTCGGGCAAAAAACCTTTGAGTCAGCTCTTCTGCTTCGTCTTTTGTTTTTCTTTCTCGCTTCAGGAAACGGAGGGCCGGAGTATAGTAGGCCTCGCAGAGGCCTGAGAGAGCAGCCTTGGCCTCGGAGGCTGTCTAGCACGATGATCCAAGGGGTGGTGTGGACATATCTGGCCGGAAGCGGTGGCAGCTCCGCCTAAAACGCAGTCCGGGCAAAGTAAGGAGGGAGCATTGGCTGGAATGGGCTAGCCACACCGGGGGACAGTTGAAAGTTTCTAAGTTTGCCATTTCACTGGCTTCCTGAGCCGTCCGGAAATCGAGGTTACAAACAAAGCTTACTTCTGAGATTCTGCTCGGGGACGGCCGGGAAATCAATTTCCAAGTCTGATACGATGGTTGAACACTTGTCCGCAATCCAAACGTAGACTGAAGTATGTTTAAAGCGGCTGTCTCGCACTTGCTCGTGGTCACCCTGTTGTCTGTATCGATGCGGGCCAAAGACACTTTTACTCCTTTGACTGGCGATGATCAGCCTCCGCAATCTGCGACAGAATTGTGGAGCGGGTATGATCCGAGAGCCGAGCCGCTTGAGGTAGAGGTGCATCAGGAGTGGAAGAGGAATGGCGTAGTGTCCCGATTGATCACTTTTAAGGTGGGAACCTTCAAGGGGAGTGATGCCCGCATCGCGGCTTACTACTGCTTCCCGGAGAACGGGCAGAAAAATCCGGCTTTCGTTTGGAGTCATGGTGGAGGGCAGCGAGCCGATCGCAAAAGGGGACACTATTTTGCGAGCCAGGGTTTTGCGACCATCGATATCAACTGGCTTGGTCGACCGCTCGAAGCCAATGTTGACCCGGAGAATCAATGGGGGACCGACTGGGGAAAGGTCGATCCCACCCAAGGTCCTCGCTTCTATTCGAAAGCTCTGCGCAAAAGTTGGAAGCGCTCCCTTCAGCCGGATGAGTTTACCATCGATCCTGTCGCGAGTCCTCGAAATGCCAACTGGTTTCTCCTCACGGTGGCTGCTCGTCGTGCGATTACTTTCCTTGAGCAGCAGCCCGAAGTAGACTCCGGGAGACTCGGGTGCTCCGGATTCTCCATGGGAGGGACCATTACCGCGATGACTGCCACGGACCCCCGTCTTAAAGCAGTGGCACCCTTTGTCGGTGGGGCTGGTTTTCTCGACGTTGACTTCCCCGGTATTCCTCGAAGCAGCATCGCAACCCATTTCAAAAATCTAAATCTCTACAAGAAGACGATTGATCCCTCTGCCTACTGGTCTTCGGTAAAATGCCCCGTCATGTTCATCACCTCATCGAATGATTTTCATTCAGCCTTCCAGCGAATTTACCGGTCGATGGATCTGCTCTCCCACAAAAATTGGCGTGTGACCGCTAATATGCACACCAATCATGGTCCGGGTCCCGAGCAATGGATTCTCCTCAATCATTGGTTCAAACAGCATCTTGCCGGAGAGAATAAAAATATTCCAGTAACTCCTCCCTCCGCCTTTAGCATCGAAAATAACACAGCACATTTTTTGGTTACACCTAGCACGCTGGATAGGCTCGCTGAAGTCGAGATCTATTACAGCTACGATCCCAATTGTGTAACCAGATTCTGGAAGATGGCCACCGCGACTCACGACGGCAAGACTTGGAAAGCAGAACTCAATGTTCATCCCAAGCTCCCGCTTTACGCTTTTGCCCTGTGTCGCTACCGGCTCGCACAGCCCGAAACTCTCGAGCGCGGAAACACAACCTCCAGCTTTTCTCTTCTTTCAAAGCTCCATTCCTACATCCCGGATAATCTTGATCTCACCGCTTACAAGCAGCTCTCAAAATCGGGCCTCGTTGACGACTTTTGGAATGGCACCTTGAACTGGTCATCGCGCGATCAATTCTCCATCAAAACCTATAAGTTCCAAGATCCTGGACTCGACTCTGCGCCCGGGCGTAAACTCGCCCTAACCTTCAATTTAAAGAAGGGTCAGCCTCTTCTACTTGATGTGGTCGTTGACAGCAAGTTCCTTGGTTCTGGCCGAGATTTGGGGGGGTTCCATTATGGGCGCCGGATCACGGGAGATGGCCCGACCACAGTGACGCTGACCGAAGCTGACTTCAAAAATGCGGAAGGAACGGTTCTGAAATGGTCTGGTATCGCAACGTTTTCGATCACACTCACTGATGAGAAGACGAACCGGAAAATCAAACTTACCGACTCTGATGTGATGCGAGTCCTCGGGCGGATTGAGTTGGTGAAGTCCCGGGATTAGAAGAGGAAAGACAAGGTGTCACAACGCAAGAGAATCCGTCTTTATATGGAAGGCCAAAAAATCTTCTTAAAGAGCTGTTTGCAATGTCATGACGGGAGAGGGAAAGGCGATGGAGATTGGTCAGCGGGCTGAATCATTAATCGTCCGAGAAAATTCCGAAGCGGAGTCTTTAAGTAGCGCACGACTTCGATGCGAAAAATGCCAACTCACGATGATTTAAAACGGACCATTTCGAAAGGAGTCTCCGGGACTGCAATGCCTGCCTTTGCGCACCACCGAAGGGAACATGAATACGATGCCGTGATTGAATACATCAAGAGCTTCTCCGTTCGTTGGAAGGATCCGGAGAATTTCGCAAAGCCGATTACATTGCCTGCCACGGAGCCAAAGTTTCTGGTAGAGAATTTACGTATTCAGGCGGGAAAGGAGCTTTTTTAAACTTACTGTATTGTCTGCCATGGAGCGGTTGGTAAAGGCGACGGGCATGGGGGCAGGGAACTCGCAGATCTTTGGGGTTTTCCCATCCATCCGGCAGATCTCACCAAGGGAACTTGTAAGTCTGGAACGCAGCCCCTCGATCTCTACCGGACCCTGGCAACCGGACTTGATGGAGCTCCCATGGTGGGCTTTGGCGAAGCATTAACCGAAGAGCAACTTTGGGAATTGATCAGCTATATCCACGGAGGATTGAAAGATGAGGCATTTAAGAATGTCGATCCAAAATGATTGGGTTATTTATGGAAAGAGGATGGGCTTGGATGCTCGTATCGTTTTAAGTTTGTTCGATTTCGATGCCCAAGTTTACTTCTGAGAAAATCTCCTGCCGAGGACTTCTGATGTTTGGTCTGCTGCTGCTCCTCGTGACGTCGTGTGCCGGCGGGTCGGCGGAAGAGCGGGGGGGCTCCGGGATTCAGAGCGAGGCCAAGAAGTCTTTTGAGAACACGGTGATGCCGTTTATCAACGACTACTGTTTCAAGTGCCACAGCAACAAGCGGCAGAAAGGCGGGATCAACTTTCAACCGGCTCTTAAGACTCCTGGAAGTTCGGCATCCGGAAAGCGGTGGAAACAGGCCATCGCAAACGTGAAGGCGCACGATATGCCGCCAGAGGATTCGCCCAAGCAGCCCTCGAATGAGGATCGGAAGAAGTTCATCGAAGCGATTGGCATGATCAAATACCTGAGTCCGAAGGATCCCGGGCCATTTGTCATTCGTCGCCTCACCAAAAGAGAATATGGCAATACCTTGCATGATCTCTTAGGCGTGGATCCCGCGATTGCCGATGGTCTGCCTGATGAAGTCTTTGGGGAAGGTTATCTCAATAGTCTCTCACCTTTGTTGTCGGAGCAGTATCTCGGCATTGCCAAAGAAATCTTGGATCAAATCCTGGCGCCCGACGGTTCATCGCCAACCGAAATTCAAAAGCGTCTTTTTGGCGACGCCCCTGCAGCTGGAGAAAATGAAGCGGAGTTTGTGAAGGATGTTGCCCGCTCCCTGGCGAAACGAGCCTACCGCCGTCCTCCTTCGGGAAAGGAAGTTGAGGTTTTACAGAAGGTCTTCAAGCTTGGCCGCGATGATGGATTATCTTACTCATCATCACTTCGATTGATGCTCAAGGCGATTCTGGTTTCTCCGCAATTTCTCTTCATTACACCGTCTGTGACACCTGACGGAAGCCAGGCCATTGTTCCGCTGGATAATCATCAACTAGCGTCCCGGCTCTCGTATTTATTGTGGGCCACCATGCCAGATGCCGAACTTTCCGCCCTTGCTGATGCCGGAATGCTTCACGATCCCGGAGTCTATCGTGGTCAGGTAAAACGACTAATTGGGGATAAACGGTCACGCGCTCTGTTCGACGGATTTGGTGCGCAATGGCTTGGCATTGGTGAACTGGAAGCGATGACTTTTGATTCTGCCAGGTTCCCCCAAATGACACCGGAGATGCGTTCTGCGATGTACGATGAAGTTCGTATGTTTTTCGAGACCCTCATGCGGGAGAACCTGAGCGTGATTAATTTTGTGAAGAGCGACTTCACCTTTCTCAACGAAAACTTGTCGAACCTTTATGGATTGCAAAAAGAAGTGACGGGGCCGGCGATGCGAAAAGTTATGTTGAAGAATTCAAATCGCGGGGGTGTCCTCGGGATGCCCGGTGTCCTCGCGACGACTTCTTTTCCTAACCGAACCAGTCCGGTGAAACGTGGCGTTTGGGTGCTAGAGCAGATTCTCGGGGAGGTCATACCGCCCGCTCCGCCCAATGTTCCCGAACTCGAGAAGCAGAAAGAGGAGAAGGTTGTTAACCTGACTCTTCGTGAGCGAACCGAGCTTCACCGAACTGATTCAGCCTGCGCAACTTGTCATAAAATCATGGATCCCATCGGTTTCGGTCTGGAAAATTTCGACACGATCGGGCGTTGGCGCGAGAAAGATGATACCGGGGGCGCAATCGATGCGACAGGAGAGTTGCCAGGAGGAAAACGGTTCGCGACCCCTGCGGAGCTCAAAGAGATCCTCGCAAACCGAAAGTCCGAAGTAGCCCGAAATTTGACCGAGAAACTTCTCGCATATGCCTTGTGTCGTCCGCTGGAAGGCTATGATCATATTGTGGTCGATCGACTTATGGAATCGATTGCGGCGGATGATCATGGTATGCAGACTCTGATCTTGGAGGTTGTCACCAGCTATCCATTTCTCAATCACCACATTCAGGAAACCCCAACCCGACCAAACCATGGAAAGTAAATCCCGTCTCAATCGTCGCGCCTGCCTTAAAGGAGTTGGTACCACTCTCGGTCTGCCACTTCTCGAGTCGATGGGATGGGCCGATACCGTGAAGGGGAAGACTGTCAGACCGCCCGTCCGGCTCGGTTTTATGTATATGCCACATGGGGTCATCATGGATCAATTTTGGCCTGCGAGTGCGGAAAGTTTTCTGACATCACCCCCGCCGGCTTTACGATCGTTGCTCCCTGTTCTTGATCAATGCCTGCTCATGAAAGGGATTTCCGGAGTTCCAATCTCGCCCTTCAACGGTGCTCCTCACGCGCTTGAACTTTCGACCTGGCTCACGGCCCAACTTCCGGATGCCAACAAACGGCACCAAGTGAATATCGCTATTTCCGCCGACCAGATCGCGGCGAACTATATCGGGGCACAGACCTCACTGCCCTCCCTGGAATTGGCCACCATGCCGCAGACTCATAAGGAAAATCAGGAAGGCCTAAACGAGGCTTATTACACCCACTGCAGTTTTCGCTCCGCCAATCAGGCCGTTCCTGCGGAGACTAATCCACGAAGTGTTTTGAAACGTCTTTTTGGACAGAGGGACAAGAGCGGGCATCTATCCAAGCCGGATCCTCTCGATCGCAAGATGCTTGATCTGGTCATCGGTGGAGCCAAGGATCTTCGCAAGAACCTACCGTATGGCGACAAGCAGAAGCTCGATGAATATCTCGACGGGGTTCGTTCGGTGGAACGCCGGATCGCGGCCATCGAATACCGCCAGAAGGAAGCTGCGCTCAAGAAGGCCGGAGTGGCTTCGAGCAAGCGTAATACCTCCGATTCTCCACCGATTGAGATTAAGATTCCCGAGGGCGACAAGCGGAGCGAATACATGAAAGTGATGTGCGATCTTAATGTGCTCGCATTTCAAACCGATACTACGCGTGTCAGTACTTACATTGGATCGACTCCAAATGGCGTTTCTTATCCGGAGCTTGGCTTTTCCGATGCCCACCATTCCCAGACTCACCACAATCATATGGCCGAGAAGGTTAAAAAAGTGGCTGCGATCACTGCCTTCAATATCGAGCAATACGCTTACATGGTGAAAAGAATGGCAAGCCTCTCCGAGGGTGATGGCACCCTGCTCGATAATAGTATTATGATGTGGGGCTCCGGTCTTGAAGATGGGAACAAGCATCGGCGTGAAAACCTGCCTTTTATTATTGCCGGCAAAGGGGGGGGCACGATTAACACGGGGCGCTTCTTTACAAATATCAGGGGAAATCAGGGTGACTTGCTCACGACGCTTTTGGCTTGTGCCGGAGTTCAACATGATCGCCCCGTTGGGATTGGTAAGAAAAGAATCAGCCAGATGACCCGGGGAATCTGATTATGCCGCATCTCTGACACTTGTCAGAGGGAGTCGCTAGTGGGAGAGTTCCTCATGGCAATTTTTGGACCGGCAAGAGAGTTGAAGAATCAATGGCCGCAGGGTTCCCAATGGGAAGCGGCTCATGAAATTATGGAGCAATATCTCACCGAAGGCAGCGAGGAACGTGAGCGGGCCTTTTCCCGGGCAGAGGGGGAGTCGACCAAGATCGATGTGGATGACGATTTATTTTTAATCGAGGAAGCTTATCTCACAAACGCACCGAGAGAGGTCCGCTGGGAGGCCCATCGCGAATGGGCCGATTTGCAGGTAATCCTTGCCGGTGAGGAGCGGATGGATGTTGAAAAGGTGGGAAAGCTCGAACTGGTGGAAGATCTGTCACCCCAACGGGATATGCTCTACTTTGCTGACTACGGAGAAGGGTGCTCGTTGCAACTGGAAGCTGGTGACCTTGCAATTTTTCTGCCGGTTGATGGACATCGTCCCGGTCTCCAAATTGATTGCCCTTCCTTGGTAAGAAAGCTGGTGGTAAAGGTGCGCCTCCAAGATTAGGAGAAATACCATTGAGCTTACGATTCTCCTAATGCATTTCAACCCGCGCGCGGATAAAGAACTTGCTCCCAGGGTTAGTCAAGGGACGGAGCGACCAAGTGTAGCGTGCGATTCCGGTGCCAAGATTTTCCTCGTTGCTGAGCTCAAAGATGGCGTCTGCATCCACCCACGTGTCTAGGTCGGTAGAGGTCTGCACGGAAACGACAACGTCATCGGAGCTGAGGTTTCGCTGAGTGACAAAGGTTAAATTGTCAGGGGGGCCTGAGAGGTAATAGAGGTCTCCGGGCTGATCGGGGACGGTGTCAACAGTGCCAAGCGCATATTCCAGGAGAGCTGACAGACCATCGGAGTCGAGATCATCCTGGGGATTCCCAGTGAAGGAGAGGGCATCGCTTGTAGTGGGGTTTCCTCCAAGGGTGGAGCTGGGTCGCCATGAAGAAGCAAGCTTGTGGTCGGGATTATCGCTCGGAGCGGTGAGCACCAAGGTGAAGCCGTTGCCATCCGGGCTGGTGGACCAAGGGAGTTTGTCATTGTAGCGGAAGTCTCTGATCGCGCTGCCGTCGGCTGCGAGCAGGGTGATGTTTTCTCCGCTGTTGGAAAGATCCCCGACAAATTCGCCGGCAATAGGAATTCCCGGGTATTCGATTGAGAAGTCGTCTGACTTTCCTACAAGCACGATCCGTTCTCCCGGAGAGAGGACCTGGATCGGGCGTGAGTCGTTTTGATCAAAGTCGAAAGTGATTCCTCGGATGAACTCAACCCCGCGAAGATCGATGTCTAGATCACCAATGTTCATGAGTTCGATAAACTCCAATGCATCATCATCGCTGAGAGGATGATAGTGGAGTTCTGAAACCACGAGGTTGGTGTGGTCTGCTGGCACGCTGTCGACAAAGAAGCCCGCCTCATTAAGAGCGCTCCAGGTCCCGCCCGATAAAGTGCGTGCTTTTGCGAGGGCGGAGGTCGTGAGCGTCACGGGACTGCCAGGAACATATTCGATGGCGGAGGCCGAGATGTTTGGGTCGGCGATGGTGGCATCCCGCGGATCAGTGCCGTCGAGGGTGTAGTAGATGGTCCCGGCTGGCGCGGTCATGGAGAGCTGAAAGCCCGGGGCGACTGTTTCTCCATGTTGATTGAATTGGGGCGCCGCCACGGAAGGGTATAGGTTTTGGGACTGAAGTTGGTTGAGAACGGTAGCGGTACGTCCGGGAATGTAGGTGTTCTTTTGATAATTTACTTCGGTTTGCCACCGAGCCATGCCGACCGGGGTGGGTTGTTGGGCATCCCCCCAACGAGCCGACTCGGCAATGAGAGGTGTTTCAAGAAGGGCAATCCATTTGTCGAGTTCGTTTGAAACGCCAGTCGGGGTGAGGACACCATCGTTGAAGAAGTGTTTGTGCACCCGGTCGGCGAAGCGGAGGCGGTATTCAGAATTAGCGCGTAGTTTGGTGTGCAGGCGGGTGGTACGGTTACCGAAATTTTTACCGGTGTTGTTGGTTGAGGAGTTGAGAAAAGTTCGCTCGGAATCCCAAACGAGGATACGCCATCGGTCGTCGCCTGTTTTACGTCGAGCCGCTTGAAAGTTGTTGTCGTCCCAATCGGAGTTGCCGTCATAGAAATTCACGAGGAGATAGTCGATAAAGTTGTCGAGATCGATTTCCTCCTGAATCGCAGCATACTCCGCCTCTCCCGCGAGTCCCGCTTCTGCTTGCGTCAGCATGGCATTCCAGGCGGTAATGTCGCCATCGATTGCTTCCATGCCGTTGGTTCGTGAAGACTTGATGACGTCCCAATCCTCTTCAGCACCTCCGAACCGTTGTGCCATTGAGTTGTCCTCATTACGGTCGAGGGTGTGATAAAGGCCCCAGTAAAGTCCATTGAGGTAGAGGTGAACATGTTCTTGAAAGTTGGCGGGACGATTCATGGCGAGCTGAAGGCTTCGGGCGAGTTGATCGCGCATGTAGAGGGCCTCGTTACGCTGCCCTTGGGTCGGGTGAAACCATGAGTCACCATTTTGACCACGCAGGAGGTAGCTGTTGACTTTGTCCGGCCAGGTGTCGTTTCCGAACACCGGGAAGTCGAGTTCCGAAGGTCCGTAGGCTGATCTGAAAACAAGTCGGAGGTTGTGTTTGGGGCGGGAGGTCCATCGGCTGGCATTTCCGAAAACACGCATGGCGCAATCGATCTGAAGCTCCTGTCCGTGTGGAAATCCGAAGAATTCTGCCGAGCAGGCCCGTTCCCAGGGAAAGCCGCGGGCGATGGTGGAATTGGCATAGATTCCGCCAATGGCAGGGTCGGAGTTATTGTTGAAAAGGTCGTCGACCGGCATGGCTACGGAGACAGTGGGGAGAGCCAGCAGTGCATCAATGATGTCTTGGTCCGGAGCGACGGATGAGGTCATGGCGTAGTCGGCCCTGGTGCCGGGCTGCCAGACAGAAGGGTAACCGGCAGGGGCGGCCGGTTGGTTGAGCACGTCTTCCAGGAAGAGGTAGGTGACGGTTGTGATTTTCCGTGGGGCTTCGCCGGGTCGAAAGGCTGCGGCGCGGAGGATGGTCGTGGTAGTGATGGAAACCGGAGCGACGTATCGTGTGCCAGTTGATGCGGTTGGTGGCGCCCCGTCGGTGGTGTAGCGAATCGATAGAGTTGGGTCCGCGCTACTGAGGCCGACTGTAAAGGCAGTATCATAGAATCCCCGTGGTTTGTCCGCAATGACCTCTTCCTCCACGAATCCGCTGAAAGTGGTAGCGCCATTTTCGGCGGAGGGTGTTGGCTCGGCAAAGTAGCCCAAGCTGCCATCGGTGAGGCGGCCATAGGAGCTTCCAACATATTGTGGAGGATAGGACGGGGCAATTTCGTGATGAACCGTCACACCATCAGGCTCGACTAAAGCGAGATACTCTCCACCGGAGGAAAGCTTAAAGTTGGTATGTAGTTCGGCTCCCGAAATTGAGCGATCCTTGTCCGAAGCAAAGAGCAACAGGAGCCCATCACCGTTGATGGGAGTGGACGGGAATTGCCACTTGGTGAGATTGCCGGGATCATCGGTAAGATAGAAACCTGCGAGGTCGTTCGGAGTATTGCCAGTGTTCTTAATCTCAATCCAGTCAGTTTCATCGCCGTCTTCATCAGTAACCGGCCCGGCGTTTTGAGCGACAAATTCATTAATTCTGAAGCTGGCCCGCTCATCAACATAGACAGTGATGGCTTCGGTGACGATGCCGTTCGGGGCTGTTGCAGAGATCGTGTAGGTTGTTGTGGCCGTTGGTGAAACGCTGGCACTACCCAGGCCTTCAGTGGTAAGGGACAGGACATTTCCGATTTCCTGATCAATAGAAAGTGCAGTGACTTCGGGCGCGATTTCCCATGTCAGAGTCGCGCTCTCTCCGCTTGAGATACTGATCGGGGATGCGGTGAAAGAGTTTAGGGCAGGCGGGGTTGACATCGAGGCCACGTGCTCTGCAATACGCTCTGCCGGAAGAGCGTGGGTGTAAAAAGCCACTTCATCAATTGTCCCGTTGAAGTAATTACTCGAGAGATTCTTGTGAATACCGATGAAGAACCCGCCGTTGGAAGATTCCGGATTGACCGTTCCAGAGGCCGTCGCGACACCATCAATATACCACGTCCACGTGTTGGTGGGATCATCGAAAACCAAAGCGCCGTGGTGGATTTGACCAACGACGGCCGCAATGCTGCTGCTTCGGGTGCCTGCCCCCAGAAAGCTGCGGATGTCACCACCGCTTGAGGAAAGGAAAAAGAGAGTTCGCCCGCTGCCACCACCTTGCTGAACAATCGCTTGCTGGGAAGTCGCGTTGGTCTTGAAAAGAGCCTCAATGGTAAAACTGGTGAGCGCCGGGTTAAAGAGGGGCGGGGTTAGGATGCGCGATTTGGCTGCTGAACTTCCGCTGAAGTTGGCAGCGGAATCCGCCTCTTCTGTAAGCCCTCCGGTGCCCAAGGTCGGGGTGGTGGTTCCTGCATAACTGGCATGGTTTCCATTCGGCGAGGAGTCAAAAGCAACCGTAGCATCCGGATCTTCGTTGAAGCGGTAAAATGCCACCGGATTATCTGCGAGAACTTCGGCCGAATAAGGCGCGGCAAAAGCGACTGGTAAAGCGGCAGTCTGCATTAATAACAAAAGAAGGTGCAGGCGGGACTGAAATAGACGTCGCATAAAAGGATCTCATTGAGCCTAGTGATCTGGGGCACCGAGGCAATCACCAAGAAGGTGGAACTCTTTCATCGTTATTCGCAGGGAAATCAGTCATCATCAAGCACCATGAAGATGATTTTCAAGACAGTCCAAGTTGCTTTTTTGATGTTAGTGGCGATCCCGCAATTGGCCGGGGCGGGGGAAGTTCGGACTTGGACCGCGGCTGACGGACGCACTTTGGTAGCCGAGTTCATTTCTGCAAATGACCGAGATGTGACCCTGCGCCGCAAGTCGGACGGCAAGCGTTTTACTTTGTCACTCGATAAAATTTCGAAGGCCGACCGCAAATGGGTTATTGAGGCTCTTGAGGAGATGACCGGCCTGGCGGAGAAAGAACCGGGCGGGATCTTTGAAGATCGTCTCACAGAAGAATGGGAGAAGATGGAGTATGAGAGCCTCAAATTCCGTTTTTACAGCGAGAAAAGGATGAGCCCGAAGAAGCGCTATCCGATCATGCTCTTCCTGCACGGTAAGGGATCGGGAGGAAGTGATAATGAAAAACAACTCAATGGGATCGTGCGGAATTTCGCCGAAGGAAGGTTTCACAAGAAGAACCCTTCGTTCATCTTCGCACCACAGTGTCCGGACGATTCCAAGGGGTGGCGTGGTGAATATCTTGATGATGTCATTGGGCTCTTGAAAACCGCGATCAAGAATCTGCCCGTTGATGAGGACCGGATTTATATCACGGGAATTTCCATGGGAGGTTTCGGAACTTGGTCGGCCTTGGCCGAGGCTCCCGATCTTTTTGCGGCGGCTGTTCCGGTTTGCGGAGGTGGTAATCCTGCGACTGCCAAGGTGATCAAAGAGATACCTATCTGGGCGCACCACGGAGTGGCCGATCCGGTTGTGAGTGTCGATTTCACCCGTAAGATGGTAGAAGCGCTTAAAAAGGAAAATAGCGACATCAAATACACCGAGTATGACGCCGCTTCCGGGGTCAAACACGATGCCTGGACTCCCTGTTATTCAAATCCTGAAGTTTACGAGTGGATTTACGAACAGCGGAAGGGGAAGAATTAGTTTTTAGGACAAGGATGTGACGGTAATAACTTGTTGGGGGTGGCGTTAGATTATTCATTACACGGTAAGAAAAAAATTGGAGGATTCAACATGGAGGTGCGCGAGTCAGTTGTAAAAAAGATGGACGATGGGGCCTGTCTGTCGGCAAAAGCAGATCTTGGTGGCTACGCTGAACCGGTGGCGAAATAAGTTCGGAATGATGGAGGTGGCTCGGTTCGGCCTCATGATCGAAACAGTGAAGGATTGCTTTGCCGTCAATCGCGATGAGTTGAGAAGAAAGTTCGCTACTGAAGTTTTCCGTAAAGGCAATGAAGCAAACATTGAAGGCCTTGGAATTGATGGCACTGAAGACGCGTCGGAAAGTGTCATCGCTGGGGATGCCGCTGGGGAGATTGAGGAATTTTCGCAGCCAGGATTTTTTGTTTCTCAAGGTTCGTAGGTCACTTACGTTGCTGAAGGCAGCTATCGAGTCGGGAAATTCTCCGGCACAGTGATCAGAACTTGTTCTTCGATCCATCCAGTAATGATGAGACCACGAAATATGGTGTATGACTCTAGGTGATCAGAGAGTCCGTGCTATCTAAAGTGAGGTAGCCCAAAGCGGCTGCAAGAAACCTCAAGATTGTTATTTACAAAAACAGTTTTAAGGTGGCATTCTCAACTCGGTTGGAACAATTTTTTTCTAACACCGCTATTTTTAGAAAAGCAACTCTTTCTTAGGTGGCCTTCTTTTGTATGAAGTATCAAGCCATCTCCTGCGCAGTGAAGGCTGCAAAAACGAAGTTGTTGGGGCATTGTATCGCCCTGGCATCCTT
>JAURPJ010000026.1 GCA_030835305.1 Verrucomicrobiota bacterium | reverse complement strand
AGTTTCGAGGAAGAAGGGTTGTCCGAAGCGGTCGAAGGCGGTGCCCCAGGGGTTGGGAATGGAGAGGCGGGCAGTGCGCTCGAGGTCGTTGCGTTGCGGGGAGTAGCGGAAGAATCCGCCGTTGGAGCTGCGGACGGGGCCATAGGCCGTTTCGATATTGCTGTGGAGGAAGGTGCCTTCGCCCATGTAGATGGCGCCCGAGGGATCGGCGCAGAAGGCGGAGATGACGTGGTGGGTGTCGTGATCATCGAAGCCGCTGAGGACGATTTGGCGATCGTCGGCTTTGTCGTCGCCGTTGGTATCTCTCAGGAGGACGAGGTGGTTGCCCTGGGCGACGTAGACGCCGTTGTGGGAGATTTCGAATCCGGTGGGAAGGTGGAGCCTGTCGGCGAAAACGATTTCCTTGTCGGCTTTGCCGTCGTTGTCGGTGTCTTCGTAGATGAGGAGCTTATCGTTCGGCTTGGGGTCGCCGGGTCGCCAATGGGGGTAGGTGGGCATGGTGGCGACCCAGAGGCGGCCCTTGTTGTCGAAGGTGATCTGGACCGGGTTGGCGAGGTTGGGGAATTCTTTTTCGGAGGCGAAGAGTTCGATTTTGTAGCCGGGTGCGAGGGTGAAGGAGGCAATGGCATCGTCGCCATAGAGGTATTCAGTGGTGCCGTTTTTACGGGACGGACGGTAGTTGGTTTTGATCTCGGCGAGGGAGATGGTTTTGGCATCGGCGGCGGCGAGATCGAAGGGCTTGCCTTGGGCGGCGGCCCAGATCGCTTGGTCGCGAGCGGCGCACATTTGCTCAAGTTTTTTGAGTTCGGCGGGGTAGTTCTTGGAGCCGAAGGGATTGTGGCGGCGACCGTAGACGTGGACTCCGTTGGGGATCTTATAGTATTTTTCCCAGACCCAGTTTTTTTCGAGGACGGCGGCTTGGATTTCTTGGTAGTTTTTTGAATCTTGGATTTGCTCCGTATCAAAAACGTCGCTTATCATTTTGTTGGCTATCTTACTGTAGGCGTTGTTGTCGAGGAGATAGCCGTCACGGGTGATCGACCTGCCCGGGGAAAGATCAATGAGGTTGGTGACACTGATAAGGTAACTGAAGCCGATGCTTTCAGATTTGGCAATTTCGCTCATCGCGTCTACGTAGAGCCTAATGTTGGCACCAACAGTGTGTTCGCGTAAAGTGCGTGGATTCTCGAAGTCAGTGGGCGAAACGATTGCGATTTGGGGAGCTGTTTTTCCGTTATATTTTTGAGATTTGGTGTGCTTGATCCACGCGCGAAGTTCTGCTTTAAAGTTTTCGAGGCTGGCTTGCCCCTGGAAGGATTCGTTGTAACCGAAGAAGCCGATGACGATGTCGGGCTTGAGCCGGGTGAGCCATTCGTCGGGGGTGGGCATGGAACCGATGCCGGTATGACCTGATCCCCAGCGGTCTTTGGCTTTTGAGAGAGGAGCGTGGAACTTTTCAGCACCGGGGAAGGCCCAGGGATTCGAACGGGCGGAGTGGGGTCGAAAGCCAGGGGTGTTTCCTTCATCGCACATGTTGCGGATGAAGAGGTTTTTTTCGGGAAACCAGTGGTGAAGGTAAGTTTCGAAGGAGCCAAACTGCATCATGCGGGAGCCGAGGCCGTTTCCGACGAAGACGATGCGGGAGCCTTTTTTGAGCTCGAGGGGAGCGGCGGCGGCCGAGAGGATGGCCAGGATCAGGAGGAGGGCGCTTTTCATCGGCCCAAGAGAGTAGAGAGATAAAATAGGGGCGCAATCCCGGGGTTTTAGATTGAATTCGAAAATTTCGAATCTCTAATCGGTCATGGCCCACACAGAATCTTTTCGGAAGATAACGTATACGTTTATGACTGCGCTGCTCGCTTTCGTTGCCTCGCTGGCCGGGTCATCGGCCCAGACGGAATCGGTGAATGTCAATACGTCCAAAACGGGAAAGTATCGGCTGGTTTGGTTTGAAGATCCCACAACTACCGCGACGTTTGTGTGGAACCAGTTGGAGGGAGATCCGGCGATTCTTTATTACGGCTTGAAAAACGAGGGACGAGAGAAGGGCAAGTATGCCAAGCGCAAGGAGGTCGATCGGGTGGTGGAGTATGACGGGATGAGGAATTGCATGGTGACTTTGGAAAATCTCAAGCCGGACAGTTGGTATTTCATGTGCCTCGGCGATGAGGCGGGGGTGAGCCGGCTCTTTTACTTTCGGACGGCTCCGGATCGGCCGCAGCCCTTTACCTTTATCTGCGGAGGGGACTCGCGGAACTTCCGGGATATCCGGCAGGCAGCCAATATGATGTGCAAGAAGCTCTCGCCCCTTTTTGTGTCTTTCACCGGAGACATGATTAATCAGGACAATGCCGTGGAGTGGAATGACTGGCTTGACGATTGGCAGCTTACGATTGGTGACAAGGGGCGGCTTCTGCCGATCGTTCCTCACCGTGGGAACCATGAGGCGCGGACGGAGAGTATTCCCAGTCACTTCGGGACGCCTTCCGATACTTACGGGGCCTTTAATATTGGGGGAGATCTCTTCCGTTACTATATCCTGAACAGTCAAATCCCTGCGGATGGGGTGCAGGGGAGTTGGTTACGCTCGGACTTGAAAAAAAATGGCAAGGGAGTGACGCATCTAGTGGCTGGTTATCACAAGCCGATGCGACCTCACACGAGCGGAAAGGCGCTTGGGCGCAATTCTTATAAGTGGGCCGGGACGTTTTATGAAGCGGGCTTTGATCTTGTGATGGAATCGGACTCACACGTCATGAAAAGGACTCTTCCACTTAAGCCTTACACGGAAGATGGCGAGGATTTTAAGGCCGCGCCGAATGACCCCAATGCAACGATTTATCTCGGCGAAGGATGCTGGGGCGCTCCTCTTCGTCGGGCTGATATTAAGTATTCGTGGACGGTCGGGGCGGCCGCTTTCAATGGTTTCGATTGGTTACATGTCACGCCCGAGGCGATCTTTGACAAGACGGTCAAAGTCGAAGACGTGGACCGGGTCGGTGAAGTCGATCCTCAGAAGCCTTATGAAAATCCGGAAGGTCTCCAGCTTTGGTCGCCGAATGGGAGCGATGAAGTGCTCGTAATTCCGGCGGACTAAGCAGGGTGAAGACTTCTTTAGAAGAGTCTGAAAAGGCGACATGGCTTGACCGTCTCACCCTGGCAATCCTGCAGTTGATTGTCAGTGTCACTTTTCTGGCCCGGGGCTGGCTGACCTGGCACTGGGATAGTCCGGTTCGCGAACTGATTTGGCAGGAGAAGTGGTGGACGTCGGTTCTTGCGAAGTACGAGATGACCTGGAGTCACTTTGCGCGGACGTCGGATGAGTGGATCACGCCGACACTTGAGCGGCTGGGGATGTTTCTAATCGCTTCGGCTCTCCTTCCCTGGCTTGTGGGCTTTTTCCGTCTTCGCTGGTTGCGTTGGTTTTTGATTCCGGCGACTTTGGTTTTGATTCTCGATAGCTTTTCCCGCTGGGTGGGAAAGGACATGCAGTCGGGGATGGCGATGGAGCATGTTCTGCAAATCGTGACTCCGGTTGCCTTGTTGATCCATGTGGGCCGTAAGACTCAGCTCGCTCCGAAGCGCGATTTCATCGTCCGGTGGTTGCTAATGATTGCAGCGGCGGTGACCTTCGTGGGGCATGGCCTCTATGCGATGGGTTATTACAACGTGCCTTTGCACTTCCAGATGATGACGATGGAGATTTTATCGATTTCGGAGGTGGGGAGTCTTCGTTTCCTGAAGATCATGGGTTGGCTTGATTTTGTGGTGGTGCCGTTTTTGATTCTGCCCAGAACCAGGGCTATGGCTCTTTTTTACATGTTTTGCTGGGGCGGAGCCACTGCTCTGGCGCGTATTCTGGCGTATTACGATGAGACTCTTCCCTACAATGCGATGGACCCCTGGATGGTTGAAGCCGCGGTAAGAACTTCGCACTGGGCGGTTCCATTCTGGCTTTTGTGGCTGATGTGGAGGAAGCGAAAGTTGGCCCGCCTGGAAGCCTTGGTTCAATCTTGAGCTTTGGCTTTATTGGGGTATGACCGCGTGATGAGTTCTATCGTTCGCGAGGGGCGGGCGACCTTGGTTCTCGCGCTGCCCCTGATGGCCGGGCAGGTCAGCCAAATGCTGATGGGCTTGGTCGATACCTATATGATCGGGAAGATCGGGACGGTGGAGCTGGCTGCGGCGACCCTGGCTCATTCGATTTTGCATCTGCCTTTGATGGTAGGAATTGGGATCGGGATCGCGGTTTCAGTGAAGGTGTCCCAGGCGAGAGGCGCGGATGAACGGCAGAAGGCGAAGTCTGGTCTACGCAATGGTTTTGTGCTAAGCTTGGCTCTCGGTATGGCTACTTTTATATTTAGTTGGTTGAGTCTGCCCCTGTTGTCAGTAATGGGGCAAGCACCCGAAGTAGTTGAACGCCTGCCGGTTTTTTTTATCTTAGTGAGTCTTTCGATGACGCCGGCGCTTGTGAGCATGGCGGTAAAGAACCACTCGGATGGTATGGCGAGGCCGTGGCCGGTTTTTTGGATTATCTTTGCAGGGGTGTGGCTGAATGTGTTCCTCAATTGGTTGTTGATTGACGGGAATTGGGGTGCTCCGGAGATGAGGCTGGAGGGGGCGGGATTGGCGACCTTGCTGGCGCGTTTGGCCAGTATGATCGGGGTCATGGCTTGGTGTCGGTTTAGCCCAGATCTGAAGGAATGGTCGCCACACCGTTGGTTCTTGAAGCCGGAGCGGAAAGAGTTGGCAGAATTTTGGAAGATTGCTTGGCCGGCGAGCATACAGGTTTCGGCGGAAATGAGCGCCTTCATTGTAGCTGCTCTTTTGATTGGAACTATGGGAGCGGCTGCTCTGGCGGCGCATCAGGTGGCGATGATGTGTGTCGCGACGACTTTTATGATACCGTTGGGGATTTCGATGGCGCTCACGATACAGATTGGAGAAGCGAAGGGAGCTAGAGTTTTTGAGAGAATGAGGCCGATCATGGTAAGCGGGTGGCTGATGGGTTTGATAGTTTCTTTGTGCTTTGTGGGGGTGTTTGTTTGGTTTGATAAGGCGCTGGCAGCGTCATTTTTGGCGGAAGAAGGCCCCATTGCGATGGTTGTGGGACTTTTGGCAATCGCCGCGATTTTTCAGGTGGCGGATCATTCGCAGATTCTTTCGTCGGGTGTGCTCCGGGGTATGGACGATGTAAAGAGGCCAGCACTTATAATGTTCATGGCGCACTGGGTGATCGGGATGCCAGTTGGGATTATTTTAGGCTTCCGGCAGGAATTCGGAGTGGCAGGGATTTGGTGGGGGTTAAGCATAGGGCTCATTCTTGCAGCTTTACTGCTTGGCTGGCGGGCTTGGCGAATCACGGGAGTCAGAGGCCACGAAGGTGGTATTTGACGTGGTTGGAAGAAATGAGTGGGGGCTCTCTATCGGTTATACCAGAGTCAAAAATCTTCGATTGATTACCTGCCAGGCCAGTGCTGCCTATTTTTTAGCTGCTGAATTTCGCGGGTTTACATGCTAGACGCATAAGCTGACACCGGGTATTTTTAGGTTCTAGCGATTATCATAACACACATTTATTCCCCCCTTATTGAGGTCGCTTGTTTTCCTGGGGGGCCTTTTAGCGATGAAGCATAAAATATTCTCAACTTGTTTTACCGTGGCCTTCGCGGTTAGTTGTTTGTCTGTCAATGCGGCTCCAGTGATTTCCGAATTCATGGCTGCCAATGACACGACTTTGGCTGATAAAGACGGTGACTTTTCGGACTGGATCGAAATTCATAATCCGGACTCTAGCGAGGTTGATCTCGATGGTTACTTCCTCACCGACAGTGCGACTAATCTAGATAAATGGCGGATTCCTGCAGTCACTATTCAGGCTGGTGATTATCTTGTCATTTTTGCTTCTAGCAAAGATCGCTCGGATCCTGAAGCAGAGCTGCATACAAGTTTTAAGTTATCGGCGGAAGGAGGATACCTCGCTCTCGTCGCGCCGGATGCAGTTACCGTTCTCACTGAATTTGGATCCACTTATCCTTTGCAGTTCGAGGACCAATCTTATGGGAGAGACAATTTCGGAGTAGTGACCCAAAAACAATTGATTAGCGGTAGTCAGCCAGCGAAGTATTTCGTGCCCGCGGATGATTCACTGGGTGAGAGCTGGCATGAACTTCTTCGTTTTGATGACGCTGCTTGGACTCCAACTACTACTGGAATCGGATTTGATTCTGGAGTGTTATTGGACTTGGTTGGGGATACTGTCCATGGAAATTCGATTCTCAGGCAACAGATGCAGTCTGTTAACGCGAGTTGTTACATCCGTGTCCCATTCACTTACTCGCTGAACGACGAAAAGATTCAATCGCTTTCCCTCAACGTGAATTGTGATGACGGCTTTGTGGCCTACATCAATGGCGTGCGATGCGGAAGTTATAACGAGCCTGGCGATTTAACCTGGAATTCTAATGCTACAGGATCACGATCCGACTCGATCAGTGCGACTACGCCAATAGTGGTCGACGCCACGGCGGCCGCTACGCAAGTGGTAGAGGGAGTGAATATCTTGGCGATACACGGACTCAACAGGTCGGTAAGTAGTTCGGACTTTCTGATCTACCCTGAGCTCACAGCCAGTGTTGTCGATACTTCTGGTGCTGAACGCGATGGTTTCTTTGAGAAACCCACACCGGGCCGCCCCAATTCCAGTGGCCAGGCCTCAGGTCCTCTATTTGTCGACGTTACGGATAAGCCCGAAAGACCATTTTCCGGGCAAGACCTCATCATTACAGCAAAGATGGAGTCCATTGCATCTCCTGTTTCAAAGGTCTCTATGTTTTATCGTGTAATGTTTGGTCCGGAAAACATGCTTGTGATGAACGACGATGGCATTGGTTCCGATGCGCTAGCGAGCGACGGCATCTTTACTGCCGCGATTCCCGGCAGGGCCTTCGATGAGGGAGAAATGATTCGCTGGAGGTTCGAGGCAAGCGACCAATTAGGGTTAGAATCAAAAACACCTGTATTCAACGATCCAGTTGATTCTCACCAATATGTTGGGACCGTTGCGGTTGATCCCTCCATCAATACCAAGCTGAGTGTGGTGGAGTGGTTCGTCCAGAATCCCGCGGCAGCCACGGGAACGGGCGGCACCCGTGGCGCGATTTTTTATCTGGGTGAACTTTACGACAATGTTTTCTTCAACCGGCACGGTCAATCGACGGGAGGATTTCCGAAGAAGAGCTACAATATCGATTTCAACAAGAGCCAGCGATTCAGATGGAGCGACGACGCTCCCCGAACTAAGGACATCGACCTCATTACCAACTGGGCGGATAAGTCAAAAGTCCGTCATGTTCTAGCCTACGAAATTATGCGCAATGCTGGCGTGCACGCCCACTTCGCCTACACGGTCCGGGTCCAACAAAACGGCGAGTTTTTTAGCACTGCTGACTTCATCGAAGACGCCGACGATATATTTTTGAAACGTGCGGGCCTCAATGAAGAGGGTGCGCTCTACAAGGTCTACAACAACACTCTTACGGGAAGTGCCAACATTGGATTCGAGAAGAAGAATCGGCGTGGTGAGAACAACGACGACCTTCAAGATTTGATTGACGGGCTTGCTATGACTGGAAACGACTTGGACGAGTTCACCTTTGATAACGTCAACATTCCCATGTGTGTAAATATGATGGCCGCTGCTGCCGTCATCCGGAACACGGACATGCACCGGAAGAACTGGTATATTTACCGCGATACCGGCAAGAGTGACGAATGGGCTCTCCTTCCCTGGGATCTCGATCTCTCCCAAGGGCGCTACTGGAGATCACAATTTAACTACTTTAGCAACCTTCTCGAAACTAACGGCTTTGTCGAGACCGGCGGCGCCGGACGCCTTGTTTCCCAGCTTTACAGTCGCCCCTCGACTAGGGCTATGTTTTACCGCCGCGTTCGAACATTGCATGACCTTTATCTTCAGCCGGCTGATACGCCGATGGAAGAGCGCTATTACGAACGTCGACTGAATGAGCTTTCCGCCCTGATCGACCCCGATGATATCGTTCCCTCTGACGCACAACTCGACTTTGAAAAATGGGGTTCTTGGCTGCATAACGCTGATGGAGGGCCCGCCCCGGTCGTTCCCTACACGAATAGTAGTCCTGATGTTGAAGATATGTCTGAAGCTATTCAGCGCTTCCGCGAAGAATATTTGGCACCAAGGAGAACCTTCATTTATTCTAATAACGCGATTCCTGACCCACAAACTGGCCAGCTAAAGATCGCATACAAGCCGCTTCTGCAGGCTGGGGCATCTGTCAATCATCTCGTCCCAGAAGATGACTCCGTTGACGACATTTGGATGAATTTTGATTTCAATGACTCCAACTGGATTACCGGCACCACCGGCGTGGGGTTTGATTCAAGCTCCAAGTATATTCCTCTCATCGGAACTAATACTCAGAGTGCAATGAGAGATACCAATTCTTCCGTCTATATGCGTTGTGAATTCGAAATCTCCGACCCTTCCATCTACCAAGCCATGGAGTTGCGCATGAAGTATGATGATGGATTCATTGTTTATCTCAACGGCACCAAAATCGCGGAGGAAAAGGCCCCGGCCAGCCCTGCTTGGAACTCGATCGCTACCGCTTCCTCCGAAGCTGATCCTTTGGTTTACGATACTTGGAATGTCAGTTCGGCCTTGGGCGAACTACGGGCCGGTACGAATGTCCTTGCCATTCACGGGATGAACCGATCCTTGGGTAGCGGAGACCTAATTTTTGTGCCGGAGTTACATGGCGGGATTGCTGATTCTAACGGCAGCATTGAGCCTTTGATCGAGTTTGGAGCAATCGAATTCAACCCAAAGTCCGGTAATCAAGATCATGAGTATATCGAACTTGTGAACAAAAATAATATCGCGGTTGATATCTCCAGCTGGAAAGTGAAAGGCGGAGTCGAATTCGAAATTCCGGCAGGGACCGTTATTCCCGCTGGCTGGACCCTCTATCTGAGCCCGGATGCCAAGGCATTCCGCTCGCGCACGGCCAGTCCTACCGGAGGGGAAGGTAATTTTGTGGTCAGCCCCTACAGCGGACACCTCTCCAACTTGGGGGAATCTCTTGTACTTCTAGATCAACACGGCATGGAGAATAGTTTCGCTTCCTTCGTGGGTGATCCCAGTGACCAACAAGAGAATCTCGTTATTTCCGAAATCATGTATCATCCCGAACCGGATGGGCTGGCCGAATATGTCGAACTGATGAACGTGAGTGGTTCTGAAACTCTTGACCTGAATGGAGTGAGGTTTACCAATGGCATCCAGTTTGATTTTACTGGGAGCTCTGTCACCAGCTTGGCTCCAGGCGGTCGTGTTCTCGTTGTCCGAGATCTCATCGCTTTTGAAAGCGCCTACGGTGCTGGACTGCCAGTCGCGGGAGTCTTTTCCAACTCCACCGGTTTGAGTAATGGAGGCGAAGAACTGAAACTCGAAGACGCTTCAAACGGCACGATTAAGGAATTTAGTTACAACGATAAATTGCCTTGGCCTGAGGTCGCTGATACTCTGGGTTACAGCATCGTTCTTATCGCGCCTGCCACCAATCCGGACCCTTCGAAGGCCGCCAATTGGCGGGCTAGTGTTGCTCCTGGCGGAACGCCTGGAAAATCAGATGGTAGCCTACTTTCAGGTAACCCCTGGGCTGATATCGATGGTGATGGAGTCAATGCACTCCTTGAGCATGCCCTCGGGAGTAGCGATAACGATTCCGACCAAACAGGTGCGACTAGTGCTAGACTCATGGTAGTCGATGGCGTCCTATATGATACATTTACCTATTCCGTGAGGGAAAATGCCGATGATGTGAGGACAGCGATCGAAACCACAAGTGATTTACAGAACTGGAGCGATGCCCCGGCTGAAATCGTAGAAGTTGCCAGTATTCCGAATGGAGATGGAACCGTAATTCGCACTGTTCGCCTCGCCACGCCAGCGGTTGCTGGCAGTAAACGCTTTTTCCGAGTAAGAGCGACCTTGCGTTAGCTTAAGCTGGTAGGGCCTTGGCTCCTGGAAGTCTATTTTTTGCAGGAGTATTCTGAAGCTGCTTTGGAAGACTTTTTCAGGAAAGTGGGACGGCTGGAGGAGAGTGGACTGAACAGGAAAGAAAAAGGAGCTGACGACGATCACTCTTCGGCAAGGAAACGACGGAGATCGGACACCGTTGGTGCTCCCGCACCCACCCAAAGAATTTCTCCTCGCTCGTTCGTCACGACAGAAGTGGGAAATGGCAACTCAGCCGCTCCGATCCAGCGCTGAAGAAACACTTTCGCTTTTTTACGATCCAATATCGAGAGATCCGTTTGCAAACCATACGGAAGGATGTGATTTTTTCGATACGCGACGAGCGTTTCGCGGCTCTCTTTTTCATCGAGAGGAAAGCCACGAAATTCCACACCAAGCCCCTGCGTCATCTCTTTGAGATGCTCGAAATCAGGACGATAACGGGCGCAAGCTGGACACCACGTGGCCATTCCCTTCCAAACCGTCAAGCGAGCTTTTGAAAGGTATCCGAGTGGGAACGTCGCTTTCCCCAACAAGGATTTGTATTCCGGCTCCACGTTCCGGCGGTAGGGCTTCCGTTCCTCGCCTTCCCGCTCGTCAATCGTCAACCACTCTCCATGCTTAACCCTGGAAACCATTGATTTTCTTCCAGACGGCCATTTTACGATCACCTCATCGACCTCTTCCCAGCCTCCCAATCCAACGATCATCACAGCGCTATTTTGGGAGCCATAGCCCTGGCCGCAGCGGTGTTCTCGCTCGATCACTTCCTCGCCTTTCCTAACCTCAACTCGCGCTCCGTAACCATCACGATTACTCCAATCTGATGCGATTGCCACGTGACTACCTCCTCTAAAAGATAGGGCGATAAAGTTGCCTGCCCGATCTCCGGCATTCATTTCATTGTGAAATAGCCGAGTGAGCGGATTCATCGCATTGACCGAAACAATGTCGCTCCACCCGTCCCTGTCATAATCGAAGACAGCAAATGCCCGGCCATCAGCCTCATCGTCTAAACCGGACAGGCCGGATTGGTCGGAAAAATTTGAACCATTGTTGTCATTTAGGTAAAGCTTGTTTCGCTCATGACCACTCAGAGAGTGAACCCGCAGCTTACCGTCAACCAACTCATCACCTGCTTCGACACGGGCGTCCAACAAGTTGTCGACTTTTCCGGTTTGAGGATCTCGACTCCAAGCATCGGATTTGCGAAGTTTACCTCCGATGTTTTCATCCTGTCGCACGACCGTGCGCCAAAGATTACTTCACAAATCAATATCCGATTCAAAAGAACGGGGAGCGGTAAAATAGCCACTCAAAACGTGAAGGTCGAGATCTCGATCGTTGTCGATATCAACAAATTGACCACCCCACGACCAACCGGAGCGGGCAACAGGAATCATTGAGCCTCCATACCCGGCACGCTGTTCGAACCTTCCGTTAATCTGGCGGTAAAGAAAATTTCCAGACGCCGCCTCAACAAAGCGTGGATCCACCTCTGCAAAATCGCCTAAAACCCGTTGCCCTGCTTTGCTAAACATATTAGTCACAAAAAGATCATCTCGACCGTCCCCATTGTAGTCACCCCAACACGCGCCCATTCCAAAACCCATCAGGTTTAAACCCACTTCTGAAGCGATATCAACAAAACCCTCTTTCCCATCATTGCGAAAAAGATGATCAACAGCCCAGTCGTTTGCCACCGCCAGATCCGGGTCCCCATCTTCATCAAAATCCCCCCACGTCCCTTGTAGGGAATTTTTCCAGCTGCTTATTGAGGAATCTGCATGTACTCTTTGGAATTGCCCGTTACCCATGTTTTTGAGAAGCCAGTTGGGAGGGCCTGTTTGGTTCAAGTATCCTCCATGCGATTCCTGACGAGATTCTTGATACTTCTTGCGAAACATCCTTGCGTCCCCGGGAGGAAGGTATTTGGAACACCAATCTGTCCCTTCCTCTCCTACGAATCCGGGAATCCCCCCGGCTAGGCTCCCCCGACGATAGGTCGTCACATAAAGATCAAGCAGACCATCTCCGTCATAATCGGCCGCAGCGAGAGAAGTCGCTAAAAACGGAAGCTCCGCCTTCTTTTGTTCGACTGCCCGAAACTTCCCTCCGGCATTCTCGAGATAAGTCATCCGTTCAATGCTTCTTCCCAGCATGAGGTCAGGATCTCCATCATTGTCAAAATCCGCAAAAATTCCACAGGTGGAATTACCTGGCAAAGAAAGCTCAAGCGCAGAGGCCTTTTCAACGAAGGTTCCGTCACCTTGATTGTGCAGGAATAGATTTTTCCCCAGACGAACCATGATATAAACATCGTCCCATCCGTCTCTATCAACGTCGACCACTGAGACTGCCGGCTTAAAGCCCATCGCAATGGGTTCGAAGTCTTGCGAAGGGGCCATCTTTTTATTGGTGCTGTAATGGTAACTCAACGCCCTTCGATGTTCGGACTGAGTGAGCCGCCGGCGTGTCGGGAGATCAGGTAGGGCTTCTGGCAAGCGATCACGAAAATACCTTCGGGGGATTTCCGGTTTGTCAGCTTCCTTGATCAAGGTCCAGTCACCCATTTCATACTTTCCATCTTTTTGGGCCCAGTGGACCTGATATGAAGCATAACTCTCCTTCCAATTTTTGCTCAGGGTTCGGGCCACGACATGAAATGCAACTTCGCCTGCATAGTCGATTTTATCTTCAGACAAAAACTCACCCCTTACGATCTTCAAGGAGGCGCTATCAAAAAATTCCACCCCTTCCATCCAGTTAGAAGTCAAATTTTTAAGGGAACTTGAACCTGAAGTTGGTTCGTTGAAATTCTGCAGATCCCGGGCGATTTCCTTAAGCTCCTTTGTGAGTTCGAGAATTAGCTCTTCACTCGCCACAAGTTCTGGAACCCGTTCAGAGATCTGATTTCCCGAAGAATCCCCGCCGGCGCCTTCTTTTGAAAAGTAAAAAGCCACTCCAATCACGATGATCGCAGAGATAAGAATCGAAAAAGCCACTTTCATGGGTGGCAGGAAAGCAATTTTAGATTTTCTCCACAACGCTCAATTTAAGAAAGCTCAAACGTCTAATTTATGGTTGATTCAATGTGATTTATTGAATAAATCATGCTCCTAATGAAATTTTTTCAACTTGTGATGGCTGGGTTTCTAGCGATATCGTCCGATGGAGCTGTTCTTTGGAACATTGGAGTTGATGACAATGCGCAAGACGGCAATGGTGATCCTACAAATGGATTGAACGATCCAGCCTCCTTCGATGGTGTCGATTTTAACGTGTCAGGTGCTCGTGAAACTGGTCTTCAGGAACTTCCTGGCAACCCAGCAAATATAGGTGGAGTTGATTCAGATGCAGCGCGTGATGTTGATGATGACTACTACTTTGCTGGTGTCTACACGACCGTAGTCGATGGAGGCGATTATACTCCGGTGGGTGTCGTGTCGGAAAATGAATCGTATTACGACCGGGCTTTCACCGGTGGTGACCCAAATATGCGCTGGCATTTTAATCTGCCTGATACTGTGTCGGAAAATGACAATTTTACCTTCACCATTGATTTTTACAACATGAACGAGGCAAATGCTGCGGACGTTTCAAGCTATGATCTCACTTTTTGGGTCGATGGAAAACAGATCGGAGAAATGCAGCGCCATCTGGACGTTGATCTTGCAGCAGCCCAAAGCTGGCAATTTAGCTTAGATGATCTTGGAGGGGTTGAGCAGGTTGGTGAAGGATTCGACCACTACGTTGAAGTCAGGAGCACTCCAACCGGTAGTGCCCGCTGGGCCAGTCTTGACTACGCGCAGTTAGAAGTCTCATCCGATCCCATCGTAGAGGACGACCCGAACATCTCGGTAGCCTCAGCCGTCAATTTTGGTGATATTCCAGTGGGAGGCGAAGCATCCACCGAAACCATAATTTTCACAAATTCCGGACTTACGCAGAATCTAGTGATCACTGAACTTACACTGGGAGGAGTTAATGCTAACTCCTTTATCATAAGTAATGCACCACCATTGCCGATAAGCGTGGCACCTGGTGAGAACGCCCAGATTGAAGTGACCGTTACTCCTGGTGCGATTGAGGAAAATCTCTCCGCTTCCCTAACGGTGACTTCTAACGATACGACCAACGCAAACACGGATGTTTTCTTTGCAGCCCGGGTTTTTACGCCTTTCAGCGGTGAGGGAACTCTATGGTTCGTAGGCATTGAAGATGATGGACAGGATGGAGAGGGCGATAGTAGCTTGAACGATCCTGCATTCTTTAACGGGATTGACTTTTTTGTGTCTGGGGTGCAGGAGAATGGTATTCAGGACCTTCCAGGAAGTCCGGCGAATACAGGTGGCCCCAGTGGTGGTAACCGTGATATCGATGACGATTTCTATTTTGCAGGTGTCTACGATACTGTTGTCGATGGTGGCGTTTATACCCCTGTCGGAACAGTTGCTGCCAATGAGCGTTACTACGATAGGGCCTTGACCATCGGTGACCCAAATATGCGGTGGCACTTCAATGTGCCAGAAACTGTTGGTCGTAACGACAACTTCAAATTCACCATCGATTACTACAGCCTCAACGACAACGACGCCATAGAAGAATCTGGATTCGACCTGACTTTCTTTGTCGATGGACAACAAGTCGGAGAAATGCAACCTCACTCCGAAGATAATCTGGCTGCCGCGCAGAGCTGGGAATTTACTCTCGATGACTTGGGTGGTGCGGGCGAGCTCGGACCTGGGTTCGACCACTATGTCGAGATCAGAAGCCAACCCACTGGCAGCGCTCGCTGGGCTAGTCTCGATTATGCAAAACTAGATATCGAATCCGGAGGGAATGCGGCTCTTGCGATCACGGAAATTTCGGTTGACTCACAATCTGACGACGTGACTTTTAGTTTTCAGGCCAAGGTTGGGGAGAACTATATCGTTGAACGCAGCTCATCGCTCCTGCCCTCTGGAGAGCCGGGCGGATGGATAGAAATTGAAGATTTTCTGGAGGCAACTTCCGAAATCCAGTCATATACTGACCGCGGAGCAGCGGCAACCGGCCAAAAATTCTTCTACCGTGTCCGCGTTGCGCAGGAGTAGGAGATTCTGCAACAAGCGCAAATAAGCTCCAAAAGCTCCAAAAGCTTCAAAAGCTTCAAAAGCTCCAAAAGCTCCAAAAGCTCCAAAAGCTCCAAAAGCTCCAAAAGCTCCAAAAAGTTATCGTTTTGAGTTT
>JAURPJ010000025.1 GCA_030835305.1 Verrucomicrobiota bacterium | reverse complement strand
CCTATTCCAAAGAAGCCGGAAGTCGAAGACGGGCTTGGGGCTGGTGACATGCCCGACCCGGTCGAGAAGCCAAAGGTAGGAGAGAGCCAGGAGAAAAAGTAACTTTTGAGTCAAATTACGCCAAGCGCTTCCAGTGTTGCACAGGAAGCGCTTTTTTTCGGACCTCTTGCCAAATGCATAAAATTTGCATTAAGAGGCTTGACTCTTCCCCCACGTATGCAATTTACTTTCAAGTATGAAAAAACTGGCTCTTTTCTTTATCTCTAGCCTGATCGCTCATGGTATCGATGTCGCCTCGCTTCATCCACTCATTACCGATGCCGTCAAGCAGGTCGGAGGTGACCGCGTCGAAGTTGTCGAAGTCGTAAAGCCCGGAACCAACGTTCACCAATTCCAGCCAAGAGCCTCGGACATTAAAAAAATGGCTAAGGCTCGTATCATTTTCGCATCGGGGAAAAATCTCGAGCCCTACCTCGGTGATCTACAAGACAGTTTACAAGCCTCCCAAATCATTGTGGAAGTCGGTAAGACCATCCCATCTCAAAAGGTCTCCGCGAAAGATCAGATATACGCCTGCTGCCAGCATCATGCCGTGGGAGGAATTGATCCGCATTGGTGGCACAATGTTCGTAACATGGGGCGCGCTGTTCGCGTGATTGAGAGAGAGCTTATTCGATCTGATCCCGCAGGCAAGGAGACTTACACTACAAACTCAAAGGCCACCCGAGCCCGTCTCACCCAACTTGACCGGTGGGTGAAGGGACAAATCGCCACCATTCCACGTAACAAACGCCACCTCGTGACGGCTCACGCCGCTTTCGGCTACTTCTGCAAAGGATACGGATTCAAAGCGAGCTTCGTCCAAGGCCTCAGTGCGCAAGGTGAAGTTTCCGCGACCCAGCTCGCCGGAGCCATTCAGCAACTTCGGAAGGAAGGTATCCCCATGGTCTTCCCGGAACAGACCGCCAACCCCAAGGTGCTGGCACAAATTGCCAAGCAAACCGGGGCCAAGGTTGGGGACCCGCTCATCGCCGATGGTTCAACCCGGAGCTACCAAGCCATGATCATGTCCAACGTGAATAGCATCGTGGGTGGATTAAAATAACCTCATGACCCGATCTCCGCTAACGGCCACCCTGATCCCACTGGTGCCTCTTGCAGCCTTGGGCTGGCCTCTCGCTAGGGTGATTAATCAGGAACCTTATCAACAGCAGGTGGAAGTTGAAGAGGTCAATGCCGGCCCCCTTATTCGAGCAGATCTTCAAATCACCGCAGCACACCCTTTCGAAAAAGTCGAGGTGACGGCTGGGGATGCCACTTGGACTTTCACGGCTCATGAGGACATCAAAGAGATCTACTTTCCCAAGGAAGACGCTGTCGTTCTAACCGTCACCGCGATATGGCCTGAAGGGACTCCCGAGTCGGCAATTCTTTTGACCTTACGGCCCGATGGTCGCCTTGACCGAAGCGACACGTTTTGGGGGGATCTCGAGGTCACCAAGGAAATCAAATTCATCTGGACTCCCGCACCGTGAGTCACGAACATCATCAACTCGACCTCACCGGAGTGGGCTACCACTATGGAAAAAAAGAAGCTTTGTGCGACGTTGGTTTCTCGGTGCATTGTGGTCAGCGCCTCGCCTTGCTGGGTCCAAATGGTGCCGGAAAAAGCACTTTAATCAGACTGCTTGCCGGACTTCTTCCCCAGCAATCAGGAAGCATCCGGTGGCGTGAAGCTTCCATCACCAGGGCCCGCCGCGAAATCGCATACCTTCCGCAGGTCGACCAGCACCAACGCCACTTCCCCATTCGAGTCAAGGACGTGGTGGCAATGGGACGCTTCCCGCACCTCGGCCATCTCCGGCGCTTTCGCAAAATCGACCGGGAAAAAACCGCTGAAGCCATCGACCTGATGAGTCTTGGCGACATTGCCCACCAGCAAATCGATCAACTTTCAGGCGGACAACAGCAACGCACTTTCATCGCCCGTGCTCTGGCTCAAGAGGCTCATGTCCTTCTTCTCGATGAACCTTTCAACGGACTCGACATTGAAAGTCGCTGCCATCTTTCCGACTCCCTTATCGATCTCACCAAAAGCGGACATCTCATCATCGCATCCCACCACCAGCTGGAAAGCGTCACCCAAATCTTCACCCACGCGCTCGTTCTCGATCAACGGCAGGTTGAGTTTGGTAAGGCAATCGAAGTCATGGAAAGTGAGGCCGTAAAACAGACCCTTCACTCCTGCCACCCGCACGCGCATGGACGAGCTCTTTAAAATCCCCCTCTATCAAAGAGCGATTCTGGCAACACTGATCATCGGGTTCGTCAACGGCTACGCCAGCGCATTTGTCCTCCTCCACCGCAGCCCTCTCAAACTGACAGCCTTGAGCCATAGCTTGCTTCCCGGCGTTGCGCTTGCTGCCTACTTCGTTGGCCTCGGAGTTCTCAGTGCCTTCTTTGGAGCCGTCGTCGCCGCCATCATCATCGGCGTCCTAACCGTCCTCCTTTCCCGAGTCACCAAAATCAGCGATGACACCGTCCTCGCGGTCCTCTACACCGGAGCCTTTGCCTTCGGGATCATGGTCCTCCAAAGGATCGGTTCCAATCAGGATCTCGAAAACTGGCTCCTCGGCAACATCCTTGGGCTATCCGACCTTGATCTCTGGATGAGCTTTACGGTCGGAATTGTCGCAGTGACCTTACTTTCCCTATTCCGGCGAGCAGTCGTTATCAACCTCTATGACCCCGAGGTCGCGGCCAGCCTTGGAATTCGAACCCATCTGCTCGAATATGCCTCATTTGCTATCCTCATTCTTGTGCTCGTTACAACCTTGCAAGCCGTCGGCTGTATTCTTGCAATTGGAATGATCGTCACTCCAGCCGCCATCGTCCGGCCTTATATTTCTAGCCCCGAAACCCTGTTCCCCTTAAGCGGCTTTACGGGAGCCGCTGGGTCAGCATTGGGACTCTACCTTAACATTTACTTCGACCTTCCAGGCGCCGGAGCAAGTATAGCCGCAACTTTAGCCGCCATCTTTCTCCTCTCCGTAATCCTTCGCTCAATCTTTGCGAAGTAGATCTAACTCATCGGGTTAAAATCGTTGGATCAAAACGGTTCGAAGCTTCACCATTTCCCTCCTCCCCTCGATCCCTGTAATCGTTTCTGCGACTGCCGAAACGAGGCCCTTTTCCGTCGCCCTTTCGCTTTCAACCGCAACTTCGAAGCCTCCTATTCGAATGCGACTCACCGAGATCAGGTGAATTCCTTTAGGCAGTTCTCCCGCAACCGCCACTCCAGCCAAAGCCCCACTGGATTTAGATCGGGCAATGCAAGGTTCAAACAAATCCCAGTGCCAAACTCGGCGCGAAGGCGGACTAGCCCCCCGGTAAACTGCCCCTATCGCCTGTCTTGCCACAAGAAATTTCATTGAACCAAACAGAGCACGGTTCCAATGAACGGCAGTATGAGTGGAGCCCTCAACATCGCTCCAATCACCACTGCTCCGGAGTTGACCAACAAGCCCATGCCAACAATTCCCGTCGCCAAAATCATCAGCGCCGCAAATCAAAGTTCTATCGGGACTTCGATTCCACTTTGTCAAACAGCGCAAGGTATTAGGACCCGTAGCCTCGGCGACGCCCTGTCCTCACTCACTCGGTCCACCAGAACCTAACAGACGGTCTTCCCATAAACGCCAGTTGAAAAACGCAGGTTCAGATCCTCGCTTTTCATACCCGCTTGCTTTCTACTAAGCATCCTGCATCTACGGTCTACCCCGCAGAATCCCGGACCAGGGCAACCGCCATCCCTTCAAGTCTAGGCAGCGGGGATGCGTCTCCCGGTTCAGGCAGAGCAACCCAAAGTTCAAGTTCCTCCTTCAAAGCACCAGCGACCCGAAGGCCAAAGGCTTTCATGAGCAGAGCCTCCTCCACACATCGAATCACAACACAAAGCGACATCAGCTCTTTCCAAACTTCCGATCAAGTTCCTGAAACGAAATCTGCACGAGTGTCGGTCGCCCCGCTGGATCACAGTATGGCAAATCACATTTAAAGAGATCATTCAACAGGCCGGGTAAAGACGAAACACTCCACCCATCTTGTCGCGCCGCCACATAGGAAACTTTGGAAGCAAAGCCCTCGTAAGCGAGCCTCTTCACCCGCGAACGACCATCACGATCAATTACCGAGTCTACTAAATCGATCAACGACCGTTTCATATCCCCACCATTCAAAAATGCCGGAGCGGCAGAAATCGTCACCGTTTGCCCTCCGAAAGACTCCAAGGTGAAACCCGCCTGGTCAAAGTGCTCGCGATGTCTCATCAGTAAATCGACATCGCGCACATCCAATTCAAGAAGGACCGGAACCAAAAGCCCTTGGGACTCAATCTCCTCCTGATCTTCAATGAGCCGCTCATAAAATATCCGCTCGCGAGCCGCTTTGGGTTCAAGCAAAACTAGCCCCTCCTCTCCTTCCAGCAAGGCATAACGGTCGGAAAGAGCGCCGATAATTCGAAAATCCGGTGATTCCGAAACTTTCTCAGGACCAACCTCAAACTCCTTCTGCTCCTCGCGCTGCCAGGTGCGAGGATCTTTAATTGGCGGGGCGACTTCAGAGGCCATTTCGCGATCGCGAACCACCTGTTGTGATCCCACTGCAGATTTGAGGTGAAGAGCAGGACGCGTCTCCCCCCCCCTCACCGCTTCAGCAACCTCCCTTGGTCGCAAAGCCTGCTCAATCGCATCAAGGATGGCGATCCGGACCTGGGCGGGTTCAGCAAAGCGAACCTCACGCTTCGCCGGGTGCACGTTCACATCGACCAAAGATGGATTCATCCGGATCCAAAGCCACGCTGCAGGTTGGAGCCCTTCCTGGAGTCCCCCTTTAAAAGCCTCTCGGATCGCTCTTGAAATTGTATGGTCCTCCACTGGGCGACCATTCAAAAATACATACTGATGTTTCCGCCCCCGACGCGCAAAGGTCGCCGGGAGTATCGCCCCCTCAATCACCATTCCACGACGCTCATAGCACGGAACCTCGATCAATGCCTGGCCCGACTCTCCGCCACTCATTGTCTCGATCCGCACCCGACGATCCGAAGTTGCAGGCAGATCCAAAGAAACCCGTCCATCTTTGCGAAACACCCAGCCAATTCCCGGAGTGCACAGCGCGTGAAGGCGGATCTGATGATCAATGTGGGCGGCTTCCGTCGACTCCGCTTTTAGGAATTTTTTACGGGCTGGAACATTATAAAATAGATCTCGTACTTCAATACTTGTCCCGACCGGGCAGCCACTGGCCCGGGGCTCGCTCATTTTCCCGCCATCCACTCTGATCTCGGTCCCCTCCACCGAATCAGCTTCCCGGCTCATCATCACAAAGCGCGAAACACTTGCGATGCTTGGCAGAGCTTCTCCCCGGAAACCCAGAGTGGAGATACCATTCAAATCTTCCGAAGAGCGAAGCTTGCTCGTCGCGTGCCGCTCCAAAGATTTCGCAGCATCTCTGACACTCATTCCGCAACCATCATCCCTTACCCGGAGCATCGCAATTCCTCCGCGCTGAATCTCCACCTCAATCTTCCTGGCGCCGGCATCGATCGCATTCTCAATGAGCTCTTTGATAACGCTGGCAGGACGCTCGATAACCTCCCCCGCCGCCACCTGGCTGGCGAGAGTTTCGGGCATCACCTCAACCGTCGGCATACCTAAAAACTAGCCGATGTCTTCCCGAGGTCAGCCCCAAACTACAAAAATCCGACGTGAATTCCTGGATGTGCTGAGGTAGACTCACCTACTCCTTGGAAATGCCTGCCCTTTCTTATTTTTCTCCTTCTTTTCCACGCACCATGGATTCAGGCCACAACACTTGAGCAAATCAACGAGATCTAGACCGCTCCTGCCAGCGATCTTCCGGAACTATGCAAGAAGTATCGCAAGACAGACGAGTTCAGATTCCTCGTGATGCAGCGATGGTTGAAAGTTGCGCCTGAGACCTTCTCGAATCTCACTCTCAGCGAGGACGAAGTGGATCTGGCCTGGTGGCTTAGAGGGCGGCTTGCAGCACAGGCAGGGAGAAAAGCTACAGACGTGAGTTCGATTTCTGATAAACTCTCAGGCGAAGAGCCGGCCCACAATTTCCTGTTGGGTTTTGCAAGCGAACGTCCGGATAAAGTGGCTCAGTTGGTCCGGACAAAATGTGAATTTAGAACTCCCTTCGCGACATCAGCGATTATCCTCGGCTGGGCCAAACACTCCCTGGAAAAAGCGAGCGCACTCGCTGAGCAATCCTCTCCGTTTGACTGGCAATCAGTAACTCCGAATTGGACGGGAATAGATCAGATTGATTGGAGGGATTCATCACGCTCTGATACAGAAAGTTTCGCGCTCTCCCGATGGGCAACCTTCCGCTCCAACGAAGCTCTGTCGGATCTATTCGAACAAGAGGAGATCACTCTGAATCACTATTACATTGGGGTTTTTGGCGAAAAAATTTCCCGATCAACTTAAGGAAAAGGTCAATCGGCTTCCGACAGGAATCAATAAACGTAAGATCTTGGCGGGGATCGAATATGCCAAAGAGAATCCCTCAGAGATTCATAAATTTTTCAGTCTGTCTACTCCCGAAGAAACGCTAGGAAGCTCTCGTTTTCCAAAACTCGTTGAGGAGGCGAGCAAAGCGCAAAAGAAAGACTTCCCTGAGTGGCTGACTGACTATCGACTGGCCCAGCTGCAATCTCAAGAGGTTCAACTCATACGAGGAATCATTAAAGACCGCTGGGAGGTGATGGATCCCGAAGCGCTGGTTCGCTTTCAGGCGAAGCATTGCTCAGGTGAATCCATTACGGGACTGAATACTTGGTGGCGAAAGGACCCGCAAGCTGCAACCGCTTTTGTCATAGAAAGCAGTCGAGAAGATCTCTGGGAACACTTGCTTTATGCAGTGGCTGGAAAGGACACTGGAGCTGCGCTGGCTCTCTTTGACAATCATGCTCAAGAGGTCCTCACAAACCCCAGGGAGTTTCTTGCCACCCTTGCGGCAAAGGACCCGAAACCTTTCTTGCTTATGCTCTTACTCTTAAAGACGAAGCCAAGAAAACTGACTTACTCGCGATTCTCGCTTGGGCCAGAATACATTTTGACTTCGATTGGGTTGTCGAAACCATGAATCGCCAAGAAGCTAATCCTTTCGTTGGGATATTCGAAGGCTCAAACCTAGGGATCATCCCAGCCTTCCACGGAGTTAACTCCGGAGAAGCAATCTTCGATCTACTCGACCGGATGCCCAAAAATTGGAAAAGGCAATTTCTTGAGAGTGATCGCTTTGCCAGAGGCGACGCCATGCGATGCACCCCGCTCTTTCCAACGGATAACTCCGAAATCTTCAAGAAAGTCTTGGAAATGAACCCTATTGGGTTGATCGGTGAGATATTCCCGCGATAAGGAAGCTTCTTGAACAAGCGCATTGGCTCAGCAAACAGACCAAGTCAGAAGTGGCAACTTGGGCGGTCATTAGATCCCATAAACCCGAAAGTCTCAGAGAGTGGGTTCTATCCCTCCCATCCGAAGTGAATTCAGAGGCCTTGGTTGCGCTCAAAGAGTTCCGGGAATTAAAAAAGGAAGATGCAAAGCGTTCCAAAGCCCCTACTCTCTCCAAGATTAGGAAACTTTCCGAAATCGAGGCCTATCGTCATGGAGGGCGAAGCTTGGACATGGAGGAATGGACCGGCCAGGAAATGCAAAGCTTTCATAACGAAATTAAAGCTCTTTCGCCGGACAATGACCTTAAACTCTTCATGACGATCGATACAAATCAGCTTCCTTGGCGCATGAGAGCTTCGCTGGTGTCTCGGATTCTTGCTTCCGGAAACTTTGTTGCGAACGTTCCAATTCGATTTTTGATTAAAGAGACAGCAAAGGAATTTGCGAAAAACGAGCCAGCCAACGCCTCGAAATGGGCCATGAGTTTACCGCACGAGGGTCTCCGGGTCTTTGCGTCGGGATTCGTAGCTGCCCAGTGGAAGGAGCAGAATCCTGAAGAAGGTGAGAATTGGGTGTTAACCCTCCCGAAACAAATGCAGGAGAGATTTGGTTACTAAGTGCCCCTATCAAGGGAAATGCTCATGCGTCTTTACGAAGACCGATTGTCAGCCTAATTTCCCTCCGTGACTTCTCGGACCGGGATACTCTTATTGGTTTCGGGCCCATCGGGCTCTGGAAAGACGACGCTTTGTCGTCGTTTGACAGACGAAGACGAGGCTCATTATTCGATTTCCTGCACCACCCGCACGCCTCGCGAGGGGGAGATCGACGGCAAGGATTACCATTTCCTTTCGAAAGATGACTTCAGATCGCGGATTGATGCCGGCGAATTCCTGGAACATGCCGAAGTCCATCAGAATTATTACGGAACACTCAAATCCGAAGTGCTCGATCGCCTCGCAGCTGGAACAGATGTGGTTATGGACATCGACGTGCAAGGCGCTGACCAGGTCCGATCCTGCCCTGATACTCAAATCAAAATGGCGATGATTGACCTCTTCGTGATGCCACCCAGCGAGGCAGAATTGCGAGCTCGCCTTACTGGGAGAGGGACTGATGCCGAGGAAGTGATCGCACTTCGAATGAAGAATGCTCTGGATGAAATGACACATTGGCCCAAGTATTCCTACCGTCTCCTCTCGGCAACCCGCGAGGAGGATTACCTCAACTTTAAATCGCTCATCATTGCCGAGCGACTTCGCGTCTCCCGCCTCCTATGAATATCGTACTTGGCATCACCGGTTCCATTGCCGCTTACAAAGCGGCAGATCTCACAAGCCAACTTACCAAGTTTGGTCACGAAGTTCATGTTGTAATGACCAGGGCGGCCACCGAATTCATCACGCCCCTCACGTTGCAGGTTCTTTCGAGGCAACCGGTTCTGGTTTCCCTGGAAGACGAGAAGAACTCGTGGAAACCCGGGCACATCGAACTCGCGGACAATGCCGAACTCTTTCTCGTCGCCCCTGCTTGCGCCGATACTCTCGGTCAATTTGCCAACGGGATCGCACCGGACCCCCTATCAGCGATCTATCTCGCTCTTCCTCCCGAGACCCCGAAATTTATCGCTCCAGCCATGAATGGTAAAATGTGGCACCATCCCGCAACTCAAAGAAACCTGGTCCAACTCAAGGAAGATGGGGTCCAATTTATCGACCCTGCGGAGGGCGATCTCGCCTGTGGATATCAGGGGACGGGACGACTGGCTGAAGTCTCGGATATTCTCAACTCGATCCTTGGAGAAAACTTTTCGGAATAGGTTAGAGCCCGCATGCTCTTAAGAGCATGAATGCAAAACTCACTTGGGCACTTCGACTAGTTCCCGCTGTCCTGATCGGACAAACCCTCCCGTTTAAATTCTCAGGTGCTCCCGTGTCGGTCGTACTTTTCACCGACCTCGCTACAAAAGCACTTGGTAATCTCGGTCTCGAAGGCGCATTAAGAGTTGGCACCGGAGTTGTTGAACTCCTTGCCGTGGTGCTCCTTCTCATTCCAAAGCAAAGTTGGAAAGGCGCCCTTCTTGTGGTGGCGACCATGGCTGGAGCGCTGGCGAGCCACCTTCTAATTATTGGATTTTCAGGACACGGCCCTCTTCCGGCCTTGGCGCTGATCGCCCTTCTCTTCTCCGGTATTTACGTCCTGAAAAGCAAGGCAGAGATCCTAGAGTTTCTCGGGAGCTTGAAGAAGGGCTCCAATTCTTTGGAGAAGAAGTCCGGCACCACCCCCATCGACGACGCGGTGGTCGAAGGTGAGGCATAATTCGGTTTCGGTCACCGGAACAAATGCTCCAACTTCTTCACTCCAACGAGGCTGTTTGATACCAGCTGCCAGTCCCAGAATCAGAGTCTCATTGGGTAGAGGAATGGGAGTACCCCACTTGAGTCCAAAGGTTCCAAAATTGGTGACCGTAGCAATTCCGCCCTGCGCTTGCTCGGGCGTCAGCTTTCGATCCCGGGCTTGTCCGACCAATTGCCCATATTCCTCGGCCAACTCCGGCACGCAGTGTTGATCAACATTACGCAAGACAGGAACAACCACCCCGTCCTCAACCTGCACGGCAACTCCAATGTCGTAAGCTCTCGGATGAACAACTTTTTCGCCGATGAGAAAACCGGCGGTCGCGGGCTGCTCCGCAAGTGCGATCGCAAAAGCTCTTAGCACATAAAGAGTAAGTCCCGGTTTGGGATTCTGCCGGGAGCGATGCTCGAGCACCGGATCCAGAACGACGGGCAGACCAACCGAAGCAAGAGGACGTGACCAGCTTCGTCGCATGGCGTCGGCAACCGCGAGCCGCATTGGCGATGCGCTACTTTCGGGCCAATCGGAAATGTATTCCAAAAACTGTTCCAGATCTTCAACGGTCACCCGGCCACCGGCCCCACTTCCCTCAATCGCCGAAATATCCGCTTCACGTAAGCCAAGCTCATCCATGCGGGCGCGCATCCGGGGAGAAATATAATGTGCCCCTTTCATGCCAGCCGGAACAGGAAGGCCGCGAACACTGGGTTCCACCAATTTTGGCTCTTCGTAACTCTGCTCGGTCTGCCGAAAGTGCAGATTCTCATCTTCGCCTTCTTTTGAGGATTCCGGCTCGGGCTGCTCCCCCATCGTGGGAGCTCCGGTCCGGGAGATTTCTTCCTCGGTCGCTTCCAAAATACCCAGCAGACTTCCAACCGGATAGTCAACGCCTTCCTCGGCGCGAATTTCGATCACAGTGCCTCCACAAAGAGTGGTGACCCCCATGGTCGCCTTATTCGTTTCAACCTCAATGATTTCTTGATCTGCCACCACCGAATCCCCTACTGAAATATTTAAGCGGACGATCCTGGCCTCGGCAATCGATTCACCGAGTTGGGGCATGATGATGGGAACCTGTGGCATGTTTGTTAGAGGTTAAGAAGTTCGCGAAGTTTTTCCACGATGGATTCGGGTGTGGGACGGTGCGCGGCCCAGAGGTCGGGGTGATAAGGAATCGGGGTATCCTTGGCATTCAGGCGGAGAGGAGGAGCATCAAGAAGATGAAAACCTTCAGCCACGACTCTTGAAACGACCTCTGCTGTGACTCCTCCCCAGGGGAAGGCCTCCCCAAGCGCCAAAAGCCGGCCGGTTCTGGCTACTGAAGCAATCACTGTATCCAAATCGAGGGGTTTCACCGAGCGTAAATCGACCACTTCGATCTCCCAACCCTCCTTGGCCAAGCGGTCAGCAGCCCTGACCGCTTCGTGCACCATAGCGCTGTATGTGACCACCGTGGCATGCTTGCCAGGTCGCGTAATACGGGCAACGCCAAGCGGCAAGGCCTTCGGATGAATTTCGGCGGTTTTCAGCCAACGATAGAGAAATTTGTGTTCGCAGAATACAACGGGATCATTGATCTCAACCGACTCCTTGAGTAAATGGTAGGCGTCGGAGACGGTTGCCGGCGTGGCTACGATGATGCCGGGATAGTGAGCATAAAGCGTCTCCACCATCTGGCTGTGGAATGGCCCGGATCCAGGAGTGCCTCCACAAGGCAGTCTAATTGTGATCGGTACGGGAACTCCCGTACGGTAATAATGCGTCCCGGCATGGTTCGCGATTTGATTGAAGGCGATCGAAGAAAAATCCGCGAATTGCATCTCAACGATGGGGCGCATACCACTAATGGCAGCCCCTATTGCCATCCCCACCATGGCGTCCTCGCTGATCGGAGAATCCAGAACACGACTGGGGAATTCCTCTTGCAAGCCTTTGGTGGCCTTGAAAGCACCACCAAACCCTCCGATATCCTGGCCATACAAAAAAACGTCGTTCCGCTCACCAAGCAATTCCTGTTGGGCTAGGTGGATTGCATCGATATAGGTGACACTCATGAGTTGATTCCTTTCGATGAAAATGCCCGCCAGTCGTCCCGGTATGGGTCGGGGCGCGGATCAGTCTGGGCAGTTGCCACAGCTTTTTGAACTGCTTCGGCAGCCTTTTTCCCCCAAAGATCGATCTCGTTCTCGCTGACGATCCCGTTTTCGATGACTTGTTGAATACCAAACTCAAGGCAATCGCGACCGAGTTTTGAATCTTTTAATTCAGACGCCATATAGGAAGCGTCATCGTGCTCCCCGTGTCCACACAAGCGTAGAAGTTTGCCCACGACCATTTGAGGCCCCCCGCCGGAACGCGCAGCCTCAACAGCCTCATGAACGACGGAAAGACATTCAAGCAGATTGGTAGCGTCAACTTGCCATCCAGTTACACCATACCCTTTGGCTCGATCCACGAGGTTTTCACAAGCAAATTGTCTTTCCCGGGGTGTGGAATAGGCAAACTGGTTATCCGCAACCAGCACGACCATCGGGAGTTGCTCCACCGCCGCGAGATTGAGTCCTTCGTGAAAGGATCCGGTTGATGTCGCACCATCACCCACGCAAGTCGCACCGACAACTCCCCCTAGCTCACCCTTCATACGCCTAGCGATCAGCATGCCTGCAACGACGGAAACCGAAGTCCCCAAATGACTGATCATCGCGGGACGACGATCGGCAGGGCGACCACGGTGGATGTTGCCATCACGACCCCGCATCGGCCCAAGCGCAGATCCAAGATAGGTGCGGGTGGCCTCAATAAGAGGTTCACCAAAACCAGTTCGGCCGGCCTGATCGCGAATCAACGGAGCGAAGATATCTTTATCCTGATCGAGGCTGCAACCGAGCGATGCCGAAAAGGCCTCCTGGCCGGTTCCCAGGTAAACTCCCCCAACAATCTTGCCGGCTTTGTAGAGGCTCGAGAGCTTCGACTCCAGCGTCCTGGAGATGATCATGACTTTAAGAGTCCGCCGGATCAAATCAGCATCGCGTCCGCTCGAAACAACTGGGGCTGGTGCTGATAGGGGTTCCATTTTCTAAAATTTGCAGTCGGATTAAAGTTCTTGATCGATCGCCTTCAGTTCAAGGAACAGATCGTTCCACCGTTCCTTCCGAGGCTCAAGAAGAAGCTTTTGGTCAGCGATGCGCCTCCGAACGATCTCGAAAAGCCCCCCATATTCAAGATAGAATTCGCGTACTCCGTCTTTGTAGTCATCAGCAAGCGAATCTGCGAAGGGGTGTCGCAAGTCCTCAATCCTCTCCATAAAGTCGTGGCACAGCGCTTTACGCGAGCGTTTCGAGTAAATCGCAGCGATTCCGAGTATTCCTGCGGCCATCGTGATTACTACCCAGGGCCATGTCGTCACGCCCAAGCCGCCGAGGATTCCGGCAATCGTGAGGAGCGCCAGAAAAAAGGCCATATAGCGCTTCAAGATCATCCGGCGAATGTTCATCTGAAGATCCAGAGTCCCCCTGATCTTTAGCTGGGCGACCGCTTGCTTCGCAGATCTCCCAAGGCGGCGCATGAACCGCTTTCGGGTCCCTCCAAGAGACTCCGTCTCCTGCTGGAAGTTGGGAGGATTCATATCGAGGTTTTCGCAAATGCGAGGCTCAACCGTTTCCCAGTGATTTCGGCAACTTTGAACCAACTCCACTCCATCAATCTCAGCCTGCTTCTCAACTGCTTCCTTGACCGCTTCGGTGAGATTTTTTTCAATCTCGGAGGGAAGTCTCTCCTTTTGGAAAAGCGAGATTAGACTTTGGATGAGAGCCAACCTCCGTCCCAGGTCACGAGTCGCCATTTGCCCTTGTTTGAAAAAGACATCTCCCAAGCCGCTCAAACGTTCGGACAAGGCCGTCGCCTGGCCTTCACGGCGAAGATCCACTTCGTTTTCTAACTCCGCCAGAAATCGTTGATCGCTGTCGAGAGAATCGTTCCGTTCCTCAATCAAACCCTCGATTTTTTTTAAAACACCCTGAGTTGATTTGCTCACTTCACGAAGGATCTTTCTTCGGTGGGGATTCGAGGAGATTTTCGAAGAAATAAAATAATCAAGCGGAGGTAAACCACTTTTCCGAAGAACAT
>JAURPJ010000024.1 GCA_030835305.1 Verrucomicrobiota bacterium | reverse complement strand
GGTGCGGATGAAGCTCTGGCATTTGACAGCCTGGAGAAGGAGGAGGATTGGGATGAAGTGCTGGAGACCACCTTCAAACTTCGATCGAGCGCCATGGTGGTGGCGATGGTGGTGGGTGCCTTGGTTTATGATGCGGGAGCGGTTGGGCTTGATGTGGAGATCGCACATCGTCTTCCCATTGTCTTTTGCCTGGTGCAGGCAGTGGCCGCTTTTATCGTTTCACTCCAATTCCGTGAGGTCAAAGAGGGAGACCAAGCGGCAGGGTTTACGGCGATTCTGTGGCAGACGTGGAGAGCTGCCAAATGGGTCTTCACGACGAAGGCGGCGATTTTGATCGTAATCGGAGGACTTCTCATTGACGGAGTGGTGCGGAACTTCGCAACGATCAACAGCGAGTATTATCGTTTGATTGAGATTCCAACTTATACCTTTGGATTAATTGCGGCCGGTGCGGCGCTGCTTGGAATCTATACTCCGCGCCTCTCGCGTTACTTGGTGAGCATGTACGCGCCTCTCACCAATTTTGTAATGACGGCGGGGTGGTCCCTGCTCTGTCTCTACTTGCTGGGTCAGGCCTGGACTTACTGGGGGGTGCTCCCGGGGATCGGAGTGATGGTGGGAATGTCTCATCTGGGATTTTTGATGAGTCGTTATCTGAATGGTCTCGCAGATTCGAGCCAGCGGGCGACCGTGCTCAGCGTGAAGGGGCTTCTTTTTAATATTGGTTATGGAACGGCAAGTTTGGTGTTTGCCGGCACGGTTTCCTTCCAGAGACGTGAATTTGGAAAGACTGATGATGAAGCTCTCACGTGGACTCTGGAATGGCAGCCGTGGGCATTTTTGGCAGCATTCCTGGTCTTTCTCATCATTGCTAAAATTCTGCGGTTTCCCAAGAAAATCACCAAGTGACCGAGGGAATGAAAAGCGACCGGAACCTATCGTTCCGGCCGCTGAATTGATTTTGATTTGAGAGGGGCAGGTGCCTTAGCGTCCTCCGCGGTGATCGATCTTGCCGTCGCCATCGCGATCCTCGCCAAATTTCATGGGCATGGTCCAGTTGATGCCCTGGCGACGTCCTTGTTGAACGTGGCTTTGGTAGTTCTTTTTCGGGGTGGTTTCCGCAAAAGTTTTATTCGCTTTCAGGAGCGCTGTTTTGAGGTCATTCGCGTTGGTGTCGAGGGGAAGCGACTTCACGATCTTTCCTTTCTGCCCGTAAGTGTCCGGGACGATGATTTTGATGCCTGATTTTGATCGGTCGCCTGTGAGAATCCCGGTCCAGGTATGGGGATCGGTTTCAAAGTCATAGTGAAATTTACCAATGATCTCAGGATCGTTGCTTGTTGAGGGAAGGGAGTTGCGGGCGGCATTAAGTTCCTTTTCGGTGCCTGTGATTAGGACTATGATCCGCTGGTCGGCGGAGGAAACATTGAGACCGAGGCGGAAGTTAGGGAAATCAGGGACTGCTGCTTTTTCGGCTTTGCCTTTCCTTTTGTAGTCGTCGGCGATTTCTCCAAAGGCTCTCACAAGGTCGCCTCCGAGAACCTGGTTGGGCCCGCGGCTGCTCCGCGAAAGCTTCTTTTTTCCGTCCGGCGAAAGGAGGCAAAAGGCGGTGTTTTCAAAGCGACCGTTGAGGTAACCGCGAACGATTTTTTGAGCCTCTTCGCTCTCATAGGAGTCGATGCGGATGCAGACAAAATCGCGGGTGGCTTCGATGACTTTTGGATTGCTGAACTCACGGTTCTGCGTGGCGGTGTAGCCGGGTCAAAAGACACCCGGGATGCCGCCGCATTGGGAAGCGACGGCCATGAAGAGGATGGGCTTGTTGGTGCGCCTGGCTTCGGCCAATCCATCTTCCAAAATCGGATACCAGGCGATGCCGGCGGTTCCGAGGTCGGCATCTGACTCGGTGAGATTTTCAGGGCGCGGGCCACCTCCTCGTTGTCCTCGGGGTCGTCTTCGCTGTTCCTGTTCGTTCGCTTCAGGCTGCTGCTCAATCCGGCGGTGCGGGCGCTCGCCGCGTGGTGGTCTTCCTCCCCCGGGGGGCGGGCCCGGAGGGGGCTGGCGTTGTCCATAGAGTGAACTGCTCAAAACCATGAGTGAGGGAAGAATGAGAGGGAGAAGTTTTTTCATCACGGAGGGATGGTTGCAGATTGAAGATGAATTGAAGATGAAAAGGGAGTTTTTTGGATAATTAACACTCGATTCCATGGAGAACGGATTGAGCTTGGGCATTTCATGGCTAGGCTGTGTCCGTGAAAGAGGGGAGCGATGCGCTGAAGGGGTGGATCCTTGGACTCGCCATCTTTGTGATGGGAGGGTGCGGGATCGCCTATGAATATACTTTGAGCAAGGTGTCGTCCGACCTCCTCGGGAACTCGGTGCAACAGTGGGCGTTGGTCATCGCCGTGATGCTGTTCTTCATGGGGTTGGGTGCGGAGATCCAGCAACGATTACCCGATCGTTGGCTGGTCGATATGTTGGCGGGTTCGCAGATTGTGCTCGCGCTGCTGGGTGGCTTCGGGCCGCTTTTTTTCATTCAAACCTTCGCGTTTTATCCGCTGAATTTTTCCTTGGTCCACTACGGCCTGATCTCTTTTTGTGGACTCTTGATTGGTCTTGAGATTCCGCTCATCACGCGGCTCAACGAGTCGTTCATGCCGGCGATGCGGAAAAACATAGGCAAGGTTTTGAGAATGGATTATGCCGGGGCTTTGTTGGGCGGACTGTTTTGGACCTTTCTTTTGATCCCAAAATTTTCGATCACCGAAACGGCGCTGATTTTGGCCTTGATCACACTAAGCGGAGCTCTGATTTGCGTGGTGATTTTTCGCCGGCAATCGCGGTTTGGCCGGGTCTGGATTATTCTTATTCCAGTGGCTTTGGCGGGGTGTGTGGTGGGCTTCACCAAGTGCAAGGAATGGGCGCTGGATGCGGAGCAATCGCTCTACCGGGATCAGGTCGTTTACACCGCGACTTCCCCCTACCAGCGGATCGTTCTCACCAAGTCAGAGAAGGGGAATTTGCGCTGCTACATCAACGGGCATTTGCAGTTCTCGCAGAACGACGAATACATTTACCATGAGCTTTTGACTCATCCGGCGATGGCGCTGAGCAAGAGTCGAGAAAGGGTTTTGATTCTGGGCGGAGGTGACGGCCTGGCCCTGCGGGAAGTGCTGAAATATCCGGCGGTGAAGGAAGTCACCTTGGTGGATCTGGATCCCTTCATGACGAAGATGTCGGCAAGTCACGAGGATATGGTACGGATGAATGAGGGGGCGTTTTCGGATGCCAGGGTTCAGTTACGAATCGTTCCGGCGAGCGGAACCGGCGAGACGAAATCGACGCTGATGCCTGATCGCTCGGAACGTTTTCTCGGGGATTCGGTCGAGCTTCCCGAGGTGGAAATCGTGCATCAGGATGCTTCGCGCTATGTGGCGGAAGCGGAGGGGCGATTCGACGTGGTTATTCTCGACTTTCCGGATCCTTCCTCCCCCGGGTTGGCGAAACTTTACGGTCTTGCCTTTTACGGGCAATTGCGCGGGTTGTTGAAGGAAGGAGGTTTGATTATCCAGCAATCGACCTCGCCTTGGCACGCGCGGGAGGCTTTCCTTTGCATTGGGCGGACGATGGAAGCGGCCGGATTTGCGACCGTTCCTCTTCACGCAAACATTCCCTCTTTTGGTGACTGGGGTTGGTGGGTGAGTACGTCTTCGGATCAAACGACTCCGGAGGAATTGGCTCAAAAGCTGGGTCGTCTCACCGGCTTCGAGATTCCGACCCGTTATCTCAATGGTGAAACCCTCGGAGCGGCTCTTGTTTTTGCCCCTGGTTTCTTGAAATCCTCATCAGAGGATATAACCACTCTGGACGATCCGGCCATTTTCCGTCACTACTTGCGGGCCTGGAAGGAATCCCCCTAAAATTTTTCATAAGCGATGAAATCACTCCCCCTTAATTTAAGTCTCATCTTCGCGACAGCGCTGAGCCCGTTGCTGGTCTCGTGCGGAGATGACGTGAACCAGAACGTTAATATGACCGTGACTTCGGAAGCGGCCGATGGCCTGGACCTCAAGGCGGTGACCGCTTTGCTGAAGGAGGTCAAGAATGCCGAAGATCTGGAGAAGAGAATCAACTCGGGGGACCCACGGATTTGTAACCTCGACTTGAACGAGGACAATACGATCGACTATGTCAAGGTGTCCGAATATTCCTCCGGGGAGGTGCGGGGGTTTTCGCTCACGACCGAGCTTGGTCCCGATGATGTGCAGGAACTGGCGACGATCGAGATCACCGAAGATGGCAATGGCGGTCACCGGGCGCAGACGCACGGGAACAGCCAAATCTACGGAAATAATCACTATTACCATCGCGGTTTCGGAGTTGGCGACTTCCTCATGATGAGTTATCTTTTTTCGTCCCACCAACCGTACCGTTCAGGGTGGGGCTATGGAAACTATCCCCCGAGCTACAGTCGTTCCGCTCCGCTTGATCGTGATAGTTACCGCTCCAGAGTGGGCAGGATTAACACCGCGAGTGTAACCACCTCGAAAACCCCGGTCTTCAAAGGATCCGGCGCTTCCCCAAATAAGTCGCGGACCTCGAGTAAGATTAAGGCACCGCTTCGGAATCCGACCGCCAGCCAAAAATCCTTTCAGGCCCGTAATCCTTCCAAGGCCATCCGCAGTGGAGGGTTTGGCTCCCGTAGCAGTTCTTCCAGCTCCGGAAGTTTCCGCAGTTCCTCCCGTTCCGGAAGTTCCTTTGGCGGGGGTAAATAGCCCCATCACTTCGACCACGATTATGAAAACTCTTTTTGATTTCCAGTTTCCCGGTGAATTCTCCGAGTGGACCATTTGGATCTATCTTGTTAAGGCGATTGTCTTTCTCTGGATTGGCAGCCAGGCTTACGTCGTTCTCCGCAAGGTGAGCCTTTCCCAGCAGCTGGCCGAGAAGGACAACCCCGCCTTTGCCATTTCTTACGGCGGGTTTATAGCGGCGCTGGGAGTGGTGATAGCTTCGGTAATACAGTCTCCCTCGCCGGATGATTTTACCTGGGGCCAAGAGCTAGTGAGCTCGATTATCTGGACCGCGGGTTCGCTTGTTCTCCTAGTTGGAACGCTCTTGGTAAATGATTTCGTCATCTTCCCCAACTTCAAAAACCGCAAAGAGATTTTGGAAGATCGCAATGCGGGACTCGCAGTCGTTGAGGCGGCGAGTTTTCTGGGAACGGCGATTCTGATTCGGGCATCTCTCAGCGAGCAGATTGAGCCGGTCGATCTCGGCGAGCCTTGGCTGACTCTAATTTACTTTGTGGTCGGGCAGGTCTTATTCCTTCTATATTCCAAGGTTTATCCCAAAGCTGCGGGGCTTGATTTGCATGGCGAATTGGAGAAAGACAATCCGGCCGTGGGCCTGGCCTTTGGCGGGTCGCTCCTCGCTTTCGCATTGTTGCTTGGAAATGCCAAAATGCGGTATGATGCCCTTCCGACCGTGGTCTTTCTGGCATTTGGCTACGTCATTGTTCTGGGGCTTTTCCGGCTCGTGGTGCACTTGATTTTTTCCGGCAAGGTTTCGCTTTCGGCCGAGTTACAGAAGGACCGCAACTGGGGGCTTGGCTTGCTTGAAGCGGTGGTATCCCTGATTGTAGCCTTCATCGTGATTGCGAGTATTTAATGGGGGATTTTACGATCAGTCCGGAGCGGCGGTGTCTCTTTAACGGGACGGTGTTGTTGGGCCACATGGCTTCAAACAGCATCGAGTATGATGTGCTTTTGCCGGGTTCCCAGACCCACCTCGATTCCATTTTAGCCTGGCTGCTGACGCGCAATCTCGTCGAGATTTCCGAGAAGAATTTTTACCGGGTATCGACGCTGGGTCATGCGACGTCAACCGCGTTTCGGAAACGCTACATGCGGGTGCTGCGATACTTTGATGTCTTTTCGGCGGTTGATTTGGGTTCGGGGGAATTTGCGTTGGCCCACCACAGTGATTTTGAAACCGAGGCTGCCTGGGGACGGTTTTTGGCCGATGATCGTTGGGAGGATCTAAGGGTTCCCGTCGGTCTCCATCTGGGTGCGGATCCGGTGGAATTGGTCTTTGCCCACTTCATGCAGGAAGGACGATTCAGCTTTGTGGAAGGCGGATGGGAAGTTTCTCTTCTGGAGGGTTTGATCTGGAATGAGATCGAGGAAATCTGTCGCCAAAGCCTGACCATTGACGACCTCGGATACGATGAGGTGAGCGGGGAAGATGTGATTGTGGAGGTGATCGAGCAGGGATTTTTGTTGGTGCGGGAATTGAGTGAGTGGTTTCCGGAAGTGATGGGCCATCTTGCGAGGTGGGCTCCGTCACGATCGGCTCCGGATTGGCAGCCGGATGACAGCATACAACCGTTTTGGAAAACCCGATGGAGCCTTGAGATCAGCTAAAGTTCATGTGGTTATTCCGGCGATTCATCAGGCTCTTCAAGTTTGAGGGGCATCCGGTTCAGCGGTTTCTGACCGCCGTTCTTGCGGCTATTGCGTTGAATTTGGTTTTCGGAATCGCCTTTTATTTTGCAGAGCGGGGAACCCAGGAAGGCCTTGGGATTTGGGATTCCATCTGGTGGGCCATGGTGACGATGACGACGGTCGGCTATGGTGACTACTACCCGCAGACATGGTGTGGCCGTTTTCTGATCGCCTACCCGTGTTTCCTTCTCGGAATCAGTCTCATTGGTATCCTACTCGGCACGGTGTCGGAAGCCGTGGTCGATCACTTCAGTCGTAAAAAGAAAGGCTTACATAAACTCACTATGAACAATCATGTCATTATTTCAGGATGCCCGTCGGTCGATCGGGTCGAGAAAATCTTCATTGAACTCCGTATGTCGCTGGGTGACGGGGCGGGATTGTTGATCGTGAGCGACCGGCTTGGGGAATTGCCACAGAGCTTGAAGGAGCTGGGTGTGTCTTTCGTGAGAGGCTCACTACGAGAAGAGGGAGTGGCCGAAAAAGCCAATGTCGGGGAAAGCCAAGGCGTGATCGTCTTGCCGGATTCGCAAGATTCAAATGATACCGAGGTCTATGCGACGGCATCTTTTCTCAAGAACCTCTTTCCGACACAGGTTTCACGGGTGCTTTCGATGATCGAGAACGCCTCTTCGGTCGAGCTTTTCCGAAAGGCGGGCCTGCGTTATATATGGGGTGATGGTCTTCCTGATCGCGTCATGACGCAGGACTTGAACCAGCCGGGTATTGGCGAAGTGGTCGGCCAGCTTCTGAGTTACCGGACGGGTTGTGAGCTCTACTTAAGAAAGCATCGGTCGACGGGGCATCCGCTGAGTGGATTGCAGATTCAAGCTCTCGAAAGCCCTCATCAGGTTCAGATTGTCGGGATCAAAAGAGGGGCTGATGCGGATTTGAATCCACCCAAGGAGACAGTCCTGACTGACGATGACGAACTCGTTATCATTGCCCGCAGTTCAGCCGAGTGTGATGAGTTTATGGAGCAAATCAATGCTTGAGGAGCACGGTCAGCATAGCCCCTACGGGGTTCATATCGCAATGGAGTGTTCGGGCTGTCGGCGGGACCTTTTGACGGATGCAGATTTGCTGGAGGATACGATGATCGACTGTGCCCGTAAGGCCGGAGCCACGGTCGTGGATAGTATGATCCATTCATACAATCCAGCCGGGCTGAGTGGGGTGGTGGTGATTTCCGAGAGCCATCTGGCGATCCATACCTGGCCGGATATTGGATATGCCTCCTTTGATATTTATACCTGCGGAAAGCGTGATCTTGCCGATAAAATCGCTCGCAGGTTGAGGGAGGTTTTTCAGCCGACCAATGTCTTCCGGAAGGTCTTTGAGCGGAGGCCTCCAGGGCCCAAATGAAGCTCGTTTTTTGATTTGTCGGCGAATACAGTGGCCCATACTCACTTGCCCGGTGGATCGCGCAACTGACACAAAGCTCGGGCTTCATATCTCAGACAAACCTACGGAGAAGATCTTCAAAACCGCAGTGGTTTTGGAGAGAGACTTTAGGATTCCGGCGGGTGCGCCTGAGTTCACTGCGAAAAAGATACTGTCGATCAAGAAGAGTGTGACTCTTTACGCGATCAATCCGCATATGCATTTTCGCGGGAAATTCATGGAATTTGAAGCGGTATATTCGGATGGGCGTCGCGAGATGTTGCTCTCGGTCCCAAACTATAACTTCAACTGGCAGCGAACCTACGTCTTCAAGGAGCCACGCAAACTGCCCAAAGAAACCCAAGTACACATCCGGAATGCCTGGGATAACTCTGCCAATAATCCTTACAACCCGAACCCGAAGAAGGAGATTCGGTGGGGCGAACAGAGTTTCGACGAGATGTTCTTTGCGACGCTTGGATACATCGAAGATTGATCGCCTTGCTGGCGACAGCGTGATTTACTTTGCTCCGGCGTGGTTGAAATGCAGATGGTGAGTTTGCCTTCCCCAAAATACTCGGTGTGATTTGGGAGCGCCCCTGCCTTGTAGTTCCCGGCGAATTGACTACTCTTCCGGCGTTGAGCAATCAGAAGTAATCTTTTCAAGCGAATGTTAGAGAATCATGAAATCCGGGAGTTGGTTGCAGAGTACGGACCGGCAGTGAATGAGGGCCGCTCAATCAAGCAGCTAATCGAGGACGGAGACGTTCCGCGTTTGAAAAGTTGCATTGTTCTGAAGGGCAAGGTTTCCGATTCTGTTTTCGGAGAGACTCTCGCCCATCGCAACGGCAAGCCGATTCGGCTGATGTTCCGGAACAACCGGATCTCTACTCACGACGTGAACCGGGGAGCGATTCCATTCAAGGATCAGATTCTCTCAATGAACCATGATCACATGTTACGGTTGGTGAGGGACGTGGTGGGAAGTTCGCAGTTTGAAGTGGAGGGTCTGGCTCCCAGTTCGACGGTGATCCCCGCGGAGAATCTGACTTTGGTGATGTTGGAAAATGTTGTCCGTTTCTATATGGCGGAGAGTTCGACCTCGACTTCGCTTTACCAACACTGGCTCGCCGCCAAAGAGGCTGGAACCGAAATTATGCAGTATGCCGGGCATGAGTTGGAGGTAGGCAGACTGCAACCCAACGGTCGCCTTCCCTACTTGATGGATACCCCCAGCACCAAAGATAAAGTAGACCGCACGGTCGATGCTGACTATCTCGTGAATGCGGGTGTTTGCTCTGCCGCGCAATATGCCGCGATTCGTAATTCCTCGCTTATGGCTTTCGGGATCGTTTCGCAGTATTTGTCTGAGCGGGGAATGGTCTTGGTCGATACCAAAACCGAGCATGGGATCAATTCGGAAGGTATGATCGTGGCAGCCGATGAACTTTACACCATGGATTCTTCGCGCTTTTGGAGGCTGGATGATGACGGTGAATTGGTAACCCGCGATGGCAAGCCGGTGTCCTTTTCAAAGGAGTTCGCCCGGGGAATGGTGAAGGATAAAAACGATCAGCAGTTTTCTGAAGAGCAAGCCAATGAGATCGCGGTTCGCTACATTGAGGGCCTTCAGCATATCACCGGTGAAGCTTTCACGCCTGACCTCCGACCGCGGGATCAGCGGATTGTCGAGTCCGTGAATCTAATTTTGGACGAGTTGACTTAAATGGTGCAGTGGTCCGAGAGCTGGGAATGCAGGCTACTTTTTGATTCCGGGATCTGAGCGGACTCCGAATTTTTGTGGAGTTAGGGTGTTTTTGACGGGCTTGAGTTGGTTTTTGGGAAGGCGCTCTTTGCCTTTGGCAATGTCGTGCCATTGGGCGACCATTTCCCTGACGCGCTCCGGATGTTTGGCAGCGAGGTCATTGAGTTCAGTGCGGTCTTCGGCGAGGTCGTAGAGTTCCCAGCGGCCGAGTTTTGCCGAGGCGATCTTCCAGTCGCCCGAGCGGAGGGCGCGATCTTTTTGGTAGTGGAAGTAGAGCGGGTCGTGGGGTTGGCGTTGCTCTCCAGCGAAAATGGGAAGGAGGGATTTTCCGGCGAGGGGGTCGACAGTTCTCTGGTCTACCATTTTCATAAAGGCCTGCCCTTGACCTCGTGGGGATTTCACCCCAATTCTCCGGCCTCCGATTTTTTCGGGATAAGAAGCTTTTCCCGCTTCGAGGGCGGTGGCCATGAAGTCGATGAGGTGGGCGGGTTGTCGGGTGATGCTGCCGGGCTTGGTTTTGAGGAGTGACCTGGGGCCGCGCACAATCATGGGGGAGGAGATGCCGCCTTCGTGTTGGTTTTGCTTGTAGAGGCGGAAGGGAGTGTTGCCGAGCGAGGCCCAGCCGACGTCGTAGCACCAGTAGGACTTTGGGTCCCAGGGTTTGAGTTTCTTGCCACGGGTGCGGTCGAAGGGACAGGCTCCGTTGTCGGAACAGAACATGATGAGGGTGCTATCGTAGAGGCCCTTTTCTTTTAGATGTGCGACGAGGCGGCCAATGTTTTGGTCAAGGACATCGACCATGGCTGCGTAAACTTCCATGCGGTCTTCTTCCCATTGTTTGTCTTCAGGCGAGAGGCTGTCCCAGGCCGGGATGTGAGCGGCGCGGTGTGAGAGCGGCCATTTGGCGGGAAGGAGGCCCGTGTTGATTTGTTTTTCGTGGCGGCGTTTGCGAAGGACGTCCCAGCCTTCGGCGTATTTGCCTTTGTATTTTTGCACCTCGGCTTTGGGTGCTTGGAGCGGGTAGTGTGGAGCGTTGTAGGCACAGTAAAGGAAAAAAGGCTTGGGCATTTCGACTTTTGCCCTCTTTCCGTCGCCGTCGAAGTCACCTTTCGTTTCAAGACCTTTACTACCTGACGGGGATTTTGAAATTCTTCCGAGATTTTTGACGAAGTGGTCAGTCAGGAAATCGATGGCGTAGTCGGTGATGACGTTGGTGGTGTAGAACGGTTTTCCGTTATGGGCGTTGGGGACTTTCCAGGGCTTTCCGTCGAGGCGAAAGGTGTCGTCTCCAGTGAAGAAGTTGGTGGCTCCGGAAAGGTGCCCCCAGTAGCGGTCGAATCCGAAGTCGGTCGGTTGCTTTGAGAGGTGCCATTTGCCGACCATCATGGTGTGGTAATTGGCAGGTCTGAGGACTTCGGCAATGGTCGCTCCACGCGAGAGGGATTCGCCGCCGGCTTGGTCACAGTAGAGGCCGGTGAGAAGGGAGACGCGGGAGGAATGGCACTTGGCAGTGTTGTAGAACTGGGTGAAGCGGAGGCCGTCCTTGGCGAGCGCGTCGATGTTGGGAGTATTGATTTCGGAGCCGTAGCAGCCGAGATCGGAGAAGCCGAGGTCATCGGCCATGATGAGGACGATATTGGGGGGAGACATCGTGAATGTCTTAACGTTTTTGAATTCAAGATTCCCACGATCCTGGGACGAGACGGGAAGAGCATAAAATGCCAAAAGAGTAGTGACGAATAGTCGCATCCAATTCTGATATCAAAAATTCGCGAGGCATGGGCATAAAAAAATCTGCCGGCCCTCTTGGAAAAAAGGGCCGGCGGGTAAGGAAATCTTGTTTGATTACTGGACCTCGACGCGGAAGAAGAGCCTATCAAAAGTTTGCCCGAAAGCCAGCGTGAGAGACTCGGTGGTGGATGCTCCTTGTGAGGCAACGTTGTCCTGGATCTCGGACCAGTTATCGACCGAGAGGTCGGTGGAAGCGACGATTCGATAGGTGGTATTCGCTTGCGAATCCCAAGTGAGGCTGAGTGGCTGGGTAACTGGATCGAAGGTCATGTTCTTGATGACGAGATCTGCGGGAAGGATCTTGCCAAAGCCCGGAGCCACGGGAGCGGTCGCGGGATTACTTTCGGCATCCGAGATGTAAAAATCATCGAAGGCAATGGTCTGGCTTGCGAGATCGTTGACGTTCGTTGTGGTGACAAATATGGTGTCGATGATGGGGCGGGGGAATCCAAGGAGAAAGACTTCTTGCCGTTCGCGATTGGATGAGAAGTTGTCAAAGACGGTTTGACGGTTGCCTCCGGTCGGAGCGACATGGACCGAGAAGGTGTCGGTGGTCCAAGGGATCCTTATTAACGTCAATCCAGACATCGTAGGATGTGTCGGGCTCGAAGGTGATTCCCGAGCCGGTGACCGGGCCACCGATTCCATCGATTGCTTCCATGCGGAGGGGGCCGCCAATATCACGCCTAAAGGTAGTGTAGGTTCCGATGTTGTTGACGTAGTCGATAGCAAAACGAATTGCCTTCTCGCCAAATCCGACCTTGGCGAGAACGGGAAAATCTGTTTCTGCGCTGCTGTAACAGAAGCGGAAAAACAAGGTGCGGGTGCTGTCTTCCCGCAGGGCGCGCGTTTGGGTGATCCGACCGGTGAGGTCGGTTCCGGCGGTTGCGGTGGTGGCCTCGGTGTTGCCAATGGTGGTGACCTCCCAGGGGCCTTCCGCTGTCAGCCATGAACCTTGGCTGGAGAGCGCGCCGTGAGTGAGTCCATTGAAGTCGTCAATCCAGTTCCACCCACTGGCAACGCCCGTAATCTGAGAGACGGTGAGCGTTTGAGTGACCGGAGCCTCGTCGTCCCGCGAAGCGGTTAGGGTGAAGGTGGTGTCTTCCGTAATGACAACCTTGGTGCTGCCGACTCCAAATTCGCTCGTTGCGGTGGCATCACCGATGCCTTGGTCGATCTCAAGCGTGGCGTCTTGGGTTGCGTCCCAAGTAATGGTGACTTCATCACCTGAGGCGACTTTGCGAAATTCCGGGGCAAAGCTGTTGATTTGAAGATCTTCTTGTTGTTCATCAAGGTCTGGCATGCCGTTGGCGATGAGATCATCGAGCCCCGCCTGGGTTAGCGGGCGTTTCCAAATCACAACCTCGTCGATGTCGCCATCTACATGACCACGTCACTGGTGCGAAGAACCGCTGCGATGGAGGTGGTATTCATGTTGTGGGTGTAGCCGGCGGGCTTATTTGGAATCGCAATGGAATCAAGCACTCCGTCGATGTAGACCTGTTTCGTGGCCGAGCCATCAGCCTGTGCAGCTTGCACGAAAGCGACGTGGTTTCCAGTCGAGTCCATCGAGCGGCGTGGCTCCAGCGGGAGTGTGGTTTAAAAGTGGAAACCCATTCTTATCCCGGATGAAGACGTCCACTGAATTGTTTGAGCCGCCGGGCACGGTCCCCATGGTGAAGAGCGGGGTTCCGTCACTTGGAAGATTACTTCCCTCCAAGAAGAAGCGGAGATCGGATTGTCCGGCGGCATTGGCCCGTACCCAATAGGCAACGGTGAAGGATTCGTTCTTCATGGCCGGCAGGTCGTTAGCCGGATCTTGAGTTCGTACGAGGTGCGCCTTCTTGGCTTTCTTGAACTTGAAGGCCATTCCAAATTTGCCCGGGATTTGGTCGGTCGCACCGACACTTTGCAAAAGAAAATCCTCACCATTGGCAAGGTCGGGGGTCTTGTTCCCTTGAATTTCGTCGAGAGGCCAGTAGGCCACCAGTTCGTTTTTAAGGGTTTGGCCTTGGCCGAAGGCGCAATAGGCGGATAGGGCAAGGGTTCCGCATTATTTTAGAGTGAGCATGTTTGAACACCCTATTGAATTCAAAGGGAGCCGTTAAGAGAACGGAGCAATGTCGTTCGGCCGAGTGAACAAGTTCATGGTTTGCTTGTTAAAATATCTTGCCCGAATTGGGGTAGCGATTGTCGCGTCGCACACTTGTCTCACGTCCCGGGATATTCTAACAGGGCCTCATGGTCCGATTTTTTGTAGCCTTGCTTGTTCTTATCCAGTTGGTCGCTGCGGCTCCCAAGAAAGGACCTTTTAAACAGATCGAAGATGTCGAGGGTCTTCCACGGGTGCTCTTGATTGGCGATTCGATTTCCATCGGATACACGCTTCAAGTCCGCGAGTTATTGAAAGGTAAAGCCAATGTCCATCGTCCACCTGTCAATTGTGCCGCAACAATTCACGGTCTCAAGGGCCTGGATGAGTGGTTGGCGATTGGTGGAAAAGACAAGAAGTGGGATGTCATTCATTTTAACTGGGGCCTTCACGACCTCAAATACATGGGGCCCGACGGTGAAAATCTTGCCGACCCCAAGGCCGGGACCAGCAAGCAACAGGTGGGGCCTGAAGCCTACGAAAAAAATCTGCGTGAATTGGTGAAGCGCCTCAGGAAGACCGGAGCTCGCTTGATCTGGCGCAATACCACTCCAGTGCCCGAGGGCGCGCGTGGTCGCGTTCCGGGGCACGCCGCCGAATACAACGAGATCGCAGCCAGGGTGATGAAGGAAATGAAAGTTGAAATTCACGATCTCTACGCGTTTGCCAAAAAGAATGCCGCCAAAATCCAACGGAAGGCCGACGTCCACTATACCCGGGAGGGTTCCATGAAGCTTGCTAAAGAAGTGGTCAAGGTTCTCGCGATCAAATAATAACGAGCCCCAACAATCGAAATTTGATTTCGAATGATTCATCATTGATCTCCAAATGGCTCTCTAAACCCATCGTGTTGTTTGCGCCGTCAGCGGTATTTCTCCTTCTGGCATGAAGTTGATCATTACCCTATCCGCGGTTGCCAACACTCTTATCACTATGTCTTTCGCACAATCAACAAGCGCCCTGACTCCCGAATTTCATTCCGACCTTCGGATGGGATATGAAATGAAAAGCGAGGATTTGGTTCGTCACAATGCTGTCACCAATAAAGAGATCAACAAGCTTGCCCTGAATCGCCAGATCATTTCGGGCGAGGACGGACAGTTCAGTCACAAATCCAAACAAAAGGCATCACCAACCAGAAGTCATCCGGTCGTTGCTGGATGATTGCCGGGTTCAATGTCATGCGCCCTTAGGTAATTCACGAGCAGGGGATATCCAGTTTTTCATCACCGGTATTGGCGGTAATAGTGCTAATAATTTTGTGGCCACGCTTAACTTTTCAGATGCTACGACCACTGCACTTCAGTTCTCGGTGGCGGATTGGCAGGGAAGTCGGGATTACAATGCCACTGAAAAAATTCCGCGGGCAACGGAACTGGTTCCGGCCCCGTTGTGGATTGCGCCATCACCGGCCTTGTTTATGATCAAGAGCGAGGGAGCTTGACTCTGACCTGGCGTAATACCGGAGCCGCATTGTATATAGTCAAATATTTAACCGACTTAACTAATTTTGATTCAGATATTGGAGATGGTTTGACTGCTGCCGAGGAGTAAAACTGTATTCGTTGGCTTGCCCCTGATTTGAAGACTGGTCCTATTTTTCCCAAGAACGTGCCAGCATACACAAGTTGCGCGAAGATGAAGAGCCGTGCGATGGCGATCGAAACAGAGGGGGAAATTACTCTGGCCCGGGCATTGCGAAAACGGGTTGCTTCGTTTTCAAGTGGCCTGGCAGTGGCGAGTGAGGGTTTTATGAAAAAGGTAGAGCCAAAAGAGACTACCGGAAAAGCTGACTGTTGACGGAGGGCCTCGGGCTGCCGGTTGGTGAGATTGGAGATTGAACAATAAGGTTCGAATATTGAAAGTGGGCGGATGGGAGCGATTGAGATTTGCCTGGTGGGGCTGGCGGTGGTGATTGTTTCAATTTTGTGTCTCAGGTTGCACGCCTTTCTTGGGCTTTTACTGGGTGCTTTTGTGGTGTCGATCTTGACGCCGGGAGTTGGTACGGATGCGATGAGCCGGGTGGCGGAGGGGTTCGGGACGGGTTGCCGAAAAATCGGGATCCTGATTGCATTGGCGGCGATCATTGGTCAGTGCCTCCTGGCAAGCGGTGCGGCGGAACGAATCGTTCGGGGCCTCCTTTCTCTTTTTGGAGTCAAGCGGGCACCGATGGCTTTTCTGGGGAGCGGATTCGTTCTCGGGATTCCGGTGTTTTTCGACACCGTATTCTATCTCATGCTGCCTTTGGTGCGGGCATTTTCGCGAACCAATCCCAAGGTTTATTTGCTCGCGCTGTTGAGTGTGGTGGCCGGAGCGAGCATGGCGCATTCATTGGTGCCGCCTACGCCGGGGCCCTTGCTGGTGGCGGCACGTCTTGAGGTGAGTTTGGGGGTCTTAATCCCGGCGGGATTGATGTTGGGAGTGGTGACGATTTCGGTGGGTTATGGTTATGCGCGCTGGGCCAATGCAAAGTTTGGTATCACCTACCGTGAGATTGAGGTACCGGGAATCGAGAGTAAGGAAAAGAAGGAATTGCCCGGGTTGGGATGGTCTTTAATACCGATTCTCTCGCCATTGGTGCTGATTAGTTTGCGAACTTTTTTGGAGATGTGGGATGGGCTTCCGGCTTGGCTTGAAGTCTTGAGCGGGAAAAATGTCGCGATGGCTCTGGGCGCCGGAATGGCGATGGTGCAGGCCACGAAATATTGTGAATTAAAGACGGTGATCAATGAGGCCCTTTCGAGTGGCGGAGTGATTATTCTCATCACGGCTGCCGGTGCTGCTTTTGGAGCGGTGTTGAAGGACACCGGGATTGGGGCCGAACTTTCAGGGATGGTGGGTAGCGGCGGTGGGATCTTGCTTCTGGCTTTTGTGTTGACTGCCTTGGTGCGCTTCGCGCAGGGATCGGCAACGGTCGCAATGATCACAGCGGTGGGCATCGTGGCGCCTATGGTTTTGGACGCTGAGTTGGGATTTCACGCTGTCTATGTGGCGCTTGCGATTGGCTGTGGCTCCAAACCACTGCCGTGGATGAACGACAGCGGTTTTTGGATCGTTTCGAAAATGTCCGGTATGAATGAGATAGAGACCTTGAAGACTTTTTCCGTAATGTTGTCGCTGATGGGCTTGGTGGGATTTGCGGTGGTTTGGTTGGCGAGTCTTGTGATGCCCATGAACTGAAGCCTCATCAGTAGGTCACGCGGAGGCGGACAAACTGCCGGGAGTTGGTGGTCGAAGGAAGCGGGGCGCGCCAAATCTCGGTAGCGGTTCCGTCGCCGTTATCAGTTGAAGAAACCGGGACGGCGGTATTGTTATCCCAGGAGACAAGATCGCCCGAAAGCTCGACGCTGAAGGTGAGTTCAGAGGCGGCTAGATTGCGTCTGAAGGTCAGGGTTAGATAACGATCAGTCACACCGTTAACGTCGATCAGTTCGGTTGCTCCGGTGGGAAGTTCGTGGTTTGAAGCGAGTGTTGGATTGGAGTCGAGGGCATACTCGAGAAGGTTATTTATACCATCCTTGTCATTATCGGCGGTCATGGAGGTGCCGGCTTCGAAGCCGTGACTCTGTGCCCACGAATCAAAGTTCGAGGTGCCGGGTCCGGCCGCACCAGGAGTGCCTCCGGCCTGTTGGCTGGCCTGCCAGGCCAAGGGGTCCGAGTGATCTGCGGGCTGGGTTTCGGTCGGAAGGATGAGAGTTAGGCTGGGGCCTCCTCCGTCGGGAGAAGTCGGCCAGGAAGCATCGTCATCATAGGTGAACTCGATGATGGCGGTGCCGGCACCGAGGGAGAGTTTTATGTTTTCTCCTCCGTTGCTCAATTGGTCATTGGGATCCCATTCGCCAATCACGGGTAGGCCGACTCCGTATCGGGAATCGAAGGCCGTCTGGTTTTTTACGATGAGGAGAAAGGCTCCTGGCTGAATCATGGTTCCCGGCGGGAAGTCAAAGTCGACTCCCTTGGTGAAACGGACATCGGTCAGGTCAATGGCAGCCGCTCCGATGTTCTGGATCTCGATGTATTCGAAATCGGAATCGGTCCAGCCCATCGCTTGTTCCGTGGAGCTGGCCGGGGCGGGATGATAGTGAACTTCGGTGATGCGGAGATCGTTTGCGAGAGGCGTGACGTCGGGAGTCGAGACCACAAACTCGGCGGGTGCGGACCAGTGGCTCCAGCGTCCTTCAGAGTCCCGGTGGCGGACACGGGCGCGATAGGTTTGACCGGGTCTCGCGGAAACCGCGGGGAAGAGATAGTCCGGATTAAATGAGGTGAGTTCACCGGAGGTGGTGGGATCTTCAATCTCATAGAGGTAAGGTTCTTCGGCAAGATAGTTGGAAGTGGTGGGGTCGTAGATTTCGGAGATTCGCCACTCCACGGCTGCGAAGGCCGTGTTTGAATTGTAGTTGCTTGAGGTAAATTGCAGGCCGTTGGCGGGGTGTCTGGGGGCACCGGAATATGTGATCACGGGAGTTTTGGGAATGACGTTTTCCGAGGTGAGAAGATTCGACTTCATCCAATTTCCGCGAGAGACGATGTAGTTCTTGAGAATCTGAATCATACCTCCGAAATCATTGCCGGAAGCGACGTCATAGTAGCGATCGGGGTGATTGATCCGGGGATTGTTGTCCCACTGTCGTCGGTCGGCGCCGACCAGCGATGGTGCTCCCGGGGTCCAGACGTCCCGAACCATTTCATCGATGAGTTTGTGGCCTTCATCGGGGTTGTAGAGTAGGTCCATGATTTCGCGGACGCGATTTTGAAAGCGGGTGTTGAAGGCCGGGTTCTGCGCGACCTTTGTTTTGAAATCATGGTTGCCGGAGCCATACATGTTATTGGCCCAAGTGAGATCAAGATCCCAGGGGTGAACTTCAAACTTAGAGGTTTCGGGGTTGTGGTAGTAGAAGTAATTTTTGCCTGCGGCGATGTCGTAATGGTGGATTCCTTCGACGATGGTGCGGTAGCTGAGATACTTTTCGATATCGAGGTTGTTCTCCCACCAGTGGGCGGTGGGTGTTCCGTTACGATAAGCGTTGATGAAGCTGGAAATATCCCTGCCGTTGTCGACCTGGGTGGGTCCCTGGTTGTTGGAGTCGCCACGGTGGCCCTCGATTTTGTATAGGTTGCCATCGGGCAGGTCATGTTCGTCGAGGAACTGGCCGTTCAGTTGTTCGATGGCGAGAAAGAGGCCGTAGTAGTCGCTCTCATATTGGTTGGCTCCGGTGGGGCTGGCTTCGTCGATGACATAGAACTGGGCATAGTGGGTGTGGCAGGCCTCGACGCCACTCAGCTGGAAGAGGCGGAAGCCAACCCCCTCGAACAAGCCCTGCTCGCCCCGGTGGTTGAAGTTCACTTGTTGAACGATGGATGAGAAATTGAGTTTGTCCCACGCTTCGGAGTATTTCTCACCGTAGCGATCCCGTGCTTCAAAACGGCGGCCACGGTCGAAGTCAAACTTCCAGAAATTTTTGCCATACTGGAAGCGGTGCACGCCACCACGCGGGCGATATTTGATGTGGTCGTAAACCTTCCCCTCGTAAACCATGGTGCCGGGCCAGAGGTAATTCGATCCGCGATAGCCTCCGAATTGGGAGTCATCAACATACGAGTTTTTGCTGAGCAGGAAGTAGGTCGCGATGCTCGACATCAGGGAACCGGAGTGGTTCACCGGAGCGTCGCTGCCGCGGACGGATCCGCTCCAGTCGGGGGTGCCATCGTAAATGAAGTAGGCGAAATTGGGTTGGGGGTCATCCTTGTAGGGCACTGTGATTTTTGCACCGGGGGTGTCGCCTGCCGAGATCCGGTAGCGAATCAGGCGGCGGTTTGTCTGCAGAGTGCCGGGGAGGGTTACCGTGAAGATGGAGTCGAAAGCGAGGGCATCTCCGCCGGTGCCGTCGTCGGTCATGACGACCTCGGTCCATTCGGCGGGGTCTTCATAACGCGGGTCTTCATTGGTGGTCCCGTTGTCGTTGAACTTGAGATAACGGGAGAAGTAGTCGCCTGGATTGACGAGCTGGTATTGCAGGGTCACGGAGTCGACACCATCGGGATCGGTAACCTTGGCGGTGACGACGACCGGTTGACCGGACATTGGCTGGTTGGGAAGGTGGTCCACTTGACGAATCTGGGGAGGGACTGTGGTGGCGTACGATCGGTTGGCTGCGCCCGGGGTGGGAGCGAAACTACCGCCTGGATTTCCGCCCGAGGTTTCTCCGGTGAGGGAAAGGGCGAAGCTGATATCGCTGCTGTTTTGGCTGGATTGGTGGATCTCCACCGCGATGACATTGGTGCCGGAAACGAAGGCGTTGGTGGGAACGGTCACGGTGTCATTGGCATTATCGCCGACAGTATTGTTCGCGTATTCATCATACGGGGCGTTGTTGGTGAGGCCGGCGTGACGGGCCACTTCGACTCCGTTCACATAGATCGCGTAGGCGTCATCATAGGTGATCGAGATGGTAAAGTTTACAAAGTCCGAGGGGTCGGGAATGTCGGTGGAAGCTCGGAAATAGGTGGTGGCGTAGCGGCCTCCCGCAGGGCCGGAATTTACGAGAGTGGCCTCGTCGGAATCGCCGTAGCCCAGCTCGGCAGGGCCGCTGGCCCAACCCGAGTCGTCGAATTCGGTGTTGCGCCAGGCCGTTCCTTGATCGCTGCCGTCGTCGAGATATTTCCAAGTCGCATTCCCGGCAATGTAGTTGACGGGGCTGTCACCACCAGCTCCGCTGTTTGAAGTTGCGGCGGGAAATCCGGATGCCCGCCAGCTACCTCCCAGATCGTTGTCGAGAAGAGGATTGATGAGCTCGATGGATGGGCTGGCAAGAAGAGTCCCGATGTCATCTCCCACGGTGGGCCAGGGGAAGCCCAGTTGATAATCAACTTCATCGACCGTCGTTCCGGCGGGATTGCGAAGAGTGATTCGTTCGCCCGAGTTCCGGAGAGAGGAACCGTTGGCGAAGGGGCCCAGCGCTCCGGGGTATCCGAAGCGCGAGAGCAAGGTGGCCGGGTCTTCCGCCACGACCAAATAGCCTCCTGCGGCGAGGATGGTTCCGGCCGGGAACTCGAAGTCGATTCCGCTGGAGAAATAGTAGCCTGAGAGATCGATGGGATTATTGCTCGGGTTGAAAAGCTCGATGAATTCGGCGCGAACGGTTTTGGTATCCTCGTCGTAGTGGATTTCGTTGATGACAACCGAAGGCGGAGTGAAAACCGGCGTGATAAAAGTCCGGGAGGTGGAGGCCCAACTGCTGCCAGCGGCGTTTTGTGCCAAGGCGCGGAAGTAGTAGGTGGTGGTAGGTTGAAGATTGGAAACGAGGCGGGAAAATGAGCTGGATTGGGTGCCCCCGGGAACGGAAAGTTCCCAGTTCGCAGGAGTGGATTCGCCATCGACCGTACCATAGTAAATCGTGACGGTGGGAGGATCTCCGCCGGCATCAATGACTTCTCCGTTGAGGGTCGCGAAGGTGCCGTTGATTCGGCTTGCAGGTGAGTTGGTGATCGTCGGTGGATTGACGTCCGTTGTGGAAAAGGTAGCGGTTGAAGGGGCCCATGAGGTCCCCGCAGAATTAGTAGCGGCTGCTCGGAAAAAGTAGGTTGTTCCTGGAGCGAGGCCTGAGATGAACCCGCTGTCGGAGCTGGTCTGTAATCCTAGTTCGAGTTGCGAATCCCAATTGCCTGTGCCGGCATTATTATCTCCGTAATGGATAACTAGGGTGGGTATTTCCCCGCCGGTCGAGTTGACGATGGCCCCAATATTGGCGCTAGTGCCCATGATGTTACTTGCGGCGAGGTTTTCTACGGTGGGGGGTGCGGAGGCCGTCGTGAAGCTTTCGCTGGAAGATGCCCAATCCTCGCCTTGAGCGTTTGCTCCATAAGCGCGGTAAAAGTAGGTGGTGTTAGGTTGTAGGCCGTTTAGACTCGATGAGAATTCCCCGGGATCTGCTTGGCCCCCAAGATTTTTGTTATTGGCCCAAGCTGCTGGGTTGCTTCCTCCATCAGATGGTCCCCAATAAAGACTTAGGGAAGGCAAACTGGTTCCTACGTCAATAAGGTTTCCCCGAATAGTAGCACTTGAGAAGGTGACTGTTGTTGGAGTGAGCGTAACGACGGAAGGGGCCCCAGTAGGAATCTTCGTGGTAAAAGCGACCTCGCCGAATCCCACGCGAAAGCCACCGTGGTTGCTGACAAGCTGAAGGCCGATGTAGCGGGCCCCACCCGCTGCTGAAACGTCAAATGATTGCCCGCTATCGCCATTTCCAGTGCCTTGGGCGAGTGAAAAAGTCCCGTTGATTTTGGACCATCCACCGCTTGCAAAATTATAGGAGGTGACAGTTCCGCTAGTTGCGGGGGGGGTGATTGTTGGGGAGGTGGCGTGGAAAATGTTGAAGCGATGGGTTCCCCGATCACGAGCATTATTTTCTTGGACATTCCAAAGGTAGATTTGATCAAGGTTGGGAGTTGGTGAACCGAGATCAAGAACGGCCCATGTGGTATTGTTACCCGACGGAGTTGAAAACCCCTGCCAATCGTCCGCCCATGCCGTGGAGTTGACGGTCCAGGTCGATGGATCATTAGGGTCAGGTTTTGACATGCCACTTCCGTTGATGACCTGTAATGCCGCGCCATTTCCGGTTAGGCTATCGCCTTGGTGAAAGGCTTTGATGGAATTCGGAATCACGACATCGGCGGAGATAGGTTTTAGACCGACCAAGGTGAGGAGAAGCGCCGCGGTAGCGGTTGAAAAAGAACGGAGGAATAGGTGCATGATCAAGGAGGCTATGGAAGTGGTGGTAAATTCGTTGTGAAGTTAGGAAATCGTGACCTTCAGCTTTAAGCTGGAGGAGGGAATAAGGTAATGGCTATCAATTCACATTGAAAGAGCATCCCGGAGTTTTTAAAGCCCCCGAAAATTTTCGGTCTCACTGAAAGGAATAGAGCTCATTTGAGCTCTGTCATTATGCCGCCTGACTTAGTTACTGGGATAATTGTTCCTTTATGACTTTGGCCACTTGGGCGGCAAGCAAATCACGTCCAGCTTCGTTGTAATGGACGTTGTTTTCTCCCATTTGATATTTCTCCCGCTTGTTTACGATTAAGGCATAGAGATCATTTACGACGACACCGTGCTTTTTCATGACTCTCAGGGCGGCGTGGTTGAATTCCTGAGCTTTCGCTTTTGAGATTTTAATCTTCGCCTTTTTTTCAGGTCCGACACAGGGCGGAGTGGTCATAGCAAAAACCAGCTTAGCTTCTGATTTTTTGAGTTTCCGGACAATGTTTTCAAGGCTTTTGGAGTAGGATTCAGGGGTGGCTTTGGTATCTTGCGACCATCCATACCAGTCCCATAATCCAAAATTAAAATGAACCAGATCCCACTTCCCGTTACCGATCCATTCATCGAGGTTTTGATCGCCAAAGGCGGACCATCTACAGTTAGTGGTTGGGCGATGGACATTGGCTTTTCCATCCAATAATTTTCGCACTCGAGGAGTATACCCGATGGAAATTGAGTCTCCTAGAATTAAAACTCGAGGCAGTCCTGGCCTGTCGATGGGATTATCGAAAGGTTTGGAGAAGGGATCAGGAGTCCCGCTAAGGACTCCTATAACAGCGACAATCAGTAAATAAAAAAAGATTCTTTTTGGCATGCTTCAACTTAGAAATAAGGGCCAAGTAAGACTAGGAATTTTTCTATGAGGCTGACCGGGGATATTTTAACTTAAAATCGCATCGGTTGATGGGTAGAGCATTAAGACAAATTAGGATGGAGAGCATGAAAACTCAGAGAAGCCAGTTTATGGTTTTGGTTGGCTGGTTGTTGCGTTGCTAGGAATTTGCTTTTGGCGGGAAGATTGAGGAGACAGAAGTTTGGCTGAACACACGGGGGCTGCTAGGAATATGCTTTCGGAGAAAAGGCCGCAAAAGGCAGGGTTGGGCGGATTTCATGGGGGAGAACGGTGTTACAACTCTTCCTTTGATTTGAGGGCTGGCGGTGATCGCAATAGGTCTATTAAATACCGCGAGATCTCCGCAAAACCAAGGTCAATGCAGCGAGTGAAGAGAAGGCAAGATTTGAAGGCTCCGGAATACTCTCTGCAAATGAAGTCACTGTGATATTATTCTGATCGAAAAAACCTCCACTTACCATAGACGTGGGGTCCATCACTCCAAATCGATCGCTCCCTCCTCCATTCATACTTCCGGTTTGCACTCCGATGTAGAGATAGTCAGTTGAAGCTACCGAATCCAGAATCGACGCGGAGACGAGGATACCAATTTCTACGGCGTTGGATCCGAGGGTTGTTAATTCGTTCGCGTAAATACGATTTGGATCGGTATCGTAAGGCCGAGTGTCGTTTGGAACAAAGATTTGAGGATTCACGTTCTGAACATAAATGGGAGTGAGGCCAAGGCTTTCGCCAACACTTGAACTCTCCAATTGACGGAGGTTGTTTTCCCACGATTTAACGATGTTATTAGCCGGATCTCCAGACCAAGAATAGCCGCTGAGGTCGGGGTCTGTCGCTAATCCCGCCTCGATCGTATTCACGGGTTGAGGGCTGGCCCAAATTATCATGTTGACGATATCAAAGTCTGATCCATTCCCTCCTGTCTCATTGAAATCAAAACCAAGGCCAATATAGTCTTCCCCATCCAAGCTTACGATAGGGATATGATTGACCTGTACCGGCTGCATGTCGGCTGAAGAGCTAAAGCCGGGCAAATGATCTTTGGACCAGTTTGTTTGCATGTCCTCAACCTTGAAAGCTGGGTTAATATTCATGCCCGGCTGAACGATAAAGATGGTTGTTCCATAGGGAGTCGCGAGCCTCACCTGATTTCCCTCGGTTGAGGCATCAAGAAATACTGAACTTCCAATACACGGTAAAGTTGCCGCTAGAAGGAGAACTCCGGCAACCAGTCTAAACGTTGAACGCAAAAGTATCATAGTCGGGGAGCTTACTGCAGGGTTCTAATTGCTTTTTCAAAAAAAAGCCGATACAGGCACGGCGGACGACGCGGACTATGCTTTGTTCAAGACCAAGACACGCGTGATTTGCCAGTTTAGTTCATCGTGGGATGTGCGCGAGCGTCGTGATGATCTCTTCGCGAGGGAGCCAAGGGCGTGGAGCTCGCCGAGAAGTTGTGGGAGAGTTATGACAAAGGAACGTGGGTCAAAGTTGACTAGCGCTTCTTGCTTTCGATCAATTGCGCTGGCGTTACGATATCGAGGAAGCCTTTACGGTGAATTGATTGAGTGCGGTGACCGGCGTAATGCAGCGCCGCCTGGATCAGGGTGACGCAAGTGTATTCATTGTCGATTTCCTTGGGCGTTTCCGGTGTTGTTGTGCGGTTGTGAACACCGAGCACCCCGGAGTAGTCGTAGGCTTTTTTTGGGTCGGAAAGCTTGGTGAGTGAGAGGGAGACAAATTCTTCAAGACGTTCTTCGTTAATGTCAGAGGTAGGACGGAAGACGGTCCATTGTTTATCGTCCAGGTATTCCAGCCCGTCGTCGATATTGGCAGCTTGCTTCATGGCGAGTTGGAGGAGCCTCTTCTCCTTTTCGCCTTCAACGACGAGAGCGAGGTGGCCATAGTTGAAGAGCTGGTAGGGAAGTTTTTGGATCTTTCCTTTCTTTAAATAAGTCATCGCTTCCTTCTTCGACATGTGAAAGGCGATGACGTCTCCAGTTTGGATGAGCGATTTGTCAGAAGTGGTAACTTCAGTGAAGGCAGCGGTTTCTTTGCCCAAATGTGTTCCTCCGGGCGGACGCTCGATCAAGACGCAGGAGGAGAGTGTGAAGATAAAGGTAACGAGACTGAGGGTGCTGAGTGTTTTTATGATTCGCTGCCTCACCGCCGCGGAGGGAAGAATACAGCTTTTCTTTGAGCCGAGGCGATGGCGGTTTTCGGCAATCAAGTCATAGATTAAATCCCGAATTGGACGAGGGATCACTCGGCCGATGAACGAGAGCGCTTTCCAGTGTCCGCCCAGAGAGTCAAAGATGATGATAAGGGCGGGAGAACGCCGAAAGGTTTGGCCATTCCGAGTGACGATCATGCTCGTTTTTTCTTCATCGTCTGGAAGAGCTTCGAAAGTGAGAAGTTCCTTCTGATCTTCCCGAGCAAGGAAGGCGAGGAAGCGATTACACATGAGGCAATCGGCATCGAAGGCTATACGGGCGGGGGCCGTTGACCTTAGCCACTTGGGGTCAAAGGTGAAGAGGTGGATCATCACCATGCCCATCGAGAGGTCGGCGAAATCAATGAGGAGGATGAGTCCGAGATGCATTCCGAGGAGCGCGAGCCAGATCCAGGGGCGGATTTTCTTGTGAAAGGAAAGAGGGAGGTAGAGGAGCTCCGCGAGAAGAGCGCCCCAGGTAAGAAAGACTAGAAATCCGTCAGGCGCGCTGAGCAGGAAATCACGGAAGAAGCCAGGTCGGGCTAGCGGGTTATTGAGTATGTGGGCGATGGCGCTGCCGTCGATCCAGCTGGGAGAAGAAAGCTTGGTCCATCCGCTGAACGTGTAACCGAGAGCGAGCAGGAAGGTAGCAACGGGAATGGTCCATTTGGGCATAAACCAGTTTTCGTTTTTCTTGCTTAGGGAGAAATTTTCGCCGATTGGAATTAAAGTGGTGAGGATGAGAATGAGTCCGATGTAAGGAAGCGAGGGGTTTGACGTGAGATTGTTTCGGTGGAAGAGCGCGGTGACGATAAACCAAAGGACGATGGTTGAGATGCGTCGGGCCCATCCGAGGGTGAAGGTGATGGATGCGAGGACTGCGATACCAAGAGTCAGGGCTACAACAAAAGGCGTGTCCCAGAGGTAGAGATGGTTTGGAAAAAGTCCATAGGTCGGATTGAGAGAAGCCTCGCTGATGATACCTTCGTTGGAGAACAACTCAGTCCCGTAGGTGATGAGGGCGATGAAGTGCCAGGTGAGGAAGATTCCGAAGACGATTCGAAAGAGAGCAAATTGTGAGTTCATGATTTACTTGAGTGAGTAGTGATAGAGAGTGGGCTTCTCGCCGGAGCGGGGTTTGATCACGATGAATGGTTCGTTGAGCTCAGTGAGGTCGAGTTCTTCGGAGAGCGTGAAGTCGTCAGTGAGGATTTTTTCAAAGAGATGGTTTCGGAGGTTATCTGGAAGCCGGGGCGCGTAGGCCAGGGCAGCTCCGTAGACGTTGCGTCGCTGATAAGGGCCATCGAGTTTTGAATAGCGCTCGGCGGTGAGAGGGATTTCGGTGTTGTTATAATCGAATATTTTGAATTCAGCAGCGAAGGGTTCATAGCCGTCGGATTCGCAGAAGACCTTGGGATAGGGGGCGATGCCAGAAATGAGGCCAAGTCCGCGAATGGTTTGAGAGCCGGTGGCGTATCCGATGATTTGCAAGCAGCCGATGCCGCCGATGAGGAAAGTGAGAAGGGTTCGTTTCATGATATTGCGTCTTGTTCTTTTTGTGAATAGCAGGCCCAGCGCTTGTGGCAGCCGAGACAGGTTGCCGGGAGAGCGTGGACGTCCTGAAAGGCGAGCATGGCGCCAAAGCGCTCTTCCTTTTCAGGGTCGAATCCGCACTTCTTTGGTGAGGTTTTCGGATTGTTGTAGGTGCCGAAGAGGATATCCCAAATGGGAAGATCGGCATAGTTCTGAGTGTGGTGATGGTGCATGTGGTGCACGCGATGGGATTCGGGACGTTGAAAAATAGGTCCGAGCCAACGCGGCGTGCGGATGTTCCAGTGGTAGAAGTATTCCGCGACGGCAGTGAAGGAGGTGTAGAGCGCGGCTGCTTCGATCGAGAGACCAAGAATACCGTAAGTGAGGGTTGCAGAAATCAGGGAGTTGATGGTGATCTCCACGGGGTGTTTGTAAAAACTGGCGAGGATTTCAATCCGCTGTGGCGAGTGATGGAGTTGATGGCAGAGACGCCAGAAGAAATTGGATTCGTGGCGAATGCGATGCCACCAATAGTAAATGAAGGTGGAGATGAAGTAGCAAACGATGGTGCCCCAGAAGATGGAGAGTTTGTCGCCGAGGTGAAAAAGCGAGGCTTTCTCGAACCAATGGTCCCAGGTTTCTCCGGCGAGAATTATGATGCCGACTTGCACCGTATTGACGACTACGATGCGGGCCCACCAGCCTTTGGAGGAAGGAAGTTTGTTGCCGGGCCAGATGCGTTCGATGAGTACAAGAACGAGAGCGATGGCGACCAGAAGAAGAATCATGGACGCATCCTGCGCGTCTTGAGTCACCTGTCCCAATCGATAAAATCAGCGCTACCATCGAGCAAATCAATGATTTACCGAGAGTTGCCGAGGATTAGGCTGCTGCTCTTATGAAACTGGTTCTCGGTGCGGAGTTTCATCACTGTCTTTCCGATGCCAACTGCATGGAATTTGCTTTTGAGGTGGAGCTTCTTAGGGCTTCGTTGACGGAATCGGAGAGGGGGAGAAACGGGGGTAACTACAGCAAGAGCACCTTCCGCTTTTCTTCAAGAGACATGCGTCTGACAGGCGTCCACGGCCACATCATCAAAGAGATCCTGGTTTGATCGATTCGTCTGGCCCTTTGTTCCCGGTTGTGCTAACAACATGAGATGCGATTTCTGGTCTTTTTTCTGATCGCCAAACTTGCGGCTCTCCAGGCAAGGGCCCACGAGCTTCCCTTAGTCGACCTCGCTTATGATTATTACCGTCAAGTGCTGGTCGACTATGAAACCGGACAGTATCTTGGTCATCCGACGACTTGTCTCCTGGACGACAATCAAACCATCCTGACTGTTTACCCCAAAGGTCACGGGCGGGGTGGAATCGTTTACAAACGTTCCACCGACGGCGGACTCACCTGGTCGAATCGACTCCCGACGCCAAGATCATGGGAAACCTCAAGAGAGGTCCCGACCCTTCACCGCGTCACCGATGCTCAGGGAAAGAAACGCATCATCATGTTCTCCGGACTCCATCCCATCCGCATGTCGGTCTCGGAAGACGAAGGTCGCTCTTGGTCCGAGCTGAAGGCCATCGGAAATTTCGGAGGCATCGTCGCAATGGGGTGCCACATGGAGGTGAAGGACAAGCCCGGTCACTACTTCTGTCTCTTCCATGATGACGGCCGTTTCTTGCAGCCAAACGGTAAGCGAGAAAAGCCGGTTGTATTCAAGCTCCTCCAGACAAACTCAAAGGATGGTGGCCTCACTTGGTCGGAACCCAAAATCATCTACGAATCTTCCGACATCCACCTCTGCGAACCAGGAATCATCCGCTCACCGGATGGCAAGCGGCTCGCAGTCTTGCTCCGGGAAAATTCCCGCCGAAAGAACTCCCACATCATCTTTTCAGACGACGAAGGCGAAAGCTGGAGCAAGCCACGGGAACTCCCGATCACCTTGACTGGTGACCGCCACACCGGGAAATACGGTCCCGACGGTCGACTGTTCATTTCTTTCCGTGGCATCTCACCCGGCAACAAGGTGATGGGCTCCGGAGAAGTATCCGGACCTATGCCAAACGCCGGCGACTGGTCCGGTTGGGTCGGAACCTGGAGCGATTTCGAAAAAGGCACTCCCGGCCAATACGTTGTCCGCATCATGGACAATAAAAAGGGCCACGACACAACCTACCCCGGCGTTGAAATTCTTCCCGACGGCACCTTCGTCTCCGTGACTTACGGCCACTGGACTCAAGGCGAGGCACCTTACATCATGAGCGTCCGCTTCACCTTGGAAGAACTGGACGCCAAGGCAAAGAAAGCCTCGAAAGTAAAACTGAGTGACGATTGGAAAAAGGTCTCGGCGCGATAAGGGGCTAGTCAAGGGCGACCGAGATCCGCAATTTGCGACGAGGCGAGCTATCCAGCGTGGCGTTGGCACGCCGGGTGTGGACATCTCCCGCCGGAGGATCCAGCTAGACGGGGTCGGCGTTCCAATTAAGGAGGGCGACTGAAGTCCGAGGAGTGAGCGTCACGTCGCCAGCAAGCGGATTCACCGCGTAACGAATCGCGACGTAATCGACGCCAGCGATGAACACCTCGATCTCAGGGAAGGAACCAGAATCAGCAGGAGAGGAAGCAAGAGGATATTCGACGAGATTCGCCCGGACATCGGCATCGGGGTTGCTGTAGGCTCCCGGAAGCGCGGCAAATGCGGTTGCCGCCCAGGAGTCGCAATCCCCGGTTGGAATGGTGAATCCGGCCGGAATTCCGCCGAGCTCGGGGCTAACCTGCCAACTCTCGGACAAGGCATGGTCGGGGCCTTGTATTCGGAGCAATCAGGTTGTTAGGAATTTGCTTTTTAGGTGGAGCTCCTTAGTGCGTCGTTGAAGGAATCGGAGAGGGGGAGAAGGGGGGTAATACTCTTTATTCTGATTTTGAGCCTTTTAGTAACTTGAAGAGGTCGGAATCAGTCGAGAGGATGACGGTCGTATTTTCGTCGAGTATTTTGTCGTAGGCTTCTAATGTTTTAACAAACTCGTAAAAGCTCTCCCGCTCGGGAGTTCCGCCATAGGCTTCGGCGTAGATCCGGGTCGATTCGGCATCCGCTTCTCCAAGAATTGACTGAATTTTGAGATAGGCTTCTGATTCGATCCGCTTCACTTCCCTCTCCATCTTACCCATCGTCCGAGCCGCTTCGCCTGCTCCTTCGGAACGAAAGCGTTCGGCAATCTGCTGGCGTTCAGAAATCATTTGCTCATAGATTTGTGGTGCGACGGACTGGTTGTAGTTAATTCGCTTGAAACGAAGGTCGAGGAGCTCGATTCCGATGTCTTCTAGTTTGGTTTTTGCGATCTCGAAAACATTTTTTTCGATTTCCCGGCGGCCGATTTTTATGGGTTCGAAGACTGCTTCCTTTTCGTTCTGCAAATCAGTTCTTTCTGGTTTACGGTCTTTGGTCGATCGCACGACTTCGAGGAGATCGTGTTTGGCGACCGCATTACGAGTTTCCGACCCCAAAATATCGGTGAGACGTGAGAGAGCACTTCGTTCATCCCGTAAGGTCTTAAAATAAAGGAGAGGGTCGGAAATTTTCCAACGAGCAAAGGTATCAACCTGAATGTAGGTCTTGTCTCGGGTTGGCATTTGCGCGCTTTCGCCATCCCAAGCCAGAAAGCGCTTTTCGATCACGTTGACCTTGACGATGAAGGGCAACTTGAAATGTAAACCAGCTTCTGTGATGGTTCCACTCGGCTTTCCAAACTGTGTTAGGACGACTTGTTGACCTTCTCTGACGGTATAAACCGTTCCAGTAACGAAGAGCAAAACGATGAGAACCAAGGCTGCTATTATAAATCCAAACGCTTTTTTCATCGAGCACCTCCCTTTCCGTTTAATGCGTTGTTAAGGTCGAGAAGGGGTAGCGGTTTGCTGGCCTCTCCTTCCATGATAAATTTGTTTTTAAGCCGGGGTAGAACATCCTGAATTTTTTCTAGATAAAGCCTCTGACGGGTAATCTCTGGTGCCTTTTGGTATTCTTCGAAGAGAGCCAAGAAGCGTTCTGCATCACCGGTGGCCTCATTGATTCGCTGAAGTTTTTCACCTTCCGCGGCACTGATTTTTTGATCCGCTTCACCTTCGCCTTTTGGGACCGCTTTATTGTATAGTCCCTTTGCGACGTTAATTTGCTTGGCCTTGTCCTGTTGTGCTTGGTTCACCTCGTTGAAGGATGCCTGCACCTGCCGTGGTGGGTTTACGTTTTTCAGTTGGAGCTGATCAATCTTTAAACCGAGCCCATAAGAGTCGACGAGTTCCTGAAGCTTGACTAGGGCGTCGGTTGCGATTGATTCACGCCCAATCGTAATAACCTCGTCAACAGTTCGATCACCAACCACTTCCCTCATCACTGATTCCGAGGCATCCCGCATCGTTTCTTCGGGATCACGAACTTTGAAAAGATACGCTTCTGGGTCACTGATACGGTACTGGATCACCCACTCCACAGCAGCGGCATTCTTATCACCTGTGATCATTGATTGTTCCTCGTAGTGTTCTTTGGGGCGGGTCTGGAAGGGGTTCGTAGATCCTGCGGTTCCATATCCAAATTCCATCTTTAGGCGCCGATCAACAGGAATGATCTCTTTGGTTTCAAACCAGAAGGGTAGTTTGAAGTTCAAACCTGGCGCTGCTGTTCGATTGTATTTTCCGAAGCGCAACACCACTGCTTCTGAATCAGTTGGGACTGTGAAGTAGCTGGTAAATGCTCCTGCAAGCACGATAATTCCGGGAATGATTAGACCAAGTTTGGGACCCAACTTTTTCAAGGCCTCCCGTGCGGCGTCTGCATCAATTTTTATTTCTGACATTTCCTCAGATGCTCATCGTTGAACTGCGAGCAGGCAATGAGAATTTTGGTTTGTTTTTAACTCCCTGTCACTTGTCGTCCTTGGGTCTCTGCTTATGGGTGATCTCAACGACTATCGGGAGGTGGTCTGATAAGGTCCAGGTTGTGTCGTCAGCAATGATCTCTGCGCGGGTTACTCGCTTGGCGAGAGAAGGGCTGGCAAATACATAGTCGAGGCGTCGAGCTTCCCCGTGGTCGCCCGGTTTTTTGATTTTTGTCGGGAAGCTTCCAGTGAAGAAGTATCCAGATTTGCGTTTTGAGTGTTCCAGATCGATCAGCCCAGCCGCAGTAAATTTCCTAATCACGGAGTAGTCAAATTTGCCATCGCGCAGATTTTTTTCTTTATATTTGATATCACGTGCCGCGAAAAAAGGTTCGAGACTAGTTTTTACATAGTGTCTTTGATCTGTGGTAGATAAGGTGTTAAAATCGCCAACTAAGGCAACCAATGAGCCCTTTGGAAGCTCGGCGATATCTGCCAAAACAAGGTCGGCTTCGCGCCCACGAATCTCCCAATTACTCGGGTGTAGGTGGATCACGTAGTAGTAGATTCCCTTGATGCGTGCGCGTAGCAACCCGTGATGGAAGCCCTCGCGGAAACGGCGGACTTCCTTGATCGGGAAGCGCGAGGTGATACCAGTGGGGAATCCGTCTTCTTTGAGTATCGCCGAATGAGCGTGTCCCCATCTTGCTGCGTCGGCCTCCAACCTGTCTGCGGTGTATCCATTTAGCTCCTGAAGCGAGACAATATCTGGGTTTTGAGTCTCCATCCACTCCAGGAAGTTCTTTTTACGCTCTGGAACTTTGGTGAAGCCATACCACACATTATAGGAAAGGACCCGCAAGTGATTGCTAGCGCAGGCTGAACTGACGGGAATAAGTGCGAGAAATAAAACGAGGAAAACCTTGAGCATTGGAAAGGATAATACGACGAGTAGGACGGAAGATCTATCGCGAGGAAACGTTGACTGGTCCGGATAACATGCAAATCCTCTATGACATCCGGATTTGCGCCGGGTATTCGTGTCTGACACAGATCGGCCCTGACCACGTGGGCGTGCTCTACGAGGGGCTGAAGCAGATGTTCTTCCAGGGCTTTGGGATTGAGGACTTGGTGAAATGAGTGGAGCGGCTCCAGCGATATTGGGGCGGAACGCTGGTCCGTGGGATGGGATACGCCGATGCCTGGTGCTGGTACCGCCTCCGGACGACTTCGAGGTGGTGACGTTGACGCTGCGGCATCTGGAGCAGTGGGACCTGGAGTTGTTTCTCGAGGTGCTGACGGGCGGGGCAGGCGGGGTGGAGGATTGCTTTGCGGCGACCTAGGAGGAGAAGACGGTGCCTCGGGAAGCGGAGCAGCGGGAGGGCTGTTGGCGGTATGAATTGGCGGAGGAGCGATTGCGGTTTCATCGGCTGACGGAGAATGAGGAGGGGCACATGATCGGCAAGAGGGAGAACGAGGAGCTGGTGCGGGTGATTCTGGATCGGGTTGATGCGGATGCGGTGGTATTACCGCATGGGAGCGATACGAATGCGGATCACCGGCGGACGTTCTGGATCTTTGACAGCTGGGCGCGGGAGCAGGAGAGGGCGCCGCTGGCCTTGTTGGTGCGTGATACGAAGACGGTGGGGATGTATCTGGATCTGGTGACGACGTTTGGTGAGGACGTGAGGCAGTGGAAGGGGGAGCTGCTGCGCTGCCACGCTTCGCAACATGAGCGCAATCTGTGGAGCTGCGGGTATGGATTGGACAAAAGGATCCTGGAGGCGAACCGTCAGATTGCGTCGAAGGCTGGTGTGGAGATTGAGTTTGCGAGGGGGGTTAAAGTGTGTGATTACTGGGAGGGTTTATGAAAATGATTGGGGGATTGGGAAAGATAGTGGTGGTCTTGCTGGGGGTGGCTCACGCAGTGCAACCGAACATTCTCTTGATCGTTTCGGAAGACAATGGGCCGGAGTTGGGGTGTTATGGGGATCCGTATGTGAAGACGCCCGTGTTGGATCGATTGGCGAAGGAGGGCGTGCGCTTCGACAAGGCCTTCACGCCGTATTCGGTGTGCAGACCGTCGCGGGCGTGTTTCCTGACCGGGCGGCATCCGGTGGTGAATGGGCACCTGGGGCTGGCGACGCACAAGTTCGCTATGTTTGAGGAATGGCCGAATGTGTTAGGGCTGCTGAAGGGGGCGGGGTACCGGACCGGACTGATCGGGAAGCTGCACGTGAATCCGGAGAAGGTGTTCACGAAGCACATTGATTTCAGGGCGATTTCCGGTGCGAATTTCAGCCGGAAGGCGATGGGAGCGTATGCGGCGAAGGCGGGCGAGTTCTTCGGGCAGGGAGCCGAACCGTTCTTCTTGTCGATCAACTATCCGGACGCGCACTTTCCCTTGATTCCACAGGCAGGTGGGTATCCAAAAGAAAAGAACCTGCAGACGGGCAAGGAGGTGAAACCGTTGCCGTGGGTCGGTTGTGACTCTAAGCGGTTGCGGGAGGCGACGGCGAACTATTACAACTGCATGAAGCGCCTGGACATGCTGGTGGCGGATCTGCTTGCGAAGCTCGAGGCATCGGGCAAGGCCGACAATACGCTGATCCTCTATATCGGCGACCACGGGGCGCAGTTCTCTAGGGGCAAGACGAGCGTTTACGACGCCGGGGCGCGGATTCCGTTCATTGTGCACTGGCCGAGGCACGTGAAGGCGGGACTGGTGCGCGACGAGCTTGTCAGCGTGTCCGACATTCTTCCGACCTTCCTGGCGGCAGCCGGGGTAAAGGAGCCGGAGGGTCTATCGGGACGGGCGCTGCAGCCGTTGTTGGTAGGGAAGGACGTGGAGGACTGGCGGGAGTCGTTGCAGTTCATCACGACCGGGGCTGCGCCGCGGATCGCGTGTTTGCAGTTCGCGTTCCGGACCGAGCGCCACAAGTTGATCGTGACACCGGAGGAACAGGGGGAGAATCTCAGCGCAGTGGCGTATTTGAATCAATTTAACACGCACTTCATAGCGGGTTGCCAGCAGGAGGAAATCGATGTAGCGCCGGCGAAGGTCCGCAAGGCGTATGCGGCGTATCGGAACCCTCCGAAGTATCAACTCTATGACCTGCAGAGAGACCCTGAGGAGTGGGTGAACGTAGCGGAGACCCCGGAATACAAGGCGGTGCTGGATGAGATGCTGACTGCCTACCGGGCCTGGCAGAAGGAGGTCGGCGATCCCTTTGCCGAACCGGCGCATGTCAGGTTCTGGATCGAAGAGCAGGCACGGGGGCGCGAGATGAATTACCGCGGGAAAAAGGGGTTTCGGTGGGGCTACCTGGACCGGTTCCCGGAGGATTGAGATCAAATTCTGGAATTGACCTGACTTTCTGGTCCGAAGAATGAACCGCCAAGACGATTGTTGCTAGGAATTTGCTTTTGGCGGAAAGGCCGTGAAGAGCGGGATCTGGTGTAGCTCATGGGGAAGCTCGAGGGTGGCAGCGTTGATAGACGGAAGACGCAAAGAGTGTTCTTAAGAGCACTTTTGATTGAAAACAAGGATGGGGCGGCTTGTTCGTGATTGGGGAATTTCAAGGAGAGTGAATAAGGCAGAGAGAGTAAGTGCCTCTTCTTGTCAACACGAGATTCACACGCTTGAGCTGATCGCCACCACCATCCCTTCCCATTTCTACTTGAAACTCAGATCAACGGGACGGGTGAAATAAAAAGCCGCCCTCCGTTAAGAAGGGCGGCTGGTACTTTTTTTTAAGGGGGAATCCTCGAAACTAACTTACGTTGACAGCATCAGCACCGGTCTCACCGGTCCGGATCCGGATGGCTTGTTCGACAGGTGAAATAAAGACCTTCCCGTCACCGATCTTGCCGGTATTGGAGCTTTTGACGATTGCCTCGGCAACCTTTTGGGCATCCTCGTCGTTTACCACGATCTCCATCTTGACTTTTGGAAGGAAATCAACGGTGTATTCCGATCCGCGGTAAATTTCGGTGTGGCCCTTCTGGCGACCAAATCCTTTGACCTCGGTCACGGTCATTCCTTGAACATCCACTTCAGCCAAGGCTTCCTTGACTTCTTCGAGTTTGAACGGCTTGATGATGGCTTCGATTTTTTTCATGGTCTTCAGTAATAATAACGTTGGAAGTGGGGGTAGCAAGCCACGTGCCAGCTTTTTAATTTAATCTGCATTGGCTTTTGAATCAGTGAAGTTTAACCATTTCTTCGGTCGGTAGTCGGGAAATGTCCGGAACCCGGCAGTCTGATGCGGGAAATCCAACCACCAGCACAAGAAAGGGTTTTTTGGAAGCCGGACGCCCCAGAATCCCATTGAGAAATTTCATGGGGCTGGGCGTGTGGGTCAATGTGGCCAAGCCTGCGAAATGGAGGGCCGAAAGGAGAAAACCGGTCGCCATTCCGACCGATTCCTTTGGATAATAGGTTTTGGAGACTGTGCTGTCGGCACGAATCACCTCTGATTTCTGGAAGATCGCCACCAGAACCGGAGCTGTTTCTAGAAATGACTTTTGAGCATCAGTTTCGATGGGCGCCAGAGCATCCAGCCAGTCCTCAGGTGCTCGGGAATGGTAAAATTCTTTTTCTTTTTCTTCAGCAGCTACGCGAATGGCTTTTTTTTATGCCAGGATCGCGAATGATTGAGAAATGCTAGGGCTGGAGATTGGCTCCATTGGGCCCACCCCTTCATCTCCCTTTCGGGAAATTCCCGAAAGTTCAGAGGGATCTTGGACATTTCCAAAAGGTCAGCTTAGAGGCAGCAGCAGGAACTAAGAAGGACTGCGGCTGCGAGGGTGATTGCGGTAAGAATATAACGTATCATAGTGTCTGGGTTTCTAGAGGTTCGGGTTAGGAAGGCGAGAGTGTTTTTCGAAGAAGTGTTATCTCATCGCTCCAAGTCAACGTAGTGGCGGCGGGATAGGATGAGGTGGCGCTTCATGGCGGCGGCAGCTTCTTCGGATTGCCCACCGGAAATGGCGTCAAAGATTTCCTGGTGAGTGGTGATCACGTTTTGATACCACTCGCTGTCGCCACGGTTGACGTTGGCGTATTCAATGGAGCGTTTCTCAAGAGCACTCAACACTGTTGCGTAAAGGTTGTGCTTTGAACCGGCGGCGATGGCGAGGTGGAATGCGATGTCGGCTTGGCTAAAACGCTTTCGGTCGCCGCGTGAATTTTCCATCTTGTCGATGGCCTTTTGCATGATTTCGATAATTTTTTCTCCGGAATGAATGGCGGCGAGACGGGCGCATTCGGTTTCGAGAAGAATACGGAAGTCCATCAATTCAAGATAAGAATCGTCGTTGGTCAGGACCGAGTAGGTCTCAACCGCGCCGGCAAGGGTTTCGAGACTGGGGTCGGCGATGTAGGAGCCGGAACCTTTCAGGGTTCTTAGAAGCCCGCGGCCCCTGAGCTGTTGGATTGCTTCGCGAATTACGGTGCGACTGGCATCAAAACGAGCGCAAAGCTTTTCTTCCGACGGAAGGCGCTCACCGGGAGTGAGCTTGCCCTCCATGATCTCCAGTTCGAGGGCCTTGATGATATTGGAGCTGCGTTGAGCCATGATCTACTTAAAAGCCGGTCCCTTTGGTCAGGGTTTGAAGACGCATGATGTAGTAATCAGCAGTCATATAGAGAGTGGAGCCATCCTCCCCCCACGCACAATTTGCGGTTCGATGTCCGGTGAGAATGCGGCCAAGGAGTTTACCCTTCGGGCTAATGATGAGGACTCCTCCAGGACCAGTGCACCAGATGTTTCCCTTTGTGTCGGTCTTAAGCCCGTCCGGCAGTCCTTTGTCAGTCTTGGCGAGTTCAGTGGCATTAAAAAGAAGTGCTCCCTTGCCAACATTTCCCTTATTATCCAGCGGATAGGACATGATCCACGCCTCGTTCCCATACGATTGGGCGATATAGAGGGTTTTTCCATCGTTTGAAAGCGTGACTCCGTTCGGGCGCTTGAGATTAGAAATGACCATCTCCACAGTGCCATCGAGGGCAATGCGGTAAACTCCAAAAGCATCAATTTCGCGGGTTGGGTCATTTTCCTTGAGGGGCAATCCGTAGGGTGGGTCCGTGAAAAAGATGAGCCCCGACGAATGAACACAGAGATCGTTTGGAGAGTTGAATCGTTTCCCTTCGTATTTATCGGCAAGGGTGATTTTTCCGCTGTTCCCTTTGGAAAGCATGGAAACCCGGCGGTCTCCGTGTTCACAGAAAAGGAGCTGGCCCTCGTTATCGTAGGTCAGCCCGTTCGATCCGGGTTCGCCGCTATAGTTCCTCGGTCCAGTGAATCCTGATGGTTTCAAAAAGACCGAAACTCCGTCCTTCAAGTTCCACTGGTAAACGGTGTTTTCCGGAACGTCGGAAAAGAGAAGGCGACTATTTTTTTTATCCCAAACCGGGCCCTCTGACCACGTAAAGCCTGAGGCAATGACTTCAATTTGGGTCTCAGGGGCAATGAGTTGATCAAGCAAGGGGTCCAGACGTTCTACCGAGCCTGTGGTTGGGAATGGCTGCTGCTGTCCCGAAGCGATCGCACAGGCGAATGCTGAAATACAAAGTAGTTTCATAAGCGCGTCTTATCTGTTCTGAGCGACTTTGTCGAAGACTCTCTTATTGAAACCGAGTGCGCGGCCGCTACTCGGTTAGAGCATCGTCCATGTTGAGAAGCGCACTTGCAACGATCGTGAACGCGGTCCCATCGGCTGTCCTCGCGAGTCCGGGGTAGGGTTCGGGGTTCGCTTCGTAATCCGCTGCTGTTTCGCTAAAGAGCTTCATGAGGATCTTTATTTGTCTTTCTCCGGGCTTGAGACTGGTTGCAATCCGAAAGCCCGTGGCAATCTTGGTTCCAAGATCTCCCTCGGTCTCATACTTCATTCGACGGGCAAGTCCTTGAGCCATCTCCGAAAATGCTTCGTCATTGAGGGTCGCAAGGGCGGCAAGCGGGGTAATGGAAACGAGTCTTCTCGAGCTGCAATTTTCGCGGGTCGGCGCAACCACGGGATTTCAGCGTAAGAAAAAAGCCCGCTGGGATGCGGGCTTCGAGAGAGAGGAATCAAGGAGAGGTTACCCACCAAAGAGCCCATTGGCCTTCTCTAGGAGGTCGCCACCGATTTCTGGGACTTTACCTTTTATGAAAGAGGCAAACATTGCTTTCATCCCGTCAGGCAACTTATCCTTGAGTTTGTCTATTGTTCTAATTCGTCTTTGCTGTTTTGAAAGTACCGGGAACAGGGGTCGAACCTGCACGCCCAAGGGCACGTGATCCTAAATCACGCGTGTCTACCAATTCCACCATCCCGGCAGCTGAGGGGCATCTTAGAGGGCCAGAGGCCGTATGCAAGAGGTTCTCGTTATCAAATTCTTTTTTTGAGGTAAATTTATGCCCGTTGATTTTCGGTTTGAATTGCCCATTCGAGTGATCGGGGACATCCTCTCAGCCGATGCGATTTGCGGTTTTAGGGAGTGGCAGCGGAGGGAATTCAACCATCGTGGAATGCGATGGAAAATATCTTCTTATTGATGCCGGTTTGAGCGCGAAGCAGCTGAATCTTCGTCTGGAAACGCTCGGAGTGGCACCGGAAAAATTGACCGGTATTCTGCTGACCCACGAACATGGCGATCACGTTCGCGGTCTCGATGTTTTCCTTCGCAAGTGTCGCGTGCCGATCGTGGCCTCGATTATGACTGGTCGGGTGGTGCAGGAGGGACTCCGTGAACAGGCCCAGTGGATTGTATTTGAAAGCGGGCAAAAGTTCAATTGGGAGGGATTTGAGCTAACGACTTTTCCCTTGCCTCACGATGCGGTCGAACCAGTTGGCTATGTCATTGCGAGAGGGGATCGAAGGGTGGGGGTGGCGACCGATCTGGGGCACGCCGATGCCCAAGTAGTCCACGCCCTCAAGGGGGTCGAG
>JAURPJ010000023.1 GCA_030835305.1 Verrucomicrobiota bacterium | reverse complement strand
CTGGGAGCAACTCGCCGACATGACGGTGATCGACCGTGAGGAAGTCATTCTTGATATTTTTGCCAGGCGGGCCCGCACCAGGGAGGCGCGGCTTCAGGTGGATCTGGCTAGAATGCAATATGCTCTTCCGCGCATGGCCCGTATGTGGGGGCATCTTGACCGCGAAGGCGGCGGCGGGACCGGTGGTGGCGGGGCTTCCCGGGGAATGGGTGAACAGCAAATCGAGATCGACCGACGACTGGCGCGCAAACGGATTTCAAAACTGAAGTCCGAACTCGAGGATGTGCGAAAACAACGGGCCACCCAGCGCAAGGAGCGACAGACCAACAACGTGGCCACTGCAGCCATTGTCGGTTACACCAACGCCGGTAAATCGACTCTTCTCAACAAGCTCTCCGGTGCCGGGGTCATGGAAGCGGATATGCTCTTTGCCACGCTGGATCCGACCACCCGGCGAATCGAATTGGAGAACGGACAGGATCTTCTATTAAGTGATACCGTGGGCTTTGTTCGAAATCTTCCCCACCGCTTGGTCGAGTCGTTCAAAGCCACTCTCGAAGAGGCAATTCTCGCCGATTTCCTGATCCATGTTCTCGACGCTTCGTCTGATGAGATCGTGGATCATTACCACACCACCCGCAAAGTGCTAGGTGAATTGGGTGCTGATGAAAAACGGGTGATCATTGTTTTGAATAAGGTGGACCGTGTTGAAGACCCGGCGATTCTCACCGGACTTCGCTCGGACTTCCCCGGGGCTTTTGAAACTTCGGCGGTCACCGGTCAGGGCTTGGAGGATCTCACCGCCCAGTTCACGGCACTCTTGGCGGACCGGGTGAAAAAACTGATCTATCGTGTCCCGCAGTCCCGCGGGGATATTTCCGGTCTCATCCATCGAGAAGGAAAGGTCCTCGCAACCGACTACGAGGGAAATGATATCATTCTGACCGCTATCGTCCCCATTAGTTTGGAGGGGCAGCTCGCCGAATTTCTCGATGATGCGAGTTAGGACTGCCGGTATTTCCAGTTGCCCCACTCAAGGACCTCGACTTTAACCTTGGTGGTGCCGCGCGAGTGAAAGCCGAGGCGCTGTGCGCTCCCAATAGTGACGTCGATGATGCGTCCTTTAACGTAGGGCCCCCGGTCGGTGATGCGGAGGACTTCGGATTTTCCGGTGGCGAGAGATGTGACCCTGACCTTGGTGCCAAAGGGAAGGGATTTATGTGCAGCGGTGTAAGCTCCGTTCGAAAGTCGTCGTCCACTGGCGGTCTGGCGACCATGGTTGGTCTTTATGCTGTACCAGGAGGCAATACCGTGAAAGGTTTTCAAAACCGACTGGTTCTTTTCAGCGACTTGGACCTCTTTTTTCAGCGCGCGGGCGGGCGTTTTTGTGGCATGCTTTTTTGGAGGGAGGAGAGAGCTGCACGAACTCAGCGAGACCAGAATAGCGCCGGTCAAGAGGAGTAACATGTATTTTTTGTTCATGTGTGGGCGGAACGTAGCATTCCGATATTGTCGATTGAAGGGGGATTTTTCGTAAATTCGACAAAGTTCGCCAGTTTCGATAGCATGGGCGGTGGATGAAGAAGTTGCTCACCCTTTTCCTCACACTTTTGACTGCGGTTTTGGCGTGGGCGTTTAAGGTGCCCACAGAGAAAGATCGTGCAAAGGCGGTGGGGAGTCTGTTGCATCTCACGCCTGATTTGAAAGCGGCCTTCGACCCAGGGGATGACTTTAGGGCGATTCCAGAACCGGGTGGCTTTGATTGGCTCGCCACCCATGGGGAGGAGGGACAAACCTATCACGAGTTTTTAAAATCAAACCCGAACCGGCCGGGGGCCCGCGGGAGGAAGTTTATCTACCTCCAACCGGTTGGAGAGTTTCCAGAAAATGCGCCGGGGCTTGAGACTTTGAAGAGCTATCTGGAAGCCTACTTTCATCCCATGCCGGTGAAGCTTTCGAAACCGCTGACTCTTAAGCCGACCTCGAAGATCCAAACCCGTGGAGAGCAAGTGAATAGCACCGATCTTTTAAATGCTCTGCAGATGAGGGTGCCGACTGATGCGTACGTCATGATGGCAGTGACGATGAAAGATCTTTATCCGGGTCCAGGATGGAATTTTGTTTTTGGAGTGGCCCGGCTCAAACGCCGCTGCGGGGTTTTTAGCTTTGCCCGATATGGTATCGAGGAAGATCCGAAATTGGCCTTGCTTAGGGCCATGAAAGTAGTTTCGCACGAAACCGGGCACGCGTTTGGAATCAAGCATTGCATTCACTTTCACTGCCTCATGAACGGCTCGAACAGCCTTGGGGAAACGGATCGGGCGCCTCTGCATTTTTGCCCGGTCTGTCTTCGGAAGATCCACTGGGGGCTGAAGTTCCAGCCGTCCGGGCGTTATCAAAAGCTCGTCGATTTCCTGAAGAAGAATGGCTTCGAGGAAGAAAGCAAGTGGTTCGCCATGCGTGCTGCAAAGACGAAGGTGACGATCAAGTGATTTTCGACTGCCGACCGGGGCTGCCTGAGGAAAGTCACGGACTGTTTTCTCTGAAATTCGGGTTCAGGTGATTCGGTTTTCAGATCACCAACCCGTACTCCCAAGAAATGCCGCCCACCGGAGGGATAAATTAACACCGCAAATTTTTTGTCATGGGTCAGGTGTCGGGAAATTCCCTCCACTCCCATCGTGCCGACGATGTTTTCGTCAAAGCTGATCAGGACACCGATCCCCGGAATCAGGAATAATCTTGGATCTTCCGCGCTGACGTAGACCTAGTGGTCGGATGGCTTGCCGTCGGCAGAAAGGATGAGATCGGTGATGAGAAAGTCCCTGGAGCTGATCTTGGATTCAGGGTAACCCAGGTTCTTGATGAGCGACTTTTTCCAGTTCGCGTAGGGCTTGGAAAAGGGTTCGCTTTCAAAGTTCTTTGTGACCGAAAGTTGATATTGAGTGAGCTTCGGCGTCCCGTGTTCCTTGGTTGGCTTCGGTGGTTCTTTGCGTCCGGAGAGACACGCAGCCACGCAGGCTTACGAATATGAGTCGGGGGATCATGGCCCCACGACTAGCAATCAGAATCACTTTCATCAATGGAACGTCATCGAGATTCGATGATTTAAATCGGTGCGGCTGTGCTTACTCTTTTCCATGATAAATTTGTTGATGGAGCGTCCCTTCCAGGCGTTTGCCGCTCCGCATAATCTCGCGATGCTGGTAACTTTGATGATCGCAGTGGTGCTGACCGCGTATGCCCGAAGTGGCCCGGGCGAGGTAAAGCTCAAGGTCATCCGTTTCGTGATCGGCTCTTTGCTGCTCATTGCGGTCGCACTCGATCCCGTCCTCACTTTTGTTCGATACGGGGTGGGGGAGCACGGCCGTGAAATGGTCATGGATAACTCGCTCCCCTTTTACCTTTGTGATGTTGTTTCCATTTTTCTGGCCATCGCCCTTTTCAGGAGGAACCAAAGGCTTGCCGAGATTGGTTACTTGTGGGGGCTCGCTGGAACGCTGCAGGGACTCATTATGCCTACGCTGTGGTTCGACCACGGTGAGTTGGAATTCTACATTTTTTTCCTTCAGCACGGCGGAGCTCCGGTCGCGGCTGTTTTCCTGGTCTGGGGGCTGGGGATTGTTCCTCAAAAAGGAGCGATGATGCGCGCCGTTTTTTGGAGTCTCGGTTACATTGGGGTGGTGATGACCATTAATCTGATCATTGGGGAGAACTATGGTTTCCTGAATGAGAAGCCCGCAGTGGGAACCTTCTTCGATTATATGGGGCCGTGGCCCCAATACCTGATTACCCTCCAGTTGATTGCCTACACGCTCTATTTCTGCCTGTTGAAGATCGCGCCAACAAACAGGGAATAGTGTTCACCTCCCGTTCATCTTTGTTTTGCAACCCTGCGGAATGAAAGCGATTATTTTACTTGGGTTGGTTGCTTCCAGTTCACTTTCCGCGCAAGAGGCGGTATTGGATTTAACGAAGCTACATTCGTATGCGGATCAAGAAGTTCCCTCCTACATCAATCGGGAGAATACTCCTGACAATAATCCCATCACCAACATCGGAGCCACCCTTGGGCGGGTTTTGTTTTACGACAAGCGCCTCTCGAAAAACTCAACGGTTTCCTGTGCTTCCTGTCATCAACAAGAAGCAGCCTTTGGAGATCCCGCCGTGGCGAGCGTCGGAGCGGCCGGGACGACCGGGCGGCATTCCATGCGACTCGTCAATGCGCGCTTCGCCAATGAGCGGCGCTTCTTCTGGGACGAGCGGGCGCCGACTCTTGAGGCGCAAACTACCCAGCCGATTCAAGATCACATCGAGATGGGATTCAGCGGAGCCGATGGCGATCCCGATCTATCGGCTCTGGTGGAGAGGGTGTCCCGAATTGAACTTTATCAGGTTCTCTTCACGGCGGTTTATGGCACTCCCAGGGTCACCGAAGACCGGATGCAGCGGGCCTTGGCTCAGTTCGTTCGTAGTATCCAGTCCTTTGACAGCAAGTATGACCGGGGTCTTGCCTCTGCCCCGGACCTCAATGCGGATTTCACGAATTTCACAGCCAGTGAGAATTTGGGAAAAAGAATTTTCAGCCGGCCGCCCGGGCCCGGAGGTGGAGCGGGATGTGCCGCGTGCCACCAACCTCCAACCTTTGATATCGATCCCAATTCAGGCCACAATGGAGTGATCACTTCGCTCGGAGGTGGCCAGGATCTGACGAATCGCCGCTCGCCGAGTTTGCGCGACCTGGTCAATACCAATGGCGGTCTCAACGGGCCATTCATGCATGACGGCTCCAAGGCCACTCTTTTGGATGTCGTGAACCACTACAACGCGATTCCTGCGCTGACCCAAGGGCTGGATCCAAGATTGGCGGGACCTCCCCCGCGTCCCGGTGGCCCGCCGCCCCAGCCGCAACGACTGAATCTTTCCGAGAACGAAAAAGGAGCGTTGATCGATTTCTTGGGCACACTGGCGGGATCAAATATTTATCGTAACGAGAAATGGTCTTCACCTTTCGACGACAACGATGAGCTATCCCTTGTCCTGCTGCCTGCCGAAGCCCGATTCTCCCCGGAGAACGAGGTCATGATGGTCGAGGCCACAGGTGTGCCCCGCGTGACCTATCTTCTGAAGTCATCTTCTGATCTCGAGATCTGGAATGACGGGGTCGCAATAACAGCGGATGAGAATGGGCTGCTCTCACACGAGGTTCAGGCCATGCCAAAGGCAAAATTCTTTTGTTTCGTCTACAGGTCCTCCGAGTGAAAGATAAAAAGAAGCGCGTGAGGCACTCGGCCGCACGCGCTCCTGAGATTGAAATGAGTTTTACTCCTTGTTTGCTTCAGCCTGGGCTTTCATTTGCTTCAGTCTGGTGTTTTTGAAGCTGGTCATTTGTTTGCCGGTTTTAGAATCCGGGTCAACAGCGATGACTTCATCGATAGCCTTTTCGAGTGCCTCAAAATCCTTGTCGCCGAAGAGAATATTCAGCTTATACATCATGGCCTCCTGTTTAGCCGCACCTTCGAGTTTTTGCTCCTTGATGTAGGTGTCGATCAGGGTGAGGGCTTCGGAGCTCTTACCGCCCTGCATTGCAGCCTGGAGTTTCTTTTCGAGTTCGATCTTTGCGTCACGGGCGGCCTGGGCGGCTTTGAGACCGGTCCTGTCCTCGGGATCATTGGCGATGATGTCCTCGACGACGCCCGGGTAAAGCCGACGATAGTCTTCGGGCACTTCCTGGAGTCCGGCGTTCAAGGCCATCGCTTTTTCTAGACCTTTGGCGGAGGAGGCTTTTTTGAAGGCCTCGTCACGGGCTTTCTTGGTTTCAGTCAGCTCCTCGAGGTGCTTCACATAGGATTCGGGGCCCCCTTTTTGGTAGCCGGTCTTCGCGTAGGGGCGGCCCTCGGCGTCGGTCAGGAGGATGGTCGGGTAGCCCTGGATTTGATACTCCTCACGAAGCTTTTCGTTCTGTGCAATCGTTTTCTTGGAAAGCTTTGATTTGTCCCGGGGGTAATCCAGTTCGACTAAAATGAAGCTGTCGGCGACGCCTTTCTTAAAAGGCTCATGCTGGAAAACCTCCTCATTCAGCTTGATGCACCAACCGCACCAGTCCGAGCCGGTGAAATCGATAAAGAGGTCTTTGTTTTCAGCGGCGGCCTTCTTCTTGGCAGCCTCGAAGTCGTGCATCCAGCCTTCACCTCCTGCGAAGGTGAACGAGCTGCAAGCAAAGAGGGTGGATACAATAATGGGTACTAGTTTCATAACTCAGTGTCACGTCCACCGTAGCTGGAACTCTATGCTGTGCAACCCTCTTGATTTTCTTGCACTTTCTAATGCTGTTCATTTGACTCATCCCGATGTCTCCTATCGACCATGCCCGCGAGAAGCTTCAGGAAGTTTTCGGATTTGAAGACTTTCTGGACGGACAGGAGGGTGTGATTGAAGAGATTCTCTCGGGGCGCGACGGCTCGGTGGTGATGCCTACCGGCGGGGGAAAGTCTCTCTGCTACCAACTTCCCGCGCTCTGTCGGGAAGGGGTCACCTTGGTGGTAAGTCCTCTCATAGCCCTGATGAAAGATCAGGTCGATGCTCTCGAGGAGCGTGGGGTTGCGGTCACCTTAATTAACTCCACCCTGACTTGGAATGAGCAAAAGGAGCGGCTTGATGGGATGAAAAATGGCGCCTATCAGCTCGTTTACATCGCGCCGGAACGATTTCGAGCGGGCTCATTCATGAATGCGCTCCGCGATGTGAAAATTGAGATGGTGGCGATTGACGAAGCGCACTGCCTGAGCCAATGGGGTCACGATTTCCGGCCCGATTATATGAGATTGGGTAAGGCGCTTGAAGGCCTGGGCCGTCCGCAATGTGTCGCTCTCACCGCGACCGCCACTCCCATTGTGCGGGATGATATTCGAGGCGTCCTCAAGCTCCGCGAACCCTTCGAAAGTATCAGTGGTTTTGAACGCCCCAATTTGAGTTTCACCATTACGCCGGTCGAGAAGGTCGCTCAGAAGTATGGTCGCTTGAAAAAGGTGCTCGCGGAAAATAAGACCGGCATCGTCTACTGCGCCACCCGCAAGAAGGTTGAGGAAGTGGCGGAGACCATTCATTCCTGGGGTTTAAGTTGCATCGCCTATCACGGAGGCATGAGCGACATGGAGCGCGAGGAGACCCAGAATGCCTTTATCTCGCGCAAGGCTGATATTGCAGTGGCGACTAATGCCTTTGGGATGGG
>JAURPJ010000022.1 GCA_030835305.1 Verrucomicrobiota bacterium | reverse complement strand
GGCCGTCGATGGAGAACTCATCTGTCCCCATCGCCGCAATCGCAAACGCCCTCCAATGCAGGATGGACGCAAACTGAGGCGCTACAAGAAGCGCTGGAAAGTGGAGCGATTTTTCGCTTGGTTATTCAACTCACGCCGAACCGTTGTGCGTTACGAATACCACCACCTCAACTACGCGGGTTTCATCCACCTTGCCTGCGTAAAAATCCTGCTCCAACATTTATGAGATGACTTCTAGTGACTTCCTTGAGCGGTTCTGACTTTGCAATAAGATTTTAAGGTATTGTGAAGATGAGAAAAGCCTCCTGGAAATCCTGGCGCACGAATCTTTGGGGCGATTTTTTTTAGATAAACTACTTGACGATTGTTGTCGTCGTGCAATTAAAAACATGTATTCTATTTCAGGAAACAAAAAACATTATTTAACCCCAAATGCCAAACTAATCCATGGAGCAATTATTCCTGCTTCTACCTCTGCTACCTATTCTGGTTGCTCTGATTAATCAGCTCTTTGCAAAGCAGCTTGGCCGCTCAGTGGCGAAAATTTCCGTCCGAGCCAGTTTCGTTAGCTTTATTATCGCAGTTATCCTTTTGGGTGATCAGCTTGCAGGGAGTCCTGTCACTAACGTCCATCTTGGCAATGGAATTGGAATTTTGCTTTCCGATCCTCTCAGCTGTCTTATGGCGGTTCTTATCACGGGTATTAGTCTCATAGTTCGGATTTATTCTGTGAAATATATGGCTGAAGAAGACGGCTATGGGCGTTTTTTCATTCTCCTCGACCTGATGGTTGCAGCCCTACTCCTCATGGGCTCGGCCGGAGATCTCCTGACCATGGTGGTGTCGTGGCATCTCGTGGGAGTTGTCCTTTATTTCCTAATTGGATTTAATCTACGCAGTGCGCTCTCGTCTCGGCACGCATTTTGGACACTCATAACTTATCGGATTGGCGATCTCGCCATGATGCTGGCCGCAGGAATTCTTTTCCATACCTTTGGCACCTGGTCGCTCTCCGAAATCTTCGCCGAAATCCGCTCCGCTCCCGGCGTGCATAAATACGGCGGATTTACCGTGGAAGAAATCACCGGCGCGTTGGTAGCGGTTGCAGCCTTCGCCCGCTCTGCTCAATTCCTCCTTCACACCTGGCTCCCTTACAGCATGGGCGGCCCCACTCCGGTCTCCGCCCTCATGCACGTCGGCATCGTGAATGCCGGTGGATTCCTCATCAATCGATTTGCTCCCATCTTCGCTCAAACCGAAGCCGCCCTTCACGTCATCTTCTTTGTCGGCCTAATCACCGCCATCATTGGCTCGGTCCTGATGCTGACCCAAAATGATATCAAAAAAGCCCTCGGCTACTCCACCATGGGCCAGATGGGGTTCATGGTGATGGAGTGCGGTGTTGGCGCCTTCTCCCTCGCGATTTACCACCTCATCGCCCACGGATTTTTCAAAGGCACCTTGTTCCTGAGTGCCGGAAGCGCCATAAGTAAAGCCCGCAAGCACGATGGTGTTCCCAAGCAGGATCTGTACACCTTCGCGGTGGAGCGGAAAACCGCGGTGCGCCGCCAACCCTGGCTGGTCATGGCTCTCATTACCATTGCTGTTCCAATCGCCATCATCTTTATCGCCCACTGGCTGGTCGCGAAGGATTTTTATCAAAAACAGGGTGCCATTATTCTCCTCTTCTTCGGTTGGGTAACCGGCGCGCAACTCCTATTCACGACCTATCGGATGAACACCCAGAACTTCCCGCGAATGATCGGAACCATTTTAGTTTCCTTCACCGTTCTCATCGCCGGATACACCCTGATCGGCCACGCATTCGATCACTTCCTTTACCCGGACGAAGTCTTCCGAAAACAAATCTACTCCACCGCCACCATCGATGTCGTTTGGTTCGACCTGGTTCTAATTCTGACCACTCTTGTCATCGTAGCCGGTTGGATTTTTACCTACTATTCGGAGCAAAATCGCCTCCGTGATAACAAGGAGCGATGCAACAACTTGTGGTTGAGTTTCTACGCGCTGATCTCGCGCGAATTCTACCTCATGGACATCTACTCCTGGATGGCCCGCTCGCTCCTCCAATTGGCTGCACGCATTAACGTTTTACTCAGATGGCGCTAAACTCATGGACTCCAAGATTCTAGCTGCGGCACTCTTTTTACCGCTCTTCCCTCTCAGTATGCTCTTCAGCTTCTTGTTTGAAGGGCTTCGCAAATCACTGCCCAGAATCATCGTTCTCATGGCATGGCCACAGATCGGACTCTGGCTCCTGCAAGAGACCAACTCCTGCCCGCCTGCATGGGTGATTCATCTCGCTCTGGCAACCTCGCTCTTTTATGGCTTCCGGGCTCTCGTCCTGCGAGAACTCACTCACTGGGTCAGCTTTCTTGCGATCTCATCGTGGACCATTCTCTGGTTGGTAGCAGGCTCCATCGACCAAGCCCAAACCCTTCAACTCCTTGCCCTTGGACTAAGTCTTCCACTGGTTCTTCTCACCCTCCTCGGCAGTCAGCTTGAGAAGCAATTCGGCGCTTCCTATGCCGGACTTTACAATGGCCTCGGCCACGCCATGCCACGCTTTAGCGGCGTCTTTGTCTTCACAATCCTCGCGATCGTGGCAACCCCGGTCTTTCCCGGATTCACAGCCATGACCGCCGCCTTTTTTGAAGCAACCCACGGTAGTCTGATATCAAGTATCCTGCTCTGTCTAATCTGGCTCACTTGGGGTTGGGCCGGTGCCCGCCTGATTCAGGGCTTCATCATCGGCAAAGAAGACCATGAAGAAATTGAAGATATTTCCCGTGGAACGGCGTGGCTTTACGCCCTCATCCTCACCGCTCTTGCCGCCTTCGGAATCCACACCCTTACCCTTTTGTCATGAGTCTTACACAAGAAGAAAAGCTAAAAGTCCGCTCCATGATCCATGTGGCCGCGGAGCCTGTGCCCTTCTTCTGGCCCATGCGCTCGTTTATTCACCACAATCCCTTGCATGGGCTCGAGGACCTTCCTTTCGATGAAGCGACCGCCGTGGGAAGTAAAATTTTCCACGCCCGCGCCTTCCTCCCAAGAAGTCGCTACCAGGACTATCTGGCAGAGGGGCGAATCGATCAAACCAAGATCGACTCCCTCCTCCAAGATTTCCTCAAGCAAGAAGACACGCCCGAGGGCCTCGATACCCTAGCTTGGTGCAAGCAGATGCTTTACCACGAGCAAACCCCGCTCAGCAAATCCGACGCCCTTCTTTCCACTTCTCAAATCAAAGCAGCTCTCGCCAACGAAGCCCTTCCCGAGGAAGAAATTGACATCGAAACTATTCGGCAGGGCCTGCACGAACGACTCCTCGGTGAACAGCCACTCGGCAAAGCAATTGATGATCTCTTCGGAAGCAAGATCACCGAAGACCTCAACGAGCTCGTGGTAAAAAGCTGCCTTGATTTTTATGACGAAGGTCAGTCCGTCTGGAAGATGCCCATGCGCAAGCAAGGCTTCTTCAACGCCTGGAAGAATCTGGCCCGGCGCAACATTCGCTTCACTCTCCTCGGACTTCGATTCCAAAATATCCTCGAGGCTGACGGCACTGCGGAAGGAACAATCATTCACGTCCTCCGGACCCTTGGCGTCGAGCAAGAACACTGGACCGGATACTTCACCCGCGAACTCGCCCAACTCCACGGCTGGTCCGGCTTCATCCGCTGGCGTGAACAGGCCGAGGACTACCACTTTAATAAAACTTTCCCCGGAGGCCTTGTCGATTTCGTGGCCGTCCGTATGACTCTGGCTTTGGCCCTCATCCAAGCCCACGGCCGCCGCGGCCTTGCCACCTCGGTCGAAGAGATCGAAGAGATGATCAACAAGCGCACCGAAGACGCCTTTCTTCGCTACGAATTCCACCATCGTAAGGCCCTCCCTACGATGGCGCACAAACTCGACGTCGCTATCAGTCGCGGAAACGGCAATCTCATCCAAAAGACGTTTTTGGAATACACTAAGGCCAAGAGTGCCTCGCTCGCTAAACAGCAGGCCAAGCGTCTCCGTAACCTCGCAAACTCAGTAGATCAGGAAGACAAACTGACTTCCCTCGACATTACTGACCTCGAAAAGCTCCTCAAAGTTCTCGCCAAAGTAGAGAATCAAGAAGGCATGTTCTGGCTTCGCGGCATGGAACAATACGCGATGCAACAACTCGGTAAACAACTCAACCTCGCCCCGGCACCCAAGCGTGACGAACGCCCCTTCGCTCAAGCTCTTTTCTGCATCGATACCCGCTCCGAGCGACTTCGCCGAAATCTCGAAAGCATCGGAGACTACCAAACCTTCGGGATCGCCGGATTCTTCGGGGTCCCGGTAAGCTTTATCGAACTCGGTAAGGGTAGCGAAACCCACCTTTGCCCCGTCATCCTGACTCCGGAGAATGTCGTACTTGAAATCACGACTGAGGCCTTGTCGGAAGAACAGGATACCCTCACCACTCTGGAGAAAGCCCTACACGGATTGAAAGAATCTGTCGTTTCCCCATTCGTGACCGTCGAAGCCATCGGCCTCCTTTTTGGTCTCGAAATGATTGGCAAGACCCTCGCGCCTCGAGGCTACGCCAAATGGAGAAACAAACTGATTAATTCCGAGAAACCGGAAAGCCTTCTCCTCTTAGACAAGCTCGACAAGGAACAAGCTGAGTCTATTCTCCAAACCGTTCAGCGTGCCCTCATTATCAAGGGATTGAAGCACGAACTCCATCTGGCCGCCGATGAAATCAGCGACGAGATCGTGAAGGGCCTTCGCGAGACCGCTATGGGCCTGAACGTCAACACCTCGAGCCTCGCCACCCTGCTGAAAATCGAACCCACCCGCCTTGATGCTCTCATCAAGCACCTCCGCGAGGACTATCGTATCAACCGCGAGTTCGCCGACGGTCAAATGGATCAGCTCGGACGAATTGGCTTCACTCTCGACGAACAGGCCAACTTCGTCGCCACGGCTCTCAGCGCCATCGGCCTAACCGAGGACTTTGCCCGCTTCGTCGTCATTACCGGACACGGAAGTTTCACCGACAACAACCCTTACGAGTCGGCTCTCGACTGCGGAGCCTGCGGCGGAAATCACGGCCTTGTCAGCGCCCGCGTCATTTCCCAAATGGCCAACCGAGCCGAGGTACGAGCCCGCGTCAAAAAGATGGGTATCACCATTCCCGAAGACGTTTGCTTCATTCCCGCGCTGCACAACACTACCACCGACGAGGTCAAGCTACATGACCTCGACCGCATCCCACCGTCCCACCTCTTCTATCTCGACTGGCTTCGCAAGGGCCTCTCCGGAGCCTCTCACCTCGCCGCCCAAGAACGTCTCCCCACTCTTTCCGACACCCAGCCGGAAACCGCTATCAGGGCCTTCCACATCGCGCAGAGAAACTCTACCGACTGGTCCCAGGTTCGTCCGGAGTGGGGCCTGTCCCGAAATTGCTACTTTATCATAGGCCGCCGCGAACTGACCCGCCACCACTCGCTCGACGGCCGCTCTTTCCTCCAATCCTACGACTACCGCATCGATCCAAACTGTCGTCTCCTCGAAAGCATTCTTACCGGCCCGCTCGTCGTGGGTCAATGGATCAACATGGAGCACTACTTCTCCACCGTGGACAACGAACAATTCGGTAGTGGTAGCAAGGTTTATCATAACGTCGCCGGAAAGTTTGGAGTAATGACGGGAAACCAAAGCGACCTCCGCACCGGACTTCCCGCCCAGACTGTTCTCAAAAACGGCAAGCCCTTCCACCAACCGGTTCGTTTGATGGCTCTTATAGAAGCACCCATCGAGCACGCCCAATTGGCCATCGAAGCCGTCGCCTCGGTTCGCAACCTCGTGAAGAACGAGTGGATCCGTATGATGGTCGTCGATCCCGAGACCCAGCTTATTCACACCTTCGAAGGAGGAAACTGGACCGACCAGCCTCTTCCCACAGATCCTTCCAAACTCGCTGAAACAAGAGCCGTCTGAAAAATCTAAACTTCACCCGCTCAAGTAACTGGAAGTCGTCCTAGCCGGTGAGCATCAGGCCTCCGTCACCGATCTCCTCGATCGTCCCGGTCTCAAAGGATATACCATCATCAGCAACATCTTGGGAAAAGGGGATCAAGCATCCCACGCAGACCACGCGACTCTCAACGAGGACGACGTCATCATGATCAACGCAGCCGTCCCCGTGGAGCTCATCAACCCAATCATCGAAGGTCTCGCTTCATTCTACGACAGGCACTCCGGTGTCGTCTTCGTCTCCGAGATCCAGGTCACCCACGTCGTGAAATTCGAAGACGACTCGTCAACTTCAATAGAGAACACGGCCAAATAACGATCCTGTCCAATTGCGGGCAAGCCACCCCCGCAAAGAACCTTCCAAAAGTTTGCCAAAAATGCTCTGAAAGAGAGTAAGATGCCGTCAGGGAAAGAGGTATCGTCCATCTGCGGTCGCTGCATCTTTATGGAAGGCTTCCCAATTCATTCTCTTACGATCTCAAATTTAGCTCATGACCAAAGAAAACGACGACATTCAGGCCGTAAAAAAGCTCGGCGAAGCCCGGGATGCCATCGTCACCGAACTTCGCAAGACGATCGTGGGGATGGACGAGGTCATTGACGAAATGATGATCTCTATTTTTGCCCGGGGACACTGTCTCCTCGTCGGAGTTCCCGGCTTGGCCAAGACCCTTCTGGTGAGTTCGCTGGCCGAGACAATGTCACTTGGATTTAAACGCATTCAATTCACGCCCGACCTG